>NZ_JBIRYI010000033.1:0-1084 GCF_044389675.1 Promicromonospora kroppenstedtii | reverse complement strand
TGTACTCGGCCATGACGTTGGTGACGTTCGGCTTGTAACGCAAGGAGGCCTCCTGGCTTAGTGGAGCTGTCTAGTTCTTCACTGCCAGGAGGCCTCTGTGTCCCACGCTAACGCCCGCCTGACTCTGCACGGGCGCCACATCCTGATCACCCGCGTCCTTGAAGACCACCGTCCGGTCGCTCACGTCGCCAAAGAGCTCGGGATCTCCCGCCAGTGCGCCCACCGCTGGGTGCGGCGATACCGCCAGCACGGCCCAGCGGGACTGGCCGACCGGTCCAGTCGGCCCCACCGGATGCCGACCAAGACCAGCCCCCAGCGCGAGCAGGCCGTTCTTCAGGCCCGGGCCCGGCTGCGATTCGGTCCCGCCCGACTGGCCGCCCCAACCGGGGTCCCGGCCCGGACCATCTCGCGGATCCTGCACCGCCACCACGTCCCGCCGCTGGCCTGGCTCGACCCGATCACCGGTGCCCTGATCCGATCCAGCAGGGCCACCACCAGACGCTACGAGCACTCCCACCCCGGTGACCTGATCCACGTCGACGTCAAGAAGCTCGGCCGGATCCCCGACGGTGGTGGCTGGCGCATCCAGGGCGGCACCCACGCCAACCACCAGTCCCGCCCGGACAAGAAACCGATCGGGTTCGACTACGTCCACGCCGCCGTGGACGACCACACCCGCCTGGCCTACGCCGAGATCCACCCGGACGAGAAAGGCGCGACCGCGGCCGGATTCCTGACCCGTGCCGCCGCCTACTTCGCCACTCACGGCATCACCCGGATCGAAAGAGTGATCTCCGACAACGCGTTCACCTACCGGCGCTCTACCGCCTTCCAGGCCGCCGTCGCAGCACTGGGCGCACGGCAGAAGTTCATCCGACCGCACTGCCCCTGGCAGAACGGGAAAGTCGAGCGGTTCAACCGCACCCTGGCCACCGAATGGGCTTACCGGCAGCCTTTCACCAGCAACCAGGACCGCACAGACGCTCTTGCACCCTGGATCGAGCACTACAACACTGAACGCATCCACTCCAGCCACGGACGCCCACCCGCAGCCCGAGTGTCACCAACCTGACGGCTCAGTACA
>NZ_JBIRYI010000032.1:0-1115 GCF_044389675.1 Promicromonospora kroppenstedtii | reverse complement strand
GTGTGATGTTCAGGGAGGTTGTTCAGTCGGGTGATGGGTGGTTGGTTGCCGATCGCTGTGTGGGCTCGGTGGTGGTTGTAGTAGTGCAGCCAGCCGGGTAGCTCGTCGCGGCGTTCGGTCTCGGAGGTGTAGTGCCGGGCGTAGGCCCAGCCGTCGGCCAGGGTGCGGTGAAAGCGTTCGATCTTGCCGTTGGTCTGGGGCCGGTAGGGGCGGGTGCGCTTGTGCTTGATCTCGAGCTGGGTGCAGGCATCACGCCAGGCGTGGGACCGGTAGGCCGCTCCGTTGTCGGACAGGACCCGCTGGACGTTCACGCCGTGCTCGGCCAGCCAGGTCGTGGCTCGGTGCAGGACACCGACCGCGGTGTCGGCCTTCTCATCCGTATGGATCTCGACGTAGGCCAGCCGGGAGTGGTCGTCGATCACGGTGTGCAGGAACGCGGTCCCGGTGCGTGGGCCGTAGTCCGTGCCGCGGGGCAGGCCCGCGGTGGCGCGCTTGTTCCGTCTGCCTTGCTGCTGGCCGACGTAGCGGTGCCCGCCGCCGTCGGGGATGTTGCCGAACTTGGTCACGTCGACGTGGATCAACGAACCCGGGTACTCGTGTTCGTAGCGGCGGATCGGCTCACCGGTGACCCGGTCGATCCGGGACAGGCGGTTGATCCTGGTCCGGACCAGGACGGCGTGCACGGTCGAGGCCGGCATGCCCAGGCGGCCCGCGATCTGCGCCGGTCCCAGCCGGTGGCGCCATCGCAGGCCCACGATCTGCTTGACCACGGGTCGTGGGGTCCGGGTCGGGCTGTGGTGCGGGCGGGAGGACCGGTCGGTCATGCCCGCGGGCCCCTCGGTGCGGTAACGGTGGGCCCACTTGCTCGCAGTGCGGGGCGAGACCATGAACATCTTCGCCGCGCTGGTGATGGTCCATCCCGACTCGACGATCAGACGCGCCAGGCGCAGGCGTGCTCGCGGGGTCAGCAGGGCGTTAGCGTGGGTCATGAAGGCCTCCGGTGGGAGAAGTGGTTTCTCGACAACTCCACTCCACTACCGGAGGCCTTCCTCAGCCCCTAACCCTGACCGCGTGTCGCACCAATCCAGGAACAACCTCCCTGGACATCACACCTA
>NZ_JBIRYI010000031.1:0-5263 GCF_044389675.1 Promicromonospora kroppenstedtii | reverse complement strand
AAGGGTTGGTGCCCGTGACTCGGGAACCGCATAGTGGACGCGTAGCACAACAAAGAATCTTCTTTTAACTCATGTGAGTGTGGTTGTGAAGTTATCGGCAGGTTAGTACCGGTCAGCTCCACAGGTCTTCAGTCCCTGCTTCCACATCCGGCCTATCAACCCAGTGGTCTGCTGGGTGCCTCTCACACACAAGGTGTATGGAAACCTCATCTCGAAGCAGGCTTCCCGCTTAGATGCTTTCAGCGGTTATCCCTTCCGAACGTAGCCAACCAGCCATGCTCCTGGCGGAACAACTGGCACACCAGAGGTTCGTCCGTCCCGGTCCTCTCGTACTAGGGACAGCCCTTCTCAAGTTTCCTACGCGCGCAGCGGATAGGGACCGAACTGTCTCACGACGTTCTAAACCCAGCTCGCGTACCGCTTTAATGGGCGAACAGCCCAACCCTTGGGACCTACTCCAGCCCCAGGATGCGACGAGCCGACATCGAGGTGCCAAACCATGCCGTCGATATGGACTCTTGGGCAAGATCAGCCTGTTATCCCCGGGGTACCTTTTATCCGTTGAGCGACGGCGCTTCCACAAGCCACCGCCGGATCACTAGTTCCGACTTTCGTCCCTGCTCGACCTGTCGGTCTCACAGTCAAGCTCCCTTGTGCACTTGCACTCGACACCTGATTACCAACCAGGCTGAGGGAACCTTTGAGCGCCTCCGTTACATTTTAGGAGGCAACCGCCCCAGTTAAACTACCCACCAGGCACTGTCCCTGATCCGGATCACGGACCGAGGTTAGACATCCGAAGCGATCAGAGTGGTATTTCAACAATGACTCCACCCGAGCTGGCGCCCGAGCTTCACAGTCTCCCACCTATCCTACACAAACCGCACCGAACACCAATACCAAGCTATAGTAAAGGTCCCGGGGTCTTTCCGTCCTGCTGCGCGTAACGAGCATCTTTACTCGTAGTGCAATTTCGCCGAGTTCGCGGTTGAGACAGCGGAGAAGTCGTTACGCCATTCGTGCAGGTCGGAACTTACCCGACAAGGAATTTCGCTACCTTAGGATGGTTATAGTTACCACCGCCGTTTACTGGGGCTTAAATTCTGGGCTTCGCCGAAGCTAACCCGTCCTCTTAACCTTCCAGCACCGGGCAGGCGTCAGTCCGTATACATCGTCTTGCGACTTCGCACGGACCTGTGTTTTTAGTAAACAGTCGCTTCTCCCTGGTCTCTGCGGCCCTCCCCGCGTCCCCCAGCAAGTGGGTTAACGGTTCAGGCCCCCCTTCTCCCGAAGTTACGGGGGCATTTTGCCGAGTTCCTTAACCACGATTCACTCGATCGCCTTAGTATTCTCTACCTGACCACCTGAGTCGGTTTAGGGTACGGGCGGCTAGTCCCTCGCGTCGAGGCTTTTCTAGGCAGCATAGGATCACCAGATTCCCGCATACACGGTCACTATCAGCTCTCACCCTCAATGACACCCGGATTTGCCTAGGTGTCGGGCTACAACCTTGGACGTGGACAACCATCGCCACGCCTGGCTACCTTCCTGCGTCACCCCTGTTAACACGCTTACCTACTACCGGATCAGGTCCCACGCCTCCCCCGCGATGTCACCCGAAGGCAACGGTGCGGACTTGGGATGGTTAGTATCACCGGACTCGGTATGGGCGGTACTTCGCCGGTAGGAGAATATCAACTCCTTGTCCATCGACTACGCCTGTCGGCCTCGCCTTAGGTCCCGACTTACCCAGGGCGGATGAACCTGGCCCTGGAACCCTTGGTCATTCGGCGGACGGGATTCACACCCGTCATTCGCTACTCATGCCTGCATTCTCACTCGTGTAGGCTCCACCGCTGGATCACTCCGCGACTTCACTGCCCACACGACGCTCCCCTACCCACCCACACACCTGAACACACAGAACAAGTCTGGTGCTGGGCTTGCGATCAAACGCAATGTGAGTGCCACGGCTTCGGCGGTGTGCTTGAGCCCCGCTACATTGTCGGCGCGGAATCACTTGACCAGTGAGCTATTACGCACTCTTTCAAGGGTGGCTGCTTCTAAGCCAACCTCCTGGTTGTCTGTGCAACTCCACATCCTTTCCCACTGAGCACACGCTTAGGGGCCTTAGCCGGTGATCTGGGCTGTTTCCCTCTCGACCACGGAGCTTATCCCCCGCAGTCTCACTGCCGCGCTTGCACTTACCGGCATTCGGAGTTTGGCTGACGTCAGTAACCTGGTGAGGCCCATTAGCCATCCAGTAGCTCTACCTCCGGCAAGAAACACGCGACGCTGCACCTAAATGCATTTCGGGGAGAACCAGCTATCACGAAGTTTGATTGGCCTTTCACCCCTAACCACAGGTCATCCCCCAGGTTTTCAACCCTGGTGGGTTCGGTCCTCCACGCCGTCTTACCGGCGCTTCAACCTGCCCATGGCTAGATCACTTCGCTTCGGGTCTAGACCCGGCGACTCAAACGCCCTATTCGGACTCGCTTTCGCTACGGATACCCCACACGGGTTAACCTCGCCACCGAGCACTAACTCGCAGGCTCATTCTTCAAAAGGCACGCCGTCACCCCTACCAAGGAGGCTCCGACGGATTGTAGGCACACGGTTTCAGGTACTATTTCACTCCCCTCCCGGGGTACTTTTCACCTTTCCCTCACGGTACTTGTCCGCTATCGGTCACTAGGTAGTATTTAGGCTTAGCAAGTGGTCTTGCCAGATTCACACGAGATTTCACGGGCCCCGTGCTACTTGGGATCCCCTCCACCAGGCCGCACCATTTCGTCTACGGGACTCCCACCCACTACGGTCCGGTATTCAACCCGGTTCGACTATGACACGACTTTCTTACTGGCTACCAGACTGTCAGATCTGGTCAGAAGGTCCCACAACCCCGCACACGCAACGCCTGACAGCTTGACACGCATACGGTTTGGCCTCATCCGCTTTCGCTCGCCACTACTCACGGAATATCTCTTCCTGTCGGTACTGAGATGTTTCACTTCCCGACGTTCCCTCCACACGCCCTATACATTCAGGCGCGGGTAACCGAACATGACTTCGGCTGGGTTCCCCCATTCGGAGACCCTCGGATCACAGCTCGTCTGCCAACTCCCCGAGGATTATCGCAGGCTACAACGTCCTTCTTCGGCTCCTAGTGCCAAGGCATCCACCAATGTGCCCTTAAAAACTTCAGCAACACTACAATCACAGAAACCAAGACAACATGTCCTGACAAGCAGAACAGTCTTGGAAAAATTCAAAGATGCTCGCGTCCACTATGCAGTTCTCAAGCAACGGACGAACCCACCAAGGCAACCCGTACACACCAACACCGGCAAGCCGGCTGATCTGCGTACGACCCGGTGACCCGTGTCCTTCCAGAAACACTCAACCCCTCACCCACCAGCTCACCAGGAGCAGGCGTGCGAGGCAGCCGGTTGCCTCAGGACCCAACAGTGTGCTTGGCAAGCCAACCAACGTCCGACCACCACGTTCCTTCCGACCCGAGGGCCGGCGTACTAGCAGCAGTCACCACGCGGTGACTCTTCGTCAATGTTCCACCCATGAGCAACCACCCCAGACGCGTACGGCCTGGGCCTGGCCTCTGCCACCAGCACCAGCATCACTCCGAAGAGCGACCCCACAGGGTCAGCCGGCAACCCCGGTATCCGGGGCCTGATGGAGATGAGCTCCTTAGAAAGGAGGTGATCCAGCCGCACCTTCCGGTACGGCTACCTTGTTACGACTTAGTCCCAATCGCCAGTCCCACCTTCGACCACTCCCTCCCACAAGGGGTTGGGCCGTGAGCTTCGGGTGTTACCAACTTTCGTGACTTGACGGGCGGTGTGTACAAGGCCCGGGAACGTATTCACCGCAGCGTTGCTGATCTGCGATTACTAGCGACTCCGACTTCACGGGGTCGAGTTGCAGACCCCGATCCGAACTGAGACCGGCTTTTTGGGATTCGCTCCACCTCACGGTATCGCAGCCCTCTGTACCGGCCATTGTAGCATGCGTGAAGCCCAAGACATAAGGGGCATGATGATTTGACGTCATCCCCACCTTCCTCCGAGTTGACCCCGGCAGTCTCCCATGAGTCCCCGGCATAACCCGCTGGCAACATAGGATAAGGGTTGCGCTCGTTGCGGGACTTAACCCAACATCTCACGACACGAGCTGACGACAACCATGCACCACCTGTGTACGAGTGTCCAAAGAGAACCCCATCTCTGGGGCTTTCTCGTACATGTCAAGCCTTGGTAAGGTTCTTCGCGTTGCATCGAATTAATCCGCATGCTCCGCCGCTTGTGCGGGCCCCCGTCAATTCCTTTGAGTTTTAGCCTTGCGGCCGTACTCCCCAGGCGGGGCACTTAATGCGTTAGCTACGGCACAGAACGAGTGGAACCCGCCCCACACCTAGTGCCCAACGTTTACGGCATGGACTACCAGGGTATCTAATCCTGTTCGCTCCCCATGCTTTCGCTCCTCAGCGTCAGTAACTGCCCAGAGACCTGCCTTCGCCATCGGTGTTCCTCCTGATATCTGCGCATTCCACCGCTACACCAGGAATTCCAGTCTCCCCTACAGCACTCTAGTCTGCCCGTACCCGATGCAAGCTCACAGTTGAGCCATGAGATTTCACACCAGACGCGACAGACCGCCTACGAGCTCTTTACGCCCAATAATTCCGGACAACGCTTGCGCCCTACGTATTACCGCGGCTGCTGGCACGTAGTTAGCCGGCGCTTCTTCTGCAGGTACCGTCACTTGCGCTTCTTCCCTGCTGAAAGAGGTTTACAACCCGAAGGCCGTCATCCCTCACGTGGCGTCGCTGCATCAGGCTTTCGCCCATTGTGCAATATTCCCCACTGCTGCCTCCCGTAGGAGTCTGGGCCGTGTCTCAGTCCCAGTGTGGCCGGTCGCCCTCTCAGGCCGGCTACCCGTCGACGCCTTGGTAGGCCATTACCCCACCAACAAGCTGATAGGCCGCGAGCCCATCCCCCACCGAAAAACTTTCCAACACCCACCATGCGGCAGGCGCTCATATCCGGTATTAGACCTCGTTTCCAAGGCTTATCCCGAAGTGGAGGGCAGGTTGCTCACGTGTTACTCACCCGTTCGCCACTGATCCACCCAGCAAGCTGGGCTTCACCGTTCGACTTGCATGTGTTAAGCACGCCACCAGCGTTCGTCCTGAGCCAGGATCAAACTCTCCGTAAAAGAGAAACATCCACACCCACCAAGTGGG
>NZ_JBIRYI010000030.1:0-5456 GCF_044389675.1 Promicromonospora kroppenstedtii | reverse complement strand
AGGCCTCCTGGCAGTGAAGAACTAGACAGCTCCACTAAGCCAGGAGGCCTCCTTGCGTTACAAGCCGAACGTCACCAACGTCATGGCCGAGTACATCTAGCCGGCTATCCGTGTGGATGGTCTCGGTGCCATCGGTGTGGAAGACGACGACGTAGCTGTCCCCGAGGACGTAGGTCTCCACGACCTCATCCGACCACCGTGCGAGAGCGACCGTACTGGTCGGCGTAGTGGCTGGTGTCAGGCCGTGGGTGTCGCGGACTGCGCGGATCGCTTCGGTGACGGCGTCAGCCAGCGCACCAGCGCGCGGCACGGTTTCGCTAATCGCTTGCGCCAGTTGTTCGGCGTACCAGCCAGGGTCGTGCGAGCGGTCGCCAGCTACGGAGGTTGCCCCGTCAAGCACGGCAGCGAATCCGTGTCCGATGACGTAGCGGTCCTGGTTGTTCGTGCCTCCCGCGAGAGTCGCATGAAGCACCAGGCGCGACTCGCTCATGAGTAAACCTTCGGGCCCCATGCAGCGGTCGTGTCCTTGACTGCGGTGCCCTCGAAGGTACTCGTGACGACGAGCGAGAACGGGTTGTCACCGACCGCTGCGTAGACCTCGGCGAGGTTGCGGCGCAGGTACTCCACGGCTCCAACCGAGCCGAGAGCATGCACACCAGCGACGATCCTCGACGACTGCTGAGGCCGCGCTGCTGGACAAGCTGCACGAGATGTCGAACGTCGGGTTGGCAGGAAGCGTCGTGGCGGTCACCGCTGACACGCGAATGAATGTCGCGTTCGATGAATGGTGGCGTGAGCGCCAGTTGGAAGGTGAGCTCGCGCTCCAGTCGTTCGACACCTACGCCAGCAACCTACGGACGCACCTTCGGCCCGCCTTGGGGAACCTGCGCGTACGGGAGGTGACTCCGGTGGTGGTGAACCGTCTGCTGGCTGGGATCAGCCTCCAGGGAAAGCACGACGTGGCTCGGCAGGCGCGGAACATCCTGACGCAGGTCATGTCGATGTGCGTTCGGTACGGCGCAGTCTCGGTGAACCCTGTTCGGGATGCTGCGCCGACTCGTAAGTCCCGTGGACCTAAGGAGATCAGAACGGTGGAGCTCGACCAGATTCCGATCCTGCGGAAGGCCGTTCGTGAGTGGGAGAACCGCCCGGCAAAGAGGGGCGTTCGGAACATCACGATGCTGCCGCAGATCGTGGACGCGATGCTCGGTACCGGTATCCGGATTGGCGAATGCCTCGCGCTGCGGGAGGCGGACCTCGACCTCGACGGCGACGCTCCGACGCTCACCGTTCAGGGCACGGTCGTTCGTGTCGCGGTCAAGGCGGCGTCGGAGGGAGAGAAGGCGACTCGGCAGCTCGTGCGGCAGGCCAAGCCCAAGTCGGACTCGTCGCGCCGCACGGTGACGTTGCCGCCGTTCGTGGTGGATGCGCTGCGTGAGGCTCTGGCACTCGGGCTCGACGGTGGACCGGATCACCTGGTGTTCCCCTCGACGGAGGGCACACCGCGCTCCCCCGGTCGGGTCCGAGAGCAGATGAAGGAGGCGCTGGAGGGCACCGGCGTCACGGTGAGGCCGCACGACTTCCGGCGCACCGTCGCATCGCTCCTGGACTCGCAGCTCGACACCAAGACGGCGGCGGCCCAGCTTGGTCACTCCACGGAGGCCACCACGCTGCGGCACTATGTGAAGCAGACGCACGTCGCCCCCGACGTCCGGGTGGTCCTAGACATGCTGGTCAGCGAGCCCGACAGCGACTCTCCCGAGACCAATGTCATGGGAAAGTGATGGATTCGGGGCATGAGAAAGGCCCCCGACCGACGAACACGCAGGTCAGGGGCCACTTCTCTTACTCTGGGTGCGGTAGCGGTGGGATTTGAACCCACGGTGGACTTTCACCCACACACGCTTTCGAGGCGTGCTCCTTAGGCCGCTCGGACACGCTACCTTCGCCTGCCACATCAGCAGCAGACCGTAGGAGGATACCCGGTCGGAGCCCGGTTCCACGAATCGGTTCCCCCGACGAGGCGATCCGGGCCCCCGACACCCAACACACGCGCCCCAAAGACCACGCCCCGACCGCGCTCCCAGCAACCGCACAGAGAGCCACAGGCGTGGCCCAGCCGTGTCACAGGGTGCGGGTCGATCCGTGCGTTTGCCTCGTGTTCATCACCTCGCCAACCTCGGAGACCCGATGAACCAGCTCATGCTCTACGCGGTCGACCTCGTCGCCGTCACCATCCTGACCTTCGCGCTGTACTTCCCGCGGCACCGGCGGCGCGACCTCGTCGTCGCCTTCCTCGGCGTCAACGTGGGGGTGCTCGCGGTCTCCGCGACGCTGTCCGCGAGCGCCGTCGCGGCAGGCCTCGGACTCGGCCTGTTCGGCGTGCTGTCGATCATCCGGCTGCGCTCCACCGAGCTGTCGCAGCACGAAGTCGCCTACTACTTCGCGTCGCTCGCGCTCGGCCTGCTGGGCGGGCTGGGGACGAGCGCCGGCTGGCTCGGCCTCGCGGGCAGCGGTCTGATCCTCCTGGTCATGGCGCTGGCCGACCACCCACGACTGTTCGCCAGGCACCACAGCGAGCTGGTGGTCCTGGACCGCGCGATCCCCGACCGGGCCGAGCTGACGGCCCACCTGGAGCAGCTCCTGGGGGCGCGCGTGCACGCCCTGTCCGTACAGCGCCTGGACCTCGTGAACGACTCCACCTGGGTGGACGTGCGCTACTCGGAGGCGCGCCGCCTGCCGATCCTGACCGACGACGGCACCGGCGCCCCCACCCTGCACGAGGGCACGGTCGCCGGCGGGCGGCCGGAGCTGGCGGCGGCCCGATGATCGCCGACCTCGCCCCCGTGACCCTCGACGAGCTGAACGACGCCGCTGCCCTCCAGACCCGCCGCGACCGCAAGTACGTGCTGACCCCGGACGAGCTGGACCACCTGCTCGCGGGTCTGCCCCCGGCCCGGGTCCTGGAGATCGACGGGTCCCGCTCGTTCGCCTACGACTCCACCTACTTCGACACCCCGGGGCTCGACGCGTACCGCCTGGCGGCGACGCGCCGCCGTCGGCGGTTCAAGGTCCGCACCCGGACCTACGTCGACACCGGGTCGTGCTTCGTCGAGGTGAAGACCCGCGCCGGTCGCGGCACCACGGTCAAGGAGCGGCAGCCGCACGACGACGCCGGCCACCTCGGCGTCGCCCGGGCCTTCGTCTCGGACCGCCTGGCGGACGCCGGGGCGCCGTCGGCGCCGGTGCTCGCTCCGACGCTGCGGTCGCGGTACCGCCGCACCACCCTGCTGCTCGACGACGCCCGCGTGACCCTCGACACCGGCCTGGTCTGGGACCTGCTGAGCCCCTGCGACGCCGCGCCCGCCGCGGACCGCGCCATCGGGCGCCCCGCCGCCGCGGTCGGCGACCTCGTGGTGGTCGAGACCAAGACGGCCGCCGGCTCCGGGCCCTCGTCCGTCGACCGCCTGCTCTGGCGCGCCGGCCACCGCCCCGACCGCATCTCCAAGTACGCCACCGGGCTCGCCGTGCTGCGCCCCGACCTGCCGGACATGCCCTGGCGGCGCCTCGTCCGCCGTCGGCTCGCGACGCGCCTGCCCACCGCGACCCCGCCTACCCCGGAAACCCCTGACACCCACAGCCTGACCAGCGAGAGGACCTCCGCATGACGATCCGCCGCCCCCACCCCTTCCTGACCGCCGCGATCCCCGGCGCCCTGGTGCTCGGCGCCCTCGCCGGATGCGGCGCGGCCGCGGCCGGCTCCACGAACGGCACCGGCACGGCCAGCACCACGAACATCTCCGAGGTCGCGACCACGGTCGACGACGCGCTGGCCGACGGCGAGGACTACACGGAGCTCGCGGCCCTCGCCGACGAGACCTGGGACACCGCCGACGAGACCAGCGTCTCGCTGGACGGGGACACCGCCACCGTCTCGGGCGACGGTGCCGCCGCCGACGGCTCCACCGTGACCATCTCCGCGCCCGGCACGTACCGGATCAGCGGCACGTTCGACGACGGGCAGATCGTGGTGACGTCCGAGGCGGACGGCCTGGTCCGGCTCGTGCTCGACGGCGCCGACATCACCAGCTCGACCGGGTCCGCGATCGCCGTCACGCAGGCCGACGACGTGTCGGTGGTCCTCGCGGACGGCTCGTCCAACAGCCTGACCGACGCCGAGACCTACACCGACACCAGCGACGACGCCCCCAACGCCGCCCTGTTCTCGGCCGACTCCATGGTCGTCTCGGGCGCCGGGTCGCTGGCGGTCACCGGCCGCTCGAACGACGGCATCTCCTCCAAGGACGGCCTCGTCATCGCGAGCGGCGACATCACCGTCACCGCGGTCGACGACGGCGTCCGCGGCAAGGACTTCCTGGTCGTCACCGACGGCACCCTCGACGTCGACGCGGCGGACGACGGACTGAAGGCCGACAACGAGGACGGCACCAACGACGACGGCGAGACCGTCGGCTACGCGGCCCTGCTCGGCGGCGCCGTGACCGTCGCGGCGGGCGACGACGGTGTGCACGCCGAGAGCGACCTCGTGATCGACGGCGCCACGGTCACCGTCTCCGAGTCCGTCGAGGGCATCGAGGGCGCGCACATCCTGGTCGCGAGCGGCACGGTGGACGTCACGTCGTCCGACGACGGCTTCAACGCCGCGGGCGGCACGAGCACGACGACAGACGGGACCGAGACGTCCGACGACACCGGGGCGTCCGACCAGGCCGCGGACGCCACACCCGCCCCTGCCGACGGCGAGATGCCAGAGGGCGGCGAGCCGCCGTCGTCGGGCACCATGCCGGAGGGCGAGCCGCCGCAGGGCGGCGGAGGTGGCGCGGGCGGCGGGATGCCGGGCGAGGCGGCCGGCGACTTCTCGCTGCTGATCACGGGCGGCGACGTCACGGTCGACGCCGGCGGCGACGGCCTCGACTCGAACGGGACGCTGACGGTCTCGGGCGGCGACGTCACGGTCCTCGGCCCGTCCACCGGCGGCAACGGCACCCTCGACAGCGCCGGCGCGCTCACGGTGGACGGCGGCACGCTGCTCGCCGTCGGCACGTCGAGCATGCTGCAGACGCCGGGCGACGGCTCGGAGGGCTGGGTCGCGGCGACCTTCGACACCCTGGCGGCGGGCACGGAGCTGACCGTGGTCGACGCGTCGGGCACGACGGTGGCCGAGGTGACGCTGACCAAGGACACGCAGTCGGTCGTCCTGGCCTCCGAGACCGTGACCACGGGCGAGACCTACTCGATCCAGGCCGACGGCGCGGAGGTCACCACGGTGGCCGCGGGCGAGGCGCCGGCGGGCACCGGTACGGGTGGCCAGCCCTGACCTCGCCGGAGAGACGTGGGGGTAGCGCACGTGAATGAGGTGGACAGAGCGTCTGACACCAGGAGGTGCCGCCACAGTAGGACTAAGGGCCCCCCCCGGCGTCGTTTCCCACGACGGT
>NZ_JBIRYI010000029.1:0-16640 GCF_044389675.1 Promicromonospora kroppenstedtii | reverse complement strand
GTGGTGGATGACCTGGCGCATCAGTTGCGGTACACGGCTGGTGAGGAGCGGACTCTGGGTCAGTTGCGTGCGGACTGTCTGACGGGGATCGTGACCGGGCGGTTGGTGCCGGGGGACCGGTTCGCGGCCACCTGCCAGGCGGAACGGACCACGACCACGAGCGACGGCACGGGTAACGGCGCAGGTCTTGAGGACGGCGCGAGCGTCGAAGGTGACGACGCCGGTCCCATCTGTACGTGTGGTGGCCGGGCGCCCGTCGTTCACGAGACGGTGGTGCAGGTGACGCCGTCGCGCCCTGTTGTCCGGGTGACCGTGCCGGCGAGCGCGCTCCTGGGACTGGATGACATGCCTGGTGACCTGGACGGGTTCGGCCCGGTCCCGGCGGAGACGGCACGCCTGATCGCTGCGGATGCCACCTGGCAGCGTCTGCTTACCGACCCGGTCACAGGTGTGCTGACCGACTACTCCACGACCGCGTACAAGCCCGGTCGGGTGCTCCGGTCAGCGGTGGAAGCCAGGGACGGGACGTGCACCTTCGTCGGTTGTGACGCGGTCGCGGTGTCGTGTGATCTGGACCATATCGAGCCCTTCGATCATGAGCAGGGCACCGTGCAGGGTGGTGAGGCTGGGGTTGTCCATGGGCAGACCCGTGCCGAGAACCTCCACGCGCTCTGCCGGCGACACCATCTGCTCAAGACCCATGCGGGCTGGGGTGTCGTGCGCGACCCGGTCACCGGGATCACGACCTGGACCACGCCTAGGGGTGGGACGCACACCCGGCCGCCGACGGTGCTCGACACTCGGGCCGACCTCGGCGATGTCGACCCGGCGACGAGCGGGGACCTGACCCTGAGCGCCCTGATCGGACGCCGGCTACCCCGTGCCTACGTCACGGCCGCACCGACGGCCGGCCCCTCCGAGCCCATCGCCCCATCTGGACCCGGCGAGCCGCCGTTCTGACCGAGGGCCAACAATGACGAACCGACGACGAACTGTGCCGTCCGGGTGGATGCCCCTGCTCCGAAGCCCACCCGGATGGACAGCAAAGCGATGTGCGCGCGGTGGCCGGACGCCGCCCCATGATCCGGGACGGCGTCCGGCACTCTGTCAGGCAGCGCGGTCAGCCCGCCTGATCAGGCCACGTCGTCAGGCCGCGTCCCGGTACGACTCGGCGGCGTGGAGCAGGTAGTACGCCAGGCCGGTCTGCTGCTGCTCGAGCATCTGCCGGTGGAAGTCGTCCGTGACGAAGAAGCGCGCCTGCGAGGCGAAGCCCGCAGCGTCTGTCGGGTGCGCGACGGCGAGGGCACCGATGTGCCCCTCGATCGCCACGACCACGACCGGGTCGTTGGCGCGCAGCCCGGCCCGGAGCGCGTGGGCCATGGTGGCCATGAACGCGGTCGCCTCGGCGGCAGCCGCGTTCATCCCGTCGGCGTCGACCTCCGCGGTGTCGAGCTCGACGCCGTAGGTCTCCCGCAGGTGCGCGTTCTGGTCCGCGAGGGCGTCCTGCCACCCGGCCCGGTCCAGGCCGGTGAACATGCTGTCGGCGGTCATGGGTTCTCCCCTTCTCTCGTGTGCGATGGCCTGCTCGAGCGTCGCCAGCACCTGGGCGATCCGTGCCCCGCGGGAGCGGAGCAGGGCGCGCTGGTCCAGCAGGCACTCGAGCCGGGAGGTGCGGTCCGTGAGGGCCTCCGCGATCGCGTCCAGCGGCATGTCGAGCTCCCGGAAGAACAGGATCTGCTGGAGACGTTCGAGATCGCCGTCCGAGTACGTCCGGTAGTCGTTGCGCTCGTCCCTCGCGGGCACGAGCAGACCGATCCGGTCGTAGTGGTAGAGCGTCTTGAGCGTCACCCCCGACAGCCGGGAGACGTGCGTGATCGTGTAGGCCATGGGCCGCACCTCCTGGAAGAACCATCAACCCTCCCCTAAGGGTAGGGTCAAGCGCCGGCCACCCGATCTTCATCCGGGCTTCCTTTTCAGGACCGCGGTCTCGTAATTCGCGGCCATCTGCGCGGGGTTCCATATCGATATCGCCAGTCGCGATATCCCGCCGGGCACCGCCCGGCTCCCGCAGAAAGGAACGCCCATGCGCCCCCGCGCACTCCCGGCTCTGGGCCTGCTCGCCCTCGGCACCGCCGCACTCCTCGCCGGCTGCTCCGCCTCGGCCTCTGCCGACTCCGCCGCCGCGTCCGACCCGGACGCCCCCATCACCTTCGCCACCACGCCGCTGGGCGACGACCCCGGCGCCGAGAACCCCATCGAGGCGTTCGCCAGCCTGGTGGAGGCCGAGACCGGCCGCGAGGTCGAGATCGTCGACGTGCCTGACTACACGGCGGTCGTCGAGGCCCTGCGCAACCACCACGTGGACATCGGCTTCATGAGCGGGTTCCCGTCCGCGCTGGCGGTCAACACGGGCGAGGTCGACTCGCTGGTGGCCTGGCCCGGCAACGACGACCCGGTCTCCACCTGCCTCGTCCTGGACGACTCGCCCCTGGAGTCGCTGGACGACGTCACGCCCGAGACCGTGGTCGCGTTCGCCGACCCGGCGTCCAGCTCCGGCTACTTCATGCCCGTCGCCATGCTGCACGACGCCGGCCTGGAGAAGGACGCCGACTACACCCCGATGTTCAGCGGCGGGCACGACATGAGCTTCACCGCCCTGAAGGAGGGGCAGGCCGATGTCGCGTGCACCTCGACGATCTTCCCGTCCATGGCGGGCCTGGGCGACCCGATGTTCCCGTTCGAGACGGGCGAGACCCGCTCGATCGGCGAGAGCGACTCCATGCCCGTCGCCGTCACGGTGCTGGCCGACCAGGAGCTCGCCGACGACAAGCGCGAGCTGCTCGCGCAGGCTCTGCCCAAGGTGTTCGTCAAGGAGAACGCCGACGCCCTCGGCGCGATGTTCGAGGCCATGCAGGGCACCGAGCCGATCGTCGACCCGGACCCGTCGATCTTCCAGCCCTTCGTCGACATCGCGGCCATCGCCGACGTCGACATCTCGGACCTGGGCTGAGCATGACCGCCCCGGCACTCGTCTCGGTGCGCGGCCTGCGTGTCGCGTACGGCGACGGCCCCCTCGTGCTCGACGGCGTCGACCTCGACCTCCACACGGGCGAGATGGTCGCCCTCCTCGGTTCGTCCGGCTCCGGCAAGTCGACCCTGATGCGCAGCCTCACCGGCTTCGCGCCGATCAGCGGCGGCTCGGTGCACGTCGTCGGCCACGACATGACGAACCTCCCGCGCCGCCGGCTGCGCACCGTGCGCGCCTCCGTCGGGCAGGTGTTCCAGCAGTTCAACCTGGTCGGCCGGCTCAGCGTGCTCACCAACGTGCTCACCGGCGCCCTGCACGACGCCGGACCGATCAACCTGGCGGGCGGGTTCTCCAGCGCCCACCGCCGCCGCGCGATGGAGCTGCTCGACCGCGTCGGCATCGCCCACAAGGCCACCGACCAGGCGCGGTCCCTGTCGGGCGGCCAGCAGCAGCGCGTCGCTATCGCGCGGGCGCTCATGCAGCGGCCGCGGATCGTCCTCGCGGATGAGCCCGTCGCCTCGCTCGACCCGCGGATGTCGCACGCCGTGCTCGGTCTGCTCCGCGAGATCGCGCACGACGACGGCATCCCGGTGCTGGTCAGCCTGCACGTGCTGGCCCTCGCGCTGGAGCACTCGGACCGCGTCGTCGGCCTCCGGCACGGCCAGGTGCTCGTCTCCGCGCCGACTGCCCAGCTCGACGCCGCGACCCTCAACGTCCTCTACGACCACGAGAACGACAACGAGGAGGCGACCCGTGTCGACGATCACGCCTGACCAGCGCACCCGCGCCCGCCTCGAGCGCGCGGTCAACGTGCCCCGGGCGCGGTTCCTGCTCGGCCTGCCCGTCGTCGGCGTCCTGCTGGTGTGGTCCTTCGTCGGCGCGGAGTTCGACTTCGCGAAGCTCGGCGAGGGCACCGTCAACATGGGCGACTTCCTGCTGCGGCTCTTCCCGCCCACCTGGGACAAGTTCGGCACGATCGTCGAGCTGCTGGTCGAGACGCTGCAGATGGCGGTCGTCGGTACCGTGCTCGGCGCCGTCCTGTCCCTGGTCGTCGCGTTCGGTGCCGCCTCCAACATCGCCCCGCGCTGGCTGTACTACCCCACGCGCTGGGTCATGAACGTCATCCGGTCGCTGCCCGACCTCGTCTTCGCGCTCATGTTCGTCTCCGCCGTGGGGCTGGGCCCCTTCGCCGGCATCCTCGCGATGACGATCGGCTCGATCGGCTCCATCGGCAAGGTCTTCGCCGAGGCGATGGAGGCCGTCGACGCCGGTCCGGTCACCGCCATGCAGGCCGTCGGCGCCTCGCGCCGCCAGGTCGTGCAGTACGGCGTGCTGCCGCAGGCCGGGCCGCTCCTCGTGTCGTACACGCTGCTGCTCTTCGAGGGCAACGTGCGTGGTGCGACCATCCTGGGCATGGTCGGTGCCGGCGGCATCGGCCTGGAGCTCACGACCGCCATGCGAATGTACGACTACGGGCACTTGTCCGCGATCGTCATCTGCATCATCGTGCTGGTCACGGTCATCGACCAGGCCAGCGCCGTCATCCGAAGGAAGATCACGTGACCAGTACCCCCGTGCTCACCCTCAGCGCCCCCGTCAACCTCCGCGACCTGGGCGGCATCGCCGTCGACGGCGGCGTCGTCCGCCCGGGCTTCGCCCTCCGCGCCGACGACCTCGCCCTGGTGACGGACGACGTCGCCCGGGCGCTGGTCGACGGCGGCGTGCGGGCCATCATCGACCTGCGCTCCACCGACGAGCTCGGCGTCACCGGACGCGGCCCGCTCGGCAGCCACTCCAACGTCAGTTATCACCACGTGCCGCTGCTCGCCGACATCGGCCAGGCCGCCGAAGGCACCGGGACGCACCCGGCAGGGCCGGCCGGGATGGCCGCCGAGATGATGGACCAGACCCGGTTCGGCCGGATGTACCTGCGGATGTACGAGGGCGCCGCCCCGCAGATCGTGACGGCGCTCGCGATCATCGCCCACGCGCCGGGCGCGGTCGCGTTCCACTGCGCCGCGGGGCAGGACCGCACCGGCGTGCTCGCCGCGTCGCTGTTGCTGGCGCTCGGCGCCGACCGCGACGACATCGTGGCCGACTACGTGCGCACCGGTGAGAACTCCGCCGCCATCATGGCGCGCATCGCGCCCGTCATGCGGCCGCTGATGAGCCGGTTCGGGATCGAGCTCGACGCCGCCGCCCTGGCAGCCGTCAGCACCGAGTTCTCGGACGCCCCGATGCGCGAGCTGTTCGTGATGCTCACCGAGCGGCACGGCGACCCGCTCGCGCCCCTGCGCGCGGCCGGGCTCACCGACGGCCTGGTCGCGCAGCTGCGGGCCCGGGCCCTGAGCCCGGCAGAGTGACCGCCGGTACGACGCGCGGCCCCGGCCGCCCGCGTTCGCACGGGCACGACGAGCGGATCGTCGACGCCGCCGTCGAGCTCCTGGAGCGCGGCGAGGAGATCACCGTCAGCAGAGTGGTGGAGCGCAGCGGCGTGAGCCGCGCCGCGATCTACCGGCGGTGGCCCAGCATGACCGACCTGGTCGCCACGGCGCTCGACCGGGGCCGCGCGCCGCACACCATCCCGCTGGAGGGCGACCTGCTGCAGAACGTCCTGGACGCGTACACCACGGCGCCGTCCGCGACGCGCGAGACGTACTCGGAGGAGCGGTTCCGGCTGCGCATGCGGCTGGCGATGACGGACCGCAAGCTCTCCCAGGCGTACTGGCGGTCCCACGTCTCGCGGCGCCGCGGCGGCATGGTCGCCGTGCTGCGGGCGGGGGTCGAGCGGGGCGAGCTGCGCCCCGACATCGACGTCGACGCCTGCATCGACCTGGTCAACGGCGTCTTCTACTACCAGTTCGTGGTGCGCGGCGTGACCCTCGACGACCCGGAGGCCCTGGCGCGCTGCCGCGAGGGCATCCGGGTCGCGTGGCGCGGGATGGCCGCTCCCTAGGCTTCGCCGTACGCCGGCCACCGCCCGCCCCGGCTGACGGCCGGTGCCTCCCCGCGCCGACCCGGACCGGCCGTGACAGTCTGCCCGCATGACCGCACCGAGCGCAGAGGCGGAACCGCAGGCACTGCCGCAGGCCAGGGTCTGGGCCATCTTCGCGGGGCTCATGCTCGCGATGCTGCTCGCCGCCCTCGACCAGACCATCGTCGCCACCGCGCTGCCCACGATCGTCTCCGAGCTCGGCGGCGCCGAGCACCTGTCCTGGGTCGTGACGTCCTACATGCTCGCGAGCACCGCCACCACGGTGCTCTGGGGCAAGCTCGGCGACCTGTTCGGGCGCAAGACCCTGTTCATCGCCTGCATCCTGATCTTCCTGGTCGGGTCGATCCTGTCCGGTACGTCGCAGACGATGGGTCAGCTCATCGCCTGGCGCGCCGTGCAGGGCGTGGGCGGCGGCGGGCTCATGGTGCTCTCCCAGGCGATCATCGGCGACGTCGTGCCGCCCCGGGACCGCGGCCGCTACCAGGGCCTGTTCGGCGCCGTCTTCGGCGTCTCCTCGGTCGCCGGGCCGCTGCTCGGCGGGTTCTTCGTCGACAACCTCGACTGGCGCTGGGTCTTCTACGTCAACATCCCCGTCGGGATCATCGCGCTCGCCGTCGTCGGCTCCGTGCTGCCCCGGATCACCACGGCCACCCGCCCCCGGATCGACTACGCCGGCATCGTCCTGCTCGCCACCATCTCGACGGCGGTCGTGCTGCTCACCAGCCTGGGCGGAACCACCTGGGCGTGGAGCTCCGTGCAGGTGTGGGCGATGGCGGCGCTCGCGGTCGTGGGGCTGGTCGCGTTCGTCGCCGTGGAGCGGCGCGCGCCCGAGCCCGTGCTGCCGCTGCACCTGTTCCGCAACAAGGTCTTCTCCGTCGCCGCGGTCATCGGGTTCGCCGTCGGCTTCGCGATGTTCGGCGCCATCACCTACCTGCCGTTGTACCTGCAGACGGTCAAGGGCTCCACGCCCACCGAGTCCGGGCTGGAGATGACGCCGATGATGCTCGGTCTGCTCATCACCTCCATCGGCTCCGGGCAGCTCATCTCCCGCACCGGACGCTACAAGGTCTTTCCCATCACCGGCACGGCCGTGACCGCCGTGGGGCTCTACCTGCTCTCGCTCATGGACCAGGGCACCACCACGCTCCAGGCGGGCCTGAGCATGTTCGTGTTCGGCGCCGGGCTGGGCATGGTCACCCAGGTGCTCGTCATCGCGGTGCAGAACGCCGTGAGCTACCGCGACCTGGGCACGGCGACGTCGGGCACCACGTACTTCCGCACCATCGGCTCGTCCGTGGGCGTCGCGGTGTTCGGCACGATCTTCGCCAACCGCCTCGCTGCCGAGGCCGCGACCGCCGTGCCGGACGCCGCCCAGGGGGTCTGCGGGCCGGCGGCCCTGACCGCGTCCACGCAGGCGCTCGCGCAGTGCCCGCCCGACGTGCAGACCTGGTTCCTCGACGCCTACGCGACCGCGCTGCACGTCGTTTTCCTGGGGGCGGTGCCGGTCGCGGCGCTCGCGTTCCTCCTGACGTGGCTGCTGCCCGAGGTCGAGCTGCGCACCGCCACGCGCGGTGGCGGCGACGGCGAGGCCGGACACGCGGCGGGCGCCACCTTCGCCCTCCCGTCGTCGCGCACGTCGCTCGAGGAGCTGCGCCTGATCCTGTGGCGCCGCGTGGGCAAGCGCGACCCCCTGCGCGTCTACGACCTCGTGGCGCCGGACGTCGGCCTGACGCCCGGCCAGGCGTGGATGCTCACCCGCGTCTCGCTCAAACGCACCCGGTCCGTGCGGCTCATGGCCGAGCGCACCGGCCGCACCGAGGACGTCGTGCGCGACGTCGCGGACACCCTCGCGACCCGCGGGCTCGTCGCGGTCGACGGCGACACCGTCCTCGCGCTGCCCGCCGGCCACGTCGTCGCGGAGGCCATCCGGGAGGCGGAACGGGAGCGGCTGCGACGGTACGTCGAGCAGTGGCCCGGCGGCGACGAGCCGGAGGTCGCGCAGCTCGTGGACCAGCTCACGCACCAGCTCCTGACCGACCGCACCGACCAGGCCGGGACGACGCCCGCCCCCTGACCCTGCCTCAGCCGCGGGGCGGCGGGACCACCGCCACCGGGCAGGGGGAGTGGTAGATCAGCGCCTGGCTGGTCGACCCCAGCAGGAGACCGCGGAACCCGCCGCGCCCGCGCGACCCGGCGACGACGAGCTGGGCGCTCGCGGCCTCCTCGAGCAGCGCCCGGGTCGGGGCGTCGCGGACCAGCGCCTGCTTCACCTCGACGTCGGGGTAGCGGGCCTCGAAGTCCGCCAGGTTCGCCTCCAGCAGCTCCGCCTGCTGTTGCTCGATCTCCGGCCACGGTCCGAGCTCCAGCTCCCAGCCGTTGGGCACGGGCAGGTCGCTCCAGGCGTGCACGGCCACCAGGGGCACGTGTCGCGCGGCCGCGGCCGCGAAGGCGAACTCGATCGCCGACCGGCTGGTCGGCGACCCGTCCACACCCACGACGACGGGCGCGTCCGGCGTGGGCGACTCCGCCCGCTCGCCGCGCACGACGACGACGGGGCTCAGCCCGTGCGTCGCGAGCGCCACCGCGATCGAGCCGATCACCAGCCCGCTGAACCCACCGAGCCCGCGCGATCCGACCACCATCAGGTCTGCCGCCGCCGACTGCCCGATCAGCCGCGCGGCCGGGGAGCCGGTCGCCTGCAGCATCGTGGTGCGCACGCCGGGCGCGGCCTCCTCCGCCGTCGCCACGGCGGCCTCCAGCCAGAGATGGCCCTCCTTGATCAGCTCGTTCTCGTAGGGGGACAGGGCCGGCGCGTGGGGCACGGCCGCGGGGATCGGCGTCCACACGCTCAGCAGCACCAGCGGCACGTCACGGCGCACTGCCTCCTGCGCCGCCCACCGGACGGCCTGCGTGCTCGACGCCGAACCGTCCACCCCCACCACGACCGGCTTGCTCGCTGTTTCCGTCATCGGGACTCCTCACGGGGCGTTCGCTGACCACCGGACCGTTCCTTCTTAGCACCGGCGGGGCGTTCACGCCGTGTGCGGCAGCCGGACCGTGAACGTGGTGCCCGGCGAACCGTCCTCGTCGGCCGTGGCCGAACGCACGGCGATGGTGCCGTCGTGCCCGGTCACGATGGCCTCCGCGATCGCGAGCCCCAGGCCGGTCGAGCCGCCGGCGCGGTTGCGGGCCACGTCGCCGCGCGTGAACCGGTGGAACAGCGCGGGCCGCAGCCCGACGGGGATGCCCGGGCCGTCGTCGGTGACGTCGAGGACCACGGCACCGCCGTCGCGCCGGAGCCGCACGTGCACGTGCGTGCCGGGCGGGGTGTGGGTGCGGGCGTTGGCCATGAGGTTGGCCATGACCTGGCGCAGGCCGGCCTCGTCGCCGGTGACGACGAGGTCGTCGGCATCCTCCGGCAGGTCGAGCGTCCAGGTGCGGTCCGGGCTGGCCGCGTGGGCGTCCATGACGCCGTCGACGGCGAGCGCCGCCAGGTCGACGGGGGAGCGGTCGAGCCGGCGTCCGGCGTCGAGCCGGGCCAGGAGCAGCAGGTCCTCGACCAGGCCCGTCATGCGGATGGCCTCGGACTCGATGCGGTCGAGCGACCGCTCGGCGGTGGGTCCGAGGTCCTCGGGGGCGCGGTGCACGAGCTCGGCGTAGCCGCGGATCGAGGCCAGGGGCGTGCGCAGCTCGTGGCTGGCGTCGGCGACGAAGCTGCGTACCTGGGTCTCGGAGTCGTGCCGGGCCTGGAGCGACACCTCGACGTTCTCCAGCATGCGGTTGAGCGCGGCGCCGACCTGGCCCACCTCGGTGCGCTCGTCGGTGAGGTCGGCGCGGACGCGCGGGATGGCGGCGATCGCGCCGCGGGACAGCTCGAGCTCGGAGACGCGGCTGGCGGCGGCGGTCACGTCGTCGAGCGGGCGCAGGGAGCGACGCACGAGCCAGGCGCCGACGCCGACGGCGGTCAGCAGCGCGACGGCGCCGAGCGCGGCCTCCACGAGGATGTACCGCTGCACGGTGGTGTCGACGGTCGCGGTGCTGGTCGCGACGACGGACGCCTGGCCGTCGGCGGTGGTGCGGTGCACGGCGCGGAACGAGCCGAGGCCGGTGAGCCGCACGTCGTGCGGCAGCCCGTCGGCGGGGACGGCGGTGAGCTCGGCGACCTGCTGGTCGTCGAGGCCGACGCGTTCGAGCGAGGTGGTGATGCGGTCGGCCCACACGAGCTCGCCGTCGGCGGACCGCACGACGGCGCTGCCGGGTCCGATGCCGGCCGGGATGGTGGGCGTCCCGGCGTCGCCGTCCGGGCCCGGCTGGGGCGCGGGCGGTCCGCCGACCGCGCCGGGCCGCTGCGCGGGGCCGTCCGTGACCCGTTCGCTGGCCTGGTCGAGCGCGCGGTCCAGCTCGGCGACGAGCTGGGAGCGCAGCACCGCGGTGGAGGCCACCGCGAGGCCCACGGTCACGATCAGCACGACGGCGGCGAGCACGCCGACGAGCCGACGGCGCAGCGTCATGGGCGGGCGGGCGGCGGGTCGCCGGGTCTCAGCCACGGGCCCCGTCCGAGCCCTTCGCGACGCGCAGCACGTAGCCGACGCCGCGCAGCGTGTGGATCATCGGCTCGCGCCCCTTGTCGATCTTGCGGCGCAGGTACGAGACGTACAGCTCGACGATGTTGGCCTGCCCGCCGAAGTCGTAGTTCCACACGTGGTCGAGGATCTGCGCCTTGGACAGCACGCGCCGCGCGTTGCGCATCAGGTAGCGCAGCAGCTCGAACTCGGTCGCGGTGAGGTGGATCTCGTCGGCCCCGCGCCGCACCTCGTGCGCCTCCTCGTCCAGCCTCAGGTCGCCGACGGTCAGGACGGCGTCCTCGTCGCGCGTGGTGGTGCCCCCGCGGCGGAGCAGGCCGCGCAGCCGGGCCACGACCTCCTCCAGGCTGAAGGGCTTGGTCACGTAGTCGTCGCCGCCGGCCGTGAGCCCGGTGACGCGGTCCTCGACGGCGTCCCGCGCGGTGAGGAACAGCACCGGGATCCGGTCACCGTGCTGGCGCAGCCGGCGCAGCACGGTGAGCCCGTCCATGTCGGGCAGCATGATGTCGAGCACCACGATGTCGGGCACGGACTCGCGCACGGCGCGGATCGCGGAGAGGCCGTCCAGGGCCGTGGTGACGTCCATGCCCTCCAGACGCAGCGCGGACGTCAGGAGCTCGGCGATGTTCGGTTCGTCGTCGACCACGAGCGCGCGGACGGGCGAGCCGTCGGCCCGGGTGAGGCGGGGCTGGCCCGTGGAGGCGCCGGGCGCGGGTGCGGTGGTCATGGCCCCAGGGTGACCCCGGACCCGGGGTGGTTCCTGTGCCGAACCTGGGGGTTGGCTATGCCTCCCGGGCCTCGGGAGGCGTCAGTGCCCGCCCGACACCACCACGAACAGCCCCGTCGCGACCGCCCCGACCACGACCACCAGGCACGCGATCGCCCCGGCCAGCCGCAGCGGCGTGGGCCGCGGCGTCGCCGTCGCGGCCCCCGGCGCGGGCGCCTCGCCCGGATCGGCGACAGGCGTGGCGTCCGCCGTCGTCCCCGCCAGCAGGCGCAGCCCGAGCGCGAACAGCGCGGGGATCCCGGCGCCGACCAGCACGCCCGCCACGAGCACCTGGCCCAGCGCGCCCCACTCGATGAAGTCGCTCATCGCACGTCTCCCTTCGGTGCGGCGACCGTTCCCGGGCCGCTGATCGTCCCCACGGACTCGATGGCCGGGCCCACGGAGGACGCGGTCGCGACGGCGGGCACGGGGGCGATGCGCTCGCCGCCGGCCTCGCCCGTCGTGGCGGCGACGGCCTCGATGTCGGCGCCCCGGGCCTCGTCCCACTCCTCGTTGACGTTGGTGTGGTCGACCGGCTTGCGCCGCGACACGACCCAGATGGCGGCCGAGGACACCACGAGCACGCCGAACACGGCGAGGAAGCCGGCGGTGCCGCCGATGGCCGACTCGATCCAGTGGCACAGCGCACCGACCAGGCCCGCGGCGGGGAGGGTGAGCGCCCAGGCCACGAACATGCGTCCGGCCACGCTCCAGCGCACCTTCGCGCCGGGCATGCCCACGCCCGAGCCGAGCACGGAGCCGGTGGCCACGTGCGTCGTCGACAGGGAGAAACCGAAGTGGCTGGACAGCAGGATGACGGCGGCCGACGACGTCTCGGCCGCCATGCCCTGCCGGGTGTCGATCTCGACGAGCCCCTTGCCGAGCGTGCGGATGACGCGCCAGCCGCCCAGGTAGGTGCCGAGCGCCATGGCGATGGCACAGCTCAGGATGACCCAGAGCGGCACGCCGGCGTCGGCGGGCACGGCGCCGCCCGCGATGAGCGCGAGCAGGATGATGCCCATCGACTTCTGCGCGTCGTTGGTGCCGTGCGCCAGCGAGACGAGCGACGCGGAGCCGATCTGGCCCCAGCGGAACCCGCGGTTGGTCAGGTCCTGCGGCACCCCGCGGGTCAGCTTGGCGACGCACCAGGTGCCGAGGCCGGCCACGGCGATCGCGATGAGCGGGGCCAGCAGGGCGGGCACCAGCACCTTGGACACCACGCCGGTCCACAGCACGCCCGAGGTGCCGACGGCGGCCAGCACGGCGCCGACCATGCCGCCCACCAGCGCGTGCGACGAGCTGGAGGGGATGCCGAGCAGCCAGGTGAGCAGGTTCCAGATGATGCCGCCCACCAGGCCGGCGAGCACCACCGGCAGGGTGATGACCTGGGCGTCGACGATGCCCTTGGCGATCGTCGCGGCGACGGCGAGCGAGAGGAACGCGCCCACGAGATTGAGGACGGCGGACAGCGCGACGGCCGTCTTGGGCTTGAGGGCTCGCGTTGCGATGGAGGTGGCCATCGCGTTGCCCGTGTCGTGAAATCCGTTCGTGAAGTCGAAGGCGAGCGCGGTCACGACGACGAGCGCGAGCAGGAGCATTTCTGTCACGGCCTTGATCATGCGAGGGGAAACTGGGCGGATCCGCGTTTTTCCCGGTTGGCCGGTGACTGTTCGTCGAGCGTTCATCTGTTGTTAACCTGGCGGCCACCCCGGTGCGCTGGGGCGGCCGCCAGGTGCCGGCGGTACCGGACGACGGCGTCAGGCCGGGCTGTGCTCCGCGGCGACGTCGAGCACCCAGGTGACCCCGAAGCGGTCGGTCAGCATGCCGAACGCGGGCGCCCACTGCGCCGGCGCGTACTGCTCGACGACGGTGGCGCCGTCGGCGAGGCGCTCCCAGAGGGCGCCGACCTCCTCGACGGTGTCGCCGCGTACGGACAGGAAGAACGGCTCCGCGGTGACGGTCGTGCCGTTCACCCGGCGGGTGGTCGGGGCGGGCGGAGTCGTCGGGGCGGTCGTCCCGGGCACGTCGTAGGCCATGACCCGGAAGCCGTCGTCGGCGACGACCTGGCCGAACACCACCCTGGCGGCATCGGGCCGGTCGGCGGGCAGGCCCAGGTCCCCGTAGGTGGTGACGAGGAGCTGCCCGCCGAACACTGACTGGTAGAACTCCAGGGCGGCGCGGGCCTGGCCGCGGAAGTTCAGGTGGGCGACGGTGGTGATCGACATGGTGCGGTCCTTACGCGTGGGGTTCACCGGCGGAGGGCTCCGGCGGCGAGAACCAATCTCCCAGCGGTACCGGACAGAGAACGTCCGGTACTCGTGGCACCGTGGGGGTCATGCCCACGGCCCCCTCGACCGCCACGTCCACGCGGCTGCTCTCCCTGCTCTCCCTGCTGCAGGTCCGGCGCGACTGGCTCGCAGAGCAGCTCGCGCACCGGCTCGGCGTCAGCGACCGCACCGTGCGTCGCGACGTCGACCGCCTCCGCGAGCTCGGCTACCCCGTCCGCACGGCCCGCGGGCCCGACGGCGGCTACCGGCTCGGCGCAGGCACCGACCTGCCGCCCCTCCTGTTCGACGACGAGCAGGCGGTCGCGCTGGCCGTCGCGCTGCGCACCGCCGTCGCGACCGGGGCGGGCATCGAGGAGGCCGCCGCCCGGGCCCTGACCACGGTGCGCCAGGTGCTGCCCGCGCGGCTGCGGCAGCGGGTCGACGCCCTGGAGGTGACCGCGTCGGGGCCCGGGGACGCCGGCGTCGACACCGGCGTGCTGTTCGCGCTGAGCGCCGCCGTCCGCTCCCGCGAGGAGGTGCGGTTCGACTACGCCGCGCCCGGGAGCCCCGGCGAGCCCGCCGGGACGACGACACCGCCCCGGCGGGTGCAGCCGCACCACGTCGTGGTCCGGGGCGGCCGCTGGTACCTCGTCGGCTGGGCACCGGAGCCGGGGGAGTGGCGCACCTACCGCGTGGACCGGATGACGCCGCGCGTCCCGAACGGCCCGCGGTTCAGCCCGCGAGCCGTCCCGGGCGGCGACGTCGGCGCGTTTCTCGAGGCCCGGTTCAAGGGCTCCGCGAGCAGCGACGCCTGGCCGTGCACCGGCGAGGTGATCCTCGGCCTGCCCGCCGCCCGGGTCGCGCCCTTCGCGGGCGACGGCCTGGCCGAGGCGCTGGGCCCGGACCGCACCCGGCTGCGCACGGGCTCGTGGTCGTGGGCAGCCCTGGCGGCGACGCTGGCGCGGTTCGACGCGGAGATCGAGGTGGTGGGGCCGCCCGCCCTGCGCGACGCCTTCGCTGACCTGTCCCGGCGCGCCGCGCGGGCCGCGGGGCGCTGAGCCCCGGCCGAGCCGCCTAGTTCAGCCAGGACCGGGCGCCGCTCGCGCTGCGCCGCGCCCACCCCACCTGCCGTACGTCGATGAACGCCCGGATGCACCCGGCGCACCGGTCGATGTGCGCCTCGAACCGGCGCTGGTGGCGGGCGTCGAGCCGACGGTCGAGGTAGCCGGGGATGGCCGCGCGGGCGGACCGGCACTCCGGCTGCTCGGCCCGCGCGGCGCCGGTAGTGGTGCCGGCCACGGGATCGTCTGTACACAGTGCACTGCTGAACATCACGCGAACCTGCCCCCTGCGCACGCTGCCCGGTGTCGACCGGCTGACAGCAGTCTCACCTTGGATGAGGAAGCATCGAAATTTTGCTGTGATATGACCTCCTTATCCCGAGCTCCTCAGTGCCCCGCGGACGCCGTGACCAGCCAGGCCGTGAGCACCACGATCACCACCATGAGCGCCGTCTCCCGGCCCGTGCTGCGCCGCAGGACGCCGCCTGCGGTGGCCGAACGCCCCGCGTGCCGCACCACGCCGCGGCGTCGGGCGGTGAGCCGGGGGACCACCTGGAAGTGGTTGTGCGCGCCGAACGCCGCGACCAGCACCACGAGGGCCACCTTCGCCAGCAGGAACAGGCCCCACTCGCTCTCCCAGAGCTGCGCCGGGTGGTCGAGGATGCCGACGGCGAGCGCCACCCCGGCCACCCCGACCACGGCGGCGGCCACGGCCGCCACGACGGAGAACCGGGCGCCCAGCAGCGCGGCGTCGAGGTCGCGGCGGTCCCGGCGGCGGGCGCGCAGCAGCAGCGCGAGCGTGACGACGCCGCCCACCCAGGTCGCGGCGGCCGCGAGGTGCGCGACGTCGGCGATGACCACGAGCCAGCGTGGCTCGACGGTGTTGCTGTGCCCGGCGAGCACCTGCCCGGCGCCGGCCAGGCCGGTGCCGACCACGGCGGCCCAGGACCCCGGTAGCGAGCGCCAGGCGCCCGCCGCGACGGCGACGCCGCCCGCGGCCTGCAGGCCCACGTCCCACCGGGTGGTGCCGGTGAGCGAGTCGCCGATCGCGGCGGGTGAGACGGCGGCCGCGAGGTCGCCGTGTGCCACGAGCACCGACCCCGCCAGCACGCGGACCACAAGCCCGGCGAGCAGCACCCCGCCCGACCAGCGGACCAGGCGCAGGACGGCAGGCACGTCGGCCTCGTCGCGGCCGCGCAGCACCAGGGCCGCGAACGCCAGTCCGCCGCCCGCGACCAGGGCGCCCCAGAGTGCGCCCGCGCCGCCGAGGCGGGTGACCGCGGCGGCGGCGTCGGTCGCGGGGGAGTCCATGTCGGCCGCGTCGTGGCCCATGTCGTGGTCCATGCCGCTCATGTCGTGGCCCGAGGAGGTCGGGGACGGGGCCGAGGAGGGCGTCGCGGACGGCGTCGCCGTGGGTTCGGCGGCCGCGACCGCGAACCCGAACGTGCCCTCCAGCGGGTGGCCGTCCTGGGCGGCGGCGGTCCACGTCACGGTGTAGCGGCCCGCGGGCAGTGCCGCGGCCGGCGTCGCGACGAGGACCAGGCCGTCGCCGGCGGCGGCGACGTCGGCCGGGACCGCGCCGTCGGGGCCCTCGATGACCACGCCGTCGCCGAGCAGGCTCACGGGCAGGGTGAACCGCAGCGTGACCTCGGCGACCGGGGCCTGCGCGGTGGAGCCGGCGGCGGGCGCCGTCGACTCCAGGCGGGTGTGCGCGGCGGCGGGCGGCGCCCACCACAGCGCGACCAGCAGGACGGCGAGCAGTCCCGCGGCCGTGCGGTCGAGCGTTCTGCGCATCTGCGCGCTCCTTCGGGAGAGGCGGGGGGGGGGGGCGGGGGGGGGCCCCCCCCCCCCGGGGGCCCCCCCCCCGGGGGGGGGGCTGCGGGGGGCTAAGGCCCGCCCGGCGGGGGGGCGCGGGGGGTGGCCCCCACCACCCCCCCCCC
>NZ_JBIRYI010000028.1:0-17322 GCF_044389675.1 Promicromonospora kroppenstedtii | reverse complement strand
CTGGAGCGAGCGGCCCTGGCGCGGCCGGCAGTGGCCCGCGCGGTGGGCGACCGGGCGGTGGGGGGGGGGGGGGGGGGGCCCCCCCCCCCCGGGGGGGGGGGGGGGGGCCCCCCCCCGGGGGGGGGGCGCCCCCCCCCCGCCCACGACTGCCCGACCTCCCGATCCGGGCTTCCGGACCTCAGGACGAGTGTGTTCCTCATCAGCCGGACGGGCACACGGCCCGCCGGGGACGCAGGAGGAATCATGTCGCTGTGGGGACCCGCGATGGACGCGGAGATCGAGTACCGCCAGGAGCGGGCCAAGGACGCCTGGCGCGCCAAGCGGCCGAGCGCGGCGGACCGCGCCGCCCGGCAGGAGAAGCGCGAGGCCCGCGCGAGCCGCACGGAGCAGATCAGGGCGGGCATCGCGGGCATGCGCCCGGCGCCCGCCGCACGGCGCGGCCTGTTCGCGTGACCGCGGTGGAGGCCGGGAAAGGGGAGAGCAGGGGGATTGTCAGTGACCGGTGGCACGATGTGCGGGTGCGAAGGTCCACGGCAATCCCCCTGGTCTCCCGGCAGGAGCAGGTCGCCTCGCTGCTGCTGGCGGTAGGGCGCGCCTCGGCCGGCCGGCCGGGCCTCGTGCTCGTCGGCGGTGACGCCGGCGTCGGCAAGACGAGGCTGATCGGTCATGTCGCTCAGGCGGCGGAACAGGCAGGGGCCAGCGCCGTCGTCGTGCACTGCGTGGACCTGGGCCAGGTGGGCATCCCCTACCTCCCGTTCACCGACGCCCTGACCCAGCTGCAGGCGGGGGCCGCAGGGCCCGACGCCGCCGCGCGGGTCACCGAGCTGGTCGCGGAGCGCCCCGCGCTGTGGCGGCTCCTGGAACCCGGCGGGGGCGGCGACGCGGACCACGACGAGCGCCTCCAGCTCTTCGAGGGCATCGCCCGTAGCCTCGCGGTCGCCGGCGTGCCGGAGCGCCCCCTCGTGCTCGTCGTCGAGGACGCGCACTGGGCAGACGCGTCGACGCGCGACGTGCTGCGCTTCCTCGCGGCCCGCGCCCGGTCCGAGAACGTCCTGCTCGTGGTGACCTACCGGGCGGACGACGTCGACCGCCGCCACCCCCTGCGCCCGTTGCTCGCCGAGCTGTCCCGGCTGGAGCACGTGGAGCGCATCGACCTGGAGCCCTTCACCGAGGACGAGCTGCGCGAGTTCACGACCGCCCTGGCGGGGAGGCCGCTGCCGGCCGCGGGGTTCGCCGACGTGCTGGACCGGTCAGAGGGCAACGCCTTCTTCGCCGAGGAGCTCCTGGACGCCGGCCCGGACTCGGCCAGCCTGCCCTGGACGCTCACCGAGGTGCTCCGCACCCGGCTCGAACGGCTGGACCCCGAGGTGCAGCAGGTGCTGCGCATCGCGTCGGTCGCCGGACGCCGGGTGAGCGAGGAGCTGCTGCGCGCCGTGGCCGCCCGCTGGGGCGCGCACGACGTGGACGCCGCGCTGCGCGAGGCCGTGACCCAGCAGGTCCTCGTGGTCTCCGGCGTCCACCTGGAGTTCCGCCACGCCCTGCTGGCCGAGGCCCTGTACGCCGACCTGCTGCCGGGCGAGCGCTCGTCGGTGCACCGCGCCTACCTCGCGGTGATCGAGCAGGCCGGACCCGACGGCACGCCGATCGGCAGCGCCGCCGAGCGCGCGCACCACGCCTACGAGGGCCACGACCTGCCCGCCGCGCTGTCCGCGTCCCGCGACGCCGCGCTGCGGGCCCGCCGGCTGCTCGCCCCGGAGGAGGAGCTGCGGCACTGGGAGCAGGTGCTGGCCCTCTGGGAGTCCGTGCCGGACGCCGAGGAGCGGCTCGGCCGCGACCGCGTCGACGTCGCGCTCTCGGCGGGCGAGGCCGCGGCGCGAGCCGGCGACCCGATGCGCGCGGTGAAGCTGACCGAACGCGCGGTCGAGGGTGTCACCGACCCGCTGCGCCGGGCCGGCCTGCGGCACGTGCTCGTGCACCGGTACCTCGACCTGCCCACGTGGGACGAGGTGCCCGGCCAGGTCGAGGCCGCGATCGAGGACCTCCGCGCGGCCCTGGAGATGCTGCCGGAGCGCAGCCCGGACCGGGTCTGGACCAACGCTCTGCTGGCCCGGGTCACGATGATCATCGACCTGGACGACGACGCCCGCGGCCACGCCCGGTGCGCCATCGAGGAGGCGCGGGCCGTCGGCCAGCCCGGAGCGCTCGCCGCCGCGCTGTCGACCCTGGCCGTGCTCGACGTGGCCGACCCCGACCGGGCGGCGGCCCTTCTCGACGAGGCCCGGACGGCGGCCACCGAGGCGGGCGACGTGCTCGCCGAGATGCGCACGCTCTACAACGCCACGGCCAACCGCTTCTACGCCGGCGAGCTGGAGGCCGCCGAGCAGCGGGTGGAGCACGCGCTCGCCCGCGCCGAGGAGCTCGGCCTGGCCTGGAGCACACCGACCGTGAACCTGCGGATCCTGCAGGAGGTCATGCTCTACTTCCGCGGCGACCTGTCGCCGCGGACCTCAGGCGGCGTGCCGGCCACGCACCGGCACGTCCTGGAGGCCACCCGGATGTACGCGGCGGTGGCGCGCGGCGACGCCGACGCCATCCCGCGTGGCGAGGCCCTCTTCGACCACTGGCAGAGCGACGGTCAGATCGCCCTCATCGGGGGAGGCAGCCTGGTCGACGCCCTGACCTGGGCCGGTCGGTACGACGACGCCGCGGCCCTCGCCGTGCGGATCACCGACCACCTCGGCGAGGTGTGGACCGAGGTGTTCCTCGGCCGCATCTGGCTGTCCGCCCTCGCGATCGCAGCCCTGGCCGACGCCGCGGAGGCGGACCGGTCCGCGGGCCGGGCGGGCGCCCCTGGCTCGGCCGCCGCCACGGCGGTGGAGGCGCGTGCAGCGACCCGGCTGGACAGCGGCGACTCCCTCCTGGCGGTCGCCCGGCAGACAGCGCAGCGCGGCCGCCCGCGCGGGGGCGTGCTCGGGCCGGAGGGGCGGGCCTGGCTGCAGCGGGCCGCCGCCGAGAACGCCCGGTTGCACGCCGTGGTGGGCAGCACGGCCGGCGCCGCGAGCGGCGACCGGCCGGCCGGTGACCTGTGGCGGGAGGCCGCCGAGAGCTGGCAGCAGACGGTCAACGCGTTCGGCTTCGGGTACCGCTACGAGGTCGCCCGTTCGCGCTACCGCTGGGCCGAGGCCCTGCTCGGCGCAGGCGAGCGGCAGGCCGCTGAGGTCGAGGCCGCCGAGGCGCTCTCGGAGGCGGAGGACATGGGAGCCAAGCCCCTGGCCGACGCCGTCCGTGCGCTCGCCCGACGCGCGCGGCTCGACCTGCCGGGGGTGCGCCGAGCGACGACCTCTACCCTCACCGAACGGGAGGAGGAGGTGCTCGGGCTGGTGGCGCAGGGGCTGTCCAACCGCCAGATCGGCGAGCGGCTGTTCATCTCGACCAAGACGGTGAGCGTGCACGTCTCCAACCTGCTGGCCAAGCTCGGCGCCTCGGGTCGCGCGGAGGCCGTGAGCCTCGCTCACCAGCGCGGTCTGCTCGAGGTATGACCGTGAAGCGGCAGGCTACCCGCCTGACGCAAAAGGGACACATCCGGTACATCTGTCGCGCACACGTCCTTCTCTCGCAATACTGATGAGATGCCGACGGACCTCCAGGCGCTGCGAGACCTCGAGCAAGTCGGTCTCGACGCCGCCACTGCGGATGAGGCCTTTGACCGGTTTGCCCGCCTGGTTCGACGGCATCTCCGGGTCCCCGCCGCCGTCGTCCACTTCGCGATTCCCGAGAGCCAGGTCCTCGCGGGAGCGTCCGGGGTCCCGGAACCGATGCAGTCCGACCGGCTGCTGCAGCACCCGGGCACGCTCACCAATGTCATCACGGCGCGCGGCGAGCCGGTCGTGACGTCAGACGCGCGGCACGATCCGACGCTCCGCGACAACTACCTGGTGCGCGAGATGGGTCTGGTCGCCCTTGCCGGCTACCCGGTGTTCGACCTGCGCGGGCGCGCGGTCGGGGCGCTGTGTGCCGTCGTCGACGAGCCGCGCGAGTGGTCGCAGGACGACCTGGACTCGCTCGCGGACCTCGCCGCGGCCTGCACCGCCGAGCTGCGCCTGCGCGCCGAGCGGGAGCGGGCACGCCGTATCCAGGAGACGGCGGTCCGGGCGAACCGCCGCAGCCGGTTCCTGCTCTCGCTGAGCGAGGCCTTCGCCAACGCGAACACGATGGACCAGGTCGAGGAGGTCATCGTGGAGGTCGGCACGGCCGGCATCGGCGCGCGGTACTGCGCGTTCGCGCTGGCCGACGCCGACGGACGCGGCATCACCTACCGGTCGCTCGTGCACGCCGAGCCGCAGTTCCCGCAGCGGCTCCGTCAGACCAAGCTCGACGAGCAGCGGCCGCTGGCCGAGGCGGCCCGCACCGGCCGGCCCCTCTTCTTCCGCACGGGCGACGAGATGTTCTCGGCGTTCCCGGGGACGGAGGAGCTCTGCGACCCGGAGGTGGGCGCCCGCGCGTACCTGCCGGTGGTGACCGCGGGCGAGGTCGTCGCCGTCATCATGCTGGCCTGGGAGCGCGACCGCGGGCCCGACCAGGACTCCTACGCGCTCCAGACAGGGCTGGCCCACTACACGGGCCACGCGCTGGAGCGCGCGCGGCTCCTGGAGGAGCGGCGCGAGTCGGCCAAGACCCTGCAGCGGGCGATGCTCAGCCGGCTGCCCGAGGTGCCGCACCTCGACATGGCGGCCACCTACTCGCCGGCCACGCGCTCCGACCAGATCGGCGGCGACTGGTACGACGCCGTAGCCGTGGACGACGACGCGACCATGTTCATGATCGGCGACGTGACCGGCCACGACATGCGGGCCGCGGCGAAGATGGGGCAGCTGCGTTCGCTGCTGCGCGCGTTCGCATGGAGCCACGACGAGTCGCCGTCGGCCCTGCTGTCGCTGCTCGACAAGGCCAACTCCGGGCTGGGGCTGCTCGCGAGCGGCACCGCCGTGGTGGCACGGCTGGAGCGGGTCGCCGGCGCGTACCAGCTCACCTGGTCCACCGCCGGGCACCCGCCGCCCCTGGTGCTCCGCGAGGACGGCACGGTCGAGCGTCTCTCGGTGCTGCCCGACATGATGCTCGGCGTGCGGCCCACCTCGAAGCGCACCGACCACGTCACCTCGCTGCGCCCCGGCGACACCCTGCTCCTGTATACGGACGGGCTCGCCGAGCAGCGCGGCACCACGCCCGACCAGTGGCTCAGCCGCCTGCAGAAGACGCTCGGCGCGCTCGGTGACACGGCCACGGCCGCGCTGCCGGTGACCCTCGTGCGCCGGCTCGCGTCGGACGACCAGCGGGACGACGTCGCCGTGCTCGCCGTGCGGGTGCGGGCGGCGGCCCCGTCGGGCCCGCCGTCGCCCGGGCGCCCCGCCACGGCGGAACGCAAGCTCGCCCCGTCCCTGTGCGACGTGGGCCCGGCCCGGATCTGGGTGGACGACGTGCTGGAGAGCTGCGGCGTGCCGATGCCCCTGCGGCGCACCGTGATGCTGCTGACGTCGGAGGTGCTGACCAACGCCGTCGACCACGGGCAGGCACCGTTCACGGCCACCGTCGAGGTGGACCTGGACCGGCTGCGGGTGGGCGTGCGCGACTCCTCGACCGTGCAGCCCGAGCTGCGCGACCCGACCGTCACCGAGTTCGGCGGGCGCGGCGTGCAGTTCCTCGAACGCCTCGCGTCCCGCTGGGGCGTGGACCGGCACGGCGGCCCGGCGCGCCCCACACACCGGAACGGACCCGCGCGCGAGGGGCGCCGGACGGGCAAGACGGTGTGGTTCGAGCTCGACCTGGGGTGAACTTGGGGTGAGGCCTTCGGCCAGGGTCGAATCCAGCGGAGCGTGTCAGTGGCTCCGCGTACGGTGTGAGCTATGGCACAGACTGCGTCACATCCCAAGCAGAGCACCGGCGAGGACCTGGCCGGGGCCGAGCTCTCGGCACAGCTCGAGGTGTACCGCCGCGAGCTGACCGGATACTGCTACCGCCTGCTGGGCGGAACCTTCGACGCCGACGACGCGGTGCAGGAGACCCTCCTGCGCGCGTGGCGCTCGTACGACCGGTTCGAGGGTCGCTCCTCGCTCCGCACCTGGCTGTACCGCATCGCCACCAACGTGTGCTTCGACCAGCTCGGTTCGAGCCGCGCCAAGCGGGAGCGCCCCATGGGCCTCGGTGCCGCCGCCGACCCCGTCGAGGAGAGCCTCACGATGGTGCTCCCCGAGTACGCGTGGGTCGAGCCGGTGCCTACCGAGCACGTGCTCCCCGGCGCGAGCGACCCGGCGGACACCGCCGTCGCGCGGGAGTCGGTGCGCCTCGCGTTCGTCGCGGCGCTCCAGCACCTGCCGGCCAAGCAGCGCGCCGTCCTGATCCTGCGCGAGGTGCTGCGCTGGCCGGCCGCCGAGGTCGCCACGCTGCTCGACACCTCGGTGGCGTCGGTGAACAGCGCGCTCCAGCGCGCCCGGGCCACGCTCGCGGAGAAGTCGCCGGACCGGTCCGGCACCTCGGAGCTCCCGGAGCACACCGCCTCGGCCGACGAGACGGAGCTGCTGGAGCGGTACGTCGCGGCGTTCGAGCGCTACGACATGACCGCGCTGGCCAACCTGCTGCGCGAGGACGCCGTGATGAACATGCCGCCGTACGCGATGTGGTTGGAGGGCATCGAGAACATCCAGGCGTGGATGACCGGGCCCGGCCACGGGTGCGAGGGTTCGCGCTGCGTGCCCATCCACGTCAACGGGACGCCGGGGTTCGCGCAGTACCGCCAGGATCCCAAGGGCGGCCATTTCCCGTGGGGCATCGTGGTGCTGGAGAACGACGGCACGCACATCACCGGCATCACCACCTTCATCGACACGGAGAAGTGGTTTCCGCGTTTCGGCCTGCCGGACCACCTCGATTGAGCGATTGGCAATACCCTCGTCAGGGTGACTGTGCGATCCGTGGTGGTCGGCGTGGACCACAAGCACCCGGAGCTGGCTCGGCGGGCAGCGTCGCTCGTCCAGTCTCTGGGTGGAAGCCTGATCGAGCTCGTGTGCGTGTGGGTCGACGAGACCGCGGTCTCGGACTCACGGGGATTCACCGTGTCGGTGGACCCCGACATCGCCGTGTCCTCGGACGCCTACGGAGCCGACGTCCTGGCGGGGCTGAACCGGGCGATGGCCGACGTCGGCCTGCCGTGGTCGGCCCTGCGCGGGGCCGGTGACCCGGCGGTCGAGCTGGGCCGGGTGGCCGACGAGGTGGAGGCGGCGATGATCGTCGTCGGCGCCCACCGCCCGGGCCTGCGCGGCTGGACGACGAACCTGGTGGGCGGGACCGTCGCCGGGCGGCTCATCCACAACCAGTCCCGCCCCGTCGTGGTGCTCCCAGAGACGATGTCTGCCCCGTGAGCGATAGGTTCTTCCCACACCTGTCGAGCGTCCATGAGGGGAACCGCCGCGTGAAGAGTGCGCCGCACCGCGACTGGCGGTACGTGGGCCTCGTCGCGCTGGGCGGTGCGGGCGGATCGGTCGCCCGGTACCTGGTGAGCATGTGGGCCGGGATCCTGCTGACGCCCCTGACCATCGCGTTCCCGGGCGCGAGCGAGACGATCCTCTGGTTCCCGGTCGGCACGCTCGTCGTGAACCTCGTCGGGGCGTTCGCCCTGGGTTACCTCCTGGAGGCCCTCGCCCGGCGCGGTCGAGAGACGGTCCGGCGCCGCAAGATCCGGCTCGGGATCGGCACGGGCGTGCTCGGCGGGTTCACCACCTACTCGGCGCTCGCCCTCGAGGTGCAGGAGCTGCTCGGCCAAGGGATGCCGTGGCTCGCGCTGCTGTACGTGACGCTCACCCTCGCGGGTGGCACGGCGACGTGCCTCAGCGGGATCGCACTGGCGAGCCGCGCGGACCGCCGTCGAGAGGGCAGGTGACACCGGTGCTCGCACTCCTCCTCGTGGCTGTCGGCGGCGGCCTGGGCGCAGCCGCCCGCTTCGTGGTCGACGGCGAGGTCCGCGCCCGGCACGACGGCGGGTTCCCGTGGGGCACGTTCGTCGTGAACGTCAGCGGCTCGTTCCTGATCGGCGCCTTCTCGACCCCGTTCCACACGCTCACCTGGTACGGCGTGTCCCCCGACGTCGCACACCTCGTGCAGTTCGCCCTGACCACCGGCCTGTGCGGTGGGTACACCACGTTCTCCACAGCCACTGTGGAATCCGTGCGCCTGGCCCGCTCCGGCAGGCTGCGGCTCGCGCTGGCGAACACGCTGGGCACGCTGCTGGTGACGGTGCTCGCGGCGGCCGCCGGCGTGGCGGCAGGCAGCCTGTTCGTCTGACCTGGCTCGGAGCGCCGCCGCGGTCGCCGTCGGCGGACGCTCCGTGTGCTTCACACCTTGACGTCGCTCACCGGTACGTCGCCGGGGTTGACCGCGCCGAGGAAGAGCCCCGCCAGGAGCGTCCACTCCTGGAGCGGCCGGCTGCCGACGAACCGCGCCGCCTCCTCCGGCGTGCGGTTCACCAACGCGATGTCGACGACGTACCAGTCGCCGCCCTCCCGCCAGACGACCGCGGCGTTGGTCCGCCGGCTCGATCCACTGATCCCGGCCCGGAGCTCGTTCCCCGGCTTCTGCGCCCGCTCGATCAACGGGTAGTCGCCGCTGTGCGCCCAGCCCGACCACGCGTGGCTCAGGGCACGCTCGAGGTCCGCCTTGTCACTGGTGACCCGCGTCGTGCCGACCGCCGCCATACCCAGGCCGAGGCCCTCGATGACCTCGGTCACCTGCTGTCCTTTGCTTGTCATGCTGGGACACTACGGGCACAACGGGTCGGAACAGACCTACAACAGCCTATTAGTTTGCATACGTCCCGCAGACGTCCCTTGGTCGAGTCACCCCGCGCGCATCTCGCGCACTCGACAGCCCGCGTGTCGGTGGGGCGTGGCAGGCTTCGCTGCATGAGCCTCATGCTCCTCGACTCCGCCTCGCTCTACTTCCGCGCGTTCTTCGGCGTGCCCGACTCCCTGCGGGCGCCCAGCGGCACACCCGTGAACGCCGTCCGCGGGCTGCTGGACACGATCGCGTGGCTCGCCACGACGCACGGTCCCGACCGCATGGTCGCGTGCTGGGACGACGACTGGCGCCCCGCCTTCCGCGTCGAGGCGATCCCCAGCTACAAGGCGCACCGCGTGGCGCAGGAGGTGCCCGGCACCACCGGCATCGAGGAGGTGCCCGAGACGCTGCTCGCACAGGTTCCGGTCATCGTGGAGGTGCTCGCCGCGCTGGGCATCGCACGGGTGGGCGTGCCCGGCTACGAGGCCGACGACGTCATCGGCACCCTGACCTCGCGCGCCGTCGCGGAGGGCGCCGGGCCGGTGGACATCGTCACGGGGGACCGTGACCTGTTCCAGCTCGTCGACGACGCCGCCGGCGTCCGCGTGCTGTACCCGGCGCGCGGCATCCGGGATCCCGACGTGGTGGACGAGGCTCGGCTGGTCGAGAGGTACGGCGTCGCCTCGGGGCAGGCCTACGCCGACATGGCGACGCTGCGGGGCGACCCGAGCGACGGCCTGCCGGGCGTGCCCGGCGTCGGCGAGAAGACCGCCGCGAAGCTGCTGGCCCAGTACGGCACACTCGCCGGGATCCTCACGGCCCGGGACTCCGGTGACAAGGGACTGACCACCACGCAGCGCCGCCGCCTGCTCGAGGCCGACGACTACCTGAAGGTCGCGCCCGTCGTGGTGCAGGTGGCGCGCGACGCGCCCCTGCCCGCGTTCGATCCCGCGGTGCCGAAGGCGCCCGCGGACCCCGAGGCGCTGGAGGCGCTCACCGCGCAGTGGGGCCTGCGGTCGAGCGTGGACCGGGTCCGGACCGCGTTCGGCTGGGCCTGAGGCTCAGCTGCCGGCGGCCGCGTCGTAGCGGTCCAGCACGACCTGGACCAGCCGCGGGTCGGGCTTGTCGGCCCCGGGGGCTCCCGCGACCGGGTCGGTCACGACGTCGGCGCCGGCCTCCAGCACCCGGTCCAGGAAGTAGCCGGGCGCCAGGAGGTAGGACACGACGATGACGCGCCCGGTGCCTGCCGCGCGGGCGGCCGCCACCGCGTCGGGGACGCGCGGCTCGGCGCCGGCACCGTACGACGGCGTGACGGCGCGACCCAGGCGCTGGGCCAGCGCGCTGGTGACCTCCTCGACGGCGGTCGCGGCAGCGGCCACCGACGAGCCGGCGGCGGCGAGCACCACGGCGTCGTCCGGCCGGAACGGGCCGTGCGCCGCCTCGGCGGCGGCATAGCGGTCGGCCAGGATGTCGACGAGCAGCGGGTGCGGGCCGAGCGGATCGGCGGCGACCGCGCTGCCCTCGGCGGTCTCGTTGACGGCGGCGACGGCCTGCGCGATGTCGTGCCGCACGTGGTACCCCGTGGACAGCAGCACCGGCACGACGACGGCGTCCGGCGCGCCGTCGGAACCGGCAGCATCACGCACCGCCTCGGCGAGGACGTCCCCGACCTCCGGCTGTTGCACGTCGACGAACGCCTCGCGGACGTCGAGCCCGGGCCGGGCGACACGCACGCCGTCGAGCAGCGCGCGCACGGCGGCCTGTCCTGCCGGGTCGTCGGTCCCGTGGGACGTGCCGATCAGGGTCGCGCTCATGCTCTCTCCCATTGCTCCTCACACATCACGAGCCCCGCTGACTTCGGTCGGTTGCCCTGAGACCGGTCAGTCAATTGACCGGTCTCAGGGCAACCGACCGAAGTCGGACCGTCAGCCCACCAACCACTCAGGCAGCCAGCCAGCTCACCCGGTGTTCTGCAGGCCCGCCGACACCCCGTTGACCGTCAGCAGCAGCAGGTGCTGCAGCCGGCCCTTGTAGTCGCCGTCGACCGCCGAGCCGCCGTCGGCCCCCGTGCGCAACCCGCGCAGCGCGCGGACCTGCAGCAGCGACAGTGCGTCCACGTAGGGCGAGCGGAGCTGCACGGCGCGGCCGAGCACGCGCTTGGACGCGAGCGGCCACTCGTTGCCGCTGATCTTCAGCACCCACTCACGGGTGAGCCGCAGCTCGTCGAGCACCATCTGGGCCAGGTCGTCCCGGTCGCCGAGCGCGAGGTACTGCGCGGCGATGCGCTCGTCGGTCTTGGCGAGCGACATCTCCACGTTGTCGAGCATCGTGGCGAACAGCGGCCACTCGGCGCGCGCGGCGCGCAGCAGCTCGACGTCGCCGGCCGTGGCCAGCGCCGTGCCCAGGCCGAACCAGCCCGCGAGGTTGATGCGGGCCTGCGACCAGGAGAACACCCACGGGATGGCGCGCAGGTCGTCGAGCGAGTTGACCGACAGACCACGCTTGGCGGGCCGCGACCCGATGGGCAGCAGGCCGACCTCCTCCAGCGGCGTGACCTGGGCGAACCACTGCGGGAACCCGTCGGCCTTCACCAGCTCGTGGAAGCGGGCACGGGACGTCGCGTCGAGCTCGCCGGCCAGCTCGGCGAACTTGGCCGTCGCGCTCTCGTTGACCGCCTCGACCGACGGCGCGGACGCCAGCAGCGTGGCCGCCGCGACCTGCTCGATGTGCCGGGACGCGATGACCGGGTCGCCGTACCGGGCCAGGATGACCTCGCCCTGCTCGGTCAGCTTGAACCGGCCGTCCACCGAGTGCGGCGGCTGGGCCAGCACCGCGCGGTTGGCCGGGCCGCCGCCACGCCCGAGGGCGCCGCCACGGCCGTGGAACAGCGTGAGCTTGAGGTCGTTGGACCGCGCCCACTCGGCGATGCGCGACTGTGCGTCGTGCAGCGCCAGCGTCGCGGCCACGGGGCCGACGTCCTTGGACGAGTCCGAGTAGCCGAGCATGACCTCGACGCGACGGCCGTTCTCGGCCAGGCGCTTCTGCACCGCGGGCAGCGTGAGCATCGAGTCGAGAATCGGCACGGAGTTCTGCAGGTCGGCGAAGGTCTCGAACAGCGGGATCGCGTCGATCACGGGCGCGCCGTCGGGGTCGTCCGCGAAGGCGTAGGAGGCCAGCTCGTAGACGGCGGCGAGGTGCTCCGGCGCCTGCGTGAACGACACGATGTAGCGGCGGGCGGCCCGCTCGCCGAACCGGCTCTGGATCGCGCCGAGGGCGCGGTAGGTGTCGAGCACCTCGCGGGTCTTGTCCCCGAGGGCGCCGTCCAGCCCGAGCTCGCGGATCTCGGCGAGCGCGGCGGCGTGCACCTGCGAGTGCTGCCGCACCTCGAGCTCGGCCAGGTGGAACCCGAAGGTCTGCACCTGCCAGACCAGCCGCTGCAGGTCGCCGTACGCGGCACGCGCCGCGCCGGTCGCGACCAGCGAGTCCTGGACCACGAGCAGGTCGGCCTCGAGCTGCTCGGCGTTCGCGTACGCCAGGTCGGCGTCGCGCGACCGGGTCGCGGCGACCCGCTCCGCGATCGCGAGCATGACCGCGCGGTGCGGCTCGTTCGGCGACGCCTCCTCGGCACGCCGGGCGACGTCGGCGGAGAGCAGCCGGATGCGCCGCCACAGGGCATTCAGGTCCGACGACGGCGTGGTGCCCTCGGCGTCGAGCGTGAGCTTGCGTCCGGTCTCGACCGCGAGGCGCTCCAGTGCCGTGAGCGCGTGCTCCGCGGCCAGGGTCGCGGCCTGCCGCGTCACCTCGGCGGTGACGTTCGGGTTGCCGTCGCGGTCGCCGCCGATCCAGGTGCCGAGCTTGACGAACGGCTTGGCCACGGGGGCCACGCGGCCGGCGTCCTCGGCCAGGAGCCAGTCGTCGAGGCGGCGGTACACGTCACCGAAGACGTCGACGAGCACGGCGTCGAACACGCCCATGACCGTCTTGACCTCGTCGATCACGGACGGCTTGCTGGTCCGCACGGGCGCCGTGCGCCACATGGTGTCGATCTCGGCGAGGATCTGCCGCTCATTCTCGGCGAGGGTCACGCCGCCGAGCCGGCGGGTGTCGCGCTCGGCCAGGTGGTCCGAGATCCGGCGGATGGTCCCGCTGATGGCCCGACGGCGGGCCTCGGTCGGGTGCGCCGTGAGCACGGGCCGGAACTCCAGCTCGCCGAGCCGCCGCAGCGCCTCGTCGCGACCCACCTCCTCGGTGAGCCGGGCGAACGCCGCGGGGATCGTGTCCTCCAGGACGGCAGGGCCCGTGGTCGTCTCGGCCTCACGGGCGCGCAGCACGCGCACCCGGTGGTACTCCTCCGCGAGGTTCGCGAGGTGGAAGTAGCAGGTGAACGCGCGGGCGACCTGTTCGGCGCGCTCCACGGAGAAGGACGCGACGACATCGGCGGCCTCGTCCAGCGCGTGGGGCGACGGGTCGCCGTAGGCACGGATCGTCAGCTCGCGCAGACGTTCGACGTCGTCCAGCAGATCCTGGCCTCCGTCCTCGCGCAGGATCCTGCCGAGGAGGCCGCCGAGCAGGCGCACGTCCTCGCGCAACGGGTCAGGTACCTCGTGCCGGGCATTGCCGCGGACGGTCTGAGTTGATTCACTCACGGGCTAGAGCCTAGGCCGAGATTGCCATCCGACGTCCAACCCGTCCGATTGTTGGTCTGGCCATGACCTGGCCTGCTCTGGTTGGCTGTCTGCCCGTGACCGGTTATGACGCTCAGTTCCTCGGCTTCGGCGTCCCGCTCCCCGTCTCCCCGGTCGAGTTGCGCGTGCTCGACTACACCCACTTCTCCGTGCTGCTGCACCCGGGCCGACGGCTCGCCGCGGCCACGGCCTGTACCGTCGACGGCTCCACGCTCCAGGCGCTGCGCCGGTCCGGCCGCTGGCGGCTGGACGGCCGCGTCCCGAGCGCCGAGCAGTCCGGCGCCGAGCTGTACGCGGGCAACCCGCTCGACCGCGGGCACCTGGTCCGCCGGCTCGACCCGGTCTGGGGCGACGCCGAGACCGCCGCGCGGGCGAACCACGACACGTTCACCTACACGAACGCGGCCCCGCAGGTGAACAGGTTCAACCAGTCGAAGGAGCTCTGGAACGGGCTGGAGGACCACGTGCTGCGGTACGCGGCCGCTCACGACCACCGCCTGGCGGTCCAGACCGGACCGGTCTTCGCGGCGGACGACCCGCTCTACCGCGGCGTCCGCATCCCCCGCCTGTTCTGGAAGGTCGTCGCGTGGGTGGGCCCGGGCCCGGCGCCCGACGGCACCGCACCGGACGGGTCCTCGGGCGACGCCCGGCCCCGAGTGCTCCAGGCGACCGGGTTCGTGCTGGACCAGACGCCCCAGCTCGACGACGCCAAGCTCTACGAGATCACCGCGCAGGCCCTGGCCCGGGACGACATCCCGCCGCTCGGCCCGTTCCGCACCTACCAGGTACCGGTGCGCGACGTCGCGGCGCTGACCCGCCTGGACCTGGGGCCGCTGCCCGGCGCCGACGTGCTCACGGCACCGCCGCCGGCCCGCCCGGCCGGGCCGGCGGGCACCCGGCCCACGGACATCACGATCCACCGGCTCCCCCGGGCCCGGGCGTGGTCGGAGATCCGCACCCCCGACCAGATCGCCCTGCCCGGCCGCTGAGGAGTCGCCTACGCCGTCCGGCCGTAGGTCTCGAGGAGGCGGAGCCAGACCTCGCTGACGGTGGGGTAGGCGGGGACGGCGTGCCACAGCCGGTCGACCGGCACCTCGCCGGCGATCGCGATGGTCGCCGCGTGGAGCAGCTCGGCGACGTCGGGACCCACCGCAGTGAAGCCGACGACCACGCGCCGGTCCTCGTCGACCACCATGGCGGCCCGGCCCGTGTACCCGTCGGCGTGCAGCGACGCGCCGGCCACGGCTCCCAGGTCGTACTCGACCGAGCGGATGCGCAGCCCGGCCGCCTCGGCACCGGCCGCGGTGTACCCGACGCTCGCGATCTCGGGGTCGGTGAAGACCACCTGCGGCACGGCCCGCTCGTCGGCCGTGGCCGCGTGCCGGCCCCAGGGGGCGTCGTCCACCGGGGCCCCGGTCGCGCGGGCCACGATCGTGTCGCCCACGGCACGGGCCTGGTACTTGCCCTGGTGGGTCAGCAGGACGCGCCGGTTGACGTCGCCCGCGGCGTACAGCCAGCCGTCGCCGACCGGCACGCCGTCGCCGCCGAGCACCCGCAGGGTGCCGTCGACCGCGAGCCAGTCGCCCGGCATGAGCCCCACGGTCTCCAGGCCCAGGTCGTCCGTGCTCGGCTTGCGGCCGGTCGCGACCAGCACCTCGTCGGCGGTGAGGTCGGTACCGTCCGCGAGCGCGACGTGCACCGTGCCCTCGTCGTCGCGGTGGACCTCCACGGGCTGCGTGTTCAGGTGCAGCACCACGCCCTGCGCCTTGAGCGACTCCGCCACGAGCTCGCTCGCGAACGGCTCGGCGGCGGGCAGCAGCCCGTCGCGGGCGACCATCGTGACCTGAGCACCCAGGGCCGCGTAGGCGGTGGCCATCTCGGCGCCGACCACGCCGCCGCCGATGACGGCGAGCCGTCCCGGAACCGCCTGGGCGGACGCCGCCTCCCGGCTGGTCCACGGGGCGGCGTCGGCCAGCCCGGGGATCGCGGGCAGGCGCGCGCTGCTGCCGGTCGCGACGACCACGGCGTGCCGGGCGGTCAGCACGGTCGTGCCGCCGTCGGCGTCGGTCACCTCTACGGTGCGGGCGGCGCTGAGCCGCCCGGCCCCGCGGAACAGGGAGATCCCGGCCCCGGTGAGCCAGTCGACCTGGCCGTCGTCGTGCCAGTGGGACGCGAACTCGTCGCGGCGCGCGAACACGGCGGCGGGGTCGAGCTCACCGGTCACCGCGGCGCCGGCGCCTGGCAGGCTCCGGGCCGCGCGCAGCGCGGCGGCGTCGCGCAGCAGGGCCTTGGTGGGCATGCAGGCCCAGTACGAGCACTCCCCGCCCACGAGCTCGCGCTCCACGATCGCGGCGGTCAGGCCGCCCTGGACCACCCGGTCGGCGACGTTCTCGCCGACGGGTCCTGCACCGATGACGACGACGTCGAAGGTGGTCTCGCTCATGTCAGCTCTCCTTCTTGGCAACGCGGTGCAGGCGGAACGCCGAGACCAGGAAGAAGATTCCGCCGAGCGTGGCGTACCCGGCCAGCGAGGTCAGGGCCGCGTTCGGGCCGCCGGCCATCATGAAGAACCCCGTGCCCGCGAAGACCGAGATGCCGCCGCTCAGGATCATGGGCCACTGGCCACCGAGCCGGTAGCGGCCGACCGCGACGATCAGCTGCACGATGCCGGCGGTGATCGCCCAGACGCCCCAGACCCGCAGGACGGCGGGGATGCCCGACGTGACGGCGACCCCCAGGCCGATGGCGGTCGCGAGGCTCAAGGCCATGTTGAAGTACAGGCCCACCGTGGGGCGCGCGGCCTTCGAGGACCGGAAGTCGACCACGGCGGCCGCGACGTCGAACAGCGGGTAGAGCACGAGCAGCCCGATCGTGAGCGGGCTCAGGCTCCCGCCGACGGCGAACAGCAGGGCCGCCCAGACGACGGCGAAGCCGAACCGGACGAAGTACAGGTTCCGCAGCGCGGTCGCGGTGGTCGCTGCGGATGCTTCCACGGTGGTGGACATGGACGTTTCCTCTCGGATGGCGGCCGCGGGAATCGATCCGCGCGGCCATTTGTCTAGGTAGACTGACTAGTAACTCTACCGATCGAGACAGTACACATCCAGGGCCGTCGGGCGCAAGGGGACGAGGAAAAGGGGACACGTATGATCGCGACCGTGCGCGGATCCATGTCAGACCGCCTGATCGAGGCGGCGAACGAGCTCTTCTACGCGCACGGCCTCCGTGCCGTGAGCGTGGACAAGGTGATCGAGCGCGCCGGCACCACGAAGGTGACCTTCTACCGGCACTTCCAGAGCAAGGACGACCTCGTGGTCGCCTACCTGGAGCACCGCGCGGCGCAGGAGCGCGACGGGGTCGACGCGGCCATCGCCCACGGCGACGGCGACGTGGACGCCACGCTGCGCCTGATGGCCGACCACACCGGCGCGATGGCCTGCGCACCCGACTTCCGCGGGTGCCCCTTCATCAACGCCGCGGCGGAGTACCCCGATCCGGCCAGCCCCGTGCGCAAGGTCGTCGACGGGCACCGCGCCTGGTGGGTGAGCGCTTTCGTGCGCCTCGTCGCCCCGCTCGGGCTCGCCGAGCCGGGCGCCGTCGCGGAGGACCTCATGCTGCTGCGCGACGGCGTCATGGTCGCCGGCTACCTCGGCGACCCGTCCCGGGTCGGGGCCTCGTTCCTGCGCAGCTGCCGGGCCGTCGTCAGCGGGGCCGCCCGCGCCTAGGTGTACTGAGCCGTCAGGTTGGTGACACTCGGGCTGCGGGTGGGCGTCCGTGGCTGGAGTGGATGCGTTCAGTGTTGTAGTGCTCGATC
>NZ_JBIRYI010000027.1:0-25083 GCF_044389675.1 Promicromonospora kroppenstedtii | reverse complement strand
GGAGAGTAGGACGCCGCCGGACAACCATTCCCAGGAGGGGGTGGAGTGATAATCCTTGACGGGGTTGTCACTCCACCCCCTACCTGCATTCCCGGGCAGTTCCGGGAAGATTTCACACCCGAGGGCCGCGGATGCGGGAGATCGAACACGCTCCGGCGACTAGACTTGCGGCCATGTCCACCATCTCCCGCGACGAGGTCGCGCGCGTGGCTGCGCTGGCACGGATCGACCTGCGACCTGACGAGGTCGATCGCCTCGCCGGCGAGCTCGACGTCATCGTCGAGTCGGTCGCCCGCATCAGCGAGGTCGCCACCGCAGACGTGCCCGCGACGAGCCACCCGCTCCCGCTGACGAACGTGTTCCGAGACGACGTGCCCGAGGCCCCGCTGGCCGTCGAGGACGTGCTGGCCGGAGCCCCGCAGCAGGAGAACGGCCGGTTCGCCGTCCCGCAGATCCTTGGCGAAGAGTGAGATGGGTACCAGCGACATGACGAACGACATCACCCGGCTCAGCGCGTCCGACCTCGCGTCCGCCCTGAGCAACAAGGACCTCACGAGCGTCGAGGCGACGCGGGCGCACCTGGACCGCATCGCCGCCGTCGACGGCGACCTGAACGCGTTCCTGCACGTCGCCACCCAGGAGGCGCTGGCGACCGCCGCCGACGTCGACGCGCGGCGTCAGGCCGGCGAGGAGCTGCACCCGCTCGCGGGCGTGCCCATCGCGGTCAAGGACGTCGTGGTGACGAAGGGCCTGCCCACCACCGCCGGCTCCAAGATCCTCGACGGGTGGGTCCCGCCGTACGACGCGACCCTCGTGGAGCGCATCAAGGCCGCGGGCCTGCCGATCCTCGGCAAGACCAACATGGACGAGTTCGCGATGGGCTCCTCGACGGAGCACTCCGCGTTCGGCAACACCAAGAACCCCTGGGACCTGGACCGCATCCCCGGCGGGTCCGGCGGCGGGTCCGCCGCAGCGGTGGCCGGCTTCGAGGCGCCGCTCGCGATCGGCACCGACACGGGCGGGTCCATCCGCCAGCCCGGCGCGGTGACCGGCACCGTCGGTGTGAAGCCCACCTATGGCGGCGTCTCGCGCTACGGCCTGATCGCCATGGCCTCGTCGCTCGACCAGGCAGGCCCCGTGACCCGCACCGTGCTCGACGCGGCGCTGCTGCACGAGCTGATCGGTGGGCACGACCCGCACGACTCCACGTCGATCGACGAGCCCGTCCCCGGTGTCGTCGCGGCTGCCCGCCAGGGCGCCACGGGTGACCTCAAGGGCCTGCGCGTCGGCGTGGTCAAGGAGCTCTCGGGCGAGGGTTACCAGGCCGGCGTCTCCGCCCGCTTCGAGGAGTCGCTCGAGCAGCTGCGGACGCTGGGCGCCGAGATCGTCGAGGTCTCCTGCCCCAGCTTCACCTACGCGCTCGACGCGTACTACCTGATCATGCCGGCCGAGGCGTCCAGCAACCTGGCCAAGTTCGACGGCATGCGGTTCGGCCTGCGCGTCGAGCCCGCCGAGGGCCCGGTCACCGCGGAGCGCGTCATGGGCGCGACCCGCGGCGTCGGCTTCGGCGACGAGGTCAAGCGCCGCGTCATCCTCGGCACCTACGCACTGTCGGCCGGGTACTACGACGCCTACTACGGCAGCGCGCAGAAGGTCCGCACGCTGATCCAGCGCGACTTCGCGGCCGCGTTCGTGAAGGCCGACGTGCTCGTCTCGCCCACGGCGCCCACCACGGCGTTCAAGTTCGGTGAGAAGCTCGACGACCCGCTGGCCATGTACCTCAACGACGTCGCGACGATCCCCGCGAACCTCGCGGGCGTGCCCGGCATGTCCCTGCCGAACGGCCTGTCGGACGACGGCCTGCCCGTCGGTTTCCAGATCCTGGCCCCCGCCAAGGCGGACGACCGCATGTACCGCGTCGGCGCCGCCCTCGAGGCCGCCCTCGAGAGCGCCTGGGGCGGCCCCCTCCTGAACAAGGCACCCGAACTCAAGACCACGGAGCTCGCCCGATGACCGCCGCAACCACGACCGGCCTCGTCAGCTACGAGGACGCCGTCCGCCGCTACGACCCGGTGCTCGGCATCGAGGTGCACGTCGAGCTGGGCACGCTCACCAAGATGTTCTGCGCGGCCGAGGTCGCCTACGGCGGCGAGCCGAACACCCAGGTGACCCCGGTCAGCCTCGGGCTGCCGGGCGCGCTCCCGGTGGTGAACGGCAAGGCCGTCGAGTACGCGATCCGCATCGGCCTGGCGCTGAACTGCACCATCGCCGAGAGCTGCCGGTTCGCGCGGAAGAACTACTTCTACCCGGACGTGCCGAAGAACTTCCAGACGTCGCAGTACGACGAGCCGATCGCCTACGACGGCTGGATCGACGTCGAGCTCGATGACGGCGCCGTGTTCCGCGTCGAGATCGAGCGCGCGCACATGGAGGAGGACGCCGGCAAGAACACCCACGTGGGTGGCGCGACCGGCCGCATCCAGGGCGCCGAGTACTCGCTGGTGGACTACAACCGCGCCGGCATCCCGCTGGTGGAGATCGTCACGCGGCCCATCGAGGGCGCCGGCGACCGTGCCCCCGAGGTCGCGCGGGCCTACGTGCAGACCCTCCGCGACCTGTTCCGGGCGCTCGACGTGTCCGAGGCGCGGATGGAGCGCGGCAACGTCCGCGCGGACGTGAACCTGTCGCTGCGACCGACGCCGTCCTCGCCCCTGGGCACGCGCACCGAGACCAAGAACGTGAACTCGTTCCGCTCGGTCGAGCGCGCCGTCCGCTACGAGGTGTCCCGCCAGGCGGGCGTGCTCGACGCCGGCCTCCCGGTCATCCAGGAGACGCGCCACTTCCACGAGGAGGACGGCACCACGTCGTCGGGCCGCGTGAAGTCGGACGCCGAGGACTACCGCTACTTCCCCGAGCCCGACCTGGTGCCTGTGGCCCCGAGCCGCGAGTGGGTCGAGGAGATCCGCGCCGCGCTGCCGGAGCTGCCGACCGCGCGCCGGCGTCGGCTCCAGGGCGAGTGGGGCTACGCCGACGCCGAGATGCGTGACGTCGTCAACGCCGGTGCCATCGACCTGATCGAGGCGACCGTCGCAGCGGGCACCAGCGCCGCCGGCGCCCGCAAGTGGTGGATGGGCGAGCTGGCCCGCCGGGCCAAGCAGGACGAGGTCGCGCTGGAGGCCCTTTCGGTCACCCCGGCGCAGATCGCGCAGCTGCAGGGCCTGGTCGAGTCCGGCCGCATCAACGACAAGATCGCCCGCCAGGTGCTCGACGGCACCCTTGCCGGCGAGGGCGACCCGGAGGCGGTCGTCGTGGCGCGCGGCCTCGAGGTCGTGTCCGACGACGGCGCCCTGCTCACCGCGATCGACGAGGCGCTGGCGGCTCAGCCGGACATCGTCGAGAAGGTCCGCGGCGGCAACCAGGGGCCGGTCGGCGCCATCATCGGCTCGGTCATGAAGGCGACCAAGGGTCAGGCCGACGCCAAGCGCGTCCGGGAGCTGGTGCTGGATCGGATCGGCCAGTGACGGCGCGGGCTGTGAGGCAGGGCCGGTGACCCGCGGGCCCCTCCTGCACGGCGACATGACCCGGTTGCGGCCCATCGAGGCTCGCGACTCGGAGCGTCTGTGGGAGGCAGTCCAGGATCCGGAAGGTACCCGCCTGACGGGGACCACGGCCGTCTTCACGCGGGACCAGATCGACGAGTGGGCTCGCACGGTCAGCGACCGGCCCGGCCGGTACGACTGGGCGATCTGCCCGGCCGCGATGCGGGACGGCAAGCCGGTGAGCGACGACATGATCGGCGAGATCGTGCTCAACGACCTCGACGAGGCCGTCGGTTCGGCGAACCTGCGGCTCCAGCTCCTGCCGAACTACCGCGGTCGCGGCTACGGCCGGGAGGCCATCGACGAGGTGCTGCGGTTCGCGTTCGAGGGGGTCGAGAGCGACCCGGGCCCGCACCTGCACCGGGTGAGCCTGGACGTGCTCAGCATCAACCCGCGCGCCGAGGCGCTCTACGAGTCGCTCGGGTTCCGGCAGGAGGGGCGGCTGCGGGACGTCTATCGCGACGGCGACACGTGGGCCGACGCGATCGTGATGAGCATCCTCGAGGACGAGTGGCGGGCGCTGCAGGACTGAGCGCGCGCTGACGAGACAGGACGGGCCGTGCGGCGGAGCGCCGTGCGGCCCGTCGTGGTCACTCGGGACCGGCCGCTCGGAGACCGACGCCGGGGGCTACGACCCGCCTGCGATGTATTCCGTCAGCTGGTCCCGCTCGGCCTGCACCTCGGCGATCCGGTGCTTGACCACGTCGCCGATGCTCACGATCCCCGTGAGCCGCGCGTCCACGACCACCGGCACGTGCCGTACCCGGTGCTCCGTCATCACGGGCATGAGCTCGTCGAGCGTGGCGTCGGGGCCGCAGGTGTGCACGGCGGCCGTCATGATCGCGTCCACCGGGCCGTCCAGCACGCCGTCGCCGTCCGAGTGCAGCCGGCGCACGACGTCACGCTCGCTCACGATCCCGTCGACACCGACGCCGTCGTCGGAGACGACCACCGCGCCGATCCGGTGCCGGGCCAGGAGGGCGAGCAGGTCACGCACGCTCCGGTCCCTGGAGATGGTGACCACCGAGCCGCCCTTGCGCCGCAATGCCTCTGTCACCCGCATCGGATACCTCCATCGAGTGCACGGCGGGGACCGCGTCCTTGCGACCCCCTGCTACGACGGTACGGCACCGGGCGAAATTCAGACAGGGGCAAAGCCCGCGCCACGAGGGTCACCCTGTGGACGCTCGCTGTCGGACCCGGGGGAGCGGAGGTAGCGTGACGAGGCCGTTCGCCCGCATCGCGCACGGCCACCCAGCATCGAAGGAGCTGAACAGTCATGAGTCGTCCCCTGCGCTCCCGGACGTCCACCCACGGCCGCAACATGGCCGGAGCCCGTGCGCTCTGGCGTGCCACCGGCATGGGTTCCGAGGACTTCGGGAAGCCGATCATCGCGATCGCGAACTCGTACACGCAGTTCGTACCGGGGCACGTACACCTCAAGGACATGGGCGACCTCGTGGCCTCGGCGATCCGTGAGGCCGGCGGCGTCGCCAAGGAGTTCAACACCATCGCCGTCGACGACGGCATCGCCATGGGCCACGCCGGCATGCTCTACTCGCTGCCGAGCCGCGACCTCATCGCCGACTCCGTGGAGTACATGGTGCAGGCGCACACCGCCGACGCGCTGGTGTGCATCTCCAACTGCGACAAGATCACGCCCGGCATGCTGAACGCCGCGCTGCGGCTGAACATCCCGGTGATCTTCGTGTCGGGCGGCCCCATGGAGGCCGGCAAGGCCGTCGTGGCGAACGGCGTCGCGAAGACGCCCCTGAACCTGATCAACGCCATCAACTACTCGGCGGACGAGAACGTGGACGACGCGGCGCTCGGCCTGGTCGAGGAGAACGCGTGCCCCACGTGCGGCTCGTGCTCCGGCATGTTCACCGCGAACTCCATGAACTGCCTCACCGAGGCCCTCGGCCTGTCGCTGCCGGGCAACGGCTCGACGCTGGCCACGCACGCCGCCCGCAAGGAGCTGTTCCTGGAGGCCGGCCGCACCATCGTCGACCTGGCCCGCCGGTACTACGAGGACGAGGACGACTCGGCCGCGCCCCGCGGGATCGCCACCAAGGCCGCGTTCTCGAACGCCATGGCGCTGGACGTCGCCATGGGCGGCTCGACCAACACGGTGCTGCACATCCTGGCCGCGGCCCAGGAGGCCGAGGTCGACTTCACACTGGCGGACATCGAGGACATCAGCCGCCGCGTGCCGTGCCTGTCCAAGGTGGCGCCCAACCACCCGGACTACCACATGGAGGACGTGCACCGGGCGGGCGGCATCCCCGCGCTGCTGGGCGAGCTCGACCGCGGTGGCCTGCTGGACCACGACGTCACCTCGGTGCACACGCCCACGCTGCGCGCGTGGCTCGACGACTGGGACGTGCGCGGCGGCAAGGCCACCGAGCGCGCCCTCGGCCTGTTCCACGCGGCCCCCGGCGGCGTGCGCACCACGAAGGCGTTCTCCACGAACAACCAGTGGGAGTCGCTCGACACCGACGGGGCGGGCGGCTGCATCCGCGACGTCGAGCACGCCTACACCGTCGAGGGCGGGCTGGCCGTGCTGCGCGGCAACCTCGCCGAGGACGGCGCCGTCTTCAAGACGGCGGGCGTCGACCCCGACGTGTTCCACTTCGTGGGCAAGGCGCTCGTGTGCGAGTCGCAGGACGAGGCCGTCGAGAAGATCCTGACCAAGCAGGTCGAGCCGGGCCACGTGGTGGTCGTGCGGTACGAGGGTCCGTCGGGCGGGCCGGGCATGCAGGAGATGCTCTACCCGACCTCCTACATCAAGGGCCGCGGGCTGGGGAAGGTGGTCGCCCTGATCACCGACGGCCGGTTCTCCGGCGGCTCGAGCGGCATCTCCGTGGGGCACGTCTCCCCGGAGGCGGCGGCCGGCGGCACCATCGGCCTGGTCGAGGACGGCGACGAGATCGAGATCGACGTCGACACCCGCAAGATCCGCGTCAACGTGCCGGACGAGGTGCTCGCCGAGCGGCGAGCCAAGATGGAGTCCTCGGAGCGGCCGTGGCAGCCCGTCGCCCGCGACCGCTACGTGTCGCCGGCGCTGCAGGCGTACGCGGCCCTGGCGACGTCGGCCGACCGCGGTGCGGTGCGCGACGTGGCGCGGCTGCGGCGCGGCTGACCGGCACTTCCGGCTGGTGCTTCCGGCGGCGGACCCGACCAGGGTCCGCCGCCGGACGTGCTCGTCGACCGACGGCTGTCGGCGCCGGCCGCCGACGGCGAGGGGTACCACAGGCCCTGTCGGCTGTCGGTGTCTCGTGCCATGGTGGGGGTACCCGGACGAGACGCTGCACGAGGGAAGGCACGACCCATGAGCGATGCGATCACGCCTGCCGAGTTCACGGCGGCGGAAGGCACGGACGACTGGCGGGTGCTCAAGGACTCGGCACTCGCGCGGTTCACCACGGGGTCGTTCGCCACCGGCCTGGTGCTGGTCGCCCGGATCGGCGAGCTCGCCGAGGCCGCTAACCACCATCCCGACGTCGACCTGCGCTACGGGACCGTGACGGTGCGTACCTGGTCGCACGACATCGGTGGGCTGTCCGAGCGGGACCTCGGGCTCGCGCGCGCGATCTCGGCGGCGGCCCGCAACGTCGGCGTCGCGGCGGACGTGACCGGGTTGCGCGAGGTCGCCATCGCCGTCGACGCCGTGGTGGGGCCCGCGGTGCAGGCGTTCTGGCAGGCGGTCCTGGGCCACGAGCCGCAGCCCTACCAGGGCGGGAACACCGCCGCGGGCCGGCTGCTCGACTCGGACGGCCGCCTGCCGATGTTCTGGTTCCAGCAGAGCGACGAACGCCGGGAGCAGCGCAACCGCATCCACGTGGACGTGTGGGTGCCGCACGACCAGGCCGAGGCCCGCGTGGCGGCGGCCGTCGCCGCCGGCGGGCGGCTCGTGACGGACAAGTACGCCCCGTCGTGGTGGGTGCTGGCCGACGCCGAGGGCAACGAGGCGTGCGTGTGCACGTGGCAGGGCGAGTTCTGAACCGCGGGAAAAAAGGTGTGTGCCCCTGCGCGGGCAGGTAATGTCTCGCGCTTGTGCGCCCGCTGACCCCACCCGCCCGGAACCCCTACTGGCGGTTCCTCCTGGCGGGCTTCCGCGGGCAGTCCGCCTACCCGCTCGCGACGCTCGCCGGGCTGGTCGCGAACGCGACGTTCGGGGTGCTCAAGGGCTCGATCATGGGCGCCGCCGTCGAGAGCTCCGGCGGTGAGCTGGCCGGGTACACGGCAGGCAGCATGGCCGTCTTCGTCTGGCTGGGCCAGGGGCTGCTCGGGTCGGTGAACCTGTGGGGCGGCAGCGACCTGCAGACCCGGATCAAGTCCGGCGACGTCGCCGTCGACTTCCTGCGGCCGGTGAGCGTCCAGGCCTCCCACGTGCTGACCGACGTCGGCAAAGGACTCTTCGGCCTGCTTCCGCGCGGGCTGCCGAGCGTGCTCATCGGCGTCGCGATCGGGGGCATGGTGCTGCCGTCCGACCCGAGCGCGTACGCGCTCGGCCTGATCAGCCTGCTGCTCGGCATCGCCATCTCGCACGCCTGCATCTACGCCGTGGGGACGTCGGGCTTCTGGCTCGTGGAGTCCCGCGGCGTCGCCGTGTTCTACATGTCGTTCTCCGGGCTGTTCGCCGGCCTCTACACCCCGATCTACCTCTTCCCGGACTGGCTGCTGACCCTCGCGCTGCTCACGCCGTTCCCGTCGATGATGCAGCTTCCGGTCGACGTGCTCTCCGGCCAGGTCACCGGGACGGGGGCCTGGCAGCACCTCGGCGTGCAGGCCCTGTGGCTCGCGATCGTGCTCGCCGTCGGGCACCTGACCACGCGGGCGGGCCGCCGTCGGCTGGAGGTGCAGGGTGGGTGAAGGCCTGCGCGCCTACCGGGCCGTCGTCGCCAGCCGCGCGCGCTCGCAGGCGAGCCACCGCGCGAGCTTCCGCATGGACCTGGTCGGCGCGCTGTTCGTGGGCGTCATCGAGTTCGGGGAGATCTGGGTGCTCTACTCGGCGACGGACCAGATCGGCGGGTTCACGCTCGCGCAGATCATGCTCGTGTTCGGGCTGTCCGACCTCGCCTTCTCCCTGGCCGACCTCGTGGCCGGGCACTGCGACAACCTTCCGGTGTACGTGCGCGCGGGCACGCTCGACGTGTTCTTCCTGCGGCCGCAGCCGGTGCTGGCGCAGCTCGTCACGAGCGACCTCAGCCTGCGCCGGATCGGGCGCTGCCTGGTCGGCGCGACGTCGCTCACGGTCGGCCTGGTGCTGAACGACATCGACTGGACCGCCGGCGCCGTCGGACTGCTGGCCCTGGCGCTGGCCTGCGGGTTCGTCATCTTCACGGCGCAGTTCGTCACCGCGGCCGGGCTCCAGTTCTTCCTGGTCAACGGCGCCGAGATGACCAACGCGTTCGTGTACGGCGGCCGGTACGCGGCCACGCAGCCCCCGAGCGTGTGGCCGCGCAGCCTGCTGGTGGTCTTCGGGGTGGTCTTCCCCGTGGCGTTCGCGGCGTTCCTGCCGGTCTCCACCCTGCTCGGTGCGCCCGGAGTCGCGGGCCTGCCGGGCTGGCTGGGCTGGTGCGCACCGGTCGCGGCGCTCTGGGCGGTCGGGGTCGCGGCCCTGTCCTGGCGCTGGGGCCTTCGTCACTACCGAGGAGCGGGCGGATGAACGTCATCGAGGCCGAGGGCCTGACCCGGGTGTTCACCGGGCGGCCGGAACGCGGGAACCGGCTGCGGCGCTCGCGGCACGTCGCCGTCGACGACCTCGACCTGACCGTCGGAGCGGGCGAGTCCGTGGGCTACATCGGCGCCAACGGGGCCGGGAAGTCGACCACCATCAAGATGCTGGTCGGCATTCTTGTGCCCACGAGCGGCACGGTCACGACCATGGGGCTGCACCCGCTGAAGCAGCGTCGCGTGCTCGCCCGCCGGATCGGTGTGGTGTTCGGGCAGCGCTCGCAGCTGTGGTGGGACCTGCCGGTGCGGGAGTCGTTCTCGATCCTGGCCGCGATCCACTCCCTGACCGCCGCCGACGAGCGCGTCCGGACCGCCGAGCTCGTCGAGATGCTGGAGATGGGGGAGTTCCTGGCCACCCCGGTGCGGCAGCTGTCCCTGGGACAGCGCATGCGCGCCGAGGTCGCGGCCGCGCTGCTGCACCGCCCGGACCTGGTGATCCTCGACGAGCCGACGATCGGCCTGGATGTGCTGTCCAAGCAGCGGCTGCGCGAGTTCCTCGTCGCCCAGCGCCGCGAGCACGGCACGACGCTGCTGCTCACGACGCACGACATGGGCGACGTCGAGCGGCTCTGCGACCGGATCCTGGTCGTGGACCACGGTCGTCTGGCCTTCGACGGCACCCTCGACGGGCTGGCCCGTACCGTGGGCGCCCGCCGCGAGCTGGTGGTGGACCTCGCCGCGGAGAGCCCCGACCTGGTCGACGTCGGCGGCGCGGAGCACGTGCGCAGCGACTCGGGCGGCCTGCGGCAGCGCCTCGCGTTCGACCCGCAGCGCACGACGGCGGCCCGGGTGCTCGCCGCGATCTCCGAGCGGGCCGAGGTGGTGGACCTGTCGATCGAGGAGCCGGACATCGAGGACGTCGTACGCGAGATCTACCGCGCCACGCGGCGGTAGCGCCCGCGGCCCGGAGCCCGGCGCCCGCGGCCCGCCGCCCGGCACCCGGCGTCAGCGCGTGACGACCAGCTCCGACCACGCGGGGATCAGCACGCCTCGCGCCGCCCGACGTCGCACGATGCGCAGCGGCCGGTCCTCGGACCACAGCATGCGCAGCAGGGTGCCGATCTCGGCCCTGGCCAGCGCCGCGCCCAGGCACAGGTGCCGGCCGGCGCCGAACCAGAGCTGGCGGGACTCCCGCACGTACGGGCGATCGGCCCGGAACGGACCCGCGGCGGCGTTCGCCGACCAGACCAGCAGCATGATCCGCTCACCGGCACGCAACGCCGCACCGCCCACCTCGACGTCGGCCGCCACCCCTCTGCCGATCACCGACGCGGGACTGGTCACGCGCAGCCCTTCACGCACCACGTTCTCGACCGGGTCCGCCTCCCCGGGGTTCAGCAGCCGGGCCGCCCGCTCGTCGTCCACCGCTGCGCCGAGCGCGACGACAGCTGCCCGCGCCTCGGTTCCCGCCCGGAGCGACGCGAGCATCCGATGCTGCTCACCCGTGTCGATCAGCAGGGCGGTGATCCGGGCCATGGCGCTCGCAGCGGTCTCGGTGCCCGCGACCATGAGCAGCGAGGCCAGGCCGGACGTCTCGGTCAGTCCGAGGCCGAGCTCTCGGCAGCGGCCGAGCAGGGTGTCCGGCGGCGCGTTCCGCCAGCCGTCGGGGATCCCCGCGTTCAGCTCGGCGACGATGCCCCGAGCGGTCGCCACCTGGGCCGGCGTCAGGATCGTCGAGCCGGCGGTGCCCAGCGCCACGGTGGCGAGCCGCTCGCCCGTCTCGAAGATTCGCAGCGCACCCTCGTCGTCGGGCCAGGACCCGCCGTGCCCGGCGGGGCACGGGGTCCCCAGCAGGCTGATGACCATGCGGCCCACCAGGATCCGGGCGAGGTGCGCGACGTCCAGCGTGCCGCCTGAGCGCAGCGCCTCGCCGGCGACGGCGACCCGCTCGTCCCACGCGGCGCTCACGAGCTCCCGCGAGACGGCCTCCGTGAACAGCTCGCGCGTGCGGGAGCGCAGGTCGTGGTGTCCCGCACCGTCGAAGAGGTCGAGCACCCAGTCGCCGAGGATCTGGGCCCAGAGGTTCCCTACGCCGCCCTCGCCGAGGATGGTGAAGGAGCGGTGGTCGCGCAGGACCGTGCGGGCCACCACCGGGTCGGCGGTGACCCATCCGATGCCCGGCACCTTGCGCACCGGTGAGCCGTCGAGCGGCCACCGCTGGGCAGCGGTCCCTGCCAGGAGCAGGCCGGCCATGGCGGGCCGGGCTCGGTAGAGAAGGCCGAGCTCGTGCCGGGTGGTTGGGAGGATCGGGGTCACGGCCGTCACCCTACGGGCGGGCGCGCCCGGCACGGTACCGGGGTCGGGCGCTCAGCCGCGCGGGCTCTGGACGTCGACCTCGGGAACGGCTGATCGTCCAGCCGTCACCATCGCGTCACGGGCGTGCCCTAATCTGTCCCGGGTGCTTCCCGAACCGGCCGCCGTGCTGAACCCGGTCAACACTCGACCTGCCGAGCCGTCCGCGTCCTACCAGCGGACTCAGCAGCCCCAGCAGTCGTCGAGGCCTGTCGCCCGCATCGCCGAGGTGGCCGTCCACCTGCCCGAGAACACCCGGGACGTGGCGGAGGCCGAGCGCGACCTGCACCGCAGGAACCCGAAGGTCGCGCCTCGTCTCCCGATGGTGTCGCGCCTGACCGGCGTGCGCCGTGTCCACCTGGCCGACGCCGACCAGCAGGCCTCCGACCTGGCCGTCGCCGCCTCCCGAACCCTGCTGGAGCGGGCGGGCCTGGGGCCCGGGGATGTCGACCTGCTGATCTTCGCGTCCGCGACCCAGGACATGATCGAGCCCGCCACCAGCCACATCACGGCGGCCAAGCTCGGCGTCCGCGCGCCCGTGATGGACGTCAAGAACGCCTGCAACTCCGTGCTCAACGGGATCGAGGTGGCCGAGGCCCTCATCGGTACCGGCCGGTACCGGCGCGTGCTGGTCGCGTGCGGCGAGATGCCGACGCGCGGCGTCCGGTGGGACGTGCCCGACCGGGCGACCTACGCCATGTCCGCCGCCGGCTACACGATGTCCGACGGCGGGGCCGCGGTGCTGGTGGAGGCGGCCGACGCGCCGTCCGGCTTCGAGGACGACCTGGCCGCCGAGCTGGCGGGCCTGGTCGCGTCCGGCGTCCGGCCCTCCGGGATCCTCGGCTCGGCGTTCACGGCCGAGTCGCAGCACTGGGACGTCGGCATGCTGCCGGGCGGCGGCACCGTCAACCCGCGCGACCCGGAGCGCAGCTACTTCGAGATCGACGGCTCGCGGCTGCGCGAGGCGTTCCTCGCGCTCGGCCCCGGGCCCGTGCAGGAGGCGCTGGACCAGGCGGGCGTGACCATGGACGAGGTCGCGCTCGTCGCGGTGCACCAGGTCGCCGTCGGCTACCTCGCCGACGTGCACGCGGCGCTCGGCGTGCCGGCCGACCGCACGATCGTCACGGTGGCCGACCACGGCAACCTGGCCTCCGCCACGCTGCCGCTGCAGCTCGTGACGGCCCTGGAGTCGGGCCGGCTGCGGCGCGGCGACGTGGTGCTGCTCCTCGGGCTGGCGGGCGGCATCAGCATGGGTGCGATGGTGGTTCGGTGGTGACACGGGGTACCGGAGCGGAGCGCGGCGAAGGCATGGAGACAACACCGGCCCGCCTCGCCGTCGTCGTGCCCGCGCTGAACGAGGCGCACGAGCACGGGATCCTGCGCACCCTCGAGGCGCTGCACGCCCAGGAGGACGACGACTTCGACCTGGTCGTGGTGGACAACGGCTCCACGGACGGCACCCCCGACGTCGTCCGCAAGGCGATCGCCGAGTGGGGGCGGTTGCGGTGGCAGGTGGTGACCGAGCCGGAGAAGGGGACCGGGGCCGCGGCCGACACGGGGATGCGGACCGCGATCGCCCTGGGCGCCGAGCTGCTGGCGCGGACCGACGCCGACTGCCTCCCGCCGCCCGGGTGGACCCGCGCGGTGCGCGAGGCGTTCGCGTCGGGCGACGAGCTGGTCGCCGGGCGGCTCGTGCCGCGCAGGGACGACCTGCCGGTCTCGCGGTTCCAGCAGGGCGTGCTGTCGTTCGCGCTGTGGGTCTCCAGCGCGTTCGGCAAGGTGCGGCCCGGGAACCAGGACGAGGGGTACCTGGGGCCGTACGTGATGGCGCCGGGCTGCAACATGGCGATCACGGCGTCCCTGTACGAGCGGGCGGGCGGGTTCCCGCGCACCCGGATCGAGGACGTGCACGAGGACCGTGCCCTGGTCAACGCCGTGCGCCGGCTGACCACGCGGTATGCGGAGCACCGTGAGGTCTGGGTGCGCGCGTCGACCCGCCGGGTGCACGCGTGGGGCCTGGTGCGCACGCTCGGCTGGTACGCCGACCACCGCTACCGGCCCGAGGTCGTGGACATCCGATGACGGACGTACCCACCGGGGGACGTCTGCCGACCGGTGCCGGGCCTTCGTCGACCACAGCAGTTCCTGCCAGGACGGGCCCGGCTCCGGCAGGAACTGCTGTGGTCGACAGCGGTCGGAGCGGTCGGAGCGGTCGGAGCGGTCGGGCAGGCGGGGCCGAGGCGCTCTGGGAGGAGCGGGTGCAGCGGGCCGCGCACCCGCTCGCGTACCCGGCGCTCCGGTCCGCGCGGCGCCGCCCGGTGGTGCGGGTCCCGCGCATCGGCGTGGTGGTGAGCGACGCCGCGATCGCGCGCGAGGTGCTGCTCGACCTGGACCACTTCTCCAAGGTGGGCCCGGGAGCGCCGTCGGACCTGTGGACGCCCGTGCTCGGGCCGTCCGTGCTGCTCAACATGGAGGGCGCGGAGCATGCCGCGCTGCGGCGCGCGCTCGGGCCGTTGTTCTCGCCCAGGGCGGTGCGGGAGCTGGTGTCCGGGGCCGGCGGCGTCGGCGTCGCGGACGGCGTCGGCGTGCTGCCGGACCTGACGCGGCGGCTCGCCGCGGGGGAGCGGGTCGACCTGGCGGCCGCCGTGACGGCGCAGGCCGGGGCGGTGATCTGCGGGATGGTCGGCCTGCCCCCGACGGACGACGCCGTGCGCTCCGCGATGTCGGCGGCCCAGACGATCACCGGCATGGTGCGGCTGCACCGCCACGGGCTCACTCGGTCCCAGGTGGTGCGGGCGCGGGCAGTGCTGGAGCGGCTGACGGCGCCCGCCCGCGTGGCCTACCGCGCCGGCGACCCGGCGACCGTCCCGGGGCGCATGCGCGACCTCGGGCTGTCCGAGCGGGAGGCGATGGGCGCCGTCGGCGCGTTCGTGCTCACCGGGACGGAGACCATCCAGTCGCTCGTGCCCCGGCTCGTCGCGATCGCTCACGACACCGGCTGGACCGCGCGGCTGCTGGCGGACGACGCCGCGCTGCGGCGCCGGGCCGTCGAGGAAGGGCTGCGCGTGACCGTGCCGACACCGGCGATGCTGCGCTCGGTGCGGGCCGACGCCGTGGTGGGCGGGCTGCCCGTCGCCGCGGGGGAGCGCGTGGTGATCGCCACCGTCAACTGCTGCCGGGCCTCCGGCGGCTTCGATCCCGACCGGCCTGTCGACGCCGCGGTGCGGCACCTGTGGTTCGGCGCGGGCCCGCACTTCTGTCTCGGCATGCCGCTCGCGATGGCGCAGGTGGACGCGGTCCTGGACGCGCTCGCGGTGGCGGCGTCCGACGGGCGCGTCCCGGTCGTGGGGCGGCGCCGGGCCGCGCGGGGCGTGCTGGTCCCCGCGTACCGGTCGCTGGAGCTGAGCCTGGGGGAGAGCGCATGACCCACTTCCTGGACGTCCTGGCAGCGCTGGCCCGGGACACCCCCGACGCCGTGGCGCTGCGCTGGTTCGGCGGCCGCGACGGCGCTCGCGTGCGCGAGGAGGTCACGTTCGCCGGGCTCGCGGAGCGCGTCGAGCGGACGGCGTCCGGGCTGCGGGCCCTGGGCATGGCGCCCGGCGACCGAGTGCTGTTCAGCATCCGGCCCCGGCCCGAGGGCATCATCCTGTGCCTGGCGATCCTGCGCGCGGGCGGTGCCGTCGCCTTCGTGGACCCCGGCTCGACGCCGGAGCTGTTCGCCGCCCGGATCGCGGCGGCGCGGCCCCGCTGGGCGGCGACCGAGGCGCTGCTGTACGCGGCGTCGTCGGGGCCGCTGCGCGGCATCGCCAGGTCGCGCGGGCTGCTGCTGCCCGACTACGGGCGGCTGCCCGTGCGGCACCTCTACTCCGGGCGCTGGCTGCCCGGAGTCCCACGGGGCGCACGGCGCGCCGCGCGGCTCCTCGCGGACGGCTTCCTCCCGACGGCGGGGCCGCCGGCGGCGGATCTCCCGGCGGCGGACGGCGGTGACCCGGCCCTGATCGTCTTCACGTCCGGGACCACGGCGGAGCCCAAGGCCGTGGTGCACACGGCCGGCACGCTCGGCGGCATGCTGGGCCTGTTCGCCCAGGTGGGCGGACTGCGAGCCGGCCAGCGGGCGCACACCGACCAGATGTTCCTCGGGCTCCCGGCGGTCCTGGCGGGCGGCACGTGGGAGATACCGGCACGCGCGCCCAAGGACGCCCCGGAGGCCTTCGCGCGCGGGGTCGCGGGCGCCGACTCCTCGTTCCTGGTGCCCGCCGACGTGACCGCGCTGCTCGACGTCCTGGAGGCACGCGGCGCGGGCGGCGGTGCGGACGGTGCGGCCGGCCAGGTGGCGGGCAGGGCCGCCGGTCCGGCCGTGCTGGCGGTCGGGGCCGCGCCGGTGACCGTCGCGCTGCTCGAACGCGGCCGGCGGGTCCTGCCGGGTACGCGCTGGATCGCCGTCTACGGCGCCACCGAGATCCTGCCCGCCGCGATGACCGACGCCGACGAGAAGATCGCGGCTGCCGCCGGATCCGGGACGGCAACGAGCGCCGGGTCGGACGGCGGGGCGGCGGGCGACCTGGTGGGCCGCCCGCTGGACGGCATCGGCGTGCGGATCGACCACGCCGTCGTCGGGCTGGACGAGGACCCGTCCGGGGCCGGTGCGGACGGCTCCGGAGCGGACGGCGGAACCGGTGCGGACGGCGACGGCCCTGCCGTCGGCGAGCTGGTGCTCACGGGGCCGTCCCTGATGGCGGGCTACCTCGCGGACCTCGACGCCGGCAGGCCGCGGGCGACCGAGCACCGCACGGGTGACCTGGCCTACCAGGACGCGGAGGGCCGGATCGTGCTGGTGGGTCGCAACCGGGACATGATCATCCGCGGCACGGTGAACATCTACCCGGGCCTCTTCGAGCCCCGGCTGCGGGACCTGCCGGGGGTCGCCGACGCGGTCATGGTGGGCGTCCCCATGCCCGACGGCGACGAGCGGGTGGTCCTCGTGGTGACCGCCGAGGGCGCTCCGCAGGAGAGCGCACCGCGGAATCAGGACACCCCGCGGGTACGGGTCGGCTCGGACCTGGCGCGGGCGGTCGAGGCCCAGGTGGGACAGGTCCTGGACCACGGCGCGCTGCCCGACCTGGTGGTCGAGGCGTCGCACGTGCCGCTCGCGGGCCGCTCGCGGAAACCCGACCGTCATGCCCTGGTCGACCTGGTTTCACCTCTCGCGGGTACAGTGCGCGCATGAGGGTGGCAGTGACCGGTTCGTCAGGTTTTGTTGGTGGGGCTGTGGTGCGGGACCTCGCGGCGCACGGGCACGACGTGATCGCGTTCTCGCGACGCGTCCCGCGCGTACCCGCCGAGCTGCTCGACCGGGTGGCCCACCAGTTCTGGGACCTGCGCGACGGCCCGCTGCCCAAGGAGGACCGGCCCGAGGACGTCGACGCCGTGGTGCACTGCGGTGCGGCCGTCGGCGACGGCGGCAGCCACGCCCGAGCGTGGGTGGTCAACGTCGAGGGCACCCGTGCGGTGCGCGAGACGTTCCCCGGCGCGCGGTTCGTCCACCTGTCATCCGGCAGCGTGTACGACCCGCGGACGCCGAGCATCGCCGCGACCGAGGCCGAGGCGCCCGCACACGGCTACGTGAACCCCTACGGCAAGACGAAGGCCGCCGCCGAGCGGTATCTCGCGGCCGACGCCGCGCGCGAGGACCGCGGACCCGTCGTCGTCCTGCGGCCGCACGCGGTCTACGGCCCGGGCGACACCACGCTCCTGCCACGGCTCGAGTCCGCGGCGATCGGCGCCTGGCTGCCGCTCCCGGGCGGTGGCCGGGTGCGCCAGCACCTCACGCACGTCGACACCCTGGCCCGCGCGGTGCGCGCCGCCCTGGACGTGGACGTCCAGCCCGAGATCGCCGCCGGACGGCCGCTCGTCGCGAACGTCGCCGACGCCAGCCCCGTCGACCTCGACCAGACGCTCGAGCTCCTCATGTTCGCCCGGTTCCGCCCGGTCCAGGTGGTGGAGATCCCGCTCCGGCTGGCCAACGCGCTGGCCTGGGTGGGGGAGCGCGTGGCCCGGTGGACCGGGCGCGAGCCCCGCCTGACGCGCTACGCCATCAGCCACCTCGCGATGGAGCGCACCTACGACCTCACGGTGCTGCGGGAACGCCTCGGCGTGGACCCCGCCCCGACGTCGCTGCACGGCGCGATGAGCTGGTAGCCCCACGCGCCAGACGTACAGGTCACGGGAGAGACCTGTACGCCTGACACGTTCGGGTGCTGTCCGGAATGCCCTACCCTGTGCGGGTGATTCCAGGGAACGGCGTCGCGATCGAGACGCTCGAGCTGCGCAAGGCGTACCGCTCGGTACGCGGCCGCGCCGTGGGCGTGGACGGCATCGACCTGCGGGTTCCGGCCGGTGGCGTGCACGCGCTCCTCGGGCTCGCGGGGTCCGGCAAGACCACCACGCTGCGCCTGCTCACCGGCCTCGCCCACGCGGACGGCGGAGCCATGCGGATCTTCGGCACCCACGTCCCTGACGGCCTGCCCGACCTCGCCGGCCGTATCGGCGCCGTCGTCGGCGACCCGGGCTTCCAGCCCCGGCTGAGCGGACGCCGCAACCTGGCCTTCCTCGCGAGCGCGGCCGGCGTGCCCCGCGCCCGGGTCGACGAGCTGCTCACCCGCGTGGTCCTCGCCGACCGCGCCAAGGCCGCCTACGGCACCTACTCGCCCGACGAAGCACGCCGCCTGGCGCTCGCGGCCGCGCTGCTGCGCGATCCCGACCTCCTGGTGGTCGACGACCCCAGCGCGGGGCTCGACGCCGTGGGCACCCGCGAGATCCGCCAGGCCCTGCGCCGCCTCGCGGACCGGGGGACCACGGTGCTGATCGCGACCGGGGTGCTCACCGAGGCCCAGCAGATCGCGGACACCGTGACCGTGCTCGACGCCGGACGCGTGCTCGCGCAGGGCAGCGTCGCCGAGCTCCTGGGCGACGCCCGAGTCAGCGTCCGCGTGGGGGTGGACGAGCCGGCGAAGGCGGCCGCGGCCCTGCGCGCCGCGGGGTTCAAGGTGCGCGCCGGCGGCGAGACGCTGCACGTGGACGACGTCGCCGAGCCCGCGGAGATCTCCCGCGCGCTAGCCAGGCAGAAGCTCTTCGCGGGCGAGCTCGTGCCGCAGCGGGAGGACCTGGCCGCCGTCGTCGGACGCCTGCGCCCCGTGGTGGTGCCGACACCGGTACCGCCGAGCCGCGCCGAGGAGCGAGCGGCCCGCAAGGCCGCCGAGCGCAAGGCCGCTGAGCGGAAGAAGGCGGCCGAGCAGCGCAAGGCCGACAAGGAGGCCGCTGCCCGGCAGGCGGCCGCCGAGACCAAGGCGGCCGAGGACGCGGCGGCGAAGCAGGCCGCAGCCGACGAGCGGGCGGCGGCGAAGCAGGCGGCAGTTGACGAGCGTGCGGCCGAGAGGCAGGCGGCGCTCGACGCGCGGGCTGCCGCGAAGGAGGCGGCGCAGGCCGAGCGGGCCGCCGCGAAGGGGGCCCGGAGATCGGCGAGCCCGCAGGCGGCGGCCGAGGTCGTGGTCGCCGCGCGGGGTGCGGCTGGGGCCCTCGGCGCGAAGGGCCGCGCGGCGAAGAACAGTGCTGTGAGAAATGGCGCTGAGTCGGGCGGGGCCGAGACGGGTGAGGCTGAGAAGGGCAGGGCTGAGAAGGGCAGGGCTGAGAAGGGCAGGGCTGAGAAGGCGGCAGCCGGGAAGTCCGCCGGCGTGAAGCCCGTCGCTCGGGAGCCGAAGCCGGCGGCGCCTGCCGCGGACTCGGTGCGGGCCACCGCGAGGTCTGCTCCGGCGTCCGCCACGGATGGGAAGGGCGAGGGAGCCGCGTCCGGCGAGGTCGATGCGCCGACGAAGCTGTCGCGATTCGCCCAGCGGCGGGCCGAGTTCGATGCCAAGGTCGCGGAGAAGCAGGCGGCCGAGGAGGTGCGGCTCGCCGAGCGACAGGCCGCGGCGGACGCGAAGGCCGCGGCCAAGCAGGCCGCCGCCGAGTCGAAGCGCGCCGCCGCAGAGGCCAGGCAGGCCGACAAGCAGGCCGTCGAGGAAGCGAAGGCTGCCGCGAAGCAGGGCAGGGCCGACGCGCGGCAGGCGAAGGTCGACGCGAAACAGGCCAGGATCGACGACCGGGCGGCGCAGAAGCAGGAGGCCGCCCCGGCGAGGACGACCCGGCTGTCGGCCCGTAAGGACGGCGCCCGGTCGCTGCTCGGCCGGCGCGCGGCGGAGACGTCCGGCGGCCAGGATGCGGCGAGCGATCCGAAGGGGCTTGAGCCGGGGGCGCCGCAGGCGGAGGATCGGGAACCGCACGACCTCGAGCTCGAACGGCTCGAGGCGGAGGGCGCCGGGCTCGAGGACCTCGACCCGGACGACACCGATCTCGACGAGGCAGGCCTGGGTGACCTCGATCCGGACGGCAGCGACGCGTACGACGACCGGTCCGACGACGCCGACCTGGACGACCCGGGGTCTCACGATCCCGAGTCCGACCGTCCCGAGCCCGACGACAGTCCCGGAGTGGACGGCACGAGGCCGGACGGTCCGCGGCCCGGCCCACGAGACGGGGCGGGCCAGGGAGGGCCGCATCGTGGTCGGCAGGGGGCGGGACAGCAGGGTTCAGGCCAGGGATCAGGCCAGGGTTCGAGCCAGCAGAATGCCGGCCGGCCGGGCTCCGGCCGGGGCAAGAAGCGTTCCAAGGGGAGGCGATGATGGGGCTGCTGTGGGCCGAGCTGCGCCGGTTCGCCGCGCGGCCGGCGATCCGGTGGATCGCCGTGGCGATGCTGGCGCACGTCGTGCTCGCGGTCGCCGTGACGGCGGTCGAGCCGGAGGCGTCGACGCTGGCGGCGATGCTCGAGCAGGGACAGATCTCGTTCTACGCCATGACGTCGATCTTCCTCGCCTACGTGGCGGGTGTGCTGCTGGTGACCGGGGTGGCGGCGTCGGGCGGGACCCGGGCGGTCCTGACTGTCGAGCCCCGGCGCGGACGCGTCTACTGGACCAAGCTGGCGGCGGCCGGGCTGGCGGTGGTGCCCGGCATCGCGGTGGCCTGGGCGGTGCTCGCGTTCGGCATGTACTGGACGCAGCAGCGCGCCGGGGTGCTGGGTGGCACGCCGTCGGACCTGGCGGAGGCGCTCGTCTGGTGTGGTGTGCGTGTGCTCGCCCTCGCGGTCTGCGCGGCGGTCAGCGGTGCGGCGCTCGGCCTGCTGGTGCGCCGCTGGTGGGTGGCGGTCGGGCTCGCGGTGGCGTGGTTCCTGGTCGAGGAGCAGGTGGTGCTGGGGGTGCCGTCCGGCGTCGGGAGCTGGCTGCCGTTCAGCAACGCGGACGCCTGGGTGCGGGGCACGCGCACCGTGCCGTCGGGCGACGGCCTGCTGGCGGACCCGCTGCTGCACAGCGGGCTCCTGCTGCTGGGGATCGCGGTGGTGCTGGCCCTGCTCGGCTCCGTGGTCTTCCGGCACCGGGACGTGCGCTGAGACGTAGGCTGGGGGCAGCGGGCAGACCCCCCGCGAACCCCGTGATCCTGCTGCCGGACGGTCGTGGCGTCTCGGATCGTGGGACCTTTGGCCCGCTGGGTGACACCGGCTGGTTTTCGGCGTAACGTGCGTGGCGTGCAGACGATCATTCTCGTAGTACTTCCTGAGCGCGCGGCCTAGGCCCAGCACAGGCATCGTCCGCGCGCTCACCCTGGCAGTCCTTCTCACCAAAGGACCCGGGGTTTTTTTGTTGTCACGAACGCTCGCTTTCGCCCCAGGACGGGGCGCGACGGCAGGAGATCCGTATGACCGGCACACCGACACCCGCACAGATCGCCGCGCGCGCCGAGGCGCGTGACCAGGTGCGCACCGAGCTTCGGTCCCGCGTAGGCGGCAAGGCCGAGACCGAGGTCGCCGCACCGCGCGTCGGGCCGGAGGAGGTGACGGGGGCGCAGTCGATCGTCCGCTCCCTTGAGGAGGTCGGTGCGGAGGTCGTCTTCGGCATCCCCGGCGGCGCGATCCTGCCCACGTACGACCCGCTGATGGACTCCGCCAAGCTGCGGCACATCCTGGTGCGGCACGAGCAGGGCGGCGGCCACGCGGCGTCGGGCTACGCCCACGCGACGGGCCGGGTCGGCGTCACCATGGCGACGTCGGGCCCCGGCGCCACCAACCTGGTGACGCCCATCGCGGACGCGAACATGGACTCGATCCCGATGGTGGCGATCACGGGCCAGGTCGCGAGCGCCGCGATCGGCACGGACGCGTTCCAGGAGGCGGACATCGTCGGCATCACGATGCCGATCACCAAGCACTCCTACCTGGTCACGGACCCGGCGGAGATCCCGCGCACCATCGCCGAGGCGTTCCACATCGCCTCGACGGGCCGGCCGGGGCCGGTGCTGGTGGACATCGCGAAGTCGGCGATGCAGGCGCGCACCACGTTCTCGTGGCCGCAGGAGCTGAACCTGCCGGGCTACCACCCCGTGACCAAGCCGCACTCGAAGCAGATCCGTGAGGCCGCGAAGCTGCTGGCCACGGCCCGGCGCCCGGTGCTGTACGTGGGCGGCGGCGTGATCCGCGCGGGCGCGGCGGACCTGCTGCGCCAGCTCGTCGACCTGTCCGGCGCGCCCGTCGTCACCACGCTGATGGCGCGGGGCGCGGTGCCCGACAGCCACCCGCAGCACCTGGGCATGCCCGGCATGCACGGCACGGTGCCCGCCGTCGCCGCGCTGCAGAAGGCGGACCTCGTGTTCGCGCTCGGTGCGCGGTTCGACGACCGTGTGACCGGCAAGCTGTCGAGCTTCGCCCCGCTGGCCGCGATCGTGCACGCCGACATCGACCCCGCCGAGATCGGCAAGAACCGCGAGGCGGACGTGCCGATCGTGGGCGACCTCCGCGAGGTCATCGGCGACCTGCTGCCCGAGCTGGCCAAGGAGCACGAGGCGCACGGCAAGCCGGACGTCGAGGGCTGGTGGCGCCAGCTCGACGAGTGGCGCCGCACCTACCCCCGGGGCTACAACGAGCCCGAGGACGGCCACCTCTCGCCGCAGCACGTGATCCAGCGCCTCGGCGAGCTGACCGGGCCCGATGCGATCTACGTCGCCGGCGTGGGGCAGCACCAGATGTGGGCCGCTCAGTTCATCAGCTACGAGCACCCCAACACCTGGATCAACTCCGGCGGCCTCGGGACGATGGGCTACTCCATCCCCGCCGCGATGGGCGCGAAGGTGGGCCAGCCGGACCGCACCGTGTGGGCCGTGGACGGTGACGGCTGCTTCCAGATGACCAACCAGGAGCTCGCCACCTGCACGATCAACGACATCCCCATCAAGGTGGCGCTGATCAACAACAGCTCGCTGGGCATGGTGCGGCAGTGGCAGACGCTCTTCTACGAGTCGCGCTACTCCAACACCGACCTGCACACCGGGCACGGCACCATGCGCGTGCCCGACTTCGTGAAGCTCGCCGACGCGTACGGCTGCGAGGGCATCCGGGTGGAGCACGCCTCCGACGTCGACGCGGCGATCAAGCGGGCCAACGAGATCGACGACCGGCCCGTGGTCGTGGACTTCACCGTCTCGCGTGACGCGATGGTGTGGCCCATGGTCGCCGCCGGCGTGAGCAACGACGACATCCAGTACGCACGCGGCATCTCGCCGGCGTGGGAGCGAGAGGACTGACCCCCATGTCGAGGCACACCCTGTCCGTGCTCGTGGAGAACAAGCCCGGCGTGCTCACGCGCGTCGCCGGACTGTTCGCCCGTCGCGCGTTCAACATCCACTCCCTGGCCGTCGGCCCCACGGAGCACGAGGAGATCTCGCGCATCACCGTGGTGGTCGACGTCGAGGAACACCCCCTGGAACAGGTCACGAAGCAGCTCAACAAGCTCGTCCACGTGATCAAGATCGTCGAGCTCGAACCCGAGTCGTCCGTGCACCGCGAGCTCCTGCTCGTCAAGGTGCGGGCAGACGCCGCCACCCGTACCGGGGTGCTGGAAGTCGTCGAGATGTTCCGGGCGCGCGTCGTCGACGTCGTGCCGGACTCGGTGGTCATCGAGGCCACCGGACCGGCGGCGAAGCTCGACTCGCTCCTCGCGGCGCTGGAACCGTACGGCGTCCGTGAGATCGTCAAGTCCGGGACGCTGGCCATCGGCCGTGGCGCCCGGTCCATCACCGACCGTGCGTTCGAGCGCGCGGTGAGGTCTGCGTGAGCTCCGCTTGAGCGCGCGACCCATCGATACTTCTTTCCACCCGAGTAATCAACTGAGGAGCAAGAACCGTGGCTGAGCTGTTCTACGACGACGACGCTGACCTGTCGATCATCCAGCAGAAGAAGGTCGCTGTGATCGGTTACGGCAGCCAGGGCCACGCGCACGCCCTGAACCTGCGTGACTCCGGCGCCCAGGTGACCGTCGGTCTGCGCGAGGGTTCCTCCTCCCGCACCAAGGCCGAGAACGAGGGCCTCGCCGTGGCCACCGTTCCGGACGCCGTGCGCGACGCCGACGTGGTGGTCATCCTCGCGCCGGACCAGGTGCAGCGGCACCTGTACGCCGAGGACATCGCGCCGAACCTCAAGGAGGGCGCCGCGCTCGTCTTCGGGCACGGCTTCAACATCCGTTACGGCTACATCAAGCCCGAGGCCGGCCACGACGTGCTCATGGTCGCCCCCAAGGGCCCGGGCCACATCGTGCGTCGCGAGTTCGCCGACGGCCGCGGCGTGCCCGTGATCGTCGCGGTGGAGCAGGACGCGTCCGGCACCGCCTGGGAGCTGGCGCTGTCGTACGCCAAGGGCATCGGCGGCCTGCGCGCCGGCGGCATCAAGACGACGTTCACCGAAGAGACCGAGACCGACCTGTTCGGCGAGCAGGCCGTGCTGTGCGGTGGCGCGTCGCAGCTGGTCCAGTACGGTTTCGAGACGCTGACCGAGGCCGGCTACCAGCCGGAGGTCGCCTACTTCGAGGTGCTGCACGAGCTCAAGCTGATCGTCGACCTGATGGTCGAGGGTGGCATCGCCAAGCAGCGCTGGTCCGTCTCGGACACCGCCGAGTACGGCGACTACGTCTCCGGCCCGCGAGTCATCGACCCGCGCGTGAAGGAGAACATGAAGGCCGTGCTGGCCGACATCCAGAACGGCGCCTTCGCCGAGCGCTTCATCGCGGACCAGGACGCGGGCGCTCCGGAGTTCAAGGAGCTGCGTGCCAAGGGCGAGCAGCACCCGATCGAGGCCACGGGCCGCGAGCTGCGCAAGATGTTCTCGTGGATCAAGCCGGCCGACTCGGACTACGTCGAGGGTTCGGCCGCTCGCTGACGAGGCACGACAGCGCCCCGCACACTTCGTGCGGGGCGCTGTTGTTGTCAGCGAGGGACCCGAGCGGTGGGGGGGTGGGCCAGGGGGGGGGGGCCCCCCGGGGCCCGCCCCCCCCGAAAACAAAACACCCCACAGAGCGACAACCAACCCCCCCCCCGGCCCGGC
>NZ_JBIRYI010000026.1:0-28494 GCF_044389675.1 Promicromonospora kroppenstedtii | reverse complement strand
CACGCGATCGACACCGACACCGCCTGGCTGCGGTCGATCTACGTCAACCCCCACGGGCGCCTCCTGGCCACGACGTCCACGTCCCGGTTCCACCCACCGGGGTTGTCGAGCCTGCTGCGGGCCCGCGAACAGGGCATCTGCGCCACCGTCTGGTGCGACGCCCCGGTCCGGCACACCGACCACATCACCCCACACGCCGAGGGCGGCCCGACCAGCCTCGACAACGGGCAAGGCCTTTGTGCCAGGTGCAACCACGCGAAGCAGGCACCGGGCTGGCGACAGAAAACCACCCAGCTCGATGGTCGGCATGCGGTCGAGACGGTCACCCCGACCGGGCATACCTATGTCTCGGTCGCGCCCACACCACCAGCCCCAGCCAGGACAGGCGACACGGCACTGGCTCCTAGTACGAACGCCGACGGAACGGCACCCGACGACTCGCCGGGAACCGGGCAGGCGGTCCGAAACGTCGACACGGCCCACGACCGAGACACGGTCGTGCCCCGTGACGGGCACGCATCGGCGATCGGTGACGAGCACACGTCGACGACCGGTGTGCCCGGCGCCGGGGAGGCCCCGACGTCGACCCGCGACGTCACCGCCACCCCGCCCTGGACCCCTGCGGTCGGCCTAACCGGCCCCGCCCCGGGCCGCGTCCCACGCAGCCGCTACTCCATCGGCTGCCACACCACGCCCGCCCACGGAGCGATCCCCTACCGGCCGAGCCCACCACCCCGCCAGGCCCGCCCGGCACACCGGCCACCCGGTCGAGCCGGCGCCCGGTCACGTCGACCCGATCTCTCCTGGGCCCACCCCACCTGACCACCGCCGCTTGAAACCACGTAGCCGCAGTCCGGGTGGACGGCGGCTACGTGGACTCGATCGTTCCCTAGAACCAGAGGAACGGTACGACCATCGTCAGCAGGGTCACCACCGGGCCGATGACGACCATGGACAAGCCCCAGACGGTCAGGTCCCGGTTCACACGGGGCCGGTCGTGCTCCACCGTCGAGGCCACGATCGTGGCGCCGGTGGTGCCGAACGGCGCGCAGTCGACCAGCGAGGCAGAGATGGCAAGGGCGTAGATGAACCCTGTCGTCTCCAGGCCGCCACCGGGCACGAGCAGCGGCACGGCGAGCGGGATGAGCGCGCCGATGATGCCGATGGTCGAGGCGAACGCCGAGACCAGGCCGGCCACGATGCAGATCACCAGCGCGGCCACGATCGGCACGCTGACCGAGCGGGCGGCCTCACCGAGCTGCTCGATGGCGCCGAGGCGGGTGAGCACCTCGACGTAGGTGATGATGCCGCCGAGCAGGAGGATGGTGCCCCAGTCGATCCGCGCGATGCCGCGGCGTCCGACGCCGGGGTCCACGAGGGCGAGGATCACCGCGATGGTGAGCGCCACGACGCCGAGGTTGATGTCCACGTCGAGCGTCGTGAGCAGGAAGAACCCGCCGATCAGCGTGAGGATCGAGACGATCACCAGCACCTGCATCGCGGTGATCTTGGTGGGCGCCCTGACCTCGGTGCGCTCCAGCGTGGCGACGCCGCCGCCGGAACCTCCGGCCGGACCGCCCGACCCGCCCACGCCGCCGTCGGGCCCGTTGTCACGGGCCTGGCGCGTGCGCTGGATCAGCTCGCGCCCGCCGAACATGAAGAACGCCGCGAGCACGACCAGGGCGTTGACGCCCACCGACAGCCCGAACATCAGCGCCGCGTTGTACGGGATGTCCGCGCTGGAGGCGACGGTCTGCACGGTGATGCCGACGATGCTCGTCGGCGCGAGCGCGCCACCGACGATCGCGGAGCTCATCGCGATGCCCATCATCGTGGAGCTGATGCGGTGCGTCGCCGCCAGGCTCATGGCGATCGGCACCACGGCGAACGCCGCGTGCGAGGTGCCGAGGCAGGCCACGCCGGTCGCGATGAGCCACAGGCCCCAGGGGAGCAGCGCGACACGGTCGCCGATCAGCCCGAGCGAGCGGTCCACGAGCCAGTCGATGGTGCCGGTCTCGCGGGCGATGCCGAACAGGTAGGTGATGCCCACCAGGATGATCAGGGCGTCGACGGGGAACCCGCCGAGCACGTCGTCCAGGCCCTCGCCCACGACGCCGATGCCCACGATGAAGGCGGCGACCAGCGCGAGCGCCCCCATGTGGACGTTGCGGAGCGCGGAGATCCCGAAGACCAGCGCGAGCCCGATCAGGGCGATGATCTCGGCGGTCATGCCGCGGTCTCCTCTCGGAGGCGTGCGGTGTGGGTGCACGCGGCGAGAATCGTCATCGATCGTCTCCGTTCGTCTCGGTGGTGCGGGCGGCGCCCGCAAGGTAGGCGTCCAGCGCCGGCTCGTCGACGCCTTCGACGTCGTCGAGCCCGATGAGGGCCCCTCGGGCGACGGGCTTGGCCAGCCGGGCGCCGTCGAGGAGGTAGTAGGGCGAGACGCCCTCGGCCGGGTCGAGCATGACCGGCGCGACCCCGGCGATCTCGTGGTGGTGACCCTCGGCCCTGAGCACCGCGCCGACGGCGAGGTCCTCGATGGCGCGGGCGGCCAGCAGCATGGTCGGCCGGGCCGGCGGGGCCGGTACACGGTCGACGGCGGCGTGCACGGTCAGCGGCGTCTCCACGCCCATGTAGTGGTACGGCCAGTAGATGCAGGCATACTGCCCGTCCTTGCTGATCACGTGGCCCTTGCCGCGCAGCAGCTCCCAGGTGGCGGGATCGCCGGTGCGCACGACGGCGAAGACGCCGCCCGCGAAGCTGGCCTCGCCCGGCAGGCGCAGCGCCGAGAACACGTCGACGACGCCGTCGTGCTCCAGGATGCCGCCGTCCGCGCGGGCGGAGTAGATGTCGGCGAGCTCGGCGATGCGGGCCACCGGGTAGTGCATGGCCTCGACGTCGGCGGAGGCCCCGGTGCGCGTGGCGACCACGGCCATCTCGCACGAGTCGGCAGCTGCGGCGCGCTTGAGGCCGCGGACGGCGTCGGCGCGGCGGGCGAGCGTGCCCGCGACGTCGTCGCCCAGCTCCAGCAGGTCGAGCAGCGCGGGAGCCTCGACCGTGACTCCGGCCTGCGTGACGCGGCCGGTCGCGGGGTCGAGCTCGAGGTCGTACTCACCGGACTTGCCGAGGGCCACGATGTCGAGGCCGACGGCGCTGACCCAGTCGACCAGGCGCAGCAGGTTGGCGGGCTGGTCGCCGTCGCCGGGCAGGTAGCTCAGGCCCTTGGCCACGGCGCGGGCGCCGAGCTCGACGCCCACGACGGTGTCGACCTCCTTGCTCACCATGACCACGTGCGTACCGTGGTCCAGGGCGGCCGCGGCATAGCCGAAGCCCGCCGGCACCCGGCCGCAGGCCTCGACGAGCACGTCGATGCCCGTCCAGTCCAGGGCGTCGGCCGAGGCCACGAGCGCGATGTGGTCCTGCTCGACCAGGCGTGCGGTAGTAGCGGGGTCGGTCGACTCGGCCACCCGGTCCGCCGGGACGCCCAGCTCGTCGAGCATGCGCCGCACGCCCGCGACGTCCGGGTCCACCAGCACCGCGGGGCGGATCTCGGGCGTCAGCGCCAGCTGCGCCAGAAACGTGCGTCCGTAGCCGCCGTTCGCCCCGGTCAGGGCGACACGGAGGGGACCTCGCGTCCGAGAGACGTGATTGAGGATCACCGTTGTTCCGATCGTCGTGCACCGGCTCGGCGTTCGAGCGGGCTGGCCGCCACTGTGCCACAGGTTTCTACTATCCTCCAACTTCGCATCAAATAGTCACAGCGTGTGAGAGGATCTGATCATGCTGGGATCCATCGCCGACGACTTCACCGGCGCCACCGACCTCGCCACCATGCTGCGCACCGCGGGCCATCGCGTCTCCGTGGTGATCGAGAACGGCGCGCTCTCCCCCGAGCAGCTCCGCGAGGTCGACGCCGTGGTGGTCGCGCTCAAGACGCGCACCGCGCCGCGCGCCGAGGCCGTCGCCACCTCGCTCGACGCGCTGGACCGCCTGCGCGCCTGGGGCGCGGACCGGTTCTACGTCAAGTACTGCTCCACGTTCGACTCGACCGACGAGGGCAACATCGGCCCGGTGCTCGACGCCGTGTCCGACGCCGTGGGCGCGCGCCGCGCCGTCGTCGTCCCCGCCCTGCCCGCCAACGGGCGCACGGTCCACGAGGGCCAGCTGTACGTGGGCCGCGACCTGCTGGAGCACTCCTCGATGCGGCACCACCCCCTGACCCCCATGACCCGCTCGCGGGTCATGGACCTGCTGCGCCCGCAGACGGCGTACGACGTCGCCGAGGTGACCCTGCCCGTCGTGCGCGACGGCGCGGGCGCCGTCCGCGCAGCGCTGGACGCGTCGGAGGCCCGGTATGCCGTGGTCGACGCGACCACGGACGCGGACCTGGTGACGATCGGTGCCGCGACGGCGGACGACGTCCTGGTCTCGGGCGGTTCCGGCCTCGCGCTGGGGATCCCCGGACCGCGCCTGACCGACGCCCTGTGGTCGCCGCCCGCGAGCGGACGCGGCGCGGTGCTGTGCGGCAGCGTGTCCGCCACCACGCTGGCCCAGATCGCGCACGCCGCGCGCACCCAGCCGGTCCGGCTGGTCGACGTCGCCGCGGCGGTCGCCGACGAGGCGGGCACCATCGCGGAGCTCGCCGACTGGGTCGAGCAGCAGGAGCCGCAGACGCACCCCGCGGTGTGCGCGGCGCGCGAGCGCTCCGACGTGCGCTCGCACCTGGACGGCGTCGAGGTGGCGCCCGTGGTCGAGCGGGTGCTCGCGGGCGTGGCCCGTCGGCTGGTGGAGCGCGGTGAGGTGACCGCACTGATCGTCGCGGGCGGCGAGAGCAGCGGCTCGGTGGTGCGCGCCCTCGGCGTGCAGGCCCTGCACATCGGGCCGCAGCTGGCCCCCGGCGTCTGCTGGTCCGTGGGAGCGGTGGACGACGACCCCGGCCGGACCGTGGCCCTGGCGCTGAAGAGCGGCAACTTCGGCGGCGAGGATCTGTTCACCGCGGCGTGGGAGGTGCTCGCATGAGCGTGACCGCACTGATCGCGGCCGGCCGCCAGCTCGTCGAGGCGGGCCTGAGCCCGGGCAGCAGCGGCAACGTGAGCGTGCGCGACGGCGACCGCGTGCTGATCAGCGGCACCGGCACGTCGCTGGGGAGGCTCTCGCCGGACGGCATCGCCGAGGTCTCGCTCGACGGCACGCACCTGGGCGGGGCCCGCTCGTCCAAGGAGACGCCCCTGCACACGGCGTTCTACCAGCGCGAGGACGGCTACCGCGCCGTCGTGCACGTGCACTCGCCGCACGCCGTGGCGCTGGCCTGCCTGGAGCCGTGGGCCGCGCACAACGCGGTGCCGCCGCTGACGCCTTACTTCGTGATGCGCGTGGGGCAGACGCCGCTGCTGCCCTACCGGCACCCGGGCGACCCGGCCCTGGGCGACGACCTGCTCGCCGCGCCGTGGCCGCTGCGCGCCGCGCTGCTGGCGAGCCACGGCGCCGTCGTCGCGGGCGCGGACCTGGACGAGGCCGTGGACCGCGCCACCGAGCTGGAGGAGGCGTGCCGGATCGCCCTGCTCACGGCGGGCTCGCGGCGCCGGGAGCTGACGCCGGAGCACATCCGTGAGCTGGCGCAGCGGTGGTCCAGCCCGTGGACCCCGGCACCCTAGACTGACGCGCAGGAGGCGACGATGGCGAAGACGACTGCCCTGATCCCGGAGCAGCGCAGGCAGCAGATCCTGCGGCACCTGCGCACGGAGCAGGTGCTCAGCTACCGGCAGATCACCGATCTTCTGGGCATCAGCCAGATGACCGCGCGGCGGGACGTGGCGGTGCTCGCCGAGCAGGGCCGCGTCAAGGCCACGCAGGGCGGCGCCACCCTCGCGACCCGGCTGCTGAACGAGCCGCGGCGCGCCGAGAAGGCCGTGACGGGGCTGGCCGAGAAGACCGCCATCGCCCGTGCGGCGGCCGAGATGGTCACCGACTCCATGACCGTCTACCTGGACGCCGGCACCACGGTGCAGGCCATGCGGCCGTTCCTGGAGCAACGCACCGGGCTCACCGTGGTCTCCAACGACCTGAGCACGGTGCTCGCGTTCCTGGACCACCCCAGCGTGGACCTGATCAGCGTGGGCGGGCGCGTGGACCCCGACAACCAGTCCACCATCGGGCGCCTGGCGGCCCTGACCCTGGCGGAGCTGTCGTTGGACGTCGCGTTCCTGTCCTCCAGCTCGTGGGACGCGCGCCACGGCGTCACCACGCCCGTGGAGGCCAAGATCGAGGCGAAGCGCGCCGCCATGGCCTCGGCGACGACGACGGCGCTGCTCGCCGACAGCGGCAAGTTCGGCAGCTACGCCAAGTACCGCGTGCTGTCGCTGGACGAGCTCGACACGGTGGTCTGCGACCCGGCGCTCGGCGACGACGACACCGAGCGGATCGAGGCGCTCGGCGTCGACGTGGTCCGGGCACCGCTGGCATGACCCGCTCGGTGTAGCCCGCCCTACAGGTAGCGGGCGTGCAGCTGGCCGCACGCCGCGTCGATCGTCGTCCCGAGCTGACGGCGCCGGGTCGCGTGGACCCCACGGGCCAGGAGGCCGCGCACGAATCCCTCGACGAGCCGCGTCGACGGCGCCCGGTAGGCGGGGTCGCCGCCGGCCGCCACGTTGTACCGGATGACGCTCACGTGGAACAGCTCCGGCCGGGACCGCCGCCGTACCAGGTCGGCGAGCGCGTCGAGGTGGGCCTCGCCGTCGTTGACGCCGGCGATGAGCAGGTACGCGAGGTACACCTTGCGCCGGGTCGTGCGCACGTGCCGGTCGAGGATCGCGAGGTTGTCCGCCAGCGGGTACCGGCCTTCGAGCGGGATGAGCTCGGCCCGCTGCCCGGGGAACGGCGAGTGCACGGACAGCGTGAGGGTGACCTGCGGGTGCTCCGCGACCAGCCGGTCGAGGTTCGACGCGAAGCCGACGGTGGAGACGGTGATCCGCCGCGCCGACAGCCCGGCGTACCCCGGGTCGGTGAGCAGGGTCAGCGCGTCGAAGACGTGCGGGTTCGCGAGCGCCTCACCCATTCCCATGAAGGCGACGCTCCCGGGCCGGGGCAGCCCCTCGCGGGTCCAGCGCGGGTGCATCACCTGGGCGGTGATCTCGTCGGCGGTCAGGTTGCGGACCAGCCCGACCGCGCCGGTCGCGCAGAACGTGCAGCCCAGCCCGCACCCGGCCTGCGACGACACGCACATCGAGTCCCAGCCGGCCCGGTAGTGCGACACCACGGTCTCGATGCGCGCCCCTGACTCGGCCGCGAACAGCACCTTCTCGACGTGGTCGTCGCGCTGGACCTCGACGGCGGTGAGCGGGTGGAGCCGCGGCCCGAACCGTTCGGCCAGCTCGGCGCGCAGGCCCGGCGGGAGGGCGCGCACGTCCGCGAACGTCTCGGCCGTCGAGCCCTGCCAGGCGCTGATGACCTGCCGGAACCGGAAGTCCGGGTTGCCGGTCGCGGACAGGTGCTCGCGGATCCGCATCCAGCGGCTCCGGGCGGTCAGGTCGACGACGTTCGGGTCGCCCGGCGGGCGCGACGGTGAACGGGTGCGGGAGCGGGAGGTTCGGTGCTGCATGGACTTGCCTTTCGTGAGCGGTTGCCGATCAGCGGGGCCGAGGGCGCGACCGACCACGGGCAGGGCCCGGGACGCGGGGGTCGACGGCGGCGGCGCAGCACGAGGCAGGCCGGGTACCGAGGGGCACGGTCGACCTGACACGGGACCGTGCGGGAGGCTGTCGACAGAGCGCGCGCACGAGACCATGACCGATGGCCGGTGCGTCGCGAACATGCCGGGGAGGCTCTGACCGGGGGCGGGTCCGGCCCGCGCCCGGCTGCTGGAGTGCCACCGGCAGTTCGGCGGCTAGAGTCTGTCGACCTCGATCATGATGTGCGGCAACGTACCAGCGGGCCGTGCGGCGTTCCCAGGGTTTTTCCTGGCCCGCGCCCGGGTGTTCGGCACGTGCCGCGCGGTAGCCTGGCGGGATCGCCACCACGAACCGCCCTGACACCGCGGGCGAGCTGCTGTCCCTCGCCATCGGCGACCTGGTGCGTCAGATCCAGGACGACGTGCCGCGGGCGCTGGCCGACGAGCCCGACGCCGTGCACCGGCTGCGCACCTCGGTGCGGCGGCTGCGCAACGTGCTGGCCGCCTTCCGCCGGTACCTGGACCGGGACGCCGCCGCGGCCCTGCGGTCCCGGCTCAAGGAGTGGGGCGACGTGCTAGGTCAGGCGCGGGACCTGGAGGTCCGGGCACGGCAGGCCGCGGCGGCCGCCGACGCCGCCGGCCTCGACGACAAGCCCCGTTCCGCGCTCGTCGACCCGCTGTGGGCGGCCCACCTGCATGCGCACGACGACGCGGTGCGCTGGACCCGGTCGGAGCACAGCCGCGACCTGGACCGGCTGCTGGCCGAGTGGGCCACGCTCCCCCGGCTCGGCACGCGGGCGGGTCAGCCGGCCAAGAAGGCCGCCCGCCGGGTGGCGCACCGCCAGGCCGTCCGCACCCTGCGGACGGCGCCCCGGCTCGCCGACCCGGACGCCGCCCACGAGCTGCGCAAGGCCGCGCGCCGGCTGCGGCACACGTGCGATGCGATCACGCGCGAGCCCGTCGGGCTGCTCGGGAAGGGCACCAAGGACCTGGGCTCCGTGGGCCGCCGGATCCAGTCCGTGCTCGGCGACCATCGGGACGCCCTGCTGCTGGCCGGCCACGTGCGCGACCACGCCCGCGCGTACGCGCACGACTCCCGGGTGTACGACGGCGTGGTGGACCTGTGTCAGGGCCTGGCCCTGGCCGCCCTGGCCGACCTGCCGGCGGCCCTGGCCGACCTGGAACGGCGGGCGAGGGACTGACCCCGGCGCGGGCCGAGGTCATCCGGGACCGTCCTCGACCGCCGCCGACAGGCGCGCCGCCAGGGCCGCCACCGCCTCCCGCAGCTCCGGGCCGTCCTCGACCCGGAACGCGAACGGCACGCTCGCCAGCCACTCCTGCGCGTACATCGCGGGGTTGCGGGTGGTGCCCGTCAGCACGCACCGCTCCGCCCCCACGGCCTCCAGCCGGCCCATCTGCGCGCCGATCCACGGGGCGACGTCGGCGAGCGGGGCGTCGAAGACGACGCGTGTGCTGAACTGCCACCCGGTGCCGAGGTGCTCCTCGAGCGCGACGACGGGGTCGAGGTCCGCGGGCGGCGTGAACGGGGTGCCGGTGTGCTCGACGGCGAGCACCCGGTCGACGCGGTAGGTGCGGACGGCGCCGGCGCGGTGGGAGTGGCACAGCAGGTACCAGCGCCCGTAGCGCACGACGACGGCCCAGGGGTCCACCTCGGCGACCCACTCGCTGCCGGACTCACCGCGGTACGTCACCAGTACGCGCCGTCGGGCGGCGACGGCGGACACGAGCTCGCTGGTGACGGCCGTGTCCGGGCGGGCCGCGTACCGGTCCGGAGCCGCGGCTGCGTGCTCGCGCAGGGTGGCGGCCTGCCGGCCGACGTCCTCGGGCAGGGCCCGGATCACCTTGCCGAGCGCGGTGCTGACGAGGTCGTCGGCCTCGGGGTGGCTGTCGAGCACGGCCATGACCAGGCCGAGCGCCTCGGTCTGGGTGAACGTGACCGGCGGCAGCCGGGTGCCCCGCCCCAGCCGGTAGCCGCCGTGCGGCCCTCGGAGCGACGTGACGGGGATCCCGGCCTCGCGGAGGATCTCGACGTACCGGCGCGCGGCCCGCTCGGTGACACCGAGCCGCGCGCCGAGCTCGTCCGCCGTCGTGCCCGGGCGGGTCTGGAGGATCTCCAGCGTGCGCAGGGCGCGTGCGGTGGGGCTGGTCTCGGACGGCACCCCTGCAGGCTATGTCAGCGCAGCACCTCGAAGACCTGCTTCTGGATGCCGTTGGAGTACGCCTCGTGCTCGGTGAGCTTCAGGCGCTGGGCGGGCTTGTCGGTGTCGCTGAACAGGGGCTTGCCCTGGCCCAGGATCACCGGGAAGACCAGCAGGTGGTAGGCGTCGACGAGGCCGGCGTCCGCGAGCGCCCGGGTGAGGCTGACGCTGCCGTGCACCTGGATCTCGCCGCCGTCGGTCTCGCGGAGCCGGGCGACGTCGTCCAGCGAGCGCAGGATGGTGGTCTCGCCCCAGTTGTCGGCCAGGTCGGCGTCGGTGAGGGTCGTGGAGACGACGTACTTGGGCAGCTCGTTGTAGCGCGTGAACTCGGCCATGTCGGGCCAGACGGGGGCGAACATCTGGTAGCTGGCGCGGCCGAGCAGCAGCGCGCCGGCCTCCTCCTGCTCGCGGCCCTTGAGCTCGTAGGCCTCCTGCACGGGCTCCACGGTCCGATAGGTCCACGCCGTGTCGTGCAGCTCGGGGTCCCCGCCGGTGGGGTCGACCTTGCCGTCGAGCGAGACGAAGTGCGTGGCGACGATGGTGCGCATGGGGTGGATCTCCTGTCGTGACGGCCGCACGGTGCGGCCTGCTGCGGGCATTTTCTACGGGGTTGGACGGGAGCGTCGCGGCAAAGTCATCGGCGTCGCACAGGATTTTTGATCCGGAAGCGGATCGTCCGGAACCGGTCCTACGGTGGGTGTGGTCGGCGTCGCGCCGGACTTCAGCTCAGCTCTATCGGTACGGGAGAGAATCATGGACATCCTGCTCATCGGCGGCCTCTGGCTCGACGGTTCGGCCTGGGACGACGTCGTCCCGCAGATCGAGGCGCTCGGCCACCGGCCGGTGCCGGTCTCGCTGCCCGGTCAGGGCGACGGGCGCACGGACGTCACGCTGGACGACCAGGTAGCCGCGGTGCTCGCGGCCGTGGACGCGGCGTCGGGCAGCCCGCTGGTCGTGGGGCACTCCGCGGCCTGCACCCTGGCCTGGCTGGCGGCCGACGCGCGGCCGGACGCCGTGGCCGGCGTCGTGCTGATCGGTGGGTTCCCGTGGGACGACGGCAAGCCCTACGCCGACCTGTTCCCGGTCACGGACGGCGTGATGCCGTTCCCGGGCTGGGAGCCGTTCGCGGGGCCGGACTCGGACGACCTGGACGCCGCGGCCCGGGCCGCCTTCTCGGCGCGGGCCGTGCCGGTGCCCGAAGGGGTCGCCAAGGGTGTGGTGCACCTGACCGACGAGCGCCGGTTCGGCGTGCCCGTCGTGGTCGTGTGCCCGGAGTTCTCGCCCGCCCAGGCCCAGGAGTGGATCGACTCGGGCGACGTGCCGGAGCTCGCCCGGGCCAAGCGGGTCGACCTGGTCGACCTCGACTCCGGCCACTGGCCCATGTTCACGCGGCCCGCGGAGCTGGCCCGGCTCGTGGTGGACGCCGCCGCCTGACGGCGGGGCGGCGCCCTCACGACGCGGAGACGAGCTCCTCCGGGAGCACCACCGCGTCGACGAGGGCGCCGTTGCGCCACACGGTCACCTCGGTGCGCCGGCCGATGGCGTCGCCCACCATGAGCCGCTGCACGGCGGTGGTGGTCACCACGGTGGCACCGTCGATCGCCACGAGGATGTCGCCGCGGCGGATGCCCGCGAGGTCGGCGGGCGAGCGCGCGATGACCTCCGCCACCCGCATGCCCGTCCTGGAACCGACCCGTTCCGCGACGGGCTCGGGCAGCACCACCTGCGCGCCGGCGATGCCGAGCCAGGCGCGCCGCACCCGCCCGTCGCGCACCAGGGTGTCGATGATCGCGCGGGTCGTGGCGTTGACCGGCACCGCCAGCCCGAGGCCGATGCCCGCGACGGCGGTGTTGACGCCGACGAGCCGGCCGGCCGTGTCCGCGAGCGCCCCGCCGCTGTTGCCGGGGTTGAGCGCGGCGTCGGTCTGCACCACCTCGTCGATGATCCGGCCGGCCCCGGTGGGCAGGGAGCGGCCCAGGGCGGACACGATGCCGGCGGTGACGCTGCCGGCCAGGCCGCGGGGGTTGCCGAGCGCGACGACGAGCTGGCCCACGCGGAGGGTCGCCGCGTCGCCGAGGGTCAGCGCGGGCGGCACGACGTCGTCCGCCCGGAGCACCGCGAGGTCGGAGAGCGGGTCGCGACCGACCACCCGGGCCGCGACCTCGGACCCGTCGGAGAAGGCAGCCCGCACCTCGCCGTCGCCCTCCACGACGTGCGCGCTGGTGAGCAGCAGCCGCTCCCCCGGGATCACGGAGGCGCTGCCGGCACCGGCCCGACGCGGCGTGCGCACCGAGACCGCGGCGACCGACGGCAGCACGGCGTCGACGACGCGCACGATCGACGCCGAGTAGGCGTCCAGGGCCTCGGAACCGTCCATGGGCCCATCACACACCTCGCGGCGGGCGCGACGGGAGGTGGATTCGCCACGGGCAGACAGGCCTGCTCCGTCGCGGCCGGTCACGTTTCCGGGCCGGTCCCGGTCAGGTGTGCGGGCCCGGCTCCGGGTCCACCCTGACCAAGGAGGCAGAAACACATGGAAGCCAGGATCGACTACTTCGGCAACCCCCTCGCCGGAAAGGTCCTGCGGCACCTCAACTCCGCGAACAAGCTCATCGTGGACTCGACGCTGCCCGCCGTCACCCAGGAGCTCGTGAAGATCCGGGCCAGCCAGATCAACGGCTGCGGGTTCTGCACCGACATGCACACCAAGGACGCCCTCGCCGCGGGCGAGACGCAGCTCCGCCTCAACCTGGTCGCCACCTGGCGCGAGGCGACGGTGTTCACCGAGCCGGAGCGGGCCGCACTCGAGCTGGCCGAGGAGGGGACGCGGCTCGCGGACGCGTCGGGCGGGGTCTCGGACGAGACCTGGACCCTGGCGGCCAAGCACTTCGACGAGGACCAGCTCGCCGCGCTGATCTCCCTGATCGCGCTCATCAACGCGTACAACCGGATCAACGTCATCAACCGGCAGCCCGCCGGTGGCTACGTGCCCGGCCAGTTCTGACGCCGTCCGGCGCGCCCGCCCTCGGTACGGGGCGGGCGCGCCGCCCGGTGCACTTGACCGTGCCCCTGGGGCATGGTTTGAACTCTTGTCGGTCGGCGTTCCCGCCGGCGGACCGAGAGGAGCGAACCGTGGCCTGGAGCACTCGTCAGCTCGCGGAGATCGCGGGAACCACCGTCAAGGCCGTCCGGCACTACCACGAGATCGGCCTGCTGGACGAGCCCGCCCGCCGGTCCAACGGGTACAAGCAGTACGAGACGGCGCACCTGGTGCGGCTGCTGCAGATCAAGCGGCTGAGCGGCCTCGGCGTGCCGCTCGCGCAGATCGCCTCCATGGGCCGCGCCGACCAGGACCCTGACGAGGCGCTGCGCGTGCTCGACTCCGAGCTGGAGGCGACGATCACGCGGCTCCAGCGCGTGCGGGCCGAGCTCGCGGTGATCCTGCGGCACCGCGCCCCGGCGGACCTGCCCGCCGGGTTCAGCGCCGTCGCGGGCGAGCTGTCCGACGTCGACCGGTCGATGCTGATGATCTACGCCCAGGTGTTCGACGACGACGCCATGGACGCCCTGCGCACGATGATGCACGAGCAGCCGGCGACGGACACCGACGACGAGTTCCAGGCGCTGACCGCCGACGCCGACCTCACGACCAGGCAGGCGCTCGCCGAGCGCATCGCGCCCCTGCTGCGCGACCAGCTCACGGCGTATCCCGCGCTCGGCGAGGCCGAGTCGCACTCGCTGCACGGGCCCGGCCGGACGGAGAGCGCCATCGTCCCGGCGCTGCGCGAGCTGTACAACCCGGCCCAGCTCGAGGTGCTCTACCGCGCGCACCTGATCGTCACCGGAGAGACTGACGAACGACTCGAGGCCGGCACCCCGAGACCCGACCCCGACGGACGGACGACACGATGACCGCACCGACCACGCCCGAGACCCCGCTGATCGCCGAGGACCTCCTCCTGCTGCTGTTCGACCCCCGGTCGGGCACCATCGCCGGCGAGAACACGCTGTTCTACACGCTGGCCGGAGCGGTGCTCACCGAGCTCGCGCTGGACGGCAACGTCACCATCGACGGCAAGCCGGGCCTGACCGGCCCCAGGGTGAGCGCCGTGGCCGGCAGCCCGCCCGCCGACCCGCTGCTGCGCGAGCGCTGGGAGCCGCTGGTCGAGAAGCCGCGTGGCGCGCAGACGTTCCTCGCCGAGGTGGGCCCGCGGCTGCGCGAGCCGGTGCTGGACCGGCTCGTCGAGCGCGGCCACGTGGGCCGCGAGAAGCGCAAGGCGCTCGGGTTCATCCCCACCACCGCCCTGTCCGACGGCGGCACGCCGCGCCGGGCGGAGCTGGTCGCCGCCGTCCGCCCCGTGCTGGCCGACGGCGCCGAGCCCGACCCGCGCACGGCGGTGCTCGCGGCCCTGCTCTCGGCCAGCGGGAGCCTGCCGGTGCTGCACCGCGACATCCCGTGGTCGGGCGCCGTCCACACGCGCGGCAAGGAGCTGGAGCAGGGCGACTGGGGCGCGTCGGCCGCCGGCGAGGCGGTCACCCGCACTACGGTGGCGGTGGCCACCGCGAGCGCCGCCGTCGCCATCGCGGCCGTACAGAACAGCTGACTCAGCGCAGCGCCCGCGTCCGGACCACGCGCACCGACGCCGACCGCACCTCCAGCACCGGCGCCTCGCCCGCCGGCCGCACCCGCGGGTCGACGTGCACCCCGGCCGCGGGCGACCAGGCGAACGCGCGCAGCCACAGACCCTCCGCCGCGATCTGCTCGCGGTGCGGCGTGAGGTCGACGTCGAACGCGCGGCCCGACCAGAACTGGTCGGCGATCAGCGTCTCGCCCGCGTGAACGCGCATCGCGTCGCCGGTCCAGTCCAGGCGCAGCAGCACCCGCTCGGCGTCGGCGAAGACGTCGTCGGGCACGGGCACGCGGACGGGGGTGAGCGCCGCGAAGTCGGCGTCCGCCGGGGCGGACAGGCGGCCCGCGCTGCCGCCCGTGCGCACCGGCGCGACCACGGCGTCGAACCGGGGTGCGGGCAGCGGCCGGGTGACCTCCTCGCCCGGGACCGCGTACCGCGTGAAGCGGCTGCCCTCCCCTGGTACTGCGGCGGGGCCACCCGGCACGAGGCCGGGCAGCACGTCGATCGTCCGGTCGGCGGCGTCGGCCTCGACGCGGAACGAGTCCCCGTCGAACCAGCCGCTGCCGCGCCACAGCACGAGGCTCTCGCGCCCGCCGATCGTGCCCTTCCAGACGGCGTCGGCCAGGTCCGGCGGCAGGAACACCAGCGTGGTGCCGCCGACGACGACCTCGGCGGCCAGTCCCGGCGCCGCGTCCGGCGTCGCGATGACGAGCGCGCCCTCCTGGCGGGTCGTGGCGCCGCTGACGGCGGCGGCGGGCACGCCCTCGATCTGCAGCTCGACGTCGATGCCGTCGGTCGCCGCGAACAGGACCACGGGGCCGTCCGGGGTCTCCAGCGACGTGATCGGCTGCGCCGGGACGGTGAGCGCCGGGACCGTCCCGAACGGCTGGCGCAGCGGCCACGCCGCCGCGACGCCGGCCCGCAGCGTGCCGGGCGCGACCGGGACGGTCACGCGGTGGTCGCCGAGGTCGACGTCGAACCGGACCCCGTCGACGTCCGCCAGCGGCGCGGCGGCGGGCTGGTGGTTGTTGACGAAGAGGTAGCCGCGCTCGCCGTCGCCGCGGACGGACCAGCGCACGTCGTCCCCGGAGGCACCGCCGGGCGGCAGCACCACCGGGTAGGTCGCCAGGTCCGCACCGAACGCCTGGAGGAACAGGTGCTGGCGGCGCAGCGCGTGGAAGTGCGGGCGCTGCTGCCCCGCCGAGCCGAGCGGGGCCCAGAAGTCGTAGTCGCGCAGCGGCAGGTCGTTCGGGTAGCCGGTCGCGTGCGACTCCTGCGTCGTCGAGCGCTCCCCGAGCACCTGGGTGGACCCGTGGTAGAGGTAGTAGCCCTGCCACGCGGAGCCGCTGCCGAGCTTGGTCAGGGCGAGCGCCGCGACGTCGTCGGCGTCCACCAGCGGGCGCCGGTGGTAGGCGACCTGCATGCCGCCGCCCAGCTCACAGGTGGCGAACGGCCACGGGTCGGCGGCGCCGTCCGCGGCCGTGTCAGCAGCCCGGGCCGTGGCGGGGCCGTCGCGCAGGTCGGCGCCCACGGTGAGGTCGTCGCGCACGGTGCTGAACACGTAGTGCGTGGCGCCGAACTCGGGCCAACCGGTGCTGGACTCCTCCCAGAACCCGTCGGAGTAGCCCGCGTACACCGGCAGCACGCGGCCGGGCGGCAGCTCGGCGCCGCCCCACCCGGTCGCGAGCCACAGCGGCACACGCAGGCCGGCTTCCTCGGCGAGGTCGCGCAGGGTGGCGAGGTGCTCGGGCTGGTCGTAGAGCTCGTTGTCGACCTGGATGCCGACCACGGGGCCGCCGGGATGCATCAGGTCGCGCACCTGCTCCGCGATCGCCGTGTACCAGCCGCGCACGAGGTCCACGTAGGCGGGGTCGTTCGTGCGGTGCGCCACGGGCAGCGCCTGCAGCCAGTCCGGGAACCCGCCGTTGCGGGTCTCGCCGTGCGCCCACGGGCCGATGCGGAGCACGACGTCGAGGCCCACGCGGCCCGCCGTGCGCACGAACCGGCGCACGTCGCACGCGCCGTCCCAGCGCACGTGCCCGCGATCCTCCTCGTGCAGGATCCACAGCAGGTAGGTCGCCACGACGCCGACCCCGCCGGACCGCATCTTGCGCAGCTCGGTCTCCCACTGCTCCGGCTCGTCCCGGCTGAAGTGGTACTCGCCCATCACGGGGAACCAGGGCCGCCCGTCCCGCTCCACGTACCGGTCCGTGAGGCGGACGGCGCCCGCTGCGCCGGCGGGGTCACCCAGGTCCAGGGGCGCCGGCCGCACGGGCGGCGCCGCCAGGACGCGGACGTGACGGACGGCCGGCTGCGCGGGAAGGCCGCTCACGCGACCCGCACCAGCGGGTCCGGGTTGTGCACGCCCCGCGGCCGGTACCCGAGCGCGTCGGCGGCGCCGAGGTAGTCGGCCAGGTACCAGACGATGCTCAGCCACATCTCGGTGCCCTGGAGGCCGGGCACGCCGTCGGCGCCGTCGCCGCGCGGCGCGAAGGCGACGCCGGCACCGTCCGCCCAGCTTCGCAGCGCCTGGTCGAGCTGGGCGCGGGCCCAGGCCTCGCCCTCCGCGCGCCGGTGCGAGGTCTGTTTCGCCGCGAGCCACAGCGGGTGCACGATGTCGAGCACGTTGCAGGCGGTCCAGCCCTCCGGGGTGGCGAGCGCGGGGTCGGCCGCGTGCTCCAGCACGGTGTCGATCGCCGCCTCCGGGTAGGGCAGCGGCAGGCCGAGCTGAGCGTACGAGCCGCGCGTGAGGCGGTAGAAGCCGTTGACGGCCTGGAGCCAGCGCGACCCGGGCTGCGGCGCGCCCCACAGTCCCGTGGCCGGGTCCGCCTTGGCGGTCAGCCAGCCCAGGAGGCCGTAGAGCGGGCCGACGCCGCCGTCGGGCAGCTCGGCGGAGAAGTCGGCGATGTTCAGGGCGCACGCCGTGCCCAGGGAGTCGACGGCGGCGCCGCTCCCCCAGGCCTGGGCGCCCCAGTCGCGGGCGTCGAGGGCCGCGACCAGGTCGCGGTCAGCCAGCTCGTGGACGGCGCGGACCGGGTACGGCAGCCGCGCGCCGAGCAGCCGCACCGCGTAGCCGACGCTGAGCACGTGGTAGGCGGCGTCGCCGTCCGTGGCCGAGAGCGGCGCGGCCGTCCGGCCCGGCTCACCGAGCCCCTCGTCGGACAGGTCGCCCTCCGGGATCAGGCCCGTGGCCGGGTCCTGGCGTGCGGTGAGGCGACGGACCAGGTCCGCGGCGTCGAACCCGGGCGGCGGGGTGCCGAGCAGCAGGTCGGCCAGCTCGACGGCGTCCGCCCACGGGCGCACGGCCGGGGCGAGCGGGCCCGCAGCGGCGGCCGGGCGGTCCACGAACCGGCCGTCCTCGTAGCAGCGGGCCAGCAGGTCGGCAGCCTGCTCGCGGGCACGGTCGCCGAACGCGGCCAGGCGGTCGGCGAGGTCGGGGACGGTCCCGGCCTTGGTCTCGGCCCGGCGGTCCCGCAGCACGCGCGCGGGGTTGCCGGCCACCACGGCCCAGTCGGGCACGTCCTTCGTGACCACGGCGCCGGCCGCGACCACCACGTGGTCGCCCACGGTCACGCCGTCCAGGATCGTGGCGTTGGAGCCGATCCAGACGTCGTCGCCGATGGTGATGCCCTTGCTCCAGGTGCCCTGCCGGAACACCGGGCGGTCGTTGTCCATGCGGTGGTTGAAGCCGAGGATCGAGCTGTGCGCGCCGATGCGCACGCCGTCGCCCATCCGGATCTCGCCGCGGACCACGGCGAACGGGTTGACCGAGCAGTCCGCGCCGATCGTCAGGTCACCCGAGAGGTAGGCGAGGGCGGCGACGTAGCTGCGCTCACCGAGCACGAGCGAGTCACAGAACACCGCGGCGTTCGGTGCGACGAAGGCACCGGCGGCGATCTCGGCCCCGGCGCCGGTCAGCTCGCGCTGCCGGGCGGCCTGCGCCTCACCCTCCGGCGAGGCGGGGTCGTACTCCCAGGGGAGGAAGTCGATACGTCGGACGCCGTCAGCCGATGAGTGATGCACGCCGCAAGACTACGGCTACCGGCGCAGCCCGAGGCTGCGCAGCTCGAGGTCGGCGAGCCGGCGCACGACGGCGGGGTCGTCCTCGCGCCAGTCCCGCACGGGGTCGTCGGAGACCCTGGTCAGGGCGCGCAACGGCTGGTTCGTCAGGGCCCGCAGCGCCAGGAGCGCCGGGTCGGCGTCGAGCAGGCGGCGGCCGGCGCTCGCCCGTCGCACGAACCGGACCCGCAGCGGCACGTAGAGCACCGCGACCAGCAGCACCGGGAGCAGGAACACGGCGATCCCGGCGAGCAGCGCGACGTCGGCGACCGTCTCGGCCTGGGAGCGGCCCGCCGCCGCGAGGCTCTCCGCGGCGTCGGCGGCCCCGCTGAAGGGTGCGGCCAGGTCGTCGCCCACGCCCGGGATGCCACCGATCCGGCCCTCCACGTCGTGGAACCGGCCCGCCATCTCGCCGGCCGCGGACGCCGTCGCACGGCCCGGGGCGCCCAGCTCCATGGTCGCCGCCCAGACCTCGCGCCCGGCCCAGGCCCAGCCCGCGATCCAGGCGAGCAGCAGCAGGTCACCGAGCGCCTGCCGAGCGCCCCGTGCGGGGGCGGCCGCGTACAGCCTCATGCTCCGGTCCTCCGGTTCTCGACGGTCAGCACGCCGCACCGTACCGGACTTACCGCCCAGCAATTCCACAACCGATCAAACCGATATGTGGTTGCATACGGTTCGAATTGTTCCCGACTTTGCGAGGTATCAGCATGGCTGCCGACGACGAGCTCACCCGCACCTTCGTCGAGTTCGACTCCGACGGCGACGGCCGCATCACCGCGGACGAGTTCCGCCAGGCGATGGCCACCCGGGGCGAGGAGACCACCGACAAGGACCTCGACGAGATCTTCGGCAAGGCCGACCACGACCAGGACGGCCGGATCGACCTCGCCGAGTTCACGATCGCCTGGGACGCCTGAGCCCTCCCCCGCCGTCGGGCACCCGGGTACCGGGCGCCCGACGGCCGGCGTCCGCTAGCCCTTGAGCCCGCCCGAGACGAGGTCGAGGCGCCAGTAGCGCTGCAGGAACAGCACGAGTGCGAGCAGCGGGATGATCGAGACCGCCGCCCCCGTGATCGCCACCGAGTAGAGCGCCGGGGAGCTCGACCCCTTGGCCAGCAGCGTGAACAGCCCGACGGTGAGCGGGTAGCGGCTCTGGTCCGAGAGCATGATGTACGGCAGCAGGAAGTTGTTCCAGGTGCCGATGAACTGCAGCAGGAACACCGTGACCATGCCCGGCACCATGAGCGGCAGCACGATCCGTTGGAAGATCCGCCACTCGCCCGCGCCGTCGATCCGCGCGGCCTCCAGCGTCTCCTGCGGCACCGCCGACATCGCGTACACCCGTGACAGGTAGATGCCGAACGGGCTGACGACGGATGGCAGCAGCACCGACCAGTGCGTGCCGACGAGCCCGAGCTGGGACAGCAGCAGGTACTGCGGCACGGCCAGCACGATGCCCGGGATGAGCACGCCGGCCAGGATCGACAGGAACAGGAACGAGCGCCCCCGGAACTCGTACTTGGCCAGCCCGTACCCGGCCATCGTCGAGACGAGCACCGAGAGCAGCGACCCGACGCCGGAGTAGATCAGCGAGTTGAGGCACCACAGCAGGTACTGCCCGCCCTCGTAGGCGAACAGCGCCGTCAGGTTCTCCCCCAGCCCGGTGCCGGGAGCGAAGGTGAACGTGGTGAACAGCTCGCCGCGGGTCTTGGTCGACGCGACGTAGACCCAGAGCACGGGGACGAGGCAGTAGAACGCGCCCACGAGCAGCACGATCGTCGGCAGCACGCCCCAGCCGCCCCGGCGCGCCCGCGAGCGCGCCCGGTCGGACGGGCCCCGCACGGCCGACGCCGGAGCCGGGCGGGTGGTGGTGACGCTCATCGCTCGACCCCCATGCGCTTGCGGTTCACGATCCGCAGGATGACCACCGAGACCAGCACGGTGCCCACGGCGAGCACGGTCGACGCCGCGGCCGCCTGGGGCAGGTCGTCGGTGCCGAACGCGTCGCGGTAGATGGTCATCAGCGGCACCCACGTGTTGGAGATGGCACTCGTCATGGGCTGGAGCGTGGCGGGCTCGCTGTACAGCTGCAGCGTGCCGATCAGCGAGAACACACCGGTGAGCACGAGCGCCGGCACCACGAGCGGCACCTTGATCCGCAGCGCGATCTGCACCTCGCCGGCACCGTCGAGCCGCGCGGACTCGTAGATCTCGCCGGGGATGGACCGCAGCGAGGTGTAGATGATGATCATGTTGAACCCGACGCCGCCCCAGATCGCGATGTTCGCCAGCGAGCCGAACAGCCCGGGGCCGTCGAGGAAACCGATGGTGCCGAGGCCGAGCGCCCGCGTGACGTACGAGAACGGGCTGGTGCTCGGCAGGTACATGAAGCCCCACAGCAGGGCCGCGACGACGCCGGGTACCGCGTACGGGATGAAGATCGCCGTGCGGCCGAACCGCTTGAGGCGGGCCGCCGGCGTGTCCAGCACGAGGGCGAACAGGAGCGCCAGGCCGAGCGTGAGCGGCACGGCGATGATGCCGTAGACCGCGAGCCGGCCGAAGCCCGCCGCGAACTCCGGGTTGGTCAGCACCGCGACGTAGTTGTCGAGGCCGACGAACACCTCGGTCTTGCGCCCGAGCAGGGCGCCCTCGATGCGGTAGGCGCGCAGGCTCAGCCAGACGGCGTAGCCGACGGGCACGAGCATGAACGCGACGTACAGGATGACCGCGGGGGCGGTGAACAGGTAGGGCGCCACCTGCCGCCGTCGGGGACGGCGGCGCGCCGGTTGCAGGGTGGTGGACATCGCGGGCACCAGGTCAGCCGTCGCTCACAGCGAACCCGGTCTCCTTCATGTCGGCCACCACCGCGTCCTGCGTGGCGACGAACGCGTCGCGCCAGGGGGTGCCGTTGCGGATGGCCTTGCCCAGCTCGTCCTCGAACACCGACTTGGCGAGATTGACGTTCGGGCCCCAGGTCACCGGGACGGTCTGGGCGGAGATGTCGGCGGACACCGCGTAGAAGTCGTCCTGCTGCGGCATGAGGGTCGGCGGGTCGTTGCTCTCCGCCATCTCCTGCCCGAGGCTGGAGGCCGGGTACAGGCTCTGCTCGTCCAGGAGCAGCGTGTTGCCCTCCTCGGACGCGTTCAGCCACGTGGCGAACTTCGCCGCCTCCTCGGGGTGCTCGCTGTCCTTGGTGACCACGAGGGCGGAGCCGCCCTGGTACGCGACCGCGGTGTCACCCGGCGTCCACTGCGGCAGCGGCGCCATGGCCCAGCTCCCCGCGGTGTCGGGGGCCACGGACTCGATCACGCCCGGCGCCCACACCGCCGACGGCCACGAGAGCATGGTGCCCGCGTTGACCATCGCGTTGTACTCGGGCGTCAGCAGCGGCTCCGTCTGGATCAGCCCCTCGGTGGCCAGCTCCTCGAAGTAGTCCGCCACCTCCAGGGACGCCTCGTCGGCGATCCCGACCGACCACTCCTCGCCGTTGACGGACCACCACTGCCCGCCCGCCTGCGTGGCCACACCGGCGAAGAAGCCGAACTCGGTGGGCGGCAGGCTGGTGATGACGGAGTCCGGGTCGGCCTCCTTGACCGCGGCGGCGGCCTCGCGGAACTCCTCCCACGTGGTGGGCACCGGCACGCCGAGCTCCTCGAAGCGGTCCTCGCGGAACACCAGCGCCATCGGGCCCACGTCCTGCGGCACGCCGAACACGGCGCCGTCGAACGTCGTCTGCGCCCAGGTGCCCTCGGTGAACGCGTCCTGCACGTCACCCACGTAGTCGGTGATCTCCAGCGGCACGTCCGCCACGATGAGCGACGGCAGCGTCGTGTACTCCACGAGCGCCAGGTCGGGCGCGTTGCCCGCACGCGACGCCGTCAGCAGCTTCTGGGACGACTCGTCCCCGCCGCCCGCGTCCGACAGCTTCACCTGGATGTCCGGGTTCGCCGCGTTCCACTCGTCGACGACGGTCTTGCTGCCGGCCGGCCACGCCCAGTACTCCAGGGTGACGGGGCCCTCCGGGTCGGCGCTCGCGGCGCCGCAGCCGCTCAGGACGGCGAGGCTGGCGACCGTGGCCGCACCCGCCACGAGGGGTCTGATTCGCATCGGGATCTCCTTTGATCGGTACTCGTCGGCGGCCGGGCGCCGACTGGACCAGAGTCTGGCGGCGCGCCTACTCTTTGTCAATTGTTGAAACAAAGTCGGGGCGGATAGGATCCGAGCCCTCCAGAGACGAGGAAGCGATGTCACGAGGCTGGCCCGCACTCGGCGACGCCGAGCGCAACGCGCTGCGCGAGCTGCTCATCCACGGCCCGCTGCCCCGCGCGGAGATCGCGCGCCGGCTCGGCGTGTCCCGCGCGAGCCTGACCCGCGTCACCCGGGCGCTCATGGACCACGGCCTGGTCACCGAGGGCGAGGTCGAGCTGCGCGGCGCGACAGGGCGCCCGAGCGAGCTGCTCCTGGTGCGGCACGCGGCCCGGCACTTCCTGGGCGTCAAGCTCACCGGCGACGCCCTGTTCGCCGTCGTCACCGACCTCGGCGCCCGCATCGTGGCGAGCCACGAGGAGCCCATCCCCGTGCGGGACCCGGACGCCGTGATCGACCAGATCGTCGCCGTCCACGCCGGGTTCGCCGGGCGGTTCGGCTCGATCGTGGCCGGCGGGATCGCCCTGGCGGGCGACCTCGCCGTCGTCGACGGGCGTCAGGTGGTCACCGACTCGCCGTTCCTGGGCTGGAAGGACGTGCACCTGGCCGAACGACTCACCGAGCGGCTCGGCATCCCCACGGGCGCCGAGAACGACGTGCGAGCCCTGACGGCCACCGAGCACTGGTTCGGCGCCGGGGTGGGCTGCACCTCGCTGGCGCTGATCACCGTGGGCACCGGCGTCGGCTTCGGGTTCGTGGTCGACGACCGGGTGGTCACCGGCCACCACGGGCGCGCGGGGCGGCTCGACCACCTGCGCGTCGACTCGGCCGGACCCATCTGCGGGCAGGGGCACCGCGGCTGCGTGAGCGCGCTGCTGCCCAACCAGGCGATCGTCGACGCGCTGCGCATGCCCGGGCTCGACTTCGCGGGCGCCGTCGCGCTGGCGCGGGAGGGCCACGTGGCCGCCCGGCGCGCCTTCGCCGACGCCGGGCAGGCGCTCGGGGTGCTGGTCGGCACGGTGGCGAACGCGCTCGACCCGCAGAAGATCGTGCTCGCGGGCGACGGGCTCGTGGTCATGGAGCTCGCGGGCGACGAGGTGCGGGCCACGATCGACGAGGTGCGTTCGCCGGGCATCCCGCCGCTGGCGCTGGACGTCCAGCCGTTCCAGTTCGACGAGTGGGCGCGCGGCGGCGCCGTGGTGGGCATCCGGACGATGCTGCGGTTCTGAGGCCGCTGTTTGTTTCGCGTATTGACAAACAGGTGGGCGCTCGACAAGTCTGACGCACCGGGGGGCGCAACCGTCCCCGCACCGACATCGAAGGGGATGCCCTGTGGCCCGCCGTGCGACCGACCGACCCCACACCCGCCGCGACCTGCCCGCCTGGCCCACCGACGGCCTGAGCTACGGCGGCGACTACAACCCCGAGCAGTGGTCACCGGACGTGTGGCGCGAGGACGTGCGGCTGATGCAGGAGGCCGGCGTCAACATCGTCACCCTCGGCGTCTTCTCCTGGGGCCTGCTCGAACCGCGCGAGGGCGAGTACGACTGGGCCTGGTTCGACGAGATCATCGGGCTGCTGCACGACGCCGGCATCGCCGTCGACCTCGCCACCCCGACCGCGGCGCCGCCGAGCTGGCTGCTGCACGCGCACCCGGAGGTGCTGCCGGTCGACGCCCACGGCGAGCGGGAGGCCCCGGGCGGGCGGCTGGGCTGGTGCGCGAGCTCGCCCGTGTTCCGGGAGCACGCGCTGCGGATCACGACCGCGCTCGCCGAGCGCTACGGCGACCACCCCGCGGTGCGGCTGTGGCACGTGAGCAACGAGCTCGGCGGCGGCAACGGGCGGTGCTGGTGCGACGTGTCGGCGGCCCGGTTCCGCGAGTGGCTCCGCGCGCAGTACGGCACGGTCGAGGCGATCAACGCCGCGTGGGGCACGGCGTTCTGGGGGCACACCTTCGCCGACATCGAGCACATCGAGCCACCCCGGGGCGACAAGCACAAGGCCAACCCGGGGCTGTTCCTCGCCTTCGAGCGGTTCTCCTCCGACGAGCTGCTGGAGCACTACCTGGCCGAGGCGGAGGTGCTGCGCCGGCACAGCGCCGTGCCCGTCACCACCAACTTCATGGTGGGCTCCGGCGGGCACGTCGTGGACTACTCGGACTGGGCCGGGCACGTCGACGTCGTGGCCAACGACCACTACACGATCGTGGACGACCCGGTGCGCGAGCAGGACCTCGCGTTCGCGGCCGACCGGATGCGCGGGCTGACCCGGGCGCGCGAGCCGTGGCTGCTCATGGAGCACTCGACGGGGGCGCCGAGCTGGCAGCAGCGCAACCGCGCCAAGGCCCCGGGCGAGATCCTGCGCAACGCCCTGGCGCACGTGGCCCGCGGGTCGGACGGCGCGATGTTCTTCCAGTGGCGCGCCTCCACCGCGGGCACCGAGCAGTTCCACTCGGCGATGCTGCCCCACGCGGGCACCGAGAGCCGCGTGTGGCGCGAGGTCGTGGCGCTGGGGTCCGCGCTGCGCCGGCTCCGGGGCATCGCGGGTGCGCCCGTGGAGCCCGCGAAGGTCGCGCTCCTGGTCGACGAGGAGTCGGCGTGGGCGCTCCAGCAAGGGCTCAAGCCGCACCGCGCCCTGCGGTACGCCCGCGAGACCCGGCTCTGGCACCGGGTGTTCTGGCAGCGGCAGGTGCTGGTCGACGTGCTCCCCGTCGACGCCGACCTCGACGGCTACGACCTCGTGGTGCTGCCCACGCTGCTCGTGGTCTCGGACGCGCAGGCCGCGCGGGTCGACGCGTTCGTGCGCGCCGGGGGCACCGTGCTCGCCACCTACCTCTCCGGGATCGTCGACGAGACCAGCCGCGTGCGCGGCGGCGGCTACCCCGGTGCGTTCCGCAACCTGCTCGGGGTGACGACCGAGGAGTTCCGCCCGCTCCAGGCCGACGAGTCGGTGCTCCTGTCCGACGGCGGCCGGGTGACCGACTGGAGCGAGGACACGAACCTGCGCGGCGCCGAGGCCGTCGTCACCTACGCCGACGGAGACTCCGCCGGCCGGGCGGCGGTGACCCGCAACGCCGTCGGCGACGGTGCGGCCTGGTACGTCTCCGCGCAGCTCCCGCTCGACTCGGCCACGCGCGTCGCCGACCGGCTCATCGACGAGCTCGGGCTGCCCCGCGCCGTCGAGGCGGGGACCGGGATCGAGGCGGTCCGCCGGAACACCCCCGACGGCGACGTCCTGTTCCTGATCAACCACTCGGACGCCGACGAGACCGTGGCCGTGTCCGGCCGCTCGCTCCTCGACGACGACGCGACGTTCGACGGCACCGCGCTGGTGCCCGCCGGGCGCGTCGTCGTGCTGCGCGAGAGCGCCGCCGAGTGACGCCCGACGTGCACGTGCTGCGCGCGGCCGGCGTCGGCGTCGTCGTCGCGCTGCCCCAGGACGGCCTGCCGGAGGTGGTGCACTGGGGCCAGGACCTCGGCCCGCTCCACCCCGCCGACGCGCGGCGTCTGCTCCGGTCGGTCGCGCGCCCGGCGTCGCCGAGCGCGCTCGACGGGCCGTGGCCGCTCACGGTGCTGCCCGGCGAGCACGACGGCTGGGAGGGCCGCCCCGGCCTGGCCGGCCACGTGGGGCGCCGCGCCCTGCTGCCCCGCTGGCGCCGCACCGCCGCCGAGGCCGACGAGCGGCACCTGCGGGTCACCGCCGAGGCGGCCGGGCTGCGCGTCGTCGTCGACCTCGCCCTCGATCCGTCGGGGGTGCTCGCCGTGACGCACGAGCTGCACAACACGGGCGCCGAACCGGTGGACCTCGCGATCCTGGAGGCGACGCTGCCGGTCGGCGACCTGGCGACAGAGGTGCTGGACTTCTCCGGACGCTGGACGCGCGAGCGCACGCCGCAGCGCCGTCCGCTCGCGCAGGGCAGCCACGCGCGCGAGTCGCGCCGCGGCCGCACCGGGCACGACTCCCCGCTCGTCCTCGCGGTCGGCACCCCCGGGTTCGACGACGCCCGGGGCGAGCTGTGGGCCGTGCACCTCGCCTGGAGCGGCGACTCGGTGCACCGCGTCGACGCCCTGCCCGAGAGCCGCACCGTGCTCGGCGCGGGCCCGCTGCTGCGGCCCGGCGAGATCACCGTCGAGCCCGGCGCCGCGTTCCGCACCCCCGCCGCGCTGTTCGTGTGGAGCGACGCGGGGCTCGACGGCCTCGGGCACCGGTTCCACCGGTACGTGCGCGGCCGGCCGCACCACCCGCGCCGCCCCCGCCCCGTCACGCTGAACACCTGGGAGGCCGTCTACTTCGACCACGACCTCGGCAAGCTCACGCGGCTCGCCCGGGTCGCGGCCGACGTCGGCGTGGAGCGGTTCGTGCTCGACGACGGCTGGTTCCTGGGCCGCCGCGACGACTCCGCCGGCCTGGGCGACTGGCGCGTCGACCCGGGGCCGTGGCCGGACGGGCTGCACCCCCTGGTCGAGGTGGTCCGGGAGCGGGGCATGGAGTTCGGGCTGTGGCTCGAGCCCGAGATGGTCAGCCTGGACTCGGAGCTCGCCCGCGCGCACCCGGACTGGCTGCTGCAGCCGATCGGGAACGAGGTGCGCCCCTGGCGCAACCAGTACGTGCTCGACGTGTCGCGGGCCGACGTGTTCGACCACCTGCTGAAGGCAGTCTCCGCGCTCGTGACCGAGTACCGGCTCGACTACGTCAAGTGGGACCAGAACCGAGACCTCATCGAGGCGGTGACCGCCGGCCGCGCGAACGTGCACCGGCACACCGCGGCGGTCTACCGGCTGCTGGCCGCGCTCCGGGACCGGCACCCGGGCCTGGAGATCGAGGCGTGCGCGTCGGGCGGGGCCCGCGTGGACCTCGGCGTCCTGGAGCACACCGACCGGGTGTGGGCCTCGGACACGAACGACCCGGTCGAGCGCCTGGCCATCCAGCGCTGGACCGAGCTGCTGCTGCCCCCGGAGCTCGTCGGCACGCACGTGGGCCCGCCCGTGGCGCACACCACGAGGCGCGCCACGGGCCTGGACCTGCGGATCGCCGTGGCGCTGCTGGGCCACTTCGGCATCGAGTGGGACCTGACGGAGTGCGCCCCGGACGAGCTGGACCGGATCCGGGCGGGCGTCGCCGCCTACCGGCGGCTGCGGCCGCTGCTGCACTCGGGCGACGTGCACCACCCGCCGACCGGCGACGCCGGGACGAGCGCGACCGTGATCGTGGCACCGGACCGGAGCCGGGCCGTGGTGCGGGTGGCGCGTTCCGTGACGGGTGACCGGGCGCTGCCGGCGCTGCAGCGGGTGCCCGGGCTCGACCCCGGACGGCGCTATCGCGTCTCCCTGCCGCTACCCGGCCCGCTCCCCCGCGACGCCCCGCCGCTGTTCGACGCGTTGGCGGGCGCGGGGGCCGACGGCGCGGCGGCGGACACCGCCGTGGTGCCCGGCGCCGCGCTCGGCTCGGTCGGCCTGCGGCTGCCGCTGCTGCACGCGGCGCAGGCCGTCGTCCTGGAGCTCACGGCGCAGGACTGAAGCGCTGACCCTGAGGCGCCGCCCCGGGGGCGTACGACCCAGGTATGACCCTGGGGCAGACCAAGACCAGACCCCGGCCTGATGCCCCGGCACGCCACCGATCCGTAGCGTCTGCCGCATGGACAACACCGTGTACGCGCCTGGGTCGTCACCCGCAGTGCGCGCCCGTAACCTGACCAAGACGTACGGCAAGGGCGAGGCGATCGTGCGTGCTCTGGACGGCGTGGACGTGGACTTCGAGGAGGGTCGGTTCACCGC
>NZ_JBIRYI010000025.1:32588-61770 GCF_044389675.1 Promicromonospora kroppenstedtii | reverse complement strand
GATGGTCGGATCGCGGGGGACATCAGTGATCCGACGCCGGAGTCCGCGATGGCGGGGCTGGACGCGCTGCGCACCCTGGAGCCCGCCGTCACCACCGGAGCCATCGGCACGGTGTCCGGGACGGGTGCGTGATGTCCGCCTCCTTCCCCACCGCACGTCTCACCTGGGCGCAGATGCGGCGCAGCACCGGCCGGCTCGCCGCCGCGGGCGTCGCGATCGCCATCGGCACCGCGTTCGTCGCGGCCACGCTCCTGGTGGGCAACATCATCACGAGCACCACCTACGACCAGGTCTCCGCCCGGTACGCCGAGTCCGACCTCGTGGTGTCCGACGAAGCCACCACCCTGACGCAGGACGACGTCGAGGCCGTCCGGGCCACCGAGGGCGTCGCGGCGGCCGACGGGACCCTGAGCACCTATGTGGAGCTCAACCACGGCGGGAGGACGATCTACCAGTCGATCGTCCCGCAGGCCTCCGACCCGCGGCTCTCCCCGCTGGTCCTGACCGACGGGGCGTGGCCGGAAGGGACCGGCAGCATCGCCCTCCCGGCGGACGTCGCCGAGCGGCTCGGCCTCGGGGTGGGAGACACGGTCTCCTCCAGCCGCTGGGTGCTGGACGACGAGCCGACCGTCGCGGACGATGGCACCAGCTACTACGACGGCCGGGAGGTCAACGAGAAGCTGACCGTCTCGGGACTGGTCGACGATCCGAGGCAGGCCTTCGCACTCGCCGGCGGCATGGGCGTCGTCTCCCCGGAGGCCATGGACCAGTGGCTCGCCGACGACCGGGAACCCGGTCAGACGGAGGCCCTCCAGGAGATCGTCGTGGCGCTCGACCAGCCGGGTGACCCGACCGCGATCGAGGCGGTCCGGGACGCGCTCACGACGGCGGTCCCGGCGGCCACCGAGGTCATGACCACCCAGGAGTACGCCGAGGAGGTCGTGGCCGGGCTCACGGGCGGCCAGAACATCATCTTCCTGGTGTTCGTCCTGGGCTTCGCCGCCGTGTCGCTGGTCGTCGCGGGCCTCGTCATCGCCAACACCTTCCAGGTGCTCGTCGCGCAGCGCTCGCGCACCCTCGCCCTCCTCCGCGCCATCGGCGCGAACACCGGCCAGGTGTACCGCAGCGTCCTGCTCGAGGCGGCCATCCTCGGCGCGGTCGCCTCGGTGGCGGGCGTGCTCCTCGGCTCCCTGCTGGTGCAGGGGGGCCTGCTGCTGGTGCCGGCCTTCGACCTCGGTGTCCAGCTGCCCGCGACCATCACCGTGAGCGCGCCCGTCGTGCTCCTCCCGCTCGCCGTGGGTGTGCTCGTGACCCTCGCGGCCGCGCTCGCCCCGGCCCGTGCGGCCTCCCGCGTGGCCCCGCTCGCCGCCCTGCGGCCGGCCGACGCGCCGACGCTGCGCGGCGCGGGTGCCGGCCGGGCCCGGGCCGTCCTGGCCGGTCTCGCCACCTTCGGCGGACTCGCGGTCATGGCCGGTGGGGTCTACCTGGGGATGACCGACAAAGCAGACGTCGGCGTGCTGGCCGCCGTGGCCGGTGGCTGTGTGTCCCTGGTGGGCGTCGTCCTCGGTGCGGTCTTCTGGCTGCCCAAGGTCGCGGCACGCATCGGCCGCCTGCTCGGTCCGGCCGGCCCTGCCGCCCGGCTCGCGGCGGCCAACACGCAGCGCAACCCGCGTCGCACGGCGGCGACGGCGACCGCGCTGCTCATCGGCGTCACGCTCGTCTCCATGATGACCACTGGCGCCGCGAGCGCTCGGCTCGCCATGGACGAGGAGCTCGACGCGCAGTACCCCGTGGACCTCGAGGTCTCCGCGACGTCGTACGACGCCGAGGGGAACCTGGTCGCCCTGCCGGGCTCCGTGACCGACGCCGTGCGTGACGTCGGCGACCTGCGTGCCGTGGCCGAGGTGACCACGCTGACCGCGGCCGTCGGTGGTGACGTCGAGTCGTTCGTCCCGGTCACCGCTGCGGCACCCGAGGACCTGCGCGGGGTGCTGAGCACACCGGACGACGTCGCGTCGCTGGAGCGCGGCACGCTGCTCCTGCCCGACCGGGTCGCCGAGGACTACGGCCTGGAGGGGCGCGACACCGTCACGCTCACCGGGCCGGCGGGCGAGGTGACCCTGGACGTCGTCGGCACGGACCTGCGTACCTCCTCCGCCTACCTGACCCCGAACGACCTGGCCGGCTTCACCCGGGAGGTGAACGCGAACACCCTGTGGGGGAGCGTCGCCGAGGGCAGTGACCCGGCGGACGCCGTCGCCGCGGTGCAGGACGCCGTCTCGGTGACGGGAGAGGCCGTGGACGTGACCGGCGCGGCCGTCGAACGAGAGGCCTACCAGGAGGTGATCGACGTGATCCTGGGGATCGTGGTCGGCCTGCTCGCGGTGGCCGTGATCATCGCGCTCATCGGCGTGGCCAACACCCTCTCGTTGTCCGTCGTCGAACGCACCCGCGAGAACGCGATGCTCCGGGCGATCGGGCTCTCGACGGCGCAGCTGCGGGCCACGCTCGCCATCGAGGGCATGCTGATCGCCGGCGTCGGGGCGCTGCTCGGGATCCTGCTGGGACTCGTGTACGGCTGGGCAGGTGCCGCCTCGGCCCTGTCCGGCGTCGGCACGGTGCCGCTCGCGGTCCCGTGGGCCGAGATCGCCACCGTCCTCGGTGTGGCCCTGGTCGCCGGGCTGGTCGCCTCGGTGGTGCCCGCCCGGGCGGCCGTCCGCACCCACCCCGTGGCGGCGCTCGCCGCGGAGTAGCAGTCCCGGGGTGACCGGTCAGCACGCAGCAGCCGCAGCGACTCGAGGGAGAGATCTCGTGGACATACCTCTGTACGTCCCGGCGGACCGTTCGGCTGCCGCGTGCTGACCGTCAGTCCCACCGTGCTCCTCACCGTGGCCCAGATGCGCCGCGGCCTGGGCCGGCTGGCCGCGGCCGGCCTCGCCATCGTCATCAGCACCGCGTTCGTGGCCGCGACGCTGCAGGCGGGGACCATCATCACCCGCACAACGTACGACCAGGTGGCCGCGCAGTACGCGGGCGCGGACCTGGTGGTCTTCGACCGCGGGGGCACCATGACGCCCGGCGACGTCGACGCGGTGCGCGACGTCGCCGGGGTAGCGGCGGCCGACGGGTTCCAGGGCACCTACGCCCAGCTCGACCACGGCGGCCGGACGGTCTACCAGTCGCTGGTCGCCACGCCGTCGGACCAGCGGCTCACACCGCTGGTCCTGACCGTCGGCGCCTGGCCGGACGAGCCCGACCGCATCGCCCTGCCCGTCGACGTCGCCGAGCTCCTCGGCGTCGGCGTGGGCGACACGATCGCCTCTACGCGCTGCCTGCTGGGCGAGCACCCCGCCGTGGGCAAGCACGGGTCCGACTGCCACGGCGGTCAGGAGGCCGTCACGCGGCTCACCGTGTCCGGCCTGGTCACCGACCCCGTGGGTGCCTACGCGGCGGGCGGCGGCGTCGCCGTCGTCAGTCCTCGGGCGCTGCGGGAGCGGCTCGCGGACGGCGCCGGCCCGGCGGGGGCGGCCGGTATGCGCACGATCGTCGTCGCCCTGGACCGGCCCGGGTCCGCGGCCGCCGTGGCGGCTGCCCGCGACGACCTCGCCGCTGCCGTCCCGGCCGCCACCGGAGTCACCACCCCCGTCCAGTACGCGGAGGACGTGGTCTCGGCCATCTCGGACGGCCAGAACATCGTCTACCTCGTGTTCGTCCTGGCCCTGGCCGCGGTCTCCCTGGTGGTCGCGGGCCTGGTCATCGCGAACACCTTCCAGGTGCTGGTGGCGCAGCGTGCCCGCACCCTGGCGCTGCTGCGCTGCGTCGGCGCGGGCACCGGGCAGATCTACCGCAGCGTGCTGCTGGAGGCCGCCCTCCTGGGAGTGGCCGCCTCGGCCGCGGGCATCGTGCTCGGCACCCTGCTGGTGCAGGGCGGGCTCCTGGTCGCGCCCGCGTTCGACCTGGGTGTGGCACTCCCGCGGACCGTCCCCCTGAGTGCGCCCGTGCTCGTCGGGCCGCTCGGCGTCGGCCTGCTCGTCTCCCTGACCGCGGCGCTCGCCCCGGCACGGGCCGCGGCGCGCGTGGCACCGCTCGCCGCCCTGCGCCCCGCCGACGCACCCGGCACGCAGGGCACCGGTCGCGGCCGGGGCCTGTTCGCGACGCTCGCCACCGTGGGCGGCCTGGCCGTCCTGGCCGCCGGCGTGGCGCTCGGCACGTCCGGCAGCATCGACGTCGGGCTGTTCGCGGCGGTCCTCGGCGGCTCCGTGTCGCTGGTCGGGGTCATCGTCGGCTCGGTCTTCTGGCTGCCCCGCGTCGCGGCCGCGTTCGGCCGGCTCGTCGGGGCCGGGGGACCGGCCGCGCGCCTCGCGTCGGCCAATGCCCTGCGCAACCCCCGCCGCACGGCGGCGACGTCCACGGCCCTGCTCATCGGCGTCACCCTGGTCTCCATGATGACGACGGGCGCCGCCAGCGCCCGTGCCGCCCTGGACGACGAGCTGGACGCGCGCTTCCCCGTCGACCTCCAGGTCACCAGCACCATGCCCGACGAGAGCGGCGCACCCGCCCTCGTGCCCGCCGCGGTCACCGACGCCCTGGCCGACGTCGACGGCCTGCGCGCCGTGGTCCCGGTGACCAACCTGTCGGCCGAGCGGGCCGACGGCGGCCGCGCCGTCCAGGTCGCCGTCGTCGACCCCGCGGACCTGCGGGCCGTGGCCAACACCCCCGCCACGGCCGACCTCCTGCGGCCCGGCACCCTCGTCGTCCCCGAGCGCGCCGCGAAGCTGTACCGGCTGGATGGGCTCGACACCGTCGAGCTCACCGGCCCCGGCGGCGACCTGACCCTCCGCGTGGTGCACAGCGACACCCGGTCCGACCGGGCCTACCTCACGCCCCAGGACCTCGACGCCCTCGCCCCCGGCCTCGCGGCCGGCGAGCTCTGGGCCCAGGTCGACGACGACCACGACGCCGCCGACGTCGTGTCCGCCGTGCAGGAAGCGGTGTCCGGCACCGGCGAGACCGTCGGGATCACCGGGATCGTCGTCGAGCGCTCGGCCTACCAGCAGATCATCGACGTCATCCTCGGGATCGTCGTCGGGCTGCTCGCCGTGGCCGTGCTCATCGCGCTGATCGGCGTGGCCAACACCCTGTCGCTGTCCGTGATCGACCGCACCCGCGAGAACGCCATGCTGCGCGCCATCGGGCTCTCCCGCGGCCAGCTGCGCGCCACGCTCGCCGTCGAGGGCCTCGTGATAGCCGGCGTCGGCGCCGTGCTCGGCGTGCTGCTCGGCCTCCTGTACGGCTGGGCCGGCGCCACCACCGCCCTGTCCACCCTGGGCGAGGTGCCGCTCGTCGTCCCGTGGTCCGACGTCGTGGCCGTCCTCGGCGTCGCGCTCGTCGCCGGCCTCGTCGCCTCCGTGGTGCCGGCCCGGGCCGCCGTCCGGACCCGGCCGGTCGCGGCGCTCGCGGCGGACTGAGCCGGGCCGGCTACGAACCGGCCGGCTACGAGCCGGGCCGCACCAGGCCCGTCTCGTAGGCGGTCACCACCGCCTGCACGCGGTCGCGCGCGTCGAGCTTGGCCAGGATCCGTCCCACGTGCGTCTTCACCGTCGCCTCCGCGACGAACAGGTCCCCGGCGATCTCCGTGTTGGACCGCCCGCGCGCCATCAGCACCAGCACCTCGCGCTCGCGGCCCGTCAGGCCGGCCAGCGCCTCCTGCGGGCCTGCCGCCTCCTCCGGTGGCAGCGCCGTGACCAGGCGCTCCATCAGCCGCCGCGTGGACGACGGCGCGATCACCGCGTCGCCCTGGTGCACCGTGCGGATCGCGGTGAGCAGCTCCTCCGGCTGGGCGTCCTTGAGCAGGAACCCGCTGGCGCCGGCCCGGATCGCGTCCAGCACGTACTCGTCCAGGTCGAACGTCGTGAGCACGACGACGCGGGGGTCGCCCGCCGCGACGCCTCCGTCGCCCAGCAGCGCCCGGGTCGCGGTCAGGCCGTCCATGCCCGGCATGCGCACGTCCATCAGCACCACGTCGGACGCCGTGGTCGCGAGCAGGCGCAGCGCGTCCCGGCCGTCGTCGGCCTCGACCACCACCCGCAGGTCGGGCTGGGAGTCGATCACCATCCGCAGGCCCGCGCGGACCAGCGGCTGGTCGTCGACCAGGGCCACCCGTACGGGCGCGTCCAGGGCGTCAGTCATCGTTCTCCTCGGTCGTCGTGCTCGGTTCGGTGGTGGCCTGGCCCGGCTCAGCGGGCTCGATGGTCTCGGCGGCCGCGGGGCGTTCGGCGCGCGGGATCGGCACGACGAACCGGACCGAGAACCCGCCGCCCCGGCGCGGCCCTGCCGTGAGCGTCCCGCCGAACATCTCGGCGCGCTCCCGCATGCCCAGCAGGCCGTACCCGGCGGAGGGCTGCTCCGCGGGGTCGGCGGAGCCGGCGGCCGCCAGGCCGCGGCCGTCGTCGTCCACGCGCAGCTCCACCTCGTCCTCGCCCCAGCGCAGCAGCATGGTGACGGCGGGACGGGGGCCGGCGTGCTTGCGCACGTTGGTGAGCGCCTCCTGGCACACCCGGAACAGCGTGAGCCCGACGCCGGGCGGCAGCCGCCGCTCGACGCCCACCCGCGCCCAGGAGACCCGCAGGCCGTCGTCGCGGGCCTGGTCGACGAGATCTCCCAGGTTCGTGACGTCCGGCTGGGGGCGCAGGGGTGCCGCGCCGTCCGACGGGGACGGCGGCACGGTGCGGGCGCCCCCGGCGTCCGGGACCGCCGGGGCGCTCCCGCTGGTCGGGCGCGGGCGGGCGGGGGCGGGGCCGGCCGGGGCCACCAGGCCCAGCGGCGTCGCGCCCCGGTCCGGGCCCTCCCGCAGCACGCCCAGCAGGCGGCGCATGTCGGCCAGCGCGGCGCGGCCGGTCTCGGCGATGGTGCCGAGCGCGCGCTCGGCGGCGGCGGGGTTCGCGGCCGCGGCGTACCGGCCGCCGTCGGCCTGCGCGATGACCACGGACAGGGAGTGGGCCACGATGTCGTGCATCTCGCGCGCGATCCGCGACCGCTCGGCCGCGGTGGCGATCTGCGCCTGCTGGTCGCGCTCCACCTCGAGGCGTTCGGCGCGGTCGCGCATGGCCACGAGCATGGCGCGCCTGGACCTGCGGACCAGGCCGAAGGCGAACGAGCACGCGAGCAGGGTCGTGATCAGGACGATCACCGGGATGGAGTTGACCAGCGACGCCGTCTCGTCCTGGGCCGCCAGCACGACGCCGACGGTGACCGGGCCCACCACCGCCATGCCGCAGGCCATCAGGTAGGCCCAGCGCGGGCCGTAGACCGTCACGCAGTACATGGAGACCAGCACGGCGAAGTCGGCCGGGAGCACCGTGGGGACGCGGAGCACGATCACCTGCAGCATGCAGATCACGAAGACCGCGACGGTCGAGGCGACGGGGTGCGTGCGGGCCCAGGGGAGCGGTGCGAGGACGGCCGCGGAGACGAGCATGGTCTGGAGCGAGCCGTGCAGGGTGGGCGCGTAGACGTCGCCCGCGAGGACCACCGCGAACAGGCCCACGAGGACGGTCAGCGCGAGGTCCACCACGAACCGGTACCGCTCGGACCAACCCGCCCACCGTTCGTACCAACCCATGCAGGTCAGAGTAGGTGTAACCGTTGCGCCGGCGCGTCATACCGTGGTAGCACTTGCGCCATGGCGGTGTCAGCCGAAAGGATTCGGTACGAGCCCTGTCAAGAGGCCTGACCGGGTAGCGCCAGAGCGTCGGTTATGCCCTACGATGGCGAAATGACTCACGTACTCCTAGCCGAGGACGACCCGGCCATTGCCGAGCCGTTGGCACGAGCGCTCTCCCGTGAGGGATACGACGTCGTCGTGCAAGGAACCGGCAAAGGTGCGATCGAGAGCTCGACCGGTGCGGACATCGTAGTTCTGGACCTGGGCCTTCCCGACATGGACGGGCTCGACGTCGCGCGCGAGATCAGGGCCAACGGCCTCACCGTGCCCGTCCTGGTGCTGACCGCTCGCGCCGACGAGGTCGACCTCGTCGTGGGCCTCGACGCAGGTGCCGACGACTACGTCACCAAGCCCTTCCGCCTGGCCGAGCTGCTCGCCCGCGTGCGGGCGCTGCTGCGCCGCTCGCACGGCGAGACCGGCGAGGAGGAGGAGCTGCACGCGCAGGACGTCCGTGTCGACGTCTCGGCGCACCGCGCCTTCCAGGGCGACCGCGAGCTGCACCTGACCACCAAGGAGTTCGACCTGCTGCGCGTGCTCGTGCAGAACGCCGGCTCCGTCGTGGTCCGCGACACCCTGATGCGCGACGTGTGGGGCTCCGACCCGGTCGGTTCCACCAAGACGCTGGACATGCACGTGTCCTGGCTGCGCCGCAAGCTCGGTGACGACGCCAACGCCCCGCGCTACGTCTCCACCGTGCGTGGCCTCGGCTTCCGTTTCGAGATCGGGGCGAGCTAGCCAGATGCGCGCCCGCGTACTGCAGGCGACGATCGCCGCGGTTGCGGTCGCGGTCCTGCTCCTGGGCATCCCGCTCGCGATCTTCGGCGCCCGCTACATCTACGGCCAGGAAGTTCAGCGGGTCGAGACCCGGGCGCAGGACCTCCTGGCTTCGTCCGTCAACTCCTACGAGCGCAACCGCTCGGCCGCCGAGGCCGGGTTCGTCGACCAGTCGGTCGTTGACCGCGCCGTGCAGCCGCAGGGCAACGACATCGTCGCCTACGTGACGGTGAACCAGCCGAACGGCGAGCAGCTCGTCTCTGGCGAGCCCGTTGCCGGCGCCACCATCGACCGCGGGCTCACGTCCGAGGAACAGCCCGTCATGGGCGTGGTGGTGTCCGTATCGGCCTGGCCGGCGTACATCAAGGCGATCAACGTCGTCGTGCTCGTCGTGTTCGGCAGCGTGGGGGCGTTCGCCGCCGGCGCGGTCACGGCCGCGTGGCAGGCCAACCGGCTGGCGCAACCGTTCGTGTACCTCGCGGCGTCGGCGGAACAGCTCGGCGCGGGACAGGTGCGTCCACGACTGGACCCCTCCGGGGTGGAGGAGATCGACCTGGTGGCGGCCGAGCTGGCCCGCAGCTCGGACCGGCTCGCGGCGCGGCTCGCGGTGGAACGGCAGTTCACGTCCGACGCCTCGCACCAGCTCCGCACTCCGCTCACCGCGCTGACGATGCGCCTGGAGGAGATCACGCTCACCTCCAGCGAGCCCGACGTGCAGGAGGAGGCCCGGATCTCGCTCGAACAGGTGGAGCGCCTGGTCGGCGTGGTCGACGACCTGCTCGCCCGCTCGCGGCGCGCGCAGGGCGGCACCACGGAGTCCGTGGACGTCGCCGTCGTCTTCCTCCAGCAGGAGGAGGAGTGGCGCGAGTCCTTCGAGCGGGCCGGCCGGCACCTGAACGTCGAGGACTCGGGCGGAGCCCGGGTGCTGGCCACCCCCGGTGCCCTGGCCCAGGTGCTGTCCACCCTCCTGGAGAACTCGCTCAAGCACGGCGGCGGCACCACGACCCTCCGGATCCGCGAGGGGCAGCGCGGCGCCATGGCCGTCGAGGTCACGGACGAGGGCGAGGGCGTGCCCGAGGACATGCAGGGCAAGATCTTCGAGCGGGGCGTCACGTCCGGCGCGGGGACCGGCCTGGGCCTCGCCCTGGCGCGCGACCTCGTCGCCGCCGACGGCGGGAACCTGCAGCTCACCCAGCGCACGCCGCCGGTGTTCTCGGTGTTCCTCTCGGGCGTGCCGAAGACCCTCGACCCGCACCAGGTGCTGCCGGTGGGGTCGAAGATCTCCACCCTCGGTCAGAAGAAGGTGCGCGGCCGCCGGTAGGCTTCACCGACGTGAGCGCAACAGATTCCAGTCAGTCCGGCCCGCCCGTCGTCGCCGTCGTGGGCGGCGGGCAGCTCGCCCGCATGATGGCCCCAGCGGCCGGTGAGCTGGGTATCCGGCTCCGAGTCCTGGTGGAGGACCCGGCGTCGTCCGCGGCGCAGGTCGTCACCGACGCCCCGGTGGGCTTGGCGTCCGACGAGGCCGCGATCCGCGCCCTGATCGCCCCGGACGGCGACCGCGCCGCCGCCGTGCTCACGTTCGAGCACGAGCACGTGCCGAACACGCTGCTCACGGACCTGATCGAGCACGGCACGCCCGTGCGCCCCGGCCCGCACGCGCTGGTGCAGGCGCAGGACAAGATCGTGATGCGGCAGCGGCTGACCGAGCTCGGCGTGCCGTGCCCCCGGTGGGCCCCGCTGCCGGCGTCGTCCCCCGAGGAGGGGCGGGCCGCCCTGACGGCCTTCCTCGACGAGGTCGGCGGGAGCGCCGTGGTGAAGACCTCCCGCGGTGGTTACGACGGCAAGGGCGTGCGGGTGGTCACCTCCGCGGACGACGTCGCCGACTGGTTCGCCGCGGTGGCCGACGGCGGCCCGCAGCTCCTGGTCGAGGAGAAGGTGCCGTTCACCCGCGAGCTCGCGGCCCTGGTGGCCCGCCGTCCGTCGGGCGAGGTGCGGCCGTGGCCCGTCGTCGAGTCGATCCAGCGCGACGGCGTCTGCTCCGAGGTGATCGCTCCCGCACCGGGCCTGCCCGCCGAGCTGGACGCCCGGGCGCGCGAGATCGCGACCACGGTCGCCGAGGGTCTGGACGTGACCGGCGTGCTGGCCGTCGAGCTGTTCGAGGTCCCCGGGCCCGACGGGACGCCGACGGTGCTGATCAACGAGCTCGCCATGCGCCCCCACAACAGCGGGCACTGGACCATCGACGGCGCCGTGACCAGCCAGTTCGAGCAGCACCTTCGTGCCGTCCTGGACCTGCCGCTCGGCGCCGCCGAGCCGACGGCCACCTGGACCGTGATGGCGAACGTGCTGGGCTCCACGCTCGACGAGCTGACCGACGCGCTGCCGGACGTGCTCGCCGCGTTCCCCGAGGCGCGCGTCAACCTGTACGGCAAGGGCATCCGGCCGGGCCGCAAGCTGGGCCACGTGAACGTGAGCGGCGACGACCTGGCCGAGGTCCGGCGCCGGGCGGTCACGGCCGCGGCCCTGCTGCGCGGCGAGACGCCGTCGCGGGTCGAGCCCGTCCCGCGGGTCGAGCCCGTCGCGACCATGACCACCACCGAGGAAGGGGCGAACGCATGAGCAGCAACCCGCAGGTCGGCATCGTGATGGGGTCGGACTCCGACTGGCCCGTCATGCAGGCGGCTGCCGAGGCGCTGGACGAGCTCGGCGTGCCGGTCGAGGTCGACGTGGTCTCCGCGCACCGCATGCCCACCGAGATGATCGACTACGGCCGCCAGGCCGCGGACCGCGGGCTGCGCGTGATCATCGCGGGCGCGGGCGGTGCGGCGCACCTGCCCGGCATGCTGGCGTCGGTGACGCCGCTGCCCGTGATCGGGGTGCCGGTGCCGCTCAAGTACCTCGACGGCATGGACTCGCTGCTCTCGATCGTGCAGATGCCGGCCGGCGTGCCGGTAGCGACGGTGTCGATCGGCGGGGCGCGCAACGCGGGCCTGCTGGCGGCGCGCATCCTGGGCTCGGGGGCGGGCGACGAGGCGGCGGCGCTGCGGGAGCGCATGGTGGCGTTCCAGGCCGAGCTGAGCGCGGTGGCGCACGCCAAGGGTGAGAAGCTCCGCGCCCAGCTCTGACCCACCCCGGACATGTCAGACGCCCGAGTCCCTCGAGGGACCCGGGCGTCCGGCACGTTGCGGCGAGGGCCGAGTCAGGAGCCCGGCATGCCGCCGATCTTCTCGCCGGCCGGGTACTCGCCGTCGCGGATCTTGGCCCAGAACTCGCCGGTCTGGTTCTCGTCCAGCAGCACCGCGGAGGCGCCCGACGGTGTCCGGTAGTTGATCGTCGCGATGGGCGGGGTGCCGGTCACGCCGTCGTCGCCGTTCGCGGACCGGAAGGCCAGCCCCAGCCGCGCGATGTCGATGATTCCCGTGTCGGTGTCGGTCACCAGCGCCGACAGGCCGGCGTCGGCGAGGCCGACCTGGTTGGCCGGGTTGAGCAGCACGCCGGGGTCGGCGACCTTCTTGCCGATCGCGCCGATGACCTGCTGCTGCCGCTGCGCGCGGCCGATGTCGCCCGTCGGGTCGGAGTAGCGCATGCGGGAGAACGCCAGCGCGGTCTTGCCGTCCGCGACGTGGCAGCCCTTCTTCCAGTCGAGCTTCGACTTGACGTCGTGCACGTCGTAGTCGAGGCACAGCCGCACGCCGCCCACGGCGTCGACGACACCGGAGACGCCGCCGAAGCCGACCTCCACGTAGTGGTCGACGGTCAGGCCGCTCAGCTTTTCCACGGTCTGGACGAGCATCGGCGCGCCGCCGTAGGAGTAGGCGGCGTTGATCTTGTTGCCACCCGAGCCGTCAGGCATCTCCGCGAAGGTGTCACGCGGGATCGAGATGAGCGCCACCGGACCGGACCGCGGCTCGTGCAGCAGCATGATCGTGTCGGTGCGCGCGCCGCTCGTGGAGTCGTTGATGCCGCCGCTGCCGCGGGCGTCTGAGCCCGCAAGCAGGTACGTGGTGCCGGGCGTGTTCTTCGCGTCGGACAGCGCCTCGACGTGCTGGATCTTGCCGTTGGCCCAGATCAGCAGGCCGACGGGCCACGCGAGGATCGCCAGCAGCACCAGCACCGCGATGACGCCGGCCACGCGGCCCTTGCGGATTCGGATGTTGCCGCCGCCCCTGCCACCGCGCCCGCCCGAGGCGAGGGCGCCGGCGGGGTAGCTCCCGCCCCGGCCGTTGCCGCCGGCCGCGGGGCGCGGGGCGCTGCGCACCGGCGTCGGCCGCACGGGCTGGGCGCTCGCCCGGACCGGGCGACCGGGCGGGATGGCCTGCGGCGGCTGGCCGCCGCCGTGGGGCGCCTGGCGAGGCGGGATCGAGCGCGGCACCTGCCCGGCGGCCTCGCTGCGCGCGGGCATGCCCGACCTACGTGGTGGAACGGGCGGGGGATTCGTACCCCTGCGATCGCCGGACACCGGTACCTCCCGTGAAGACTGTCTACGGATACGTGGTTCTGAGCGCGCTTCGTCGGAGCCTTCCGGCCGTCCGATGCGGTGGGCGCCACCGACGCCGGGAATCCCGACGCCGGGCGTCTCCGCGTTCGCGGGTCCGCCCTGCTGCCTGCTCGACGCCGCGCCGGGCAGGGTGCGCGGGCGCTCGCCCGTGTCACCGACCGGGATCGCGTCGTCGGCGCCCGGACGCCCGCTCACGCCCTGCGGCGTGAAGCTGGGCGGGATCCGGACGCGCGTGACGTCGTCGTCGGCCGAGGAGGCCGATCGCTTCGACGTTCTGGGATCTGACATGGGCTCAGCCGCAGACCTTGGTGGTGTCGGCGCCGGTGAAGGCCTCTTCACCGGCCTGCTTGATCTCGGTCGAGGCCGGTGTGGGCTCGGCCGAGGAGTCGTCGCCGGCCTCGGCGTCGGTCCCCGTCCCGCTGCCCGCGTCCGTCCCCGTGGCCTCCTCGCCCGTGGTCCCGTCCTCGGTGGCGGACCCCGAGGGGTCTGCCGACGGCTCGTCCGGGTCGTCGGTGAGGGGCTTGTCGTGCTTGACGTCGTCCCACAGCTGTACGGCCTCGTCCGTCCATACGACGTTAGCCGCGTTGTTCGGGTCGTACTCGTTGGGGACGGTCATGAAAGTGATCGTGTCAGGCCGTACGTTCCGCATGGAGTAGGCCAACCCGGCGAGTCCGTCGATGCTGGCCAGCTCGTCGTTCATGGTGAGCGAGCCGGTGACCGCCTTGAGGAACTTGAGCGTCTTCGACGGGTTCGTCAGCACGTCCTGGCTCAGCACCTTGCGGGCGAGCGAGGCCATGACCTCCTGCTGCCTGCCGATCCGGCCGAGGTCGGACCCGTCGCCGAGCCCCGGACCCTTGCGGGCCCGGGCGTAGTCGAGGGCCTTCTGCCCCTGGAGGGTGTGGGTGCCGGGCGAGAGCGAGAGGTGGTTCGCCTCCGCGGAGTAGATCTCCTGCTCGACGCAGACGTCGACGCCGCCGACGGCGTCGATCATCGAGGAGAAGCCGGCGAAGTCGACGACGATGAAGCCGTCCATGTACACGCCGGTGAGCTCTTCGATCGTCTTGACCGCGCACAGGGCGCCGTCGGCGACCTCGCCGCCGGCCTGCACGCCCTGCGAGAAGGCGGCGTTGAACTTGGTGCCGTACAGCTCGGCCGTGGTCGCGCCGTCGGTCGTGGTGCAGCTCGGGACGTTCACCGTGGAGTCGCGGGGGATCGAGATCATCTCGATCCGCGACCGGTCGCCCGAGATGTGCATGACGACGGTGGTGTCGGAGCGGGCGCCGATCTCGCCGCCGCCCGCCAGTGCGTCGTTGTCACCGCTGCGCGAGTCGCTGCCCATCACCACGATGTTCAGCGGAGTGCCGGCGTTGGGGTCCTTGGGGAGCACCTGCTTGGGCCGGTTCGTGCCGAGGGCGGCCATGTCGGCGGTCTCGATGTTCCCGGTCAGCTGGGTCACCGCCGTCGCCCCGCCTGCGATCCCGAGCGAGAGGGCCGCGACGACCACCAGTGCCACCACACGCGGCGCGCCGCTCAGGTGTCTCAGCTTCCGGGCATGGGACGGCCCCCGCGAGGGGTTCGTCGCACCTGTGGCGCTGAAGTCGGGAAATGTCACGGTCACCGATCCTAGAGACTGCATGTTGCACGGCGGCGCACCGCCCGGGGGCGGACCGTAGAGGGTTCGTGGAGGAGCGCTGTGGTTCAGCCGATCGGCTCGGCCGATCCGCTCAGTCGACCCGCTCCGTGGAGCGCAGCCGCTCCCGGCGCGCGTCGTCCGCCTCGAGGGCGGCAGCGGTCCCGGCCGAGGTGAGGACCACCGAGCCGCCGCCGGCCCAGATGCCGAGCAGCGCTCGCAGCACGTCGGCCACGGCACCGCGCCCGTCCACGAGCACCCGCGCACCGTCGCCGGACTCCGGAACCAGGCCCTTGTGCCCGACGGCGCCCGCCGCGGTCACCAGCGCGTCCTGGTCCGGGTCGACGTCGGGCACCCAGCCGATCACGTCGCCGTAGGTCATCACGGCCGAGGCGGCGTCGATCGCGCCGGGCGGCAGCTCGCCGTCGTACCGGCGGGCGAGCGCTGGCAGGGAGACGACGACGAGGTCCGCCCCGGCGTCGGTCCAGCGCTCCGGTGTGTCGGTGACGACCACGTCGGGCCCGCCCACGGCGGCGTCGGGCAGGGCCACGGTCGCGCCGGTCCGCCAGGCGGCCAGTGTCCACACCGCGGCGCGCCAGTGCACGGGCAGGTCGACGACGACGGTGGTGCCCGGGGCGGCGTCGAACTCCTCGACGAGCAGGTTGACGGTCTTGCTGGCCCAGTTGGCGAGCACGGCGCCGGACAGCTCGACCCGTTCGCCGTCGTCGCCGTACCAGGTCAGCCGGGGCCGACCGCCGTCGGCGGCGAGGCGGGCGAGGAGCGAGGCGACGTCGGGCACGGGGCCGCCGCTGCGAGGCGCGATCTGCATGCGGTCAGCCTAGGTCGGAAGTCGCGGAGGCAGGCACGCGGGACCATGCCCGGCGTGCCCGGGCGCGCGGGTCGGCCGGAAGTGGTGTCGCGGGCGCGGGCGTACGCCTCATTGCTCCGCAGGGCGTTCTCGGTGGCCGGCCGCGGGTGCCTCGCCGGCCTTTGTCGCGCGGGCGCGCGGATGGCCTCTCCGGCGTGTCGACTCGCCGGTTGTTTCGTGACCCGGAAAAGCGGCCGGCAAGTGAGACGTGCGCCACGACCTGCGGAAGGACTCGTGAATTACCCGTGGAACCCGTGGGCGATAGCACATTTCCGCTTGACGACTCCAGGCGACACGCGTGTAATTCCATGTATGCAGTTTTCGTAGCGAATACGCAACGGGGCCTGAAACTGCAGGTCTGGCCAGTCAGGCTTGATGGGTCGGTGGATCGGCACGATCTCCCGGCCAGGCCTCGGGGCACGGACACGGCATGGAGGGGCACGTCATGTGGAACATGCTGGAATCGGACGTGGAGTTCCCGACCGACGCCGAGAGCGAGGTGGCGCCGGTCGCACCGGTCCTGCCGCTCTTCGGCGAGCTGTATGTGCTGAACGAGCCGGACGACTCCCTGCTCGGCTGGCAGGAGCGCGCCCTGTGCGCGCAGACCGACCCGGAGGCCTTCTTCCCGGAGAAGGGCGGGTCCACCCGCGAGGCCAAGAAGGTCTGCTCGGGGTGCGAGGTACGGGCGGAGTGCCTGGACTACGCGCTGGAGAACGACGAGCGGTTCGGGATCTGGGGCGGTCTCTCGGAGCGTGAGCGCCGCAAGCTCAAGCGCCGCGCCGTGTGAGCCGGAGGCGTAGCGCAGGGTGAGGGCCGAGGAACGAGGCATCTCGCCCGGAGCGAAGCCGCAGGCTCACACGGCAAAAAACAGAGCCTGAGCGCCTGACAAGGACGCAGGACCGAGCCCGCGCAACCAGCGCACCGTTCGGCGCCCACCCGGCGCGTCTGCGGCGTGTCGGCGCCGACTCGCCGCATGATGTGGAACGAGATGAGCGCTCCACGCACCGACAGCCTGTCGGCTCCCAGCCCGGACCGGGGGTCCCACACGACCCCGGCAGGACCGGTGTGGGCCAAGGTCCCGGCCCAGCCCACCGTGCAACCGCCCGTGGCGGTCACGGTGACCGCCGTCGTGGTCACCCGCGGCAGCAGTCCTTACCTCGCCGCCACGCTCGCCGCGCTGCGCGCCCAGTCGCGCACCCCGGACGACGTGGTCGTGGTCGACGTCGACACCGCCCCTGCGACGTCGGGCCACCAGGACCTGCAGCTCGGCGGCGCCCGGTACGTCGCGGGCGCGGGTGCCCGGACCTTCGGCGACGCGATCCATGCCGCGCTCGCCGCGGCCGGCACCCCCGCGCACGGCTGGCTGTGGTTGCTGCACGACGACTCCGCGCCCGCGCCGGGCGCGCTGGCCGCGCTGAGCCGCGCGGTGGAGCACTCGAACGCGGTGGCCGTCGCGGGCGCCAAGCAGCGCCGCTGGGAGGTGGGCCCGGACGGGCTGCCGCTCGACCCGGACGTGTCCGACCGGGGCGTGCTCCTGGAAGTGGGCCACACGGTCTCGCCGCTGGGCCGCCGCATGACGGGGATCGACGACACCGAGATCGACCAGGGCCAGCACGACTCGCGCGAGGACGTGCTCGCCGTGGGGCTCGCCGGGGCGCTGGTGCGCGCGTCGGTGTGGCGCGAGGTGGGTGGCACCGACCCGGCCTTCGGCCAGTTCGGCGACTCGACGGACTTCTGCCGCCGCGTGCGGCTCGCGGGCCACCGCGTCGTCGTCGTGCCCGACGCCGTGGTGCGGCATGCACAGGTCGCCCTGCACGCCCCCGGCTCGGCCGGTGCCCGCCGTCGCAGCCAGCTCTACCTGCGCCTCACGTCCGTCGCACCGTGGGTGCTGCCGTTCGCGATGCTCGCCATGGTGGTGTGGGCGCCGTTCGCCGCGAGCTACCGGCTCGCGATGAAGCACCCCGACCGCGCCCGCGACGAGCTGGTCGCACCCCTGTGGGCGGTGTTCCGCCTCGGTCCGCTGCTGCGCGCCCGACGGCGCGCCGCGCGCACCTCCACCGTGCCGCGCGGCGTGCTGCGGCCGCTGCTGGGCACCTGGCGCGAGGTGGCCGTGGAGCGCCGCGACAAGCGGCTCGCCCGCGGCGAGGCGCACCGGGTCGACGCGGCGCCGTCCGAGCTGGAGCAGGCGGAGCTGCAGGTCCTGGCCGTCCGGCGGCGCTCGGCGCTCGCCGTTGTCGTGGTCGCCGCCGTCGGTCTGGCGGCGGCGCTGTTCGGCCCCGGGCTGGGCGCGCTCGCGTCAGGCGGCCGGCTGGTCGGCGGCGCCCTGCTCCCGGCCGGGGGCACGACGGCGACCACGTGGTCGGCCGCGACGTCCGGCTGGGTGCGCGACGGGCTCGGCACGGCCGCACCGGCCGACCCCCTGCTGTTCGTGCTGTCCGGCCTGTCCGTTCTGGCGGGCGGCACCCTGCAGCACGCCGTGAACGCGCTGCTCCTGCTGGCGCTGCCGGTGGCCGCCGTGGGTGCCTGGGCCGCCGCGGGCACCGTGACGCGCTCCGTGTGGCTGCGGGTGCTCGCCGCGCTCGCGTGGACGGCCGCCCCCGCATTCCTCGGCTCGCTGGACGGCGGCCTGCTCGGCGCGGTACTGGTGCACGCCCTGCTGCCGTGGACCGCCGTCGCGCTCGTGCGTGCCGTGGGCGCCCAGGCCGTCGACGAGGTGGCGCACGCCGACGATCTCGCGGAGCAGCCGGCCGACGCCCACGGTAGCCACGGCGCACACGGCCCACGGACGAGCACCCGGACGAGCACCCGGACCGGCACCGGATCGCTGGGCGCGGCCGGCGCGGGCGGCCTGCTGCTGGCCTGCGTGGTCGCGGGCGCGCCGGTGCTGCTCCCCGCCGCGGTGCTGGTGCTCGCGGGCGCGCTGCTCGTCGCCCCGCGCCGCCGCGTGCATCTCGTGCTCGCCCTGGCGCCCGCCCTCGTGGTCGGCGCGCCCCTGTGGTGGACCGTGCTGCGGGACCGCGACCTGGGTCTCCTGACCGCCGAGCCCCTCGCCGGCTCGGGCGTGCCGGCCCCCGGCGCCGCCTCGGGCCTGGAGCTGCTGCTCGGCCTGCCCGTCGCCCCCGCGGCCTGGTTGGACGTGCCGGGCGACGGTCCACTGTCGACCGCCGCCCGCGCCGTGGTCGCGGTCGCCCCCTGGGCGCTCGGGGCGCTGGTGGTCGCGCTGGCGGTGGTCGGCCTCGTGGGCGCGCTGCTCGGCATCGGCCGCAGGGACCTCGCGGGCTCCGGCCGGCACGTCGCGACGACGTCGCTGGTCGGCTGGCTGGTCGCGGCCGTGGGCCTCGCCGTCGCGGTGCACGCTCAGGACGACGGCCGGTGGGCCGGCCCGGGTCTCTCGCTGCTGCTGCTCGGCCTCGGCGCCGCGGCCGTCGCGGGTGCCGGTGTGCTCACCGGGCACGGCGCGGCGCTCAGCGGTTTCCTCGGTTCGACGCGCAGGGTGGTCGCCGTCGCGCTCGTGGTCGCCGCCGTGCTGCTCCCCGCCGCGCAGGCGACGGTGTGGCTGACCGGCTCCGGGACCGTCACGAGCGGCAACCGGGCCGGGCTGCTGCACGTGACGACCGAACCGGTGGTGCCCGCCGTCGGGCAGCAGATGCAGGCGCCGCCCCGCCAGGCCCGCGTGCTCCAGGCGGACGTGGACGACGACGGCACCGTCCGGTACGCGCTGCTGCGGGCCGACGGCTCGCAGCTCGCCGACGCCTCTGTCGCGGCGCGGGCCGCCGCGTCGGCGCGTGACGAGGACGCGGACCCCGCCACCGACCCGGCCGCCGCGCTCGACACGGTGGTCGCCGCGCTGACCTCCGGCACCACGGAGGGGGTGCCGCAGCAGCTCGCGGACCTGGGGATCGGGGCCGTGCAGGTGCGGTCCGGCGGCGCGGTCACACCCGCCGTCGGCGAGCTCGTGGCCACGCTCGACATGGTGCCCGGCATGAGCCGGGTGACCGAGGGACAGGCCGTCTCCGTGTGGCGGGTGGCGCCCGCCGAGGACCCGGCGCCCGGTTGGGCCCGCATCGAGGAGGACGGCGCCACGCGCCAGGTGCTGCCGTCGGGCGGCACGTTCGTGCGGGCCGACGTCGAGGCCGGCGGCGCGGACCGCACCGTCGTGCTGGCGGAGACCGCGGGCCGTGGCTGGCAGGCGAGCCTGGACGGCAAGCGGCTCGAGCGGGTGCGAGCGGCCGAGGCGGCCGGGCTGCAGGCCTTCGAGCTCGGGCCCGACGCCGGGCAGCTCGTCGTCCGCTACGAGGCGCCGCACCGCACGGCCTGGCTCGTGCTCACGACGTTCACACTGGTGGTCTTCGCCCTGCTGGCGCTGCCGGTGGGCCGCAGGAGGGGTCGATGAAGCGCAAGAACCTCACGGTCCCGTCCTCGGTGCGCCGTGCGGCGGCTGCCGTCGGCGGTCTGCTGTGCGCGACGGCGGTCGCCGCCCTCGCCACGACGGGCACGGTCACGCCCGGTGCCGGCCGGGGCGGCGGCCCGTCCGTCGACGACGTCCGCACCGTGCCCGTGGCGGCCGCCGGGACGGGGCTGGTCTGCCCCGCCCCGGCCCTGCTGGAGCAGCCGGAAGCCGGCGACGACGAGTTCAGCGCGACCCCGGTCGAGACCACCACGTCGCTGACGGCGGCGGTGCTCGACCCGGCAGCCGGCGAGCAGCCCGTCGTCACCACGCTCGGCGGCGAGCCGGAGGGGGATCTCACGGGCGCGCTGGAGCAGGGGAGCGCCGCCGCGGTGCGCACGGGCACGCCGCCCGACGCGCGCGTGCTGCGCCTGACCCCGTCGGCCGCGACGTTCGCGGCCGCGACCGTGGCGTCCGTGACCACCGAGGGCGACCTGCGCGGCCTGGTCGCCGGGCCGTGTGCCGAGCCGGCGGTGGAGCACTGGCTGGTCGGCGGCAGCACGTCGGTGGGCTCCAGCGGCCGCCTCGTGCTGCAGAACCCGGGCCGCACGCCCGCGACCGTGACGCTCCAGGCCTGGGGCGCCTCCGGGCCCGTGGTGCTCGGGAGCCAGTCGCTCGTGGTGGTGCCGCCCGGGGAGCAGGTGGTCACCATGCTGGAGGCTGTCGCGCCCGACCAGAACCGCCTCGCTCTGCACGTCACCGCCGAGGGTGGCCGCGTCGGGGCGTACGTGCAGCATCACCGGATCGACGGCCTGGTGCCCGCGGGCGCCGACCTCGTCGTGGGCGGGGGAGCGCCCGCACGGACCACCGCGGTCTCGGGCGTGGTCAGCACGGGCGAGGCGGTGGACGACCCGCACGCGCCGCGCCTCGACGTCCTGGCGCCGGGGGAGCGGGGCGGCACGGCCCGGCTCGCGGTGCTGGGCCCCGACGGGCCGGTCCGGCTGCGCGGCGGCGAGGAGCTGCCGCTCGAACCGGGCCAGGTGACCACGCTGCCGCTGGGCGGGCTGCCCGAGGGCACCTACACGGTGGTGGTGGACGCCGACGTGCCGGTCGTGGCCGGCGCGGCCCTGGACCGCAAGGGCAAGCCCGCGCGCGACGCGGTGATCGACGACGACCCCTACGACCGGGCGTGGCTGGCCGGCCAGGCGGTACCCACCACGGGCGGGGTGGCCGACGGCGCGGTCGCCGTCCCGGAGGAGATCTCCTACGACGTGACGCTGAGCAGCGTGCCCGGCGAACGCGACCCCGACCGGATCGACGACGCGACCGGCAGCACCGAGGTGACGCTGCGCGGCGTCGGGCCGGACGGCTCCCAGGCCTGGACGCACGAGGTCGACGTGCCCGCCGGGCAGACCGTCGAGGTGGGCTCGGCCGAGCTGGCGGAGCTGGGCGACGCCGTGGCCGTGGTGGCCGAGCAGTCCGCCGACGAGCCCGAGGTGGTGTGGTCGGTGCGCATGGCGGACCCCGACGACGAGTCGCTGTTCTCCGTGCTCGCGCCGACGTCGCCGCTCGCGGCGGACGGCGACGTGCGCGTGCGCCGGGTCGACGCGGCGGGCTGACCTCGCCCCGGGCGGGGTCCGGGGCTAGGAGCGCTCGCCGAAGTTCGGGTCGATCTCCTCCGGTGTGCGCGCCAGCAGGTGCGCCACCTGCTCCACGACGACGTCGCGCACCAGGTCGGCGAGGTCCTCCAGGTCGACGGCCCGCACCTCCACGGGGCGGCGGTAGACGACCACGCGTCCGGGGCGCCCGGCCTCGGCGGGGAAGAACCGGCCGAGCAGCACCCCGCCGTCCTCCCACGGCGCGGGGTCGGACGGCGGCACGTCCTCCACCGCGAACTCCGTGCCGCGCAGGTGCGCGGCCCAGGTGCGGTCGAGATCCTCGACCACGTCGAGCACGAGGTCGTCGAACCGCTGCGCGCGCGTGCGGTGCGCGGGCGCGCCCGGCGGGAGCATGGGGCCGCGCAGCCCGCGGCCGCGACGGTCGCGGCGTCGGGGCCCGGCGTCCTGACCCGCCTCGCCGGGGCGGGCGGCCGCCAGCCGGAGCAGGTCGGCCTGCGACGCCTTGGGGATGCCGGACGGGTTGCCGGGTGCGGTGGCAGACCCGGTGCCGGACTGGTTGCTGCCGGAGGAGCCGCTGGCGGGTCCGGAGCCCCGGCCCGACCGCCGGTTCCGGCCACGAGGAGAAAACGGAGGCACCTACTGACGATACGTCGGATCGGGGGCCTCTTCGGTCACCTGCCGCCCGCGCCGCACGAGTTCGGCAACCTCGTCCCCCTATCCTGTGCCCGTGCGCGACGATCCCGCCGAGGCGGCGTACCGCAGAGCCCTGGCGCTGGTCACCGCGCTCGTCACCCTCGTGGGCGGGCTCTGGGCGGTGCTCACCCCGGCGTTCCGCGCCCCCGACGAACCGCAGCACGTGAACAGCGTGCTCCGGCTCGCGTACGGCGGCGGCTGGCCTGGCGCCGGCGAGGCGCTGGTAGGCCCCGCCGTCGACGAGGCGCGAGCGCAGGCGGCGCTCGCGACCGACGTCCCCGGGCGGCACCTCGACCGCGAGGGCATCCCCCCGTTCGTCGCCGTCGCGCCCGTCCCCGACGCCGAGCGTGGCACCGTGACCGGCGCGAACGCCCTGGCCGAACCGCTGCCGCCCGGGACCAGCACGCGGCACCTCGACCCCGAGGCCGTGGACCAGATGACCCAGCACCCGCCCCTGTACTACGCGGTCGCCGCGGGCTACCTGCACGTCACTGGCCTGGCCGAGGCGCGGTGGGACCACCAGCTGCTCGCGCTGCGGTTGTTCGACATCGCGCTGCTCGTGCCCCTGCCGCTGCTGGCGGCCGCGACCGTGCGGCGGCTGGCCCGGTCGCGCCCGGCGGCGCTGGTGGCGGCGTCGTTCACGCTGTTCGTGCCGCAGGCCGGGCACATCCTGGGCAGCGTCACGAACGACGCGCTCGTCATGCTCAGCGGCGCGCTGACCGCCTACCTCTGCGTGCGCGTGGTCACGGGCGACCTCCGGCCGCGGACGGCGGTGGCGCTCGGCGCGGCGGTGGGCGTCGGGCTGCTCACCAAGGTCATGGCGGCCTTCGCGCTGCCCGTGGTCCTGGCGGCCTACCTGCTGGTGGCCGGCCCGCGAGGCCGGCGCGTGGGCGGCGCGGTACTCGCCGGCGGCGTGGCGTTCGCCGTCGGCGGCTGGTGGTGGCTGCGCAACCTGCTGGTGCTGGGCACGGTGCAGCCGGTGGGCATCCCGGACCGGTTCCCGGACGACGAGCCCCGCGGCCTCTGGTACTTCCTGCGGGTCGTCGTCACCGGCCTGACCCGGTCGTTCTTCGGCAACTTCGGCTGGCTGGAGATCCGCCTGCCCGACGCCGTCTTCTGGTCCGCCGCCGTGGTCGTGGCCCTGCTCTGCGCGATGGCCGTCGCGCGTGGGCCCGCGCGGCGCGCCACCGCCGTGCTCCTGCTGCAGCCCGCGGCCCTGTGGTGCGGCGTACTGGTCAACGCCTGGCCCGACTACGCGGCCCACGGCTGGATCTCCGCCATCCAGGGCCGGTACCTGTTCGCCGGGCTCCTGGCGCTGAGCGTCGGGACGGCGCTCGGCCTGGTCGCCCTGCTCGGCCCGCGCCTGCGCCGAGCGGCCCCGTGGCTGGTCGGCGCCGCCGGCCTGGCCGCCGCGAGCGGCCTCGTCCACGGGTTCCACGGCTTCTACCAGGGCCCGGGCGAGTCCGTGGCCGACGCCGCGGCCCGCTGGGCCGGCTGGAGCCCGCTGACCGGACCTCAGCTCGTGGCGGTCGGCGTCGTGGTCGCGACCGTCGGCGTCGCCGCCGTGGTGGCGACCGCGCGCTTCGCGGGTGCGGAGGCGGCCGCGACCACGCGGAGCGCGAGCACCGCCGACGTCCCCACGGCGGCCGCGGCGAGCGCGCCCACGACGCCGGCCGGCAGCGGCAGCTCGGAGTAGTACCCGGGTGGCGCCGGGCCGGCCAGCTCGACGGACAGCCAGACCGCGAGGTCGAGCAGGGTCAGCGCGGTCCAGGCCGGAACGAGCAGCCGGGGCCGTACCGAGAGCCCCGCGGCGATCGCGAGGCACAGCGGCAGGGACACCACGAGCAGGTACCGCGGGTAGACCCCGCCGCTGCTGGCGGCGTACCCGACCTGCACCGACACCGAGACCAGGACGGCGACGAACGGCAGGAGCCGCAGCAGCAGCCGGTCGGTCCGGTGGACGGGGGCTTCGCCAGGCCCCGCCGACGGCGCCTGGGCCTCTGCTCCCCGGGCGCCCGCCCGCCGGCGCCGGAGCGCGACGACCAGGGCGATCACCAGCGGTGTCCACACGAGCAGCACGGCGGTGACCACGAGCGTGGTGACCGTCAGGACGGTGTTCGGCGGCAGGCGGCCGGCCCACCAGAACAGGTCGGGCAGGCGGGCCCAGGTCACCGGGTCGGCGAGCACCGCCCACACGGGCCGCTCCTGCCGGTTCTGGTTGGCCAGCGCCCAGTCGAAGTGCGACCCGGTGAGGTTGCCGGTCAGCTCCAGGTTGCGCAGGTAGAACCAGCCGCTGGCGACCAGCACCGCCCCGGGCCCGGCCGCCGCCAGCGCCACGACGTGCGCCCACCGCCCGCGGCCCTGGGCGGCCCGGACCGCCCCGGCGAGCAGCGCCGCGCCCGCCACGACCGCGGCGATGAGCGCGGCGGACAGCCGGGTCAGCGCGCAGGCTGCCGCGACCAGCGACAGGAGAGCGACGAGGCGTGCGTCGAGGCCGCGCCGTACCGCGGTGCCGGCCAGCCCGAACAGCACGGTGACGCCCGTGGCGGCGAGCAGGTCGTTGTACGCGCTGCCGCCCACGTGCGCCGCGGCGGGCATGGCGCCCGCCAGGAACGCCACGAGCGGCGGCAGTGTGCTGCCCGGCCGGGTCAGCCGACGCGCGCTCCACCACGCCGCGAGCACGAAGACTCCGCTGAGCAGCACGTTCGCCCCGCGCGCGGCGTAGACGGCGGCGACCGGGTGGCCGGTGTCCGCCAGGGGGCCCACGAGCGGGGCGACGAGCAGGTAGTACAGCGGCGGGTGCTGGGCGGTCCACTGCACGGGGGCGAGCCAGGCGCCGTCGGGCCGCAGCTCCAGCCCGTCCTCGAAGACCGGCAGGTCGCCGTGCCACACCTGGTACGCGTAGTCGACGTGCGGGGGCTCGTCGCCGGTCGCGTACGGGGCGTCGGCCAGTGCGACGGTCAGGGACAGCAGCACGCCGCAGAGCACCGCGACCTGGATCGCCCGGCGCTCGTCGGGCGTGCGGTGTCGGGACACGCGTGCAGGGTAGCCACGGCAGGTTGACGTCCCGCGGCCCCGTGGTCACGGCCGGATAACAGTCATTGCAGGGCACGCAGTGTTCATGCCCTGGTCATGTGCCGCTCCTACGCTCGTGAAGCCAGTCACCGCTCCTTGGAACACTGCTCATCGAAAGCACAGGCCATGAAGCTGTTCGTGCAGATTCCCTGCTTGAACGAGGAAGAGACGCTTCCTCTCGTGCTCGCCACGATCCCGCGCAGCATCCCGGGGATCGACGAGATCGAGATCCTGGTCGTCGACGACGGGTCCACCGACCGCACCGTGGAGGTCGCGCGCCGGCTCGGCGTGCGCCACTTCGTGCACCACACCCGGAACATGGGGCTCGCCCGGTCGTTCCGTGACGGCGTGGACTACGCGCTGCGGCACGGAGCGGACGTCGTGGTGAACACCGACGGCGACAACCAGTACCCGCAGGAACGGATCGGCGACCTGGTGCTGCCCGTGGTGCTCGGCGATGCCGACATCGTGATCGCCGACCGGCAGACCGCCACCATCGAGCACTTCTCGCCGCTGAAGAAGACCCTGCAGCAGGTGGGCAGCGCCGTGGTGAACTTCGCCGCCGGGACCGACCTGCCCGACGCCGCGAGCGGGTTCCGCGCCTACTCACGCCCGGCGCTGCTGCGCCTGAACGTCGTCACGCAGTTCAGCTACTGCATGGAGACGATCATCCAGGCCGGGCACAAGCGGATGCGGATCCAGAGCCTGCCCGTCACGACCAACCCGAAGACGCGCGAGTCGCGGCTGTTCAGCAGCATGTGGCAGCACATCGCCAGGTCGGGCCAGGCGATCAGCCGGTCCTACGTCATGTTCAAGCCGCACACGGTGTTCGTCACGCTCGGGCTCCTGTTCGCCCTCGGCGCGCTGGTGCCGTTCGGCCGGTACGCGGTGCTCCTCGCCACCGGGACCGCCGGGCAGCACCTGCAGTCCATCGTGCTCGGGGCGACGTCGCTGGTGGGGGCGCTGCTCAGCTTCGCCCTGCTCGTGCTGGCCGACCTCCAGCGCACCAACCGGGTGCTGCTCGAGGAGACGCTGGAGCGCCTCAAGGAGGTGCAGTACGGCACGACCACGGGCCCGGCCGCGGCGGACGCCGCCCGGAGCCGCGCTGCGTCGTCCGAACGGACCGCCAAGCCGTCCACGGCCCCGGGCCGGCCCGCCGGGTCCGGTCGCGCGGACGTCCCGGCGGCCGTGTAGTGATCACCTTCGGCACGTACGACGCCGCGCGGCACCCCCGCACCGCCGTCCTGGTCGCCGGGCTGCGCGCCCACGGCGTCAAGGTCACCGAGCTCAACCGCCCCCTGGGGTTCTCGACCGCCGAACGCGTGCGGATGCTGCGGCAACCGTGGCGGCTGCCCGTCCTGGCGGCCCGCCTGCTGCGCTGCTGGGCGGGCCTGACGGCCGACGCCCTCCGGCTGCGCCGCGCGGAGGGCGTGCCCCGGGCCGTGCTCGTCGGCTACCTCGGCCACTTCGACGTGCTCCTGGCCCGCCTGCTGCACCCGCGGTCCGTGGTCGTGCTCGACCACCTCGTCTTCGCCGGCGACACCGCCGCCGACCGCGGGGCCACCGGCCTGCGCGTCCGGCTGCTCACAGGGCTGGACCGGCTCGCGACCGCCTGCGCCGACGTCGTGGTCACCGACACCGAGGAGCACCGGCGGATGCTCCCCGACCCGCGCAAGGGCGTCGTGGTGCTGGTCGGTGCGTCGGACGAGTGGCGCCCCCCGGGCGTCGAGACGCACTCCCCGCGGGTCGAGCCTGTCGAGAACCCGGCCCGGCTCGCCCCGCTCTCCGTCGTCTTCTTCGGGCTGTACACCCCGCTCCAGGGCACCCCCGTCATCGCCGAGGCCGTGCGCGACGCCGTCGCCGCGGGCGCACCTCTGCGCGTCACGCTGGTCGGCACGGGCCAGGACCTGGCCCGCACCCGCGAGATCCTGGCCGGAACCCCCGGCGTGACCTGGCACGACTGGGTCGAGCCCGGCGAGCTGCCCGCCCTGGTCGCCGGCCACGACGTCTGCCTCGGCATCTTCAGCGACACCCCCAAGGGCCTGCGCGTGGTGCCGAACAAGGTGTACCAGGGCCTTGCCGCCGGCTGCGTCGTCGTCAGCTCCGACACCGCGCCCCAGCGCCGCGCGCTCGGGGAGAGCCTCGAGCTCGTCCCGCCCGCCGACGCCGCGGCGCTCGCGGCGCGGCTGACCGACCTCTGCGACCCCGCCGTGCTGCGCGCCGCGCGCGAGCGCGCCGTCCGCGGCCGCGACCGGATCCGGCCCCAGGTGGTCACCGAACCGCTGGCGGCCGCGCTGCGCCGTCGGGACGTGCTGTGAGGGCGCCCTGCTCCGTGCCGGACGTCGCCGAGGCTCCACCTGCGGAGGCCGGGGTCGCCGTCGGGCCCGCCGTGCACCGCTCGCTGCCCGGCCGCGTGCTCGCCGCGCTCCGGTCGCCCTGGGTGCGCTCGGGCTTCCTCGTCGTCGCGCTGGGGCTGGCGCTCTGGTACGTGCTGGCGCACCGGGAGGCGCTGGTGCGGGCCGCAGCCGGGCTGTCCGCGGCCGGGCTGGCGCTCGTCGTCGTGCTGGGCGTCCTGTACGTGTGGTGCACGCTGCTGGCGTGGCGCGCGATCCTGGCCGACCTGGGGTCGCCGCTGCCGCTGCGCGGCGCCGTGGCGGTGTTCGGCATCAGTCAGCTCGGCAAGTACGTGCCGGGCGGCGTGTGGAACGTGGTGGCCGCCGCCGAGGTGGGCGCCGGGCACGGGGTGCCGCGCCGTCGGTCCGGGACTTCCATGCTGGTGGCGGTCGCCGTCTCGGTGGCCTCGGGTGCGGCCGTGGGCGCGGTGGCGCTGCCGTTCGTCTCGGCCGGGGCGCTGGACGCGTGGTCCTGGGTGGGGTGGGCCGCGCCCGGGGTGGTGCTGGTCCTCGCGCCGCCGGTGCTCAACCGCCTGGTCGGGCTGGCACTGTGGGTCGGCCGGCGCGACGCGCCGGAGCACCCGATGACCTGGGGCGGCCTGGGTCGCGCCGCCGCGTGGTCGGTGGCGGGCTGGCTCGTGGCCGGCCTGCAGCTCTGGGTGCTCTGCGCGGGTCTGGGCCTGCCCCTGACCGCCCGGACGTTCGCCCTGGCGACCGGCGGCTGGGCGCTCGCCTGGACCGTCGGCTTCCTGTTCGTGCTCGCGCCGGCCGGTGCCGGCGTACGCGAGGTGGTGCTCGCGGCGGTGCTCGCCGGGTCGCTCGCGGGCCCGTCCGCGGGGCTCGCGGTGGTGGTCAGCCGGGTGGTCCTGACGGTGGTCGACCTCGCCTTCGCGGGTGCCGGCCTGCTGCTCGCCCGGTCCTCGCGGAGAATTCATGCCGGTTCCCCGCCGTTACGCCCGTGAATGCCCGGCGTGTTCGGCACGTCCTACCCGGTCAGCGGCGTAGTCTCGGCGAGTGAGATCGGTGAGACAGTGTTCGCGCTCGGCCTGCACCAATGCGGCCGTGGCGACGCTCACGTACGTGTACGCGGACTCGACCGCGGTCCTGGGTCCGTTGGCGCACCTGGCCGAGCCCCACAGCTACGACCTGTGCGCGGAGCACGCGGAGCGGCTGACCGCGCCGCGCGGGTGGGAGGTGGTCCGCCTCATGCCCGAGTTCGAGGACGCGGGGCCGAGCCCCGACGACCTCTCCGCGCTGGCCGACGCCGTCCGCGAGGCCGGCCGCCGTCGTCGTCCGGCGGAGCCGTCCACGGTGACCGAGACGGCCCGCCGCGGCCACCTGCGCGTGCTGCGCGCGGACGACGACAACTCGGCCTGACCCTGCTACCCGACCGCGCGGCTAGGTCGGCAGAAGATCGATCGGTCGGCAGAATGTCAGGTGGTGGGGCCCCCCGGGGGGCGGCCCCCCGTCGAGGCGCCCCCCCAGGTGGGCGGGGGGGGCCCTGCCGCCGCGGGCGCGGCGG
>NZ_JBIRYI010000025.1:0-32578 GCF_044389675.1 Promicromonospora kroppenstedtii | reverse complement strand
CCGGGGGGGGGGGCGGCCACATTTGGCGGCGGCGGCCTTCTGGTGGGGGGGGGCCCCCCCGGGGGGCCCCACCACCTGACATTCTGCCGACCACCCTGATCGCGGGGGCGGCAAGTCCCGCGCCGGCAGCTCAGGGGACCCAGGCGCAGGCGGCGTGGCCCGCGCCCGTCAGCTCCAGGTTGCCGGCGTCGTGCGGGACGAAGACCGACTCGCCCTGGGCCAGGTGCTGCGGCCCGTCCTCGGAGCGGTCCGCCGTGAGCGTCAGCTCGCCGTCGAGGCACAGCAGGATGCGCGGTCCCGTGGCCGGCAGCGCCACGGGCTCGGCCGGGTCGACGTCGGCGGTCGTGAGCGCGAACTCCGTGACCGGCACGCGGTAGGTGCGCACCTGGCCGCGGCTGCCCGCCGTCGTCACCTCGGGGGCGGCAGGCTGCTGAGGGGCGAAGACGGTGCAGGCGACGAGGTTCTCCTCGTCCACCAGCTTGGTCGTCAGGCCCGCCCGGAGCACGTTGTCGGAGCTCGCCATGATCTCGATGCCCACGCCGGACAGGTAGGCGTGCACCACGCCCGCGGGCGTGAACGCCGCCTCGCCCGGCTCGAGCGAGAACCGGTTGAGCATGAGGGACGCGATGGCGCCCGGGTCGCCGGGGTGCTGCTCGGCCAGCTCGATCACCGTGCGATCGGCCCGCTCGAACGGGGAGCCGGCCGCCAGGCGGGCCCGCACCGAGTCGAGGGTGGCGGCGATGTCGGCCGAGCAGGCCTCGTCGGCGCGCGCGGACAGCAGGTGGTTGAACGCCTCCCGCATGCCGTCGTGACCGCGGTCGTGCAGCAGGGCCGCGCGGACCGCCTCGACCATGTCGCCCGCCAGCCCGTCCAGCACGTCCAGGATGGTGCGCGGCGTGCGGAAGCCCGCCAGTCCCTCGAACTGCGTGAGCGCGACGATCATCTCGGGCTTGTGCTGGTCGTCCTTGAACGACCGCTTGGCCGACGTCAGCGGCATCCCGGCCTTGTTCTCCCGCGTGAAGCCCTCGCGCGCCTGCCGCGGCGAGGGGTGCACCTGGAGCGACAGCGCCTTGCGCGCGGCCAGCACCTTGAGCAGGTAGGGCAGGCGCGGGCCGAACTGCTCCGCGACCCGGTGGCCGAGCGTCTGCACGGGCGCCTCGCGCACCAGCCGGTCCAGGGCGACGTCGTCGGCGTCGCCCTCGCGGGTGATGCGGCTGACGGACGGCGCGCTGGTGTGCGCGCCGAGCCACATCTCCGCCTGGGGTCCGCCGTCGGGCTCGGTGCGGAGCAGGTCGGGGATCGCGTCGACGGATCCCCAGTCGTACCGCTGGATCGTGTTGGTCAGCGGCAGGGGCGCGTGGAACTGGGCGACAGCGAGCACGGCGCCAGGATAACCGTACGAAACATCCGGTTCCTGGACGCCGTGCGGCGGGCGGGTGCGGGTACCGGGCAGGGGACCTGGACAGGCGTCGGTGGATGGCGCGGTCGACTACACGACCATGCGAGGGCTGGCGACCTCGATGCCCGCGAACTCGGCCGCGGCCGTCAGTGCCCGCGTCGGTGGGCACTTCACCGGAACGTGGGTTCCGTCGGCGAGGACCAGCCAGTACCACGGAGTGCGACCGCCCAGGACACCGGGGTGGACGCCGCTGATCAGCCCGGTGACGACGAGGTCGCGTCGGCGTTCCGCCGGGTCGGACGGCGTCAGGCTGACGTGTTGATCGTCGTAGGAGAGTGCCAGGGTCCACCGCCCAGGCGGAATGACGGTGCCTCCCGTGACGGGTGGCTGGGACGGCAGGACGCGCAGCGGGACGATCAGTGGTTCCTCGTCGGGAGCACGCGGGCCGGTGGTCTCGATCGGCGTGCTCGTCCGTCCCGTGCCCGAGGCGGCTGCCTCCGACAGCATCGATTCGCCGATCCACCGCTGACGGTCGCGGGTCTCCGTCAGCGCCATGCGATGAGCGAAGCGCATCCGCCGCACGTAGCGGTACCACGCGCCGGCGACGGTCGGCAGGAGCACGACGGACACCAGCAGCAGGGGCGTCCCGCCCGCGTCCCGCAGGCCCGCCGACAGCACCACGAGGACTACCAGACCGAGAAGCAGGACGCTGTAGAGCCAGCCGCGGAGCTCTTCCCGGCCGCGGACACGATAGGTGTGGCCGTACGAGCCGTACACCGAGGGCACGAACGGGCGCTCGGCGACCGGAAACTGCCGGACGGCCCGGAAGGGGTGCACCGACTCGGGATCCGTGTCGGGGTCTCGCTCCGCGCCGGGTGCGACCTGTTCCGCGGGGAGGGCGAGCACGGCCTCGTCATGGATCGCCAGCGACCATGCTTTCCGCAGCTCCCAGGCGCGCGTCCACCGACGGCGATACCAGGCCCATGTGCCCCAGCTCACGACCAGCAGGGCCACCCCGGACAGCACGGCAGCCATGGACGGACGATCGACCGGGAGCCCGAGCGACGCGGCGAGGAATGCCGCGCCCGGGAGAGCGCCCACCAGCTGGACCAGGGTCAGGGCACCGCCGGCCGCCAGCCGCGCCAGGCCGAGGTCCACCTGTTCCGCGCGTCCGAGGTGTGTCGAGGCCATGGTGTACCAGTCCGCGAAAGTCGGGGGGAGCGGTACGTCCCGAGGGTGCGGGGGCAGCCCCCGCGAGGTGGGCCCAGCTGGGACGACACCCCAGAACGTCTGCCGCTCGCCGGTACGGTGCGGCCGCATCCAGGCGGGTGTCCCGTGCACATAGCCCATCAGCCAACCCTGACCGAGGCATCGGGCGAGCGGCTTCCCGCCCGCCCGACTGCCAGAGGTGAAGGGGTCAGGGAGGCGATCTCGGCGTGGACCTCGAAGAGGGTGTCAACGAGCCCGAGGACCTGCGTACCCAGGGGCGTGACCAATGTGTCCCGCCCGGTGAAGACGATCAGGTCGTCCGCGAACACGGTCCGGAGCCTGGCCAGATGCTTGTCGATCGATGTGCTGGAGATCCCAAGGTCGGCGGCAGCCGCGGTGATGCCCCCTGTGCGTTCGATGGCTTGCAGTGCACGCCGGTTGGACGTGGTGAAGCCAGGTGCCGCCGTAGTGCCCATGAGTCCCCCCGGAAACGTTGATACGACAAACAGGACCGTAGTTGGGCAAACCTTTGAAAAGGAGTGCGAGGACGAAAAAGCCCGGGTGAAACGGACAACCACCCGGGTGAAAGTCGGGGACCCCCTCAAGGTTGGTGCGACAGACCGGGGGTTGGTACCAACCTCCGGACGGTGTCGGTCGCCCGTACAGGTCTTTACGCTCACGGCTGTGATCAGTCCTCGTGTGATCCCCGTGGCGTCAGTGATCACCCACCAGCCCGCCCGTCCGGGTGTCCTCCGACGCGGCGATCTGCCGAGCCGGGTGTTCCCCACGTCTTGAGTTCCGGACGATCCTTCGCCTGAGAGGACAGCACCATGTCATCGAATTCACGCTTCATCCTGAGCAGGCGTCAAGCGCTGACTGTCTTCGCTGGAGTCGCGGCACTCGGGACCCTGCCGACGTGCACGCCCCTGGGCGCCCGGTCGGCGTTCGGGCTGGAGGCTGATGTGCCGGCGGACTCAGATCTGCCGAACACCGAGCGTGGGCAGACGGTATGGGCGTACAAGACCGGGGGCAAGGCGGTTCGTCTGGCCGCGGCCACTGCCCTCGCTGGTACCGCGTCCGATGTCACCGCCTTCCTCAACGAGGTCCTCCCGGCTGCCCGGGAGGAGGACAACAGGGTCGCGCTTGTCGCGACGTTGGCGTTCGTTGGGTCCGCTGCCCGGGATGCGACCGTGGCCGCCCTCTCCGGTGGCTCCGCGGCGATCGATGCCTTCCTCGAGAGTGGCTACGAGACTGCCGTGCTGGAAGACCTGAGGGTCGCGGTGACGGTGGTGCTGAACAACGGCGGACCTGCCGTCGAGCGCGCTGGGACCGCGGCACTGGCGGACGGGAGTCGCGCTGCCCTGCAGGCATTCATCGACGAGGGGCAGACGATCGCCCGACAGGAGGACGATCGGGTCCAGGCAGTGACGATCCTGTCGTCCGCCTCACCTCAGGTCCGCACCTACGGCGAGAGAGCTCTGAGCGACGGCAGCCCCGGTGCGATCCGCTGGTTCCTCGACACGGGCCAGTACATCGCCCGTGCCCGGGACGAGGAGTCGGCGACGATCGAGCAGCTGGTGAACATCGTCGAGGACGAGGGACGTCGCGCTGCCCTGAAGACCGAGCAGGCGGTCGCGTTGTCGGAACAGGCGGTGACAGCCGCAGAGAAGGCCAAGGCAGCCGCTCTCGAGGCGCGGGCCGAGGCGCAGGCAGCGTCGGACGACGTGGACAGGTCTGCGCGGGCAGCCAACAAGGCGGCGCAGGCAGCTCGCGGCGCCGCGGCCGCCGCTTCGACGGCGGTGACGGCGTCGCACACGGCGCAGGTGGCCTCCCGCAGGGCAGCTGCTGCCGCCCAGTCAGCGGCGTCGGCATCCGCATCGGCCGGCAGTGCCGCCGCGCGCGCGTACCGGGCTGCCATCGCAGCTTCCGACGACGCCTCGAAGGCGTCCGCCGCACGAAATGCCGCCGAGACGGCTAGGAATGCTGCGGGGCGTGCGCGTACCGCGGCGACCGCAGCCAACCACGCCGCGACGGCAGCCAGTCAGGCAGGGGCGGCGAGTGCCGCTGCGGCCGGAGCTGCCACGCACGCTGCCGAGGCTGCCGCAGCGTCTGCAGCGGCTGCGGAGGCGGCGGGGGTCGCGCAGTCGGAGGCGGCGGAGGCGCGTGCGGCGGCCGCGGAGGCATCCGCAGCTGCGGCGCAGGCCACGCGTGCGGCGAACCGGGCACAATCGCTGGCGAACCAGGCCGCGTCCGCCGCGAGGATTGCCCGCGACGCGGCCAACAGCGCTGCGGATCATGCGGACAACGCCGCCGACGCCGCAGATGAGGCGGCCGACCACGCGGGCGAGGCAGTCGACTTCGCGAACCGGTCGACACAGGCCGCTGCGGCCGCGGTGCAGGCCGCCGAAGCAGCGGCGGAGGCCGTCGCCGAGGCACGGGCGGTGGAGTCCGCCGCCCGGGAAGCAGAAGATGCCCGGCTGGCCGATGACGAGGGCACCGCCACCGTCGCGGCTCAGGCCACTGCGCTTCTGGAGGCTGAGCGCACCGCAGAGGTCCTCGCCGTGCAGACGCAGGAGGCCCAACTCGACGACGAGGTCAAGTCCCTGATCAGTGTGGCGGAGGAGGCGCTCGCGAACGGCGACATGTCGCAAGCGGTCGCGTCGGGTAGAAGCGCCGCAACACGGTTGCTCGACGCGCGGGGTCCCTGGACCCGGAGCTCGGCGGAGTTCGCCCTCGCTGGTGCTGACGAGGACGTCGTGAACTGGCTCGACGCGGATCGCGGCATCGCGCAGGACCAGGATGATCGCGAGACGGTGCTGTTCGCCGCACAGATCTCCGTGTCGGACGTCGCACAGGCAGCGGCCGACGCCCTGGGCAGCACGGTCGCAGGGGCCGCGCGGAACTTCATCGAGACCGGCGCCGTCGAAGCCGCCGCGGAATCGAACCGGGTCGCGATCGTCCAGGTCCTCGCGGAGGACCCTGGCCCCGCAGTCCGAGCCGCCGCGGTCGCGGCTCTGCAGACCGGCACGGCGTCGGCGCTGCACGCCTTCCTGAAGGTCGGGCTCGTGGAGGCCGTCAAGGAGGACGACCGAGTCAAGGCCGTGCAGATCCTCGAGACTGGGGGACCGTACACGCAGGCTGCGGCGCGCATCGTTCTCCAGGGTTCGAGCACCATGCGGCGCTCGTTCGTCACCCGGTGGCAGTTCGATGCGGCGCAGATCGACCACGACCGTGCGACGCACGTCAGCGCCATCAGAGCCGCCATCGCCCAGGCTTCGAGCGTTTCAGCCAAGGCGTGGGAGGACGCGGCACGCGCCTCCGAGGCGGCCGCTCTGGCGCGGGGTGCCGCTACGGATGCAACTCGATGGGCGTCCCGGGCGACCGGTTACGCGGCCGACGCCGCCGGGCTGGCCGAGGAGGCCAGAGAGAATGCCGATCTCGCGGACCAGTCGGCAGCCGATGCCGCGCAGTCGGCAGCGACGGCCCGGCAAGCCGCGGCGGTGGCCCGGTCGGCACAGCGGTCGGCGAACTTTTCGGCCCGGGAGGCGACAGTCGCCGCGAACGAGGCCGTCAACTACTCGGCCAGCGCGCAGGCTTCGGCGTCCAGCGCCCAGGCCGCTGCCTACCAGGCCGGAGCTGACGCCGCGGCCGCGTCCGTCGCAGCGAGTCAGGCACGCCAGATTGCTACCGAGATCGCTCACCAGGAGGCGGCTGCGCGAGCACGTGAGGCCGCGGAGAGGGCTCGTCAGCACGAGTCGGCCGGCACCCACCCGGCCGACTCCGACCCGACGCTGTCTGGCGACGTCCAGTACGCGGGCGTATGCCTGCCGCCGCAGGAGTACTGGGAGGACCGCAACGATCGTGAGTGGATCAAGTGGCTCGACATCACGAGCGACGTGACCGGTCTGATCGCCATGGGGTGCGCCATCGCGGCCCCCTTCACCGGAGGTGCGACCGCCACTGTCGGGACCATTCTGGGCCTCGTCTCCACGGGTACGGCGATCTGGTCCACAGCCCTGAACTACAAGGTGTACGGAGCTGAGAGCAAGCAGTACCAGACGTCCCTCGGTACGACCATCATGGGCCTAGTTTTCCTCGGTGCAGGGAAGGGCGCCGAAAGGGCCCTCAAGCAAATTCCTGGTGGTCTGACCTTGGCGGACGAGGTCGGGCTGGCGGCGCACGACTACATCACGGGGGCGCTCGGCTTCTTCGTCGGGCTGAACACCTGAGGGGCGGATCGAAGGACCGGTCCAGCTGATCGTTGATGGTTCCACCTGAGAAGAGAGAGCGAGACATGCGACGAGTCTTGATGGTCGTGACGGGTTTGGTGCTCGGGACTGCCGCCACTGTGGCCGGGCTGGCGACGCTGGCACCCGCGGGTGCGGTTCAGCCCGCTGCAGTCCCGGCCGAGGTAGCAGCGGACGAGCTGCCGCCGTTCGCGGTGGAGGACTTTGACTACCCCGGTGCTGACCAGATCCTGGAGGAGCAGGGTTTCCTGCTCAAGCGGGGTGACGGTCACATCGTGCTGGCGGACTGCACGGGGGACAACCTGCTGGAGGTCGGTGTCCGGGGCCTGTCCAGCCCCTACGTCTGCTTCCGGGTCACCGGGGATGAGGGGTATCTGACGCTCGAGCTGCCGCGCGCGTACTCGGTGTCGACCAATGACTACGCCACGACGGAGATCACCACGAACGAAGCCGGCGTGACGAACGAGTACGAGTTCGGGCCCAACGAGTTGTTCCGAGGAATCGGCGAGGGTGCCGGGGGCGCCGAGGCGATGCTGCTCGAGATCCGGGTCAGCCGATGACTGGCTCATCTCACTCGGCTGCACTCAGCGGGTGGCAGAAGGCTTGCCTGGTCGGGGTCCCGCTTGTGGTCTCGTTCCTGGTTGTTGCTCCATTGGCCGCTCCGGCAGCGTCGGGTGCTGTTGGTGTTCCGGACGACTCCGCAAACGGCTTCGTCGCTCGTCTCGACATCGGCGAGGGCCAGCGCTCCTGCTCGGGTGCACTGGTTGCGCCCTCATGGGTGCTGACAGCCGCGAGCTGCTTTGTCGAGGATCCCGCGGTCGAGCTGGAGGTGCCCGCGGGGCCGCCCGAGCTGGCGACGACCGCGACGATCGGCCGTGCGGACCTGACGACGAACACCGGACAGGTGCGCGAGGTCGTCGCGCTGGTACCTCACAGCGAGAGGGACCTGGTGTTGCTCCAACTCGACGGCGCCGTCACTGGTGTTGCCCCGGTCATGATTGCCGAGAACGTCCCGATGGCGGGCGAGCAGTTGCAGGCGTCCGGCTTCGGTCGCACCGCCACAGAGTGGTCTCCCCTGCGGCGGCACGCTGGTGCGTTCACCGTCGACTCGGTGGCCGCCGGCGATGTCGCGATCACCGGGATCGGCGATGCGGCGATCTGTGCTGGCGACACTGGTGGGCCGCTACTGCGCCCGACGGCAGGCGGCGTCGAGCTGGTGGCGATCGGCAGCCGATCCTGGCAGGGCGGCTGTTTCGGCGTGGATCCGACTGAGACACGCACGGGTGCGGTCGGCAGCCGCGTGGACGATGTCCGTGACTGGGCTGAGGTCGAGATCGGTGACTATCTGACGGCTCGCAACCTGGTGCAGGCCACGGTCGCTGACTTGCTGGGCCGGCCGGCGACGGCCGAGGAGATCGCCGAGTGGGCACCGGTCGTGCTTGCGGAGGGCGGGCGCCCACTTGCCGCCTGGGTGGAGACGTCGACGGAGTACCGGGAGCGACGAATCATCGATGCGTTCCGGACGACCCTTGATCGCGACCCGGGCGAGACCCAGCTGAACCGCCTCGTCGGCGAGGTGGCGAACGGCAGGAGCATCGACCTGATCAAACCTGCCCTGGTCTGGTCTGATCCGTACTTCGATTATGTGGGCGGGACGAACGAGGCATTTGTCATCGCCGCCTACGAGGACATCGCTGGTCGCACGCTGCCGGATACGACGGTCGATGCCCTGGTCGGACGGGTCGAGGCCGAGGGGCGCCAGGCCGTCGCCGAGTACCTGTGGACGACTCCGACCGTGGTCGGTAATCGCGTCGAAGCAACGTACGAGCTCTTCATCGGGAAGCCGCCCACGGAGGAGTGGGCGGCGCCCCGTGTGGAGCGCATCATCGCCGATCCCGGCAAGGGAGAGGTTGACCTGCGCAGTTATCTCGTTGCTTCTCCCGGCTACGCACTTGTAGCAGATCGGCGGTTCTAGAGATGAACATGGGGTCTGGACCGCCAACGCGCTGGCTGAGTACACCTGTGGCGCTGCTGCTTGCGCTCTCGGTCGGAGCACCGGTGGCCGGCGCGGTCGTAGGGTCTCCCTCTGTCGGGGAGCAGACATTCACGGCGCGGCTGGACATCGGTGACGGCCAGCGGGCCTGCACGGGTGCGCTCGTCGACCCGGAGTGGATCCTCACCGCGGCGAGCTGTTTCGTCGAGGACCTCGCCGTCGGTATTCCCGTCGCGGCCGGCAAGCCCGCCCTGGAGACCACGGCGACGATCGGCCGGATCGATCTCACCGGCACGGCTGGCCAGGTGCGGCGGGTCGTTGAGCTCGTGCCGCACGAGACGCGTGACCTTGTGCTCGCGCGGCTGGGCGTTCCGGTCACCGGCATCGTGCCCGCGACGGTCGGCGCGACGACGCCGGCGGTGGCCGATCAAGTCCAGGTACCCGGGTACGGCAGGACCGCCACCGAGTGGTCACCGCTCCAGCGTCACTCCGGCAACTTCACCGTCGACCAGGTCACCGGCAGCGACATCGGCATCGCGGGCCAGGCGGGTGCGGTCCTCTGCGCCGGCGACTCCGGTGCCCCCGCCTTGCGATCGGGCGGTTCTGGCACAGAGTTGGTCGCGGTTGTCAGCCGATCCTGGCAGCGTGGCTGCTTCGGCAGCGACCCTACCGAGACTCGCACGGGCGCCGTCATGACGGCGGTGGGTGACGTGCGTGACTGGGTCACCGCGACCGCCACGCGCGGTGAGCTGGTCGACCTCAACTGCGACGGTATCCGCGACGTCGCCATCGGCGACCCGGACGCCACGGTGAACGGCCTCGCGCAGGCCGGTCTGGTGCGGGTGATCTACGGCGGCAACAAGGGCGTCGCGGAGATCACACAGAACTCACCCAGCATCTTTGACGATGCCGAGGCAGGCGATCGGTTCGGGTACGGTATCGCCACGTACGACCGCGATCTGGACGGCTGCACGGACCTCGTCATCAGCGCCCCGTGGGAGACACGCGGCGAGAATGCGGCCGCGGGGCTGGTCCATGTCACGCACGGACATCCGGACGGGTTGCTCGCTGCCGGAGCGACACCTGGTACCGCTTTTCGACAGGGTTCTGGCGTCGGTGCCATCCGGGACGCCCTCGAGCAGGCCAACGAGCGAATGGGCTTCTCCGTTGCGGCCGGCCGGACCGACGGCGGCAAGCCGTACGTCCTGATCGGCGTGCCCGGCAAGAACTTCGGCACGACGTTCGACGCGGGCATCGCCTATTACGTGCAGTCGGAGGAGTTCCCTGCCGGCGCCGAGCCCGTCGAGTCCGCGATCATCCTCCGACAGGGTGTTGGCGGCCTGCGCGGCGGTGGAGAGGCTTACGACGAGTTCGGCTACTCCGTCGCCGCCGACGGCCGGTACATGGCCATCGGCGTACCTGGTGAGGGGGGCGGGACCGATGGCGAGGCAAACGCCGGTCTGGTCTCGGTGATCCGTCACCCGGAGAACGGCGCGTACAGCGAGATCGCCGCGTTGCACCAGGACCTCGCCGACGTCTCCGCGACGTCTGAGGAGGGTGACAGGTTCGGTGAGTCGGTGGATGTCGCACAGTTCCGCCGCGAGGGCGCCACGGACAACAGCTCGCTCCTCGCTGTCGGCGTCCCGGGCGAAGCGGTGGGGACTCTCGCTGCCGCGGGGCGCGTCGTGACCTTCGAGCTCACGCCGAGCAGCGCCTGGGCGGAGGTCACGTCGCTCCGCCAGGCCCGGCCCGGCAGTCCGGTGATGGATGGCGAGCCCGCCGCAGACGACCGCTTTGGGGCCGCAGTCTCCGTCGTCAACCGCACGCCGGGGGGTGTGGCCACCAACACCTCACTGCTCGTGGCGGCCGGTACGCCGGGTGACACCTCGGGGGCAGCCGGCGCGGCACGGGGCGGTTCGGTCTCCGTCGTCTCGGCGCTCGGTGGGGCGGCCGGTTTCCAGGCGCTGATCCATCCCGGCGACGTGCTGCCGGGTACCCCGCAGGCTGGGGATTCGACGGGTAACGCGCTCCTCGGCTCGAGCACGCACTTGTACGTCGGTCAGCCGGGTGGTGGTAGCTACGGCAGGGTCTACGGCGTGCCCCTGACCACTCTCGTCGACGGGGGTGCGGACCCGGTGGTGACCTACCAGCCCGGCACGTCGGGCCTACCCGCTGTCGGCGCGGCCTTCGGGAGCGCCATCGGCTGACACAAGCTCGCACCGAATCGGGGTGCCCCGACCGCTGGAAGCCGGCAGTCGGGGCACCTCGTGCTTCGGCCAGGGACGGGGAGCCGCCCGCGGAAGCACGTCGTCCGTCCAACTCCCCACCGCTACGCTGACGCCGTGGCTCTAGACCTCACCAGGCTCATCACGACCCTCGCGGATGGCCTTGGCCAGACGGCTCACCGCCGAGGGGCGGACCGATGAGCACCCCCGTAACCAAGACAGCCGTACTGACGGTCCTCCGTTCGGGCCTGTTCGACGCCGAGTGGTACGAGGCCCAGGCAGGCACCGCGTTCGAGACCCCCGCGGCCGCGGCACGGCACTACCTCGAACACGGCAGGATGTCGGGGTGGTGGCCCCACCCGCTCTTCGACCCTCAGTACTTCCGGCCCCAGCGGTGGGACCGCGACAAGACCGATCCGCTCGCCACCTATCTCAAAGGGGCGGACAACGCCTGGGAGGCCGCGACGTCGCCGCTCTTCCAGCCGGCGTCTCCCGGCGACCTGGACGGCGCCGAGCGCAGCCCGCTGCTGGCCTTCGTGGAGGACGACGGCCCTGGTGCAGCCCTGCCGTTGACGCGCGACGCCGGCTGGTTGCGTGACGGGGTGACACTGACCGACGTCCGCGAGGCGCTCCGGTCGGAGCTGCGCGAGCTGAGCGAACTGCGCGAGCTGGGCGATGACACGACGTGGGACGGCCCTCCGGCAGCCGACACCGTGAGCGGTCTCATCAGCGTGGTGGTAGTGGACTGCGGCACCACGGCCGACGTCACCTCCGTGCTCGACGGGATCGCTCAGGCCGCTCGCTCGGGGGACGACCAGCCCGCACAGCCCGTCGAGGTGCTGTTGGTCGCCCCCGCCGAACGTCGTCAGGCCGTGGTCGGGCTGGCACTGGCTCGTCTCGCCCGGGACGAGGTCCGGGTCGTGCCGGCACCTGCCGACCAGAGCGTCTCCGCGGCGGTCGAAGCAGCCACCCAGGAGGCCCGGGGCGAGCACGTGCTGCTGATGTCGGCGCGGCACACCTTCCGGGAGGGAACGTTGCGCGACTGGCTGGTCGCGCTCACGGAGTCCGGCGCCGCTGCCGTGCACCCCGTGGTGCTGGACGGTGACCTGTTGATCGGCGACGCGGGGGTGGCCTATCCGCCGCACGGGACGGACCCGGTGCCGTTCCTCGGTGGTGTGCACCCGGACAGCGTGCCGTGGCCTGCCCGGTTCCCGGTGCCGGGTGCCCCGGCACCGCTGCTCGCTCGTACGGCCTCCGTGCGAGCCGTGCGGGGGCAGGGCGGGCCACGCGCTCTGTGGGCCGACATCGACCTGTCGCAGCGGCTCGCCGCGCACGAGGGGCGCCCGGTCGTGGTGGCCGCTGACCTCGTCGCCGGCCGTTCTGCTCGGGGTGGGTTCGACGACACCGCCGGGCGGGAGGCCGACCTGTTCGCGTTCCGTGCCGCGTGGCGCCGCGTGCCGTCGGGCTCCGCGGACCTGTTCGGGACCTTCGGCCTCGCCCCTGTGTTCACCGGGCTGGCTGCGCTCACCGTGCCGGACCAGCCGAAGTCCTGGACGCGTGCGATGTGGCTGTCCGCGCCGGGCGGTGCGGACCTCACGCCCGGCGGCGCATCCGCGGACCTCGAGGTACGTGAAGCGCCCCCTGCGCTGCGCTGGGCGATCAAGACGGCGATGCCGGCCGACGAGCGCGCCCGCCAGTGGGGCGACTTCCACTTCGCCGGATCGCTTGCCGCCGCCCTGCGCGGTCTCGGCCAGCAGGTGGTCGTCGACTACGGGCCGAACGACGGCCGCGAGACGTCCTACCGCGACGACGTGGTCCTCATGCTCCGCGGGCTGCGCGCCGCGCAGCTGCCCGCCGACGTGACGGGCGTCCTGTGGGTCATCAGCCACCCCGACCAGGTCACCGCCCGCGAGCTCGCGGGCTACGACCTCCGGTACGCCGCGAGCCTGACCTGGTCGCGTGACACCTCGGCCCGGTGGGGTCTCCCGGTGCGGCCGCTGCTGCAGTGCACCGACTCGAGCCGGTTCTACATCGACGACGAGCCGGTCGAGGAGGTCGTCGGCAAGGCCGTGCTGGTGGGCAACTCGAGGGGCAAGGCCCGCCCGGTGGCTGTGCACGCGGTGGCCTCGGGCACACCGGTCGCGGTCTACGGGTCGCGCTGGGAGAAGTTCCTCCCGTCCGAGGTGATCGCCGGTACGTACGTCCCGAACGAGATAGCACGTCGCTACTACCGCTCGGCGGCCTGGGCGCTGAACGACCACTGGCCCGACATGCGCGACCTCGGCTTCATCTCGAACCGCGTCTTCGACGTCCTCGCGTCGGGCGGGCGGCTGCTGACCGACGACGTCCACGGCCTTGACGAGCTCTTCCGTCCGGTGTGGCCGAAACGGGGCCTTGCCCGGTTCACGACGCCCGAGGAGCTGCACTCCGTTCTTGCCGAGGGTAGCGACGCCTGGTACGACGACGCGGCGCTGCATGCGCTGTCCGAGCATGTCCGGACCGAGCACGGGTTCGGCGCGCGCGCAGCGGTGCTGCTCGAGGACGTGCTCGCCCACCGGGCGGGAGCGGTCTTCAGCCGCTGATACCTGCGCGGGCGGGCGAACGGGTGAGCGGCTCTCGCCGCTCACCCGGCGCCCAACTGCGGTCAGGTCACGATGTGGGCCGATGAGGCCGGAGGCCGGGGGCCGCAGCCGTTGGTGCGCGGCCGGTCCGGGTTCCGCCCGGGAGCAGGCTGGTCACCAGCCTGACGAACCGGCCCGCGTCGTGGTGTGCGTCGATGTGACGCGCGGCCGCGTGCACCAGCTCCGAGCGCTCCGCGGGATGCGCCTCCAGGTGCCGGATCAGCGCCAGGACATCTCCGGGGGTGGCATATGTGGCGGCCTCGCCGTAGAACGGGCGGAAACGTTCCGGGACGATCGCGACGCTGCCGGCGGCCATGGCGCGGGTCAGATACGCCGGGGGTTGCCGGACCGTGTCGGCCGGGAAGCACGGGACGTAGTCGAGCTGCTGGAGCATCTGGCGCTGCGAGAGGTCCCCGTTCCGGTAGATCAGCCACTCGGTCGGTGGCCGGAGTGCGGGGGCCTGGCCCACGGTCCTCGGTGCGTGCTCGACCGCCCCGAGCAGCCGGACGTCCACGTCGTCCGCGACAGGGTACGCGGCGAGAAAGTCCTCGTCGGACGTCGGCCAGAGGTCGGCGCCCTCGAAGGACGCGAACCCGACGGTCGGCTGCCCGGACGGCGTGCGTCGCCGGCGAGCCGCCCACAGGTGCGGAAGCACGGGATCGACGGCGTCGACGTCGTGCACCACCAGCCCGGGTACGTCCGCGAGCTCTGCCCGGACGTCGGGGCCTGCCGGGATCCAGGCGGGCGCCGAGCCGAACAGGTCCAGGGCCGCCGCCGTGACGTCCCGTGCGGACCAGAGCGCGCCGCTCGTCGACTCGGCCCCACCGCGGTGGGCGAGGATCGCCACCCTGCCGGCGTCGAGAGACTGGGGTTCGATGGTCGGAAGCTGGAGGACCGCGGGGTCGTGGATCAGCAGCAGATCCGTGTGCACGTCGTCGGTCGGCAGGACGTGGACCACGGTGCCGTCCTCGATGAGCCGGCGGAACTCGGGCGACAGCGGCTGCGAGGTGGCGACCGGTCGGCCGACGAGCTCCATCTGCATGATCCCGACCCGTACGCCCTGCTCGACCAGCGTGACGAGCTCGTCGTACAGCGGCACCGCGGTGTGCGAGTCGCCGCGGAAGTCGCCGGCCAGGACCACGTCCAGGTCGGGTGTCTCGACGGGGATGCCCGTGTCCTTGGTGAACCTCTGCGGCGCCCGGAACGTCCGTCGTGCCGGGTCGGCCGAGACGAACGGGTCGGCACCGGCCCGGATCTGCTGGTGCCACGCCTTGAAGGCCTCCGCGTACTCCTTGCGTGACGGGTGGACCCAGCTGGCGCGGAAGTCCCCGCGGGAGAGCGAACCCGACGTCAGCCGGACGAAGGCGAGCTGGTCCCTGAGCAGGACCTGCCTGCCGGGGAGCGCCGCGGTGAGCCGTTCGAGGAACTCCGTGTCGGCGCTCTTGCGCACGGGGTCGAACCCACCGACCCGTTCGACCGCCGACCAGGAGAACATCAGCGACGACGCGTTCTTGCGGCTCGTCGGCATCCCCAGGTGCTGGAAGCCGAGATCCTCCGTGCACCGGATGGACCGGCTCATCGTCGAGTGCACCCCGCTGTCCTCCAGCAGCGGCTGCACCTGACGCGCGATCCGTTCGGGGTGTGACCAGTCGTCGGAGTCCTGGAACGTGATGAACTGGCCCCGCGCCTCGCGCAACGCGCGGTTCCTCGCGGCGTAGGTCCCGCGGTTCTGCGGCTGGACGAGGACCCGGACCCGTTCGTCGAGGCCGGCCACGTCGCCGAGGACGCCGTCGAACTCGGGCCCCGAGGCGTCGTCCAGCACGAGCAGCTCGAGGTTGCCCCAGGTCTGGTCGAGGATGGACTGCACGGCCGAGAAGATCTCCGGGCCGGGGCGGAACGCGGACATCACCACGGTGACCAGGGGTCCGTCCTCGGTCCCGCTGGGACCGGGAGCGGCGAGAGCGTCGAAGGGTGTCGCGCCGGCACGGGTCAGACGTACGGGGCGCACGCCCCAGCGCCCCACGAGACCGTCCAGCGTGCGGTTCCACTCCTCGCTGCCCACACCGTGCCGGGCTGCGGCCAGGTCGATCTCGAGCGTCAGTCGGTCGTCCTCACGGATCTCCTGGAGCGCGGCGAGCTCGGACTCCAGCTCGTCGAACGCGCCCGTGAGCTGGAGCAGCTGCAGGTAGAGCCGTGTCTCGTCGGGACGCCACGTCGTGCTCGGTGCCAGACGTCTGGCGACCCGGTACATGCGCGCGGCGTCGGCGAGGTCCTCGGGGGCGAGATTCTGGTAGCCGACGGTCATCGCGAGCGCACGCCACCAGCCGGGACGCTTGCGCCCGAAACGTGCGGCATCGCTCACGGAGGCGCGCGCGACGTCCCGGAGCTCCTCGTAGGTCAGGTCGGGTGCGATACCGGCGGCTATGACCCGCCGGAACGAGTCGGACCGTGTCCGCCCCGCGGTGTACGCCATTGCGCGGAGGTGGTCGCGGCGCTTGGTGATCTGTCTGGCCAGGCCGCGCGCGACGTCGGTGTCGACGCGTCGGATACCGGCGCTCGTGGATTCAGCGGCAGAAGATGCTGCGGTCGTCAAGGGGGTTCCCTTCAGAGGTGCCTGCGGGACCGACGCCTCAGGCGGCCTCATCTTCACTGTTCGGAACGGAACCTGACAACTTGCCCGGAAGCGCGGAGCGCCGGGTGGTGAATTCGTGGGTGAAATTTTTCGACCTCGGCCCGCGCCCTGACCTGAGATCTCCCCACGGACCACGCCAGCAGGCTCCGGAGCGCGCGATCCGGGGCCCGAAAGCGCCATAGGATGCTCGGGCCGTGATCCGCTCGCCCCAACGTCGGACCGCGAGTCCCCAGGTCGCACGGCTCCGAACATGAGAGGCATGCGGTATGTCGATGTTGGTCGTCGTGGGGCTCGGGTACGTGGGTCTCCCGTTGGTGCAGGCCGCCGTTCGCGCCGGGTACGAGGTGGTTGGCCTGGACGTGAACGAGCGGGTCGTCGCCGACCTCAACGCCGGCCTGTCCCACGTGGACGATCTGTCCGACGACGCGATCGCGGAGCTGCTCGCGGACGGTTTCAGAGCCTCGGCCGACGAGGCCGTGATCCAGACGGCCGACGTCGTGGTCGTGTGCGTGCCGACGCCGCTGTCCCCGGACGGCGGACCTGACCTCGGTGCCGTGACGGGCGCGACGCACGCCATCGCGCGCAACCTCCGGACGGGCACGCTCGTGGTCCTCGAGTCCACCACCTACCCGGGCACCACCGAAGAGGTGGTCCAGCCCATCCTGGAGTCGGTCAGCGGACTCCGGGCCGGCACCGACTTCCACCTGGCGTTCTCCCCGGAGCGCATCGACCCGGGCAACCCGGTCTACGGGATGCACAACACCCCCAAGGTGGTGGGCGGCTCCACCGCGGAGGCCTCAACGCTTGCCGCGGACTTCTACGGGAAGTTCGTGGAGACCGTGGTCGTCGCCAAGGGCACGCGGGAGGCCGAGGCCGCCAAGCTCCTGGAGAACACCTACCGCCACATCAACATCGCGCTGGTGAACGAGATGGCCCGGTTCTGCCACGAGCTGGGGATCGACCTGTGGGACGTGATCGGGCTGGCCAAGACCAAGCCCTTCGGGTTCCAGGCGTTCTACCCCGGTCCCGGTGTGGGCGGGCACTGCATCCCGATCGACCCGAACTACCTGAGCCACAACGTGCGGTCCCGCCTCGGTTACCCGTTCCGCTTCGTGGAGCTCGCCCAGGAGATCAACGCGACGATGCCCGCCTACGTGGCCCGTCGGATCCAGGACGTGCTCAACGAGGACAGCAAGTCGCTGCGCGGGTCCACGGTCCTGCTGCTCGGCGTCACCTACAAGCCCGACATCGCCGACCAGCGCGAGTCGCCGGCGCGCCCCCTCGGCGAGGCGCTTCTCGCCCAGGGCGCGCACCTGGCCTTCCACGATCCGGCGGTCGAGGAGTGGCGGCTCGGGTCGACGTCGCTGCCCCGGGTCGCGGACCTGGACCGAGCGGTGGCCGACGCCGACCTGGTGGTGCTCGTACAGAACCATCGTTCGTACGACGTCGATGCCCTGGCGCAGGCGTCCAAGCGATTCTTCGACACGCGTGGCGCGGCGACGGGCCACAAGGTGCACCGCCTGTGACCGGTCGCGTCGCGTAGCCGGCTCGTCCTTCCTGGTCCTCGGCTCGTGCCGCTCGACGGCGAGAGGCGACGGGGGCCGTGTCCATCCAGCAGAACCTCTGAAGGGGATAGTTCATGCGTCGTCCGCCCGTATTCACCCTGGTGCTTGCCGCACTCGTCCTGGCAGGTGTGGTCGCGGCCGTCGCGGCGGCCGTCGAAGGCTCCGTCGCCCTGGTGGCGACCGGTGTCGGCCTCGCCCTCCTCGCCGCGGCGGCGTACCTGATGGACAGGCGTTCCCGTGCGGGCCGCCGATCACTCGAGCTGCAGCTGAAGCAAGGCCTCGAAGGGGTCCTGCACGACCTGACCGAGGTCGCCTCACGTCAGGGCCTGGCCGACGTCACGGAACGGCTGGACCGCCTGGACGCCCGAGTCGACACGGCGCAGCGGCGTCTCGTCGCGGCGACCGATGCGGCCCGTCAGGAGCTGGCGGAGCACCAGTCCCGGGTGAGCGGCTGACCGTGTCAGCGGTGCCGTACCTCCGTCGGCGGCCCCGGCGCCGCGTAGGCTGACCGCGTGGCAACAGACCTCTCCCAGATCATCAAGGCGTACGACGTCCGAGGTACTGTCCCGGACCAGCTCTCACCGCAGGTCGCGCGTGCGATCGGCCGGGCCTTCGCCCGCGTCGTCGTGCTGGCCGGAGCGGGCACCGGGCCGGCTGACGCCGACGCCTCGCCCGCCGTCGTGGTGGGCCACGACATGCGGGACTCCGGCCCCGAGCTCGTGGAGGCGTTCGCCGCGGGGCTGACCGCCGAGGGCGTGGACGTGACGCGCATCGGGCTGTGCTCCACCGACGGGCTGTACCACGCCTCGGGTGCGCTCGACCTGCCGGGCGCGATGTTCACCGCCAGCCACAACCCCGCCGCCTACAACGGGATCAAGCTGTGCCGCGCGGGTGCGCGGCCCGTCGGCGAGGCCAGCGGCCTCGCCGACATCCGTGAGGTCGCCCAGGCGATCCTGGACGACGACGAAGCCGGCGCGGCGCCGGCCGTGCCGTCCGGCACCAGGACGGGAACCGTGACCGACCGCGACACCCTCACCGACTACGCCACCTTCCTGCGCGGCCTCGTCGACCTGTCGGGGCTGCGTCCGCTCAAGGTCGTGGTCGACGCCGGGAACGGCATGGGCGGGTACACCGTCCCCGCCGTGCTCGGCGAGGCAGCGGGCCTGCCGGCGCTGCCTCTGGAGATCGTGCCGCTGTACTTCGAGCTGGACGGGACCTTCCCCAACCACGAGGCGAACCCGCTCGAGCCGGCGAACCTCGTGGACCTGCAGACCGCCGTCGTGGCGAACGAGGCCGATCTGGGGCTCGCCTTCGACGGGGACGCCGACCGCTGCTTCGTGGTGGACGAGCGCGGGGTGGCCGTCTCGCCGTCGGCCGTCACCGCCCTGGTGGGACTCCGCGAGGTGGAGAAGGAACATGCCGCCGGCCGCACGCCCACGGTGATCCACAACCTGATCACCTCCCGGGCCGTGCCCGACCTCCTGTCGGCGGCGCGGGCCGAGGTCGTCCGCACCCGCGTGGGCCACTCCTTCATCAAGGCGGAGATGGCCGAGCGGGACGCGGTGTTCGGCGGCGAGCACTCCGCCCACTACTACTTCCGGGACTTCTTCTTCGCCGACACCGGCATGCTCGCCGCGATGCACGTGCTCGCCGCTCTCGGCGGTCAGCAGCACCCGCTCTCGGCGCTCGCCGGTATGTACGAGCCGTACGTCGCCTCCGGCGAGATCAACTCGACCGTGTCCGATGCCGCCGCGGCGACCCAGCGGGTGCTGGACGCCTACCAGGCCGCGTACCCGGGGATCGTCGTCGACCGGCTCGACGGGGTTACCGTGTCCCACTGGGACGACCACCCCCAGTGGTGGTTCAACCTTCGGGCCTCGAACACCGAGCCGCTGCTGCGGCTCAACGTCGAGGCCGCCGACGAGGACATCATGGTCAAGGTGCGCGACGACGTCCTGTCGCTGGTGCGTGCCGAGGCCGACGACGCAGGAGGAGCAGCATGAGCACCGACCCGACCGTCCAGCTGGAACCGTGGGTGCGGCAGATCCTGCGCTGCCCCGTGACGGGCGCGGAGCTGGTGGACGCGACCGGGCCGGACGGCGAGCCGGAGCTGCACTCGACCGATCCGGACCGGCCGCTGGCCTACCCGGTCCGGGACGGGATCCCGGTGCTGCTGGAGTCGGACGCGCGGGCGCTGTGAGGTCCCGGGCGTAGGCGTCGGGAGGGGGCCTTCACACCGGACCCGGGTGTCCGACTAGGCTTGCCGCGTGGTCCAACCCCCAGAAGGTCCAGCGACGTCGTCCGAGGTGGAGCAGGACTCGGCGGCACCCGAAGAGGAGTCTCCGGCCGGCACCGACGCCGAGCGGATACTCGCCTCGGGCGTGTTCGACGTGGAGTGGTACCAGTACCAGGCGGGCCGGACCTTCGCGGACCCGGCAGAGGCGGTCGGCGACTACGTCTCGGAGGGTAGGAAGGCGGGACGGTCCCCGCACCCGCTGTTCTTCCCGTCCCGCTTCGACCCCAGGCGGTGGAGCCGCAGCGAGACCGACCCGCTGGTCACCTACCTCGAGGGTGCGAGCGGCGCCTGGGAGAGGTCGACGTCGCCGCTCTTCGACCCGGCACCCGCCGACGGTTCGCGGCGGCCCGACCGGGCCCCGCTGGAGTCGTTGCTCCAGGACGGCGACCCGGAGACCCTGCCGCTGGCGCCCGACGGAGGCTGGCTGCGTGCCGGGGTCACCCTCCCCGACGTGCGCGACGCCCTGCGGGCGCAGGTGACCGAGCCGGCCGACGACGCGGCGGCGTCCTGGCAGGACGGCCCGGCCGTCGACACCGTGCCGGGGCTGATCAGCGTCGTGGTCACCGACTGCACCTCGACCTCGGACGTGCTCGCCGCCCTCGGGGCCATCGACCCGGTGGCGCGGGCCACGGAGTCCCGGCCCGAGCAGCCCGTCGAGGTCGTCCTCCTCGTGCCCGGCGGTCGCCGGCCCTCGGTCGGGCTGGCCCTGGCCCGTCTGGCCCGCTGGGACGTGCGGGTCGTGCCGGTGCGCGCCCGGGCGGGGACCATCGCCGCCGTCACCGCGGCGGTGCACGGCTCCCGCGGCGAGCACACGCTCGTGCTGTCCGCGCGGAACGGGTTCAGGGAAGGGACGCTCGCCGACTGGCGTGCGGCGCTCTCCGAGTCGGGCGCCGCCGTCGTGCACCCGCTCGTGCTCAACAGCCGGCACCTGGTCCGCGACGCCGGTATCGCCTACCCGCCCTACGGGAAGGACCCGGTCCCCTTCCTGGGCGGCATGCACCCGGACAGCATCGACTGGCCCGCGCCCTGGTTCACCGTGCCGGGAGCACCGGTCCCGCTGCTGGCCCGCACCGAGTCCGTGCGCGCGGCACTGGGCGAGGGCAGGTCCGGCGACCTGTGGGCCGACGTCAGCCTGTCCCAGCACGTCGCCGCGCAGGAGGGGCGCCCTGTCGTCGTCGTACCGGGCCTGGTCGGGACACAGTCCTCCGGGACCGTCGTGTTCGACGGCTCGGCCCAGCCGGAGGAAGACCTCCTGGCGTTCCAGAAGTCCTGGCCGCGGGTGCCGTCCGGGTCGGCCGACCTCTACCGGTCCTTCGGCCTCGCCCCGGTCTTCCTGGGCGTCTCGGCGCTGAGCGCCCCCGAGCGGCAGCGGTCCTGGACCCGGGCGCTCTGGCTCCCGGCCGACGGATCTGCGCCGGGCAGGGCCCAGGTCGTGGAGGCTCCGCCGGCACTGCGCTGGGCGATCAAGACCGCGGCCCCGTCCGCGGATCGTGCGCGCCAGTGGGGCGACTTCCACTTCGCGAACTCGCTGGCGGACGCGCTGCGCTCGCTCGGTCAGCGTGCCGTCGTCGACTACCGGTCCAACGACGCCCGGTTCAGCTCGTACGCGGACGACGTCGTCCTGACGCTGCGCGGGCTGTTCGCGGTGACGCTGCCCACGAACGTGACCAGTGTCGCGTGGGTCATCAGCCACCCCGACGAGGTGACGGCGCGCGAGCTCGGGACCTACGACCTCCGGTACGCGGCGAGCCACAGCTGGGCACGGGGCGTCTCGTCGAGGTGGGACCTGCCGGTCCGGCCGTTGCTGCAGTGCACCGACCCGAACCGCTTCTACATCGACGACGAGCCGGTTCCCGAGGTCGTCGGCAAGGCGCTGTTCGTGGGCAACTCGCGGGGCGAGGCCCGGCCCGTGGTCATGCACGCCGCGGCCTCCGGCACGCCGCTCGCCGTCTACGGCGAGCAGTGGGAGGAGTTCCTGCCGCCCGAGGCGGTCGCCGGGACGTACGTGCCCAACGAGATCCTCCGCCGCTACTACCGTTCGGCGGCCTGGGCGCTCAACGACCACTGGGGCGACATGCGTGACCTCGGCTTCGTCTCCAACCGGGTGTTCGACGTCCTCGCCTCGGGCGGCCGGCTGCTCACCGACGAGGTCGAAGGGCTCGACGAGATCACCCGGACCGTCCTCCCGGAGCGCGGCCTGGCGCGCTTCAGCTCCGCCGAGGACCTGAGCGCGGTGCTCGCAGAGCCGAGCGAGGCCTGGTACGACGAGACGTCGTTGCGCGCGCTGTCCGACTACGTCCGCAAGGAGCACAGCTTCGGCGCGCGAGCCCAGATCCTGCTCGAGGACGTGCTGGCCCACCGCGCCGCTGCGAGCGTCGGTACGTGACGACGTAGGCTGAGGGAACGGCAGAGCACACCTCTCGCCCGTCTGGTGCCGGCCGGCGCCGGCGATTCATGCGGCAGGTGCCCGTGCCACTAGGATTGCCGCGATTTGCGCCCCCGCACCCACCCTCGGAGACCTCATTGACCACGCCACCGCTCGTCTCGATCGTTCTTCCGGTCCACAACGACGAGACCTGGATCGGGAACGCGATCGAGAGCTGTCTGCGTCAGTCGGTGGAGCAGTTCGAGGTCATCTGCGTGGACGACGCCTCGACGGACGGCACGAGCGCGGTCATCGCGCGCTACCAGGCCCAGGACGAGCGCGTCCGGCTGATCCGGCTGGAGCAGAACGGCTCGGCGTTCCAGGGACGACGGGCCGGCATCACGGCGGCGCAGGGCGAGTACATCCTCTTCCTGGACGGTGACGACGAGTTCGCCCCGGACGCCGTCGAGAAGGCATCCGCGAAGGCGCAGGCGACGGACGCCGACCTGGTCGGCTTCGGCGTCGAGGTCATCAACCCGGACGGGCAGAAGGTCGGCGGCTACCAGAAGCGCCTGGCACCGATCCACCAGTCGCTCAGCGGCGACGAGGTCTTCAACGGGCTCTTTCCTGTCGGTAGGGCGGCCCAGGGGCAGCTGTGGCGCTACCTCTTCCGGACCTCGCTGCTCCGCGAGGTCTACGAGATGCTCCCGGCCGACCTGGTGCTCCCGCGCGTCAACGACCTCCCGATCATGTTCCTCGCGGCGGCACGCGCCCGAAAGTACGTGTCGATCCAGGACCGGCTCTACCGGTACTACTTCCGCCGTGGGGGGAGCGGGCACGCGGTCGCGGACGTCGGCCGGTTCGCCTTCTACATGGGTGCGATCGACTCCGTCGAGGTCATCCGCCCGGCGCTCGAGTCCCTGCTGGGGACCCGGAAGGACCCTGACGAGCTGATCCGGAGCTACGAGTCGGCGCGGCTGTCGATCATCGCGAACGTGATCGGGTTCCTGCAGAAGAACATGAGCAGCGACCTGCACGGGGCCTGCCTGGACCTGCTGCACACCCGGGTGCCGCAGCCCGACGTCGTGCTCGCGGCGGTGACCCACACCCCGGAGGTCCTCCCCGTCCTCGCGACGTCGGGCACCCGGATCGAGGCGGGTGAGCGCCCGGTCAAGAGCGTGCTGCTGACCACCAAGACACTGACGACCGGCGGCGTCTCCGGCGTTCTCCTCTCGCAGGCGCACTTCCTCCTGGAGGCCGGGTACAAGGTCACGGTCGTCGCGCACCGCAAGGACAGCGTGCTCGACGGCCTGCCCGAGGGCGCGAAGTTCATCGAGATGAAGGGCAAGGGCCTGCCCGCCCGCGTCGAGGAGTGGGCGCAGATCTGCCGGGACGAGGCGGTCGACGTCATCATCGACCAGCAGATCCTCTACAGCCGGCAGTGGCCGTCCTACGCCCTGATGGCGCGCGCCCTGGGTGTGCCCACGATCGGGTGGATCCACAACTTCGGCCTGCGGCCGTTCTACGACCAGAACGACCTGACGTCGTTCCTGACGGACCACCTGAACGCGCTCGCGACCACGGTCACGCTGTCTCCGCTCGACGTCGCCTACTGGAAGCTCCGCGGCATCGAGCACACGGTCTACCTCCCGAACCCGCCGTCGCCGCTGCTGATCGAGTCGGCCGGCGCGGAGGTCACGAAGAGCGCGCCCGAGGGACGGATCGAGCTCGTCTGGTGGGGGCGCCTGGACGCACGCACCAAGAAGCCGGTCGAGCTGCTCCTCATGGCTCAGGAGCTGCGCCGGCTCTCGGTCGACTTCGAGCTGACGGTCATCGGACCGGACTGGAAGGACTACACCGTCGCGGACCTCGCCGCCGAGGTGGAGAAGAAGGGCCTGTCCGACCACGTCAAGGTGGTCGGGCCGCGCCGTGGTGAGGAGCTGATCCGGTCGATCGACGCGGCGCACCTCTTCGTGACGACGAGCATCATCGAGGGCTACCAGCTGACGCTCGCGGAAGCTCAGATCCGTGGTCTGCCCGTGGTCATGTACGAGCTGCCGTGGCTGGTGCCCGTCCAGGACAACGAGGGCATCGTCGCCGTCCGCCAGGGCGACGCGGTAGGGCTCGCCCGGGAGGTCGCGGCCCTCGCGGAGGACCGCGAGCGGTACGAGAGGTACTCGCAGGCGTCGGTCAAGGCCGCCGAGCGGATGACCTCGTACGACATGTCGAGCCTGTACCAGCAGCTGCTCCTCGGCGGGCTGCCCGCCGAGTTCTCGCCGGAGCCGACCCTCGACGACGCCCGGCAGATCCTCGACTGGACCGTCTTCTACGCGGAGACCAGCTTCGCGGAGAAGGCGGAGAAGCCGCGCGGGCGGAGGGCGCGCCGGGCCGCGGCGGCGACGACGAGCTTGCCGGCGAAGAAGAAGGTCTCGCTGGCGCGCAGGGTCGCGAGGCGGAGCATCCGGACCTTCCCCGCGCTCGAGCCGGTGTTCCGACGCGTGCAGAAGGCGCTGTAAGTCTAGGATTGCCGCGATGTGCGCGTCCGCCCTCCAGCGTCGGAGACCTCATTGCATTCGCCACCGCTCGTCTCGATCGTCCTTTCGGTCCACAACGACGAGACCTGGATCGCGAATGCGATCGAGAGCTGTCTGCGTCAGTCGGTGGAGCAGTTCGAGGTCATCTGCGTGGACGACGCCTCCACCGACGGAACGAGCGCAGTCATCGAGGGCTTCCGGTCCCGGGACGAACGCATCCGGCTGATCCGGCTCGAACGCAACGGCTCGGCGTTCCAAGGGCGGCGGGTCGGCATCATGGCGGCGCGGGGCGAGTACGTCCTCTTCCTGGACGGTGACGACGAACTCGCCCCGGACGCGGTCGAGAAGGCGTCCGCGAAGGCACGCGCGACGAAGGCCGACCTGGTCGGCTTCGGGGTCGCGGTCTTCAACCCGGACGGGCAGAAGGTGGGCGGCTACCAGAGGCGCCTTGCGCCGATCCATCGCTCGCTCAGCGGCGACGACGTGTTCAGCGGACTCTTCCCCGTCGGCAGGGCTGCCCAGGGGCAGCTCTGGCGCTATCTCTTCCGGACCTCGCTGCTCCGCGAGGTCCACCATATGCTCCCGGCCGACCTGGTGCTCCCACGGGTCAACGACCTCCCGGTGATCTTCCTCGCGGCGGCTCTCGCCCGGAAGTACGTGTCGATCCAGGACCGGCTCTACCAGTACTACTTCCGCCGTGGGGGCAGCGGGCACGCCGTCGCCGACGTCGGCCAGTTCGCGTACTACCTGGGCGCGATCGATGCCGCCGAGGTCATCCGACCAGCGCTCGACTCTCTGACGGTGACCCGGAAGGACCCGACCGAGCTGATCCGGAGCTACGAGTCGGCCCGGTTGTCGATGATCGCGAACGCGATCGGGTTCCTGCAGAAGAACATGAGCAGCGACCTGCGCGAGGCCTGCCTCGACCTGCTGCACTCCCGCGTGTCGCAGGCCGACGTCGTGCTCGCGGCGGTGACGCATACCCCGGAGGTCCTCTCGGTCCTCGCGGCGTCGGGCACCCGGATCGAGGCGGGTGCGCGCCCCGTGCGGAGCGTGCTGCTGAGCACCAAGACGCTGACGACCGGCGGCGTCTCCGGTGTACTTCTCTCGCAGGCGCACTTCCTGCTGGAGGCCGGGTACCGGGTCACGATCGTCGCGCACCGCAAGGACAGCGCGCTCGACGGCCTGCCCGAGGGCGCGAAGTTCATCGAGATGAAGGGCAAGGGCCTGCCCGCGCGGGTGGAGGAGTGGGCGCAGATCTGCCGGGACGAGGCGGTCGACGTCATCATCGACCAGCAGATCCTCTACAGCCGGCAGTGGCCGTCCTACGCCCTGATGGCGCGCGCCCTGGGTGTGCCCACGATCGGGTGGATCCACACCTTCGGGCTCCGCCCGTTCTACGACCAGAACGACCTGACGTCGTTCCTGACGGACCACCTGAACGCGCTCGCGACCACGGTCACGCTGTCCCCGCTCGACGTCGCCTACTGGAAGCTCCGCGGCATCGAGCACACGGTGTACCTCCCGAACCCGCCGTCGCCGCTGCTGATCGAGTCGGCCGGCGGGGAGGTGACGAAGGAGGCGCCTGAGGGACGGATCGAGCTCGTCTGGTGGGGGCGCCTGGACGAGCGCATCAAGAAACCGGTCGAGCTGCTTGCCGTGGCGGAGGAGCTCTGTGAGCGGTCGGTCGACTTCGAGCTGACGGTCATCGGGCCGGGCTGGCAGGACTACACCGTGGCGGACCTCGTCGCCGAGGTGGAGAAGAGGGGACTGGGCGACCACGTCAAGGTCGTCGGGCCGCGCCGTGGTGAGGAGCTGATCCGGTCGATCGACGCGGCGCACCTCTTCGTGACGACGAGCATCATCGAGGGCTACCAGCTGACGCTCGCAGAGGCTCAGATCCGTGGTCTGCCCGTGGTCATGTACGAGCTGCCGTGGCTGGTGCCCGTCCAGGACAACGAGGGCATCGTCGCCGTCCGCCAGGGCGACGCCGCGGGGCTCGCCCGGGAGGTCGCGGCCCTCGCCGACGACAGCGAGCGATACCTCCGGTGCTCGCGCGCGTCGGTCAAGGCCGCCGCGCGGATGACCTCGTACGACATGTCGAGCCTGTACCAGCAGCTGCTCCAGGGCCGCCTGCCCGCCGAGTTCTCGCCGGAGCCGACGCCCGACGACGCCCGGCAGATCCTCGACTGGACCGTCTTCTACGCGGAGACCAGCTTCGCGGACAGTGCGGCGGAGCCGCCCGGCACCGAGCCGGCCAGGAAGACTTCCTTGGTGCGTCGTGTCGCGAGGCGCAGCATCCGGACCTTCCCCGCGCTCGAACCAGTCCTCCGGCAAGTGCGGAAGGCGCTGCGAGCGGGCCTGGGACGTGCGGACTCCTGGTAGGAGTGAGCTGGTCGAGGCCAGCTTCCTACCAGGAGTCGAGCGGCGGCCGCCCGATCCGTCAGGAGGTCAGAGGACGGCGTCCATGGCCTTGTGGATCCGCTCCTGCAGGTCCGTGAGCGTGGCCCGGGCGGTGTCGATGCCTGACACCAGGCTTGAGCGGCGGTCCACGACCTGCGGGCCGAGCTGCGCGAGCTCGTCGTACCGGCCGGTGAGCTCGCCGAGACCCGCGGAGTCGAGCAGACGCTTGATCTTCTCCGGGTCGGCGGCCGACCCGAGCGGGTAGGCACCCTCCGACGCACCGATGATCAGCCCGTGCGCGCGGTCGCTGATCACCGCGAGCGACCGGCGGTACACGTCGCGGACGTGGTCGTCGAGGTCGCGGTGGCTGGTGCTGGCCGCCACGAGGTACTTGCCGCCGAGCTCCTCGGCGACGCGCACGGCGCGGGGAGCGTCGCGGGCGACCTGGGCGACGGTGACGATCTCGGTCGACGTCTGCTCGGCGAGAGCGCGGACCGCGTCGAACCACGAGGCCTCCGGCCACGGCCGGTCGTAGCGCAGCGTGATCGGCAGCAGCGGGCGCTCGGACTCCGGGGCCCACTGGGACGTCGGCGTGCCCATCGAGTAGGCCCAGTCCGGCGCGACGTCGCCGAACCCGGCGGCGTCCCGCGACGGCCGGTCGCGCCAGGACACGATCGCCGCGTCCTGCAGCACCTGGTGGAACGTGACCGCCTCCGCCGCGACCTGGGGCGACCGGATGCCGATCCCGGCGACGATGACCGCGCCGCCGGCGTTGACCGCCTGCTGCAGGCCGGCGACGCGGCTGCGCTTGGGGTATGTGCCGGCGCGCGGGTTGATCTCGCCTGCCTCGAAGAGGTGGACGGGGCGGACAGCGGCCCGCGAGGCGGCGCCCCACTTCGACGCCTTGGTGTAGACGCGGTCCTCGGGCTTCAGGGGAAGACCGGAGACGTAGTCCGAGGTCTTGTTCTCCAGGAGCACGTGGAAGCGGCGGCCCTCGCCTCGGGCGGCGAGAAGAAAGCCTGCTCGCAGCGCAGAGTCGCCGAGATTGTCGTCCTGCCCACCGAGGTTGACGAAGACATCTTGGACAAGGTTCGAGTTCACGGTGGGGGATCCTATTATCGGAGTCGCGTTGCCGGCGGTCGATCAGGGCTGACGTGCACAGAGGGCTGGTGTGTGCCCGGTCTGTGTGGACCGCTGAGGCCCGTCGTCGTGACTGCGGACCTGTGCACAGCCAGGGTCCACGTTGGTATCGTAGCCTGGTGCCGAATGTTACTCATCCCGCTGCAGATCCCGCCGCCGAGCGCGATCAGCGCGACCAGATCGTGGTCTTCGCATCTCAGCGCCAGCCGTACCACATCGTCTCCTACATCGACCAGATCGTCGGGAACGAGGCCACCCCGGGCGTCGAGTTCCGCTACTTCGAGGGCAAGCTTCCGCACGCCGACATGGACGTGGTCCATCTGCACCGGTCGAGCGTGCTGCTCGGCAAGGGAAGCCGGTGGAAGCGCCTCGCGAAGATGGCCGACTTCGTGCTGCAGGCCAAGCGCCGCAAGATCGCCGTGGTGCGGACCATCAGCGGCGCGGACGCCACGGGCCAGGGCGGCCGCCTGCGTCAGGCCGCGAACCGGCTGCTCGACCAGGTGACGACGTCGTACATCGTGCTGGACGAGACGACGCGTGCCCCGAAGGGGCGCCCCGTCACGCTCATCCCGCACGCGCACTACCGGGAGCGGTTCCTGGGCTACCCCCGCTCCGAGCAGGTGCCCGGTCGTCTGCTCCGCATCTCGCCCAACCTGCCCAAGGGTGTCGCTCCGGCGCTCGATAGCTTCTTCTCCACCGAGACGCCCGGGCTCTCGCTGCGCGTCGTCGGCAAGCCGGCGTCCGGGGCGTACATCGGGCTCAAGGGGATGGCCGCTCGCGACCCGGAGAAGATCACGCTGCTCCTCGAGACCGTCTCCGAGGGCACGACCGTGCAGGAGATCGGCGCGGCCGAGCTGGTCCTGGTCCCCAAGGTGGCCGAGATCGAGGACATGCACGTGCTGTACATGGCGCTGTCGCTCGACCGCCCTGTCCTCGTGCCCGCCGGCGACCTGACGCGGCGTCTCGCCAAGAAGGTCGGCGCCGGGTGGATCAGCCTCTACGAGGGCCCGCTCACCGCCGAGACGATCGACTCCACGGTGGCGAGCCTGCGCGCGACACCGCCGTCGGGCAGCCCGCAGCTCGACGCGCCTGACCTGGAGGAGACGGTGAAGATGTATGCCAAGGTCTTCCAGGACGCGGCAGCCGCCAGCCGCCGCTGACGAAGGGTTCGGTCTGGACGTCGCGGCGGTCCTGAGGACGACAGGGACCGCCGAGGTCGGTGTGATCGGTGTGCTCCGGTAGATTTCCCCCGGAAACCACGAGCCAGGACGGAAACCTTGACCACGCTGAGCATCATCGTGCCGGTCTACGACGCGGCCACGTTCCTGCCCAACTGCCTCGCGACGATCAGGGCGAACCGGCGCGATGACTACCAGTTCATCCTGATCGACGACCACTCCTCGGACGAGACGCCCGAGATCATCGAGCGTGCGGTGCGGGACATGCCCTGGCTGACGACCCTGCGCAACCCGGAGAACTACGGGGTGGCCAAGTCCAGGAACATCGCACTGACGCATGCCGAGGGCAGGTACCTCACCTATCTCGACGCCGACGACTGGTACCACGTGGGGCACCTGGACCGGACCCTGGCCGCGTTGCAGCGGCTGGACGTCGACTTCGTCCGGACCGATCACGTGCGGGTCGACCAGATGACGCGCGTGATCGAGCGGGCGCCCGAGGAGCGTCGGGACGTCGTGCTCGACCCGAGGTCGCAGATCGGCGCGCCGGGCTACCGGACCGTCGTCGACTACCCGTTCCTGTGGGCGGGGATGTACGACAGGGAACGGATCGACCCCGCGCTGTTCGCCTTCGACGAGTCGTTGCGGACGGCCGCCGACAGGCCGTGGTTCTGGCGGCTGCACCTGAACACGGAGTCCACGGCCGTGGTGGACCTGAACGGTTACTTCTACCGCAAGGACGCCAACCCCACGGCGCTCACCCAGGCGGGGAACGCGAGCACGCTGCACTTCCTGGACGCCTATGCCGGCATCCGCGACCTGGCGGTCGGCTCGGGCAACGCCGGGTACGTGGACAAGGCGGCGTACGGCGCGCTGCGGATCGTCGAGTTCCACGTGTCGCGCCGCGCCAGGCTGTCCCACGAGCTGCAGCGCGAGCTCTACCACCGGTCGTCGGCGTTCCTGAACTCGTTCCCGCCGGAGTCCGTGCGCACCGCGTTGCGGCACTTCGACCTGTCCAAGCGGATCGTGCTCGGGAAGATCCTGCGAATCGAGGCCGACTGACATGGACCAGCTCTTCGTAGCCCCCACCTTCGCGGCGGCCGCCGCCATGGCGGCCGCCGTCGACGCCGGCCTGTACGCCGACGCCGGCACGAAGGTGCTGATGACGACCAGCAACTCACCGATCCCGGAGCTCGGGGGAGGCCTGGCGGAGCAGCCCGGTTTCGGCGAGCTCGCCCGGCGCTTCGACCGGGTGGTGTCCCTCAACGAGACCATCTACCCGCAGCACCCGTGCTCGTGGAGCCCGGCGGAGGACGTCGAGCGGTGGCACCGGATCCTCACGGCGGCGGTGGGCCTGCGCGAGCCGTTCGGGATCACGCTCCAGTCGTTGCCGGCCAAGCCGTCGACCTCGCTCCTGCGCGTCTTCCCCGAGGGCCCGGTCGACGTCGTCTCCGACGGGCTGGCGGACTACGGCCCGCTGCCGACGCCGGTGCCCCGGCAGGTCGCGCCCCGCCTGCGCCGGCTGCTCCACCTGGACCTGGCGGGCGGCCTGGTCCCGGTGCTCCCGCGCGAGCACGAGGTGGCCGACGTGGTCCTGTCCTCGGCGGGGTACCGGGACGTCGTGGCGGAGCACGGGAAGGCGGCGGCGTCCGGGTCGCCGGGCGAGAAGCGGGCCGACGCGATCGTGCTCGGGCAGGACCTGAGCACGTCCGGGCCGCTGTCACCCGAGGAGGAACAGGAGCTGCACGAGAAGTTCCTCCGGGTGGCCGCAGGACTCGGCCACCGGCAGGTCGTGCTCACCCCGCGCCCGAGCGCGCTCCCGGCGTTCGCGCACCGGCTCCCGGACCTGGCCGACGAGCTCGGCCTGCGGCTGCGGGTGCTCGACGACCCGGTGCCCGCGGAGGTGCTGTACGACAGGCTGCGGCCCGCCGCCGTGATCGGGTGCTTCTCGGCCGAGCTGTCGACGGCGGTCGAGGTCTACGGCACGGCCGGGTACGCCGTCGGGGTCGACGAGGTGCTGGAGCGGCTGCCGAAGCCGCAGGACAGCAGCCGCGTCCCGTTGGCGATCACCGACGTCCGCCTGAACCACGTGGACGTCGCGTCGGACGGCGCCCTGGTCGAGCGCGGTCCCGTCGAGATCGACCTGCAGCTGCTGGTGGACGAGATCGCGCACGCGATGCGCCGCCCGGGTGCCGCATCGGGTGACCGGAAGCGGCTGCTCGCCGAGCACCCTTGGACCGCGAAGTTCTTCCCGGAAGCCGGCGACGTCGCCGGCCGGGCGGCCGTGGTGCCCGTGCCGCAGGCCGGCGCGCCGGGCGACGACCAGCGGCACGCGGATGCTCGTGCGGTGGCCCGGAAGGTCAGGAGCCGGCTCCGGCGCGACGCGGGCCGACTCGTCCGCCAGGCGTCCCGGCGGTCGGGCGCGGTACGCAGGGCGAAGGCGGTCGCGCAGGCGGTCATGTTCCGGCCGCACTGATCGCGGCCGACCCGAGCCTGTCCGGAGGATCGAACGGGTGAGGCCCGCCGTCGGCGGGCCTCACCGATGATCAGTCGCGCCCGTAGATGTCGCGGGTGTAGACCTTGTCGGCGACGTCGTCGAGGGCCTCGGTACGCCGGTTGGCGATGATGACGTCCGCACGGGCCTTGAAGTGGTCGAGGTCGCGGACGACCTCGGAGCTGTAGAACTCGTCGTCCTCCAGGCTGGGCTCGTACACGATGACCTCGACGCCCTTGGCCTTGATGCGCTTCATGATGCCCTGGATCGAGGAGGC
>NZ_JBIRYI010000024.1:0-69663 GCF_044389675.1 Promicromonospora kroppenstedtii | reverse complement strand
GGCGGGGGGCGTGGCGCGGGGGGCCCGCGGTCGGGGTGCCCAGCCCTGACCTCGCGGTACTGACGTGACACCCGCTCGGGTATTGCGGGTCCCCTGAGCGTCTCCCACGTCGAGGTGCCGACTCAGTAGACGTACGGCCAGCCCGCGGAGTCGTAGCCCAGGAGGTTGATGCCCAGCCTCGAGGCCCCGCTGTCGGTGTAGTAGTGGTAGAAGAGCGCATCGGCGTCGCTGTCCGGGAGCACCGCCTGGTGGCCGGGCCCGTGGATGCTCCCGTGGCCGGCCAGGATCTCGGTACCGCCGCCCGACGTCATGGCCGTCCCGGCGCGGTCCACGTAGGGCCCCGTGACCGACGTCGATCGGCCCACCATCACGCGGTACGTGCTGCTCGCACCCTGGCAGCAGACGTCGAACGAGACGAACAGGTAGTAGTAGCCGTTGCGGTAGTGGATGGTCGGTGCCTCGATGGCACCGCCGCCCCGGCCGGCGATGCTCCGGAGCTCGGACCCTGACCGCAGGCCCGTCGAGGAGTCGAGCGTGATCATCTTGATGCCCGACCAGAAGGACCCGAAGCTGAGGTACCAGCGGCCGGACTGGTCGATGACGAGGTTCGGGTCGATCGCGTTGAAGCCGTCCGACGTGTTCGACTCGATGACGAGGCCCTGGTTGGTCCACGACCCCTGCGCGCCCGTGGTGCTCGTGGCGAGAAAGATGCCGGAGTGGTTCGAGCCGAAGGTCGACGCCGAGTAGTACAGGTAGTAGCGGCCGTTGACGTAGGTGATGTCGGGCGCCCAGAGGTGGTCGCTGCCGTTCGTGTACGAGTGCGCCCAGGGTGCACCGTTCGGGAACACGGCCCCGGCGTCGTTCCAGCGGGTGCGGTCCGTCGACGTCTTCAGGGTGATCCCGGCGCCCGTGTGGGCGAGCAGGTAGTTGCCGCCGGGCGACTTGGCCACCTCCGGGTCGTGCACACCCGTGCTCCCGGTGACGACGCCGGGGTCGGGGTAGGCCGCCGTCGCGGCGGGAGCCGCCGAGGCGATCGCGAGCCCTGCGGCGACGAGCAGCGCGACGGCTGTCTGTCGGCGCCGGGCGCTGCGGGTGGGACGTGCGCGGAACTGGTGCATCGTTGCCTCCGTCCGGTACGTGCCGGACCCGACGGAGCAGTGACTGTGAACGCTCACAGTCGCTGCCGGATCATCGTCGCTCCGGCTTCTACAAGGTTGTAGAACAGTGTGGAGGTGGGTGAATTCGCGCGTCAAGAGGTAGCCCGGGTCCGTCGTACGGCCTGTGAAATGTCCCGGGTCGCGGGGTAGTGTTCCCGACACCGCTGAGGGAGGACACCGATGCCCGCGCCCACGCTCTTCGACTACTCGGACCACAGTCCGTACTCGAACCCCGGAAACCACACCGGATACTTCACCGAGCTGAGTACCGACCCGGAGGCACTGCACCAGTTCGTCTGCTCGGCCGTGGTCCACTACCGCGCCGGCGGCCCCGCGCTGACCGAGGCGCAGAAGAGCGACCCCGACCGGCGCTGGCTGACCTCCATCCTGGACGCCGCGGAGCTGCGCGCACCGCTGGACGGGCCGCGTACGCAGGCGCAGCAGGTGGCCGGCTGCTGCCGCGACCACACACTCCTGTCGCTGGGCGTGCTGCGCACGCACGACGTGCCGGCGCGGTCCCGGATCGGCTTCGCCACGTACTTCACGCCCGGCTGGAACGCCGACCACGTGGTCGGTGAACGCTGGGACGGGAAGCGCTGGCTGCGGTTCGACCCCGAGCTGGACCAGCAGGACTTCGACTTCGACGTGCACGACATGCCGACGGGACCGGACTCGCCGTTCGTCACGGCGGCCGAGGCGTGGCTCGCGATCCGCGCCGGGACCGCCGACCCCGCAACCTTCGGCGTGACGGCTGAGGTGCCCTTCCTGCACGGCAAGGACTTCGTCCGCTACTACGTGCTGTACGAGGTGGCGCACCGGCACCGTGACGAGCTGCTGCTCTGGGACCTGTGGGGCCCGGAGCTGGGCACCTCGTACGTCCGTGAGGCCGCGGGCGGCCAGGCGGCGACGTGGGTCCAGGACGCCGGTCTGCCGGGCGCCGAGATGTCCGACGCCGAGTTCGACGCCGTCGCCGACGAGCTCGCCTACCTGCTCGTGGCCGCAGACTCCGGGGACGGTGAGGCGGCCGACCAGCTCGCCGAGCTCTACCACGGGGACTCGCGGCTGCACCCGGGCAACCGCGTGCTCACGCTGTCGCCGACGGGCCACGGCGGCATCACGGACCTCACGGTCCGCTAGCTGCTAGGCCCGCGGCGGCAGGCGGCGGACCAGCTCGGTCAGGACGTCGCTCGTACCCGAGTCGATCTTGACGGTCGCGTACTTGTCGCCGCGGGTGATGCCGCGGTTGACGATCACGACCGGCTTGCCCGCCTCCGCTGCGTGCCGCACGAACCGGAGCCCGCTCATCACCGTCAGCGACGAGCCGGCGACGAGCAGCGCGTCGGCGGAGTCGACCAGCGCGAACGCCCGGTCCACCCGCTCCCGCGGCACGTTCTCGCCGAAGTAGACGATCTCGGGCTTGAGCACGCCCCCGCAGAACTCGCAGGGCGCCGGCTTGAAGTGCGCGGTCGACTCGATGACGGCGTCGGCGTCGGGCGCGATCTCGACGTCCGCGACGTCGCCCACGGACTCGAGGAAGCCGGGGTTGAGCTCGGTGAGCCGCTCGGCGAGGTGGGTCCGGGAGATCACCCGGCCGCAGGTCAGGCAGATCACGCGGTCGTAGCGTCCGTGCAGGTCGATGACGTTGCGGGAGCCCGCGTCCTCGTGCAGGAGGTCCACGTTCTGCGTGATGATCCCGGTCAGCAGCGCGCGCTCCTCGAGCTCGACGAGCGCCCGGTGCCCGGCGTTCGGCGCGGTGCGGTCCACGTGCTGCCAGCCCACGTGGTTGCGCGCCCAGTAGTGCCGACGGAACTCCTCGTCGCCCACGAACTGCTGGTACGTCATCGGGTTGCGCGGCGGGGAGTCGGGGCCGCGGTAGTCGGGGATGCCGGAGTCGGTCGAGATCCCGGCGCCCGTGAGTGCGGTGAACCGGAGGCCCGAGAGCACGTCCACGGCGTCGTCCACGGTGGTACGGGCGACCTCGACGCGCTGGGGCTCCCACGTGGTGGGGCGAGCTTGAGGGAACACGCTTACGAGGGTATGCCGACGTCGGCCCGCCGCACCCGAGGTGTGTTCCATTTCGCACGGCCGTGCGGGCCGCTAGCCTGGGGTCTCCTTGCACCGGAGCATGAGGGGACCGCGTGGGCGACTCAGCGATTTCAAGGATCGACAGCACCCTCGCGGGCGACGACTTCGCCTGGTCCGTGACCCTGGTCGGCGAGGACCAGTCGGACAAGCTCGCTACCCTCGCCCATTACCTCGACGACGGCCACTCGACGTCCGGCGACGGCAAGCGGGTCCCGTCCGGGTACGCGTACTGGGGCATCGGCCCGACGATCGCCTGGTCCAACGCCTCCAACGACCCGACGTACATGGTGATCAAGGTCGGCACCGAGATGTTCCGCCGGCAGTGGCGCACCATCTCGCCGCTGGTCACGGACGAGTGCGTGCACCTGGTGAGCCTCGGCGTCGGCACCGGGGCCAAGGACGGCATGTTCCTGGAGACGATGCACCGGGCCAACCCGTCCATGCTCTACGTCCCGGTCGACATGAGCGCCGAGATGCTCCGGACCGGGTCGCGCACCGCCGTCCGTGACGCGCACTTTCCCCTGGACCGGTCGCTGGGCCTGCAGATCGACCTGTCGCTGGACGGCAACCTCGAGGAGCTCAAGCAGTTCCTGGACCGCCTCGTGGGCGACGAGGCGATCCTCTTCTCGCTCGTCGGCAACACGGTCGCCAACTTCGACGACGACGCGGAGTTCCTCGACGGCATCGCCAAGGTGCTGCGCCCGCAGGACCGGATGCTCGTCGAGTTCGCCACCACGGAGAGCCTGGCCGGGGACGCCGTCCACGCCGCCGAGGCCGAGTACCGCCAGACCCGCGGGTTCGTGGAGTTCGTGGCGAGTGCCGTCCGTTACAACACCGACCTCAAGATCGACCTGGAGCAGGTCCGGTTCACCGGGGCGGTCGACGACGAGAGCATCCTGCTGAAGGTGTTCTGGCAGAACGTCGGCAGCGAGACGCTCCGCATGGCCATCCCCGGCAGCCGGCCGGTGCACCTCAAGCCGCTGGACACCATCCGCCTCTACACGACGCGCAAGTACACGACCGAGCGGATCGACCAGCTGGTCGCCGACGCCGGCCTGCGGACCACCCACGTGCAGCGGGAACGCTTCCGGTACGCGCGGCGGCAGAACCCGTTCGGGCTCGAGCTGCGCCTCCTGGCGCCCGACGAGAACGCGCCGACGCCCCTGCCCGCGTTCGACGTATGGAAGTGACCCGGGCGGCACGAGCGGTCCGGGCGCGCGTGCGCCTGGCGCGGCGCCGGGTCGCGGGGGCGTGGTCGGACCGGCGCTGGGCCCGACGACGGCGTGTGACCGTCGCCGCCGTGACCTACACCCTGCTGGCGGTCGCGTTCGTGCTGGGCATCCTGTGGATCCTCGGCATCGGCCCCGAGTGGGAACCGTGGGTCAACTCGCTGACCCTGCTGGCGGGCGTCACCGGCCTCGTCGTGGAGCGGCAGAACGCCGAGACGGAGCGCCGCTCGGAGCTGGTCGCCTCGGTGATCTTCGAGCTGCGGCAGAACCGGGTGATCGTGGAGCGCCGGCTCGCCGGGCTCCGGACCGGCGGCGACCGGGCGCTCTCGGTGAGCCCCCGGCTGGCGCTCTCGGCGGTCGACGTGGCGCTGGCCTCCGGCGTGCTCAGCCGGGCTCCGGACAGCGCGCTGGTGGAGAAGCTGCACCGCTGGCGCGAGCGGGTCCAGGGGTACAACTGGCGCCGGGACCTCACCGAGTTCGAGCTCATGATCGTCAAGTACCAGGAGCGGCCGGACGCCGTCGCGAACATGTCCAGCCTGGCCAACGAGCGGCTCTACCTGTTGCGCCTGCGCACGCTGCTCGACCAGCTGCACGCGGCCCTGCCGCAGGTCTGACCCGGGTCCGACGCTCAGCCGCGCCGGGCCTCGAAGAACGCACGGAGCAGCGCGCCGCACTCGTCCTCGCGGAACCCGCCGAGCACCTCGACCTCGTGCAGCGCGCGCTGGTCGCGCACCAGGTCCCAGACCGATCCGGTGGCCCCCGCCTTGGGGTCCCACGCGCCCAGGACCAGCCGCCGCACCCGGGACTGCACCAGCGCCCCGGCGCACATGGGGCAGGGCTCCAGGGTCACCACGAGGGTGCAGCCGGTCAGGCGCCACTCGCCGCGGGCCGCTGCCGCGGCACGCATGGCGAGCACCTCGGCGTGCGCGGTGGGGTCCCCGGTCGCCTCCCGCTCGTTGTGCCCGACGCCGATCACCCGGCCCTCGTCGTCGAGCACCAGGGCGCCGACCGGCACGTCGCCGGTGTCGAGGGCGAGGCGGGCCTCGTCGAGCGCGACGCCCATCCACCGGTCCCAGTGGGCGCGGCGCTCGGCGGCGCTCAGGCTTGCGGTGTCGGACACACAGGTCACCCTAGTGACCTGCGGGTCCGACAACGCGGCGGAGTGTGGGACTGGCGACTTTCCGGGCCTCCGCACCATCGGGGCGTACGGTCGCCCGGTAGCGTTGCCCCCATGCGCCTTCACGTCGTCGATCACCCCCTGGTGGCCCACAAGCTCACCGTCCTGCGGGACGAGACCACGGACTCGCCCACCTTCCGCCTGCTGGTGGACGAGCTGGTCACCCTCCTGGCTTACGAGGCCACCCGCGAGATCGCCACCGAGCCGCACGAGGTGAAGACGCCGATCACCACCATGACCGGCACCCGCCTCGCGTCGCCGCCGCCGCTCGTGGTGCCGATCCTGCGCGCCGGCCTGGGCATGCTGGACGGCATGAGCCGCCTGCTGCCGACGGCGGAGGTCGGCTTCCTCGGCCTCGTGCGTGACGAGGAGACGTTCAAGGCCGTCACCTACGCCAACCGCCTGCCCGACGACCTGACGGGCCGGCACGTGTTCCTGATCGACCCGATGCTCGCCACGGGCGGCACGCTGGTCGCGGCGATCGACTACGTGCTGGAGCGCGGCGCGCGCGAGGTCACCGCGGTGTGCCTGCTGGCCGCCCCGGAGGGCATCGCCCTGCTGGAGGAGCACGTGGGCGACCGCGCCAACCTGTCCGTCGTGGTCGCGGCCGTGGACGAGCGCCTCAACGAGAAGGCCTACATCGTGCCCGGCCTGGGCGACGCCGGGGACCGGCTGTACGGCATCGTCTGACGCCAGGGGCCGGGCCTGGTGCCCGGCCCGCGCGTCAGGCCTTCGATGCCTGGGTATCGCAGGGGTCCTCGGTGTTGTCGAGGCGCATCAGGCGCCGCCACGTGCTGTCCGTGGGCGCCGGCATCACGATGGGGGTCCAGGCCACCGCCTGGTCGGCCGTCGTCCGCCCCGCGGCCGCCGACGGCTCGGTGGCACCCGTCTGGTCCGTCCCCGCCGACGGCTCCGCGCCGGGCGTGGCCTCCCCGCTCGCCTCGGGCTCGCAGGTCGGCTCGGGCAGCACGCACTGCTTGCCCTGGACGGCGAACGAGCGCTCCACGGTGAACGACCTGCCCTCCACGACGCGGGTCAGCCGCACCGTGACGTTGCTGTCGAGGCTGAACAAGGGCTGTTGGTCGAGCTCGAACGTCGTCGCCCCGGCCGGGACCTGCTGCTCCTGGCTCTGCTCACCCGTTCCGTCGTGGATCAGCAGCCCGGTCCAGTCCCGCCCGGTCCGGTTGTCCACCGTCGCCTTGATCTGCACGTCCTGGCCGACGCACTCGGCCACGGTCGTCACGTCGAGCTGCTCCTTCGCCGGCCAGGTGACCTCGGCGCAGGACTTGAACCGGACGTCCAGCGGTCCGAACGTCTGCCCGCCCGCGATCACGGTCACGGTGTCGGTGCCCCAGGTAACCGGGAACTCGATCACCTCGGTGGTCCCCGGGGCGACGGTGCGGGTGATGTCCCCGACGTGGAACCGCACGTTCAGGTTCGAGGCGGTGTTGTCCGCGGTGACCTGGAAGGTCTGCACCGACTGGTCCTTCTCGACATCGAACAGGCATTCGCCCGCCGACAGGGGCCGGTCGCCCAGGGCCGGTTCGATGTTCCCTGCCCCGAAGCGCTCCGTCGGGTTGGTGGCGGGGGCGATCGGCTCGGCGGCCAGGTCACCGTCGGCGTCCGCCACCTCACGCGTGAGGTGGAACGTGGCCTCGCCCTCCGGCATGTGCGAGCGCTTGGTGTCCACCGAGAGGTCCACCGTGCCGCCCGCCGCCACCGGCCGCTTGACCGACGTGACCGCGCCGTCGCCCACGGGCACGGACATCACGACGAACAACGACTCGTTCGTCGTGTTGGTGATCGTGGCCCGGACGCCCACCGTGCCGCCGACGTTGGCGATCTCGGCGGTCGTCTCGACGTCCCACGCGGGCTTGTAGCAGTCGGCCGCGCGGTGGTCACCGGCACCGACGCGGGTCTCGTACGTGTTGCCGTCCACCGACGTGGCCAGCACGAAGACGGCCTGGCCGGCCGGCACGCGCATGCCGTCGTGCACGGCGATCTCCACGGACTCGCCCGGCGCGACGTCCTTGCCGTTCGACTCGCTGTTCCCGGCCGCCTGCAGGGTGACCCGGACCGTGCGGTCGGTCGTGTTCCGGTAGGTGCCGGTCACCATCGCGTCGGCCTTGTCCACGCCGCCCTCGGCGTAGCAGGACGCGGTGATGGTGCCCACGCCCGCGGAGGCGTTGGCCCAGGCCGAGGTCGCGACGAGCGTCGCGGAGGACGAGCGGGCGGCCCCGTCGAGGACCGGCCGGACGTTCACCACCCCGAGCTCGGCCGGCTGCGCCGACTTCGCCGCCTCGGTAGCGGTGGTGATGTTCAGCGGCACGTCGACGGTCGCACCCGGTTCGAGCGACACGGAGGACGCGTAGGCGGCGTCGAGCGGCTTGCAGAGCCAGGCGTTCGGCATCTCGCCGGCCGCGCACGTGAGCTGGGACTGCGTGGACGCAGGACGCACGCCGTCGGGCAGCGACACGGCCACCGCCCAGCCACCGGCCGCCACGGGGCGGTCACCGGTGCTGACCAGGGAGACGGGCAGCGAGGCGGAACCGGGGCTGGCGAGCGACACGTCCGTGGTCTGCGCCGACAGCTCCTGGCCGAACGGCGCCACGGTGCGGCCCGGCAGGTCCACGCTCATCGCCTGGAGACCGTCGGCCCAGACCTTGGTGCTCACGGGGTAGTCGCCCCCGGCGTTGGCCTGCACGGACGTGACCACGGTGCGTGATGCGCCCGGCGCGAGCTCACCGATCGAGCAGAGCAGCACGTTCGCCTGCTCCGTCGGCATGCAGGGGACCGCGGCCGCGGGCTGGGGGCCCTCCGTGGCGGACCCGCTGGGCGAGGCGCTCGGCGAGGTCGGCACCTCGCCGGTGGGCGAGCTCACCGACGCGTCGGCATCGGCCTTGGTGTCGGAGGTGCTGCCCGGCGTGGGCGTGACCTGCGGCGCCGGGGTCGCAGTCGCCGTCGTCGACTCGGTCGCGGAGACCAGGCGGCCGGTGCCGACGCCCGTGCCGAAGGACCCGGCCGGCTTCGTCGCGGCGAGCCCGGCCGGCAGGGTGACCTCCATCTGCGCGCCCGTCGCAGCGGCCTTGCCCGTGTTCTCCACCGTGAACGTCAGGTCCTGGGACTCGCGCGGGGTCAGCGGCTGGCCGGCGTCGGCGTAGTTCACCGTGAGGTAGGCGGTCTCCGCGCTGGGGACCAGGTCGGTGGGCTGCGGGACGTCGCCGCCGTCCCGGACGCCCTCGGTGCCGCCGCCCGGCAGCTCCCGGCCGTCGTGCGTGGCGATCACGGTGTCGATGAATGTCTCGGCCTCGGGCGGCGCGGTGATCTGCAGCGCCGCGACCAGGCCGACCGCTGCGACGGCGAGCGCGCCTGCGGCCACGCTCCCACCCGTGGCGGCAGCCGCGGCGGACGCGACTGCGCCCGCCGAGCCGGAGACCGCGGAGGACATCGCGCCGGAGAACGAGCTGGTCGAGGCCGCGCCCACGGTGGTCGCGGTCTGCGCGCCGCCCGCGACGGCGCCGGCCTTGGCCGCACCCGCGATGACCAGGCCACCGATCGGAGCGCCCGCGCCGACCAGCGCGAGGCCGCCCGCGCCGAGCACGAGCGGGGCGATAACGGTCTTCATGCCGTGCGCCACGTCGTGCAGCTCGAGCACCAGGGCGCTGCAGGTGGCGCAGGTCGAGAGGTGCTCGTCGATCTTCGCGGTCTCGCGCTTGGACAGGCTCGCGCGCACGTACCCGCCGAGCAGCGGGTTGACGGTGCGGCAGGTGTCCGACGGCGAGTGGCTCAGGTGCTGCTGCAGGTACCCCGCCCGCAGTGCCTCCTTGGCGCGGTAGAGCAGGGCGGACACGCCGTTGGGGCTCAGGCCCAGCACCGGCGCGACCTGGGCGGGCTTGAGCTCGTCGACGAGTACGTACCAGAGCACCTCGCGCCAGCGCTCCGGCAGGTCGACGTAGGCCTTGGCGATCACGCTGCGCTCGAAGCCCTCGAGCGCGGGGTCGTCCTTGGAGGCCACGCGGCCGAGCACGGACTCGATCTCGTCGTCGGTGCTGGGGCGCGTGCGCGCGGCGCCACGCGAGACGTCGAACGACCGGTGGCGGACCATCGTGTACAGGTAGGGCCGGAAGCCGGCGTCGGGACCGACCCCGCGGCGCAGCATCTCGAACAGCTTGCTGAAGGCGTCGGCGACGACGTCCTCCGCGTCCGCGGCCGAGACGTACTGGCGGGCGAGGGCCCGAGCGGCTGCCGAGTGGCGCTCGTAGAGCACGCCAAAAGCATCGCGGTCACCTGACCTGACCTGCAGGATCAGTTCCGCGTCGCTAGGGGTTTCACCGGTGCTGCTCTCGACTTGCCTCAACGTCTACCCAGACTCTCGCGGTGGCCGCGGTGCGGTTGACTGTCGCCGTTCTGCCACGACTATAGAGCCAAGTGGACGATTTAGGGGGTGGAATTCCACATTCCTGGGTGACGACCGGGTGAAGTCCGGTACATCGCCCCCGAAGGTGCGTCATGATGTATCCCCGTGAGGGTCCCTTCATCATGAGCGAGGCACAGCAGGAGGCGCGGGTGCGTGTGCACGACCTGCGCGAGCGGTGGCGAGCTACGAGTCTGGCGTCGGTTTGGATCCGGCCGAACGACTGGGAGCACCCCGCCGCTGAGGCGCTAGCAGAGGCACTGGCCGAGGGCCGGGGCGTAATCGCCCCCGCCGAACGGCTCGGTGCGGCGCGCGCCGGAGTAGGAGCTGGGATCACCGAGGCACTGGACGACGTCGCCTGCCTCTACGCCGCCTTCGGGCGCCCCACCGACGTCGGCGCACTGCGGGCCGCCGCGATCGGCTGGGTCGGGGAGCGCGAGCGCGTGCCTTACCAGATCGCCACGCACGATCCCTCGACCGGTCTGCCCACGGGTGAGTACCTGGGCGAGCGGCTGCGCGAGACCTACGGCACCGCGCAGCGGACCGGCACCGCTGCCGGGGACACCCACTGCCTGCTGGTGCTCGACGTCGGCCTGGACAGCCTCGACACGTGGCAGCGGCTCGCCCGCTCCGCCGCGATCGGCCGCACCCTGCACCAGGTGTTCGGCGAGGGCCATCCGATGGCCGCGATCGGCGACGGCACGTTCGTGGTGCTCTGCGAGCGGGGCCCGACGACGGCGGAGCTCGGCCAGTCGCTGCGCCGCGTCGTCGAGCGCAACGCCGAGGTGCTGGGCCTGGCCACCGAGGTACGCCGGCCCACGCGGGTCTGGGTCGAGCGCCTGCCCGGAACACATGCGGACGCACTGCTCCTGCTGGACCACCTGGCGCGCTGAGCGCCGCCACACACTCCCGAGTGAACTGGCCGGGGCCCGACGTAGCGCCCCGGCCAGCTCTGCTCAGCTCTCCTCGAAGGTGAGGCAGTCGGCGTGGGCCGGGTCCTCGGGGCCGGGGCCCACGCGGATCGACGGGGCGTTGCACTCCAGGTTGTCGTTGTGCGTGCACTCGCCGCGCTGGCAGGCACCCACGTGCGCGATGACCTTCTCCAGGCCGCCCTTGGTGCTGAGCGGGATGAACGTGGCGCAGGCCGCGTCGCCCGTGTGCCCGCCGATCGTGACGGCGCCGGCGTGACAGCCGTGCTCGTGGTTGTAGCCGCAGCCGTCGACCGAGCACTCCACGACCTCGGGCATTTCCATCAGCGTGCTCATGGCAGCTCTCCTCGCTCCGTGCGTCACTTCTGCGGAATGCGTCGATCGTATTCCTGAATGACAGATCGCACAGAGCTGAGGAATGCCTTACCTACATTCCGGCACCATTCACGATTAACGAAAGAATTGCATTGCTGAAATGTCGCGCTGGCCTCGGGGGCAGCTACTCCTCGCGGCGCGGGGCCGGGCGCCACAGCACGACGGCTCCCCCGCCGACGGCGCGATGCTCCAGGTCCACGCGCATGGCGGCGCTCCGGACGCGCTGGCCACGCTGCACCACCACGACGTCGCCCGCTGCGGGCCCGGCAGCAAAGACGCGGCTCTCCTCCTGGACCCGCATGAGCAGGTCACCGAGGCGTTCCTCGAGCACGGAGACGTGCGCCTCCAGGTCGAGGATGCGCTTGATCCCGGCGAGATTGATGCCCTCGCCCTGGGCGAGGCGCTGCACCTGGAGCAGGCGCGCCACGTCGCGGCGTGAGTAGCGGCGGCCGCGGCCGCGGGTGCGCCGGGGGACCACCAGCCCGAGGCGGTCGTACTGGCGCAGCGTCTGCGGGTGCATGCCCGCGAGCTCCGCGGCCTTGGACACGGTGAGCACGGGCGTGTCGTCGTCGACCATGTGCTCCTCCGAAGTCTCTTTTGTGCGTCTGCGTGCGGGCAGGTTACCGAATTGCGGTGCGGTGGGGCATATGCCTCACCGCACCGGCGTCATTCTGCCGCCCGCGCGACCAGGCCTGCGCGCACGTCCTCGCCGTCGTTCTCGGCGGCGAAGGTCTCGAGCGCCTGCTTGGCCTTTCTGCTGAGCTTCTGCGGCACGGCCACCTGCACGGTGACGAGCAGGTCGCCGGTCGCCTTGGCCGTCTGGACACCACGGCCCTTGACGCGCAGCGCCCGGCCCGACGGCGTCCCCGCCGGCACCTTGAGCCGCACGGTGCCGCCGTCCAGGGTGGGCACCTCCAGCGTCGTGCCGAGCGCGGCCTCCGCGAACGTGACGGGCACGGTCATGCGCAGGTCCACGCCGTCCAGGGTCCATACCGGGTGCGGCGTGACGTGCACGGTGACCACGAGGTCACCCGCCGGGCCGCCGGCGACCCCCGGGCGGCCCTTGCCGCGCAGGCGGATCTTCTTGCCGTCGTTGATTCCCGCCGGGATGCGCGCGGTGATGGTGCGGCCGTTGACCTCGAGCTCGGCCGTCGTGCCCTCCACCGCCGCCCGGAACGGCAGCGTGACCTGGGCGACGACGTCAGCCCCCGCCGTCGGCGCCGCGTAGCCGGTCGTGCCCTGGCCGTAGGCCGTGCGGCCACCGCCGAACATCGAGCCGAGGATGTCCTCGAAGCCCGCGCCGGCGTTGCCGCCCTGGGTGTAGCGGACGCGCGGCCCGCCTCGGCCGCCACCCTGGGCGCCGCCGAACATGGCGCCCATGATGTCCTCGAACCCGCCGGCACCGGCACCGCCGGCACCCGCCGAGAAGCGGGCGCCGCCCGCCATGGCGCGCACGGCGTCGTACTGGCGGCGCTGCTCCGGGTCGGAGAGCACCGCATAGGCCTCGCCGATCTCCTTGAACTTGGACTCCGCCGCCGCGTTCCCCTGGTTCTGGTCGGGGTGGTACTGGCGCGCGAGCTTGCGGTAGGCCTTCTTCACGGCGGCGTCGTCGGCGTCCTTGGACACGCCCAGCACGGCGTAGAAGTCCTTCTCCATCCAGTCCTGACCGGTCATGGCACCTCACTTCCGCGTCGATACCGGTGGTCGGGCTCGTCGAGACCTGGGCCCCGACAAGCTCGACCACCGGGGGCTACTACTCCGGTCCGACGACGCCCACGCGTGCCGCCCGGACCACCTTGTCGCCGATCTTGTACCCGGGCTCGACCACGAGGTTCACCGTGGCTGCCGTCGCGTCCGCGTCGGTCGAGTGCATGAGCGCCTCGTGCAGGTTGGGGTCGAACTCCTCCCCCACCTTGCCGAACCGCTCGACGCCGAACTTCTGCAGGCTCTGGTCGAGCTTCTCGGCGATCGCGGCCATGGCACCGCTCAGCTCGCCGTGCTGCTTGGCGCGCTCGACGTCGTCGAGCACGGGCAGCAGGGCCGCGAGCACGTCCTGCACGCCCCGGTTGCGCGCGGCCTCCTGGTCGCGCAGCGCCCGGTTGCGGTAGTTCGTGAAGCTGGCCCGCTCGCGCTGCAGGGCGTCCAGGTGTTCCGCCGCCTCCGCCTTGGCCTTGAGCACCTCGGACGCCTCTGCGGCGTCACCCGAGGGCTCGAAGTCCAGGCCGGCCAGCGGGTCGCCCGACGCGTCCCCCTGAGCGGGAGACGCGGCGGGCTCGTCCGCGGCGTCGTCCGCCGGAGCGGGCTCGGCCGGTCGCGCCTCGTCGCCGGAGGCGTTCACCTTGCGCTTGTCCGTGAACTGGAAGGGGTGCTCCCCCGAGCCCTCGGGCTCGGGGGGTCCCTGCTGGTGCTCGTCCGTCACTTGCGCTCGTCCTCGTCGTCCACGATCTCGGCGTCCACGACGTCCTCGTCCTTGGCGGACTGGGCGTTCGCCGCCTGCGGGGCGCCGTCGGCACCCTGCGCCGCGGGCTGCTCGGCCGCGTACAGGGCCTCGCCGATCTTCTGCGACGACGCGCCGAGCTTCTCGTACGAGCTCTTCACGGCGTCGGGGTCCTCGCCCTCCAGCGCGGACTTCACGGCGGCGATGTCCGCCTCGACCTCGGTGACGACCTCGGCCGGGAGCTTGTCGCGGTTGTCCGCGATCTGCTTCTCCATGGAGTACGCGAAGGCCTCGGCCTGGTTGCGGGTGTCCGCCTCCTCGCGCCGCTTCTTGTCCTCCTCGGCGTGCAGCTCGGCGTCCTTGACCATGCGGTCGATGTCGTCCTTGGGGAGCGCGGAGCCGCCCGTGATCTTCATCGACTGCTCCATGCCCGTACCGCGGTCCTTGGCGGACACGTGCACGATGCCGTTCGCGTCGATGTCGAAGGTGACCTCGATCTGCGGCACGCCACGCGGAGCCGGCGCGATGCCGGTGAGCTCGAAGACGCCCAGCGGCTTGTTGTCGCGGGTGAACTCGCGCTCGCCCTGGAACACCTGGATCGCCACGGACGGCTGGTTGTCGTCGGCCGTGGAGAAGACCTCGCTCCGCTTGGTCGGGATCGCGGTGTTGCGCTCGATGAGCTTGGTCATCACGCCACCCTTGGTCTCGATACCGAGGGACAGCGGGGTGACGTCGATCAGCAGGACGTCCTTGCGGTCACCGGAGATGACACCGGCCTGCAGCACGGCGCCGACGGCGACGACCTCGTCCGGGTTCACGCCCTTGTTGGGCTCGCGGCCGCCGGTGAGCTCCTTGACGACCTCGGTCACCGCGGGCATGCGGGTGGAACCACCCACGAGGACCACGTGGTCGATGTCGGAGACCGAGATGCCGGCGTCACGGATCACGGCGTGGAACGGCGCCTTGGTGCGGTCGATGAGGTCCTGCGTCATCTGCTGGAACTGAGCTCGCGTGAGCTTCTCGTCCAGGTGGATGGGGCCGTTCTCGCTCATCGACAGGTACTGCATCGAGATGTTGGTGCTCGTCGCGGACGAGAGCTCCTTCTTGGCCTGCTCGGCGGCCTCACGGAGGCGCTGCAGCGCGATCTTGTCCTTCGACAGGTCGACGCCCGAGGAGTTCTTCACCTGCTTGATCAGGTGCTCCACGACGCGCTGGTCCCAGTCGTCACCGCCGAGGCGGTTGTCACCGGAGGTGGCGCGCACCTGGATGGTCGAGAAGTCGTCCTCGTCCTTGCCCACCTCGAGCAGGGAGACGTCGAACGTACCGCCACCGAGGTCGAAGACGAGGATGAGCTCGTCCTCCTTGCCCTTCTCCAGGCCGTAGGCGAGGGCGGCCGCGGTGGGCTCGTTGACGATGCGCTTGACGTCGAGGCCGGCGATCTGGCCGGCGTCCTTGGTCGCCTGGCGCTCGGCGTCGTTGAAGTACGCCGGGACCGTGATGACGGCCTCGGTGACGGGCTCGCCCAGGTACTCCTCGGCGTCACGCTTGAGCTTGCCCAGGATGCGGGCCGAGATCTCCTGCGCGGTGTACTTCTTGTCGTCGATGTCGACGGTCCAGTCGGTGCCCATGTGGCGCTTGACCGAGGAGATGGTGCGGTCCACGTTGGTGACGGCCTGCCGCTTGGCTACCTCACCGACCAGGACCTCGCCGGTCTTGGAGAACGCGACCACCGAGGGGGTGGTCCGCGAGCCCTCCGCGTTGGCGATGACGGTGGGCTCCCCACCCTCGAGGACCGCCACCACCGAGTTCGTCGTTCCGAGGTCGATACCTACTGCGCGTGCCATGTCTACTGCCTTCCTACGACAGATTGAGTCTGCTGCACTCAACTTAAGCCGGAGCTCGCGAGGAAGCAAGCTGACGCTCGTAAAGTTGAGCCTACTTCACTCAACTACGGCGGGGGCGAAATAGTTCCCGGCGGGATTATCGTGACGCCATGCCCTTCGAGACCCTCCTGACGGACGACGTCACGCTGCGCGAGCTCAGCAAGGACGACGCCGACGCGCTCGCCGACGCCTACGTCCGCAACCGCGAGCACCTCGCGCCCTGGGAGCCCGAGCGGCCCGCGGAGTTCTACACCGCGGACTGGCACCGGGAGCGGCTGTGGACCCAGGTCCTGGACAACTCGACCGGCCGCGCGCTCCACACCGTGCTCGAGTCCGACGGGCGGATCGTGGGCCGCCTGAACCTCACCGACGTCGTGCACGGGGCCTTCGAGAACGGGCACCTCGGCTACTGGCTGGACGCCGGGTTCACCGGGCGCGGGCTGATGACCCGGGCCGTCGGGGCGATGGTGGCCCACTCCCGGGACGAGCTCGGCCTGCACCGCCTGCAGGCGGCTACGCTGCCGCACAACACGGCCTCCCAGGCCGTGCTGACGCACGTCGGGTTCGAGCGGATCGGGTTCGCGCCCAGCTACCTCAAGATCGCCGGCGAGTGGCAGGACCACGTCGTCTTCCAGCTCATCCTGCACGGCTGAAGCGGCCGGCGGATCTTTCGCCACGCGGCACGATCGAGACTATTTCGCCCCTGTCAACAGGCGCGACGCCCTGACCTGCGGTACACAAGGGTGCACGGCCGAGGCCACAGGGGGTGGGGCATCGGACGAGTACCCCGCGGGCCAGCCCGCGGGTGCCTGATGCCCGGGACTCCCGGGCCCCGACCGGGGGAGACCACCATGGCAAGCATCCACGGGAGCTCGTTGTCGATCGCGCTCCTGACAGCGCTGCTCGATCCCGAAGAAGACGGCCTCAGATCACCTCACGTCCAGGACCTGCTGCAGGAGGCGCTCGAGACGCGCGAGGACGCACGCGACGTGATCGTCGCGCTGCTCGCGTCGTCCGGGTCGATGCTGCGGCAGATCAGCTACCACAACGAGCAGGAGCCGCTGGAGTCCCTGCAGAAGGTGGCCCTGGGCTTCCAGCGCAAGGTGGTTCAGCTCCCCAGCTGAGTCAGCCCTCGGCGGCCCGGGCCGCCACCTGCTCGGCATCCCGGAGCACCCGCAGCACGTTGCCGCTGGTGAGCTTGCCGAGGTCGGCGTCCGACCAGCCCTTGTCGGCCAGTGCCGCGAGGAGCCGGGGGTAGCCCGTCACGTCCTCCAGCCCCTCGGGCAGGTTCGGCGTGCCGTCGTAGTCCCCGCCGAGACCCACGTGGTCGACGCCGGCGACCTCGCGCACGTGCTCGACGTGCGCCACGACGTCGGACAGCGTGCTGGGCGGCTGCGGGTGGTCGGCGCGCCAGCGCGCCATGAACGGCTCGAACGCGGCGAGGTCGGTATTCCTGATGCCCTCGGCCGCGGCGGCCTCGGCCCCCTCGGCCCGCCACTGGGCGACGGCGGGCGAGACGAACTGCGGCACGAAGGTCACCATGCAGACGCCGCCGTTGGCCGCGAGGGCGCCGAGGACGTCGTCGGGCACGTTGCGCGGGACGTCGCAGACGGCGCGGGCGCTGGAGTGGCTGAAGATGACCGGGGCCGACGTGACCCGCAGCGCGTGACGCATGGTGCCAGCCGAGGTGTGCGAGAGGTCCACCAGCATGCCGATGCGGTTCATCTCGCGCACCACGTCCTCGCCGAACGGCGAGAGGCCGCCCAGCACCTCGGCATCGGTGGCGGAGTCCGCCCACGGCACGTTGTCGTTGTGGGTGAGGGTCATGTAGCGCACGCCGAGCGCGCGGAGCATGCGCAGCACTCCCAGGGACTCGTCGATGGAGTGGCCGCCCTCGGCGCCCATCAGGCTCGCGATGCGGCCCTCGCTCCACGCCTGCTCGACGTCGGCGGCGGTCCGGGCGAGCCGCAGGCTGTCCGGGTACTTCTCGACCATGCGGTGCACGCAGTCGATCTGCTCGAGCGTAGCCGTCACGGCGGCGCCGCCCTGGAGCGTGGAAGGCACGTAGACCGACCAGAACTGGGCGCCGACGCCGCCGTCGCGCAGGCGCGGCAGGTCGGTGTGGGTGGTGGTGAGCCGCTGCGCGATGTCGACCGCGTCCAGGTCGTAGGACGACTGCTCGCGCAGCTCCCACGGGAGGTCGTTGTGCCCGTCCCAGACGGGGTGCTTCTGGAGGAGCGCGGTGATGCGGTCTGCGGTCGTCATGCGGGCGACGCTACCGCGCCTCCCGGACGCGCCTGAGCCGGAGTCGAACCTCGTGGACCGTGAGCGGCTCCCCCGCTCGGCGCACCAGCCGCGCCGTCCGGTCGTCCACGAAGTCGAGGTCGGCCGACTCCGTCAGGACGGTCGTGTACCCGGCCCGTGCCTCGTCCGCCTGCCGCGCCGCGGCCGCGCTGTCCAGGAATCCGCCCGCCGCGATGCAGGCGACGGCGACCGCGGCGGGCGCGAGCGCCCAGACCCAGAGCATCGGTTCCACGAACAGCACGGCGAGGACGACGACCGCCGCGCCGATCCCGGTCAGCGTGCAGGCGAGGGACCAGTTGGACAGCACGACCTCGGACGGTCCGGGGAGCAGCTCACGCCTGATGTCGGGGTGCCAAGCATCGGACAAGGTGCCTCCAGGTCGCCGGACGCCAGAGTACCCAGTACCGGGAAACGTGTCAGACGTGCAGATCACCGGGGTGACCTGCACGTCTGACGCGTTGCGGGCGGGACGGTCAGTCGATCCACTGCCAGCTGCAGCCGGTGGTCGCGAACCCGGCCAGGTGCCCGGAGCCACCCAGGCGGATGCTCGTGGGCTCCGTCACCACGCCGCGGCTGACCACGGCAGGTTCGCCGTAGAAGCCCTCGTAGAAGGTGTAGGTGCACGGCTCGCCGGCGACGACCGGACCGGTCGTGGAGTACGTGCCGCGCTCGAGGTGGTCGCCCAGGACGTAGACGCCGTCCGGGGCCGTCGAGTGGCTCGTCCTGACCATCCCTGGGTAGTACTTGATCCAGACGCCGCACTGGTGGTTCGTGTATACCGAGTAGTCGATGGGAAGAACCGTGAACATGCGCTGGCCCGATCCCACGTCCTGGGCGATCTCGGTCCCGTCGCTTCGCCGGCGCTCCCAGACGCACACGCTGGTGGGGCCCGACTGCGCGATGTAGGTCGTCGGGACCACGCCGGTCGGTTCCTCCCCCACATAGATCGGTTCGCCGAGATCGTCGGCCTGCCACCGTACGGCCGACGCGAGCACCTCGTTGGTTGCCGCGCTGCGCCGCGCCACGGTGCCGTAGCCCGCCCGGTAGGTGCGCACGATCACGGTGATCTGCTTCTTGTAGTCGGCGCCTGTCAGCGTGTACTTCGACGTGGTGGCCCCGGAGATCGGCCGGCCATCGGCGTACCACTGGAAGGAGAACGACGACGGCGTCGGCGACCAGGTGCCGCGCGTCACCGTGAGCGTGGAACCCACGCGCTTGGTGCCGGAGATCACCGGGGCCGGGGACTTCGAGTACGCACCCCCGACCCGCACGCCCGCGGACGGCGGGACCAGCCGCCCCAGGTACCCGGGTTTCGTCAGGTACACCCTGACCGAGAGAGCGCGACCTCTCCACTCGGGCCTGACGGTCAGTGTGGTCCGCGTCGCGCCCCGGATGCGCTCCCCGTCGAGCCACCACCGGTACTCGACGGAGTCGGGCGCGGGCACGGCCGACGGCCGGAAGGCGGTCAGCGTGGCACCGGGCGTCGCGACGCCGAGGATCCTCGGGGGCGCCTGGGAGAACCTCCCCCATTCGACGGCGTCCGTGGGCCCGCTGGTCCGGCTCACCGAGGTGTAGCCCTCCCGGGAGCCCTCGAGCCGGACGGTGAGTCGCTTGGCGCGCTCCGCCACGGTCGGTCTGAAGTCGAACTCGGTCGCGCCGCTGATCGGCACGCCGTCCGCGTACCACTGGTAGGTGAAGGTGGTGCCGGAGGTCCACGTACCCGCGTGCGCCTTGAGCGTCGCGCCCACCTGGACCAGTTCGCTGATATTCGGGTCGATCGTCGGGGTGGACGACTCCAGGGGGACGTCAGGCGCGGCGAAGGCGACCGCGGGTGTCACGAGGAGGGCCACAGCGGCGGCCGAGGCCAGGGCTCTGGAGAACCGTCGTACGACTGGATGCATGGTTGCTCCCGGGGCTGGTGCGCCCAGGCTGCCCAGGCGCGCTGGGCCCTGCAACTGGCAGGACTCCTGTCAAGAAAGTAGCCCAGCCAGCCGGTCGGAATCCCCGAAATCACCCGGGCGTTCCGGCATGGCACCGGCAGCAGGTGATCAGCCGATGCGCTTCCAGCTGCAGTAGCGCGTCTCGAAACCGACTGCGTTCTCCGGCATCGTGATGGTCGTGGCCTCCGTCACGGAGCCTCCACCGATCTCCGCGCTCTCGCTGCCGTAGAAGCCCGTGTAGAAGGTGTACCTGCACGACTCCCCGCCGACAGACGGACCGGAGGTGGAGTACACACCGCGCTCGAGGTGGTCGCCAAGGACGTAGACACCGTGCGCGGCAGTCGCGTCGTTGGTCCTGACCATCCCCGGGTAGTACTTGATCCAGACGCCGCAGCCCGGCATCGCCCCGACTCTGTTGTCGATGTCGAGCACCTCGAACAAACGCTGGCCGAATCCGTTGCTGGAGCCGCTCCAGTCGGCGGTTGTGTCGGGGGAAACGTAGCGCTCCCAGTAGCAGCCGTGTGGGAGGTCCGCCTGCGCGATGTAGATCGCGGGAGCTACACCGCCCGGCCCCACAGGCAGGAAGGACCCGACATCCTCCCACCGCACGGCCGACGCCAGCACCTCGTTCGTCGCCGCACTGCGCCGCAGCACCGTGCCGTAGCCCGCCCGGTAGGAACGCGCGGACACGGTGATCTCCTTCTTGTAGTCGGTGCCCTTCAGCGTGTACCTCGACGTCGTGGCCCCGGAGATCGGCCGGCCGTCCGCGTACCACTGGAAGGAGAACGACGACGGCGTCGGCGACCAGGTGCCGCGCGTCACCGTGAGCGTGGAACCCACCCGCTTGGTGCCCGAGATCACCGGCCTCGGCGTCCTCGTGTACGCGCCCCCGACCCGGGCCCCTGCAGACCTGACGGTCTTGGCGACGTAGCCGGTCTTCTCCACGGTCGCGCTGACGGTGATGTCGTGGCCCCTCCACTCGGACCTCATGGTCAGCTCGCTCCGGGTCGCGCCCCGGATGGACTCACCGTCGAGCCGCCACCGGTAGGAGACGGAGTCGGGCGCGGGGGCGGCCGGCGGCCGGGCGACGGTCAGCGTGGCACCGGGTGTCGCGTTGCCGACGATCACCGGCCGCCCCTGGGAGATGGACCCCGGAGAGACGACGCCGAGCGAGGGCTCGCTGGCCCGGCTCGCCGGAAGGTAGCCGTCCCGGGAACCGTCGAGCCGGACCCAGAGCCTCTTGCCGAGCTGCGCCGCGGTCGGCGTGAAGGTGGACCTCGTCGCGCCGCTGATCGCCTCGCCGCTCGCGAACCACTGATAGGTGAACTGGGTGCCCGACGTCCACGAGCCCGCGAGTGCTCGCAGGGTCGAGCCCACCCGGGGGTGGGTGCTGTCGAGCGTCGGAAGCGATGTCTCCAGGGGGACGTCGGCGATCGCGGACGTCTCCGCCCTGGTCACGGTGGCCGGGACGCCTCCGTCGGCATTCCCGTCGGGCGCGGCGACGGCGGCCGCGGGCGTCACGAGGAGGGTCAGCGCGGCGGCCGAGACCACGGCTCTGGAGAGACGGCGTACGTGGGGGTACATGACTACTCCTGGGGGCTTGTTCTGGTGGGCGACGCGACCGCGCGCCCTGGAGACGACAGCGCGCCGGGAGCGCGGGGTCTCCCCCGCGCGCCCGGCGCCCCCCGCCGATGGATCAGCCGACGCGCGTCCAGCTGCAGCCGGCCGTCTCGAACCCGACGGCGTTCGACGGCATCGTGACGGTCGTGGGCTCCGTCACGGTGCCTTCGCTGATCACCGCGTCCTGGCCGTAGAAGCCCCGGTAGAAGGTGTATGTGCACGGCTCACCCGCGACAGCCGGGCCGGAGGTGGTGTACACACCGCGCTCGATGTGGTCGTCGATGACGTAGACGCCGTCCGCGGCCGTCGTTGCGGTCGTCGTGACCATCCCGGGGTAGTACTTGATCCAGACGCCGCAGTTCTCGCTCGCCCGGACGGTGTCATCGGTGTCGATCACCTTGAACATGCGCTGGCCCGATCCGAGGCCGGAGCCGACCACCTCGGTGCCGACCCTGCGGCTCCAGGCGCACTCGGCCGAGCGCGCCTGCGCGATGTAGAGCGTCGCACGCACGTCGTCCGGCCCCACCGCCAGGTCCTGCTCGCCCTCGCCCACCCACCGCGTGGCTGACGCCAGCACCGGAGTGGTCGCCGCGCTGCGCCGCAGCACCGTGCCGTAGCCCGCGCGGTAGGAGCGCGCGGTCACGGTTATCTTCTTGCCGTACTCGGCGGCCTTCAGCGTGTACACCGACTTCGTGGCCCCGGCGATGCGCTGACCGTCCGCGTACCACTGGAAGGAGAACGACGACGGCGTGGGCGACCAGGTGCCGCGCGTGACCTTGAGCGAGGAACCCACGCGCTTGGTGCCGGAGATCACCGGGTTCGGGGACTTCGAATAGGCGCCGCCGACCCTCGCGCCCGCGGACGTGACCCTCTCGACGAAGAACCCGGACTTCTCCACGGTCGCGGTGACCGTGATGACATGGCCCCTCCAGGCTTCCCTCATGGTCAGCGTGCTCTTGTTCGCACCCCGGATGGACTCCCCGTCGAGCCTCCACCGGTAGGAGAAGAGGGTGGCGTCCGCGGGGACGGACGGGGGCCGGGTGGCGGTCAGTGTGGCACCGGGCGTCGCGCTGCCGACGATCACGGGCAGCCCCTGGGAGATGTACCCCGGGTTGATGAGGGACGTGGCCGCGCTGGTCCGGCTGACCGGGGTGTAACCCTCCCGGGTGCCGTCGAGCCGGACGGAGAGCCTCGTCTCACGGTGCTCCCAGGTCGGCGTGAAGGTGAACCCCGTCGCGCCGCTGATCGCCTCACCGTTCGAGTACCACTGGTAGGTGAAGCTGGTGCCGGAGGTCCAGTCGCCCGCGAGCGCCCGGAGCGTGGAGCCGACGCGGAGGGTGCCGTCGATCGTCGGCGTCGACGCCTCCAGCGGGGGGTCGTCGACGATCGCGGGCATCGCCGCCCTCGCCACGGTGGTCGGGATGCCCGGCGCGGCGACGGCGACCGCGGGCGTCACGAGGAGCGTCAGAGCCGTGGCCGAGGCGAGGGTCCTGGCGAGTCGTCGTATGAGCGGGTGCATGGTTACTCCTTACTCGGGACGTTCAGGATCGTGCGCGCGCTGGTCCTGCGTTCGGCAGGACTCTTTCCAAGAACGTAGACCTCAGAGCCGGTCGGTGCCCCCGAAAGTCCGCGGAGATCACCCGGTCAGTCGATGCGCTTCCAGCTGCAGCCGATGGTCTCGAAGCCGGTCGCGGACGACGGCATCGTGATGGTCGTGGGCTCCCACACCGTGGCGTGACCGATCACCGCGGCCTCGTTGCCCTCGAAGCCCCGGTAGAAGAAGTACTCGCACGGGATGTTGGCGTCGGCCGGGCCCGAGGTGGAGTACACACCGCGCTCGATGTGGTCGCCGAGGACGTAGACACCGTTCGCGGCGGTCGCTTCGCTCGTCCTGACCATCCCGGGGTAGTACTTGATCCAGAGGCCGCAGCTCTCGCTCGAGAAGACGTTGGTGGCGTTGGGCAGCACGGTGAACATGCGCTGCCCCGATCCCGTGCTGGAGCCGAGCGGCCCGCCGAACTGGTTCTGCTGCCAGCTGCACCCGGCCGAGCCGGCCTGCGCGATGTAGGTCGTCGTGGTCAGGCCCTTCGAACCCACGGAGATGTTGCGCTCGTCGTCACCCCGCCACCGCACGGCCGACGCCAGCACCTCGCCGGTCGCCGAGCTGCGCCGCAGCACCGTGCCCCAGCCCGCCCGGTAGGTGCGCACGGTCACGGTGATCTTCTTCTGGTAGTCGCTGCCCTTCAGCGTGTACTTCGACGTGGTGGCGTCCGAGATCGGCCGGCCGTCGGCGTACCACTGGAAGGAGAACGACGACGGCGTGGGCGACCACGTGCCGCGCGTAGCAGTGAGTGTGGAGCCCACCCGGGTGGTGCCGGAGATCACCGGGTTCGGAGACTTCGTGTACTTCCCGCCCACCCGCACGCTCGGAGTCGGGACGGACCTGGACGTGTACCCGGACTGGTGCACGGTCACGCCGACCGTGAGGAGGTGCCCCTTCCAGGCGGACCGCACGGTCAGCGTGCTCTTCGTGGCACCCCGGATGGGCTGCCCGTCGAGCCGCCACCGGTAGGAGTCGGCGACGGGCGAGGCGACGGACGGGGGCCGGGAGACGGTGAGTGTGGCACCGGGCGTCGCCTCCCCCACGATCACTGGTGCCGCCTGGGAGATCACTCCGAGGGCGACGCGGGAGCTGCCCTCGCTGGTTGCGATCGTCGGGAGGTAGCCCCGCCGGAAGCCGTTGAGCTGGACGGTGAGCTGCGCGCCGTACTGCTCCACGGTCGGCGTGAAGGTGGACCCTGTCGCGCCCTCGATCTCCTCGCTGTTCGCCAGCCACTGGTAGGTGAACGTGGTGCCCGGCGTCCACGAGCCCGCGTGCGCCCGGAGCGTCGAACCCACGCGCACGGTGCCGCTGATCGTCGGGGTCGACCGCTCCAGGAGGCCGTCGGAGATCTCGCGCGTCTCCGCGCTCGTCACGGTGGTCGGGATACGGCCGTCGGCCGTGCCCGTGACGGTGACCGTGAGACGTGTGTCCGCGTCGGCGCCGGTCGGCGTGTAGGTCGTCTCCGTGGCGCCGGAGATCGCCCTGCCGTCCCGGCGCCACTGGTAGGTGAACGACGCCGCAGGCGTCCAGGCATCGGTGGCCACGGTCAGCGGCACGCCCACCCGGTAGTCGTCACCCGAGATGACCGGGGCGGGTGTGGACTCGAACTCCTCTTCGTCCTGGGTCAGCCGGTACGCGGCCAGGACATCGAGCCTGCCCTCGCCCCACACGTTGTTGTCGTCGGCCGTGCCGCCACAGGTCGTGTCGTCCTCGTCGTGGGCCGAGGCGTCGAGAACCGCCCGAGTCGCCGGCACGTCGCCGACGAGCTCGGGGACGGCGTCCCAGAGCAGCGCGACCGCGCCCGCGACGTGCGGCGCAGCCATCGACGTGCCGTTCAGGTACGCCGTCCCGGTCCGCGTCGTCGACAGCACGTGGACACCCGGGGCGGCGATGTCCGGCTTGACGGTGCCGCTCTGGCCGGGGCCGCGCGACGAGAAGGGCGCGATCACGCCGTCCATGTCGTACGCGCCGACGCCGTAGTTGGCCTGCCGCGAGGCCGGGCTGCCCGCCGAGGTGCAGCCTGCCTCACCGGCGTTGCCGTTGGAGAAGGTGGAGAAGATGCCCGCTGCCTCCCAGGCGGTGATCAGGTTCTCCATGAACGGGTCCGTCGAGAACTCGGCACCCCAGGAGTTGTTGACCACGTGCGGCCGGCGGGCGGGGTCGGGCGTCGGACTCGAGGAGGCCTGGTCGTAGGGCGCGAGGAGCCACTGGCCTGCCGCGACCAGGTTCTCGTCCGACAGGTCGTCCCCGACCCCTGCGGCGATCCACTGCGCGCCCGGCGCGACGCCGACGGCCCGCTCGACCTCGTTGCGGACGACCATGCCGCCCACCATGGTGCCCATGGTGTGGGTGCCGTGGCTCACCGCGTTGGTGTCGTGCGGGTAGTACAGGCCGTCGGCCGAGAAGTAGTTGTAGGCGTTCGGGTTGCTCGCCCCGGCGCCGCGGTACCTCGCCGACAGGGCGCTGTGCGGGGCGACGCCCGAGTCCAGGTTGGCGACGACGACGCCGTCACCCGTGAAGCCCTCCGCCCACATGTCGTCCGCGTTGATGGCACCGACGCCCCACGTCGTCAGGGCGTCCGCCTCGGCCGCGGCGACGGCGGCCTCGTCGGCGACCTCGACGGGCTCCGGGGCGCTGTACCGCACCGTGGGGCGGACCTCGACGACATCGCGGTCCGCCGCGAGCTCGACCGCCTGGTCGAACGTGCCGTCCTCGACGAGGATCGCGTTGGCGGCCCAGTACGACGTGTACTCGGCGCCCGCCTTCTCCAGCTCGGCGATCGTGCCCGCCTGGGATTTCTCGGCCGCCGCCGTGAGCGCGTCGTAGACGTACCGGCCGCGCTCGGACCACACGGTGATCCCGTCGGCCGGTGCCAGGTCCGGCTTCTCGTCGAACCGCAGCCAGAAGTCGGTGGTGCCGCGCGCCGCGAAGGTCTTCTCCGCGGCGCGGCTGATCTTGTCCGCCGGGTCGACCGGGTCCGCCGGGTCCGTAGTGGGGACGACGTCAGCCGTGCCGTCGAGAGGCGTCGCGGCGACGGTGCCACGTGCCTCTCCGTCGGGTTCCGGCGCGGCGATCGCCGCCGGAGGAACCAGGAGCGCCAGGGCGGTGGCCGAGGCGAGCGTTCCGGACAGATAACGGATGCGTCGCTGCATGGGTTCTCCAGACTGAGGCGCCCGGGCGTGCCGGGCGTGCCGGACGTACTGGGCCTGCGCTCGGCAGGATTTATGCCGAGAACGTACGCTCCGGCACGGTCAAAGTCCCCTTAACTCCCGAGAAATCACCCAGCAAGTTCTCAGCCTTCGCGCCGCCGGAAAGCCGGAGAGCCACGCCGAGACATGCTCGGCGCGGCTCCCGGACCTCCAGCGATGCTCAGGTCAGCCGATGCGCTTCCAGGTGCAGTTGACCGTCTCGAAGCCGGTCGCGGAGGACGGCATCGTGATGGTCGTGGCCTCCGTCACCTCGCCCCAGCCGATGACTTCGTCGTGGCCGGAGAACCCCTTGAGGAAGATGTACGTGCACGACGTGTCGGTGTCGGCCGGACCGGACGTGGAGTACGCCCCCCGCTCGAGGTGGTCGCCGAGGACGTAGACGCCGTTCGCGGCCGTCGAGGCGCCCGTCCTGGCCATCCCGGAGTAGTACTTGATCCAGATACCGCAGCTCTCGCTCGCGAAGACGCTGTCGTCGGTGCCCACCACCCTGAACAGGCGCTGGCCCGAACCGACGTCATGGGCGATCACCTCGGTGGGAGACTGCCGCCCCCATTCGCAGTAGGCCGAGCCCGCCTGCGCGATGTAGGTCGTCGGAGCCACGCTGCCCGAACCCACCAACCAGGCCTGCTCGTCGTCACCCCGCCAGCGCACGGCCGACGCCAACACCTCGCCGGTCGCCGCGCTGCGCCGCAGCACGGTGCCGTAGCCCGCCCGGTAGGTGCGCACGGACACCGTGATCTTCTTCTGGTAGTCGCTGCCCTTCAGCGTGTACTTCGACGCCGTGGCACCGGAGATCGGCTGCCCGTTCGCGTACCACTGGTAGGAGAACGTCGTCGGCGTGGGCGACCAGGTGCCGCGCGTAGCAGTGAGCGTGGAGCCCACCCGCTGGGTCCCGGAGATCACCGGGTTCGGCGACTTCGAGTACTTCCCGCCGATGCGCAGGCTCGAGGACGTGACGGACTTCGCGGTGTACCCGGACCGGCTCACGGTCATGCCGACCGTGAGGAGACGGCCCTTCCACTCCGACCGCATGGTCAGCGTGCTCTTCGTCGCGCCCCGGATGGCCGTGCCGTCGAGCCGCCACCGGTAGGTGACCGTGCTCGGGACAGGGGTGGACTGGGGCCGCGAGGCGGTGAGGGTGGCACCGGGCGTCGCCGGACCCACGATCACGGGCGCCGACTGCGAGAACACACCTGCGGCGACGGCGGCGGAGGCCGCGCTCGTGCGAGTCGCTGCGGTGTAGCCCGCCCGGGAGCCGTTGAGCCGGACCGTGAGCTTCTTGCCCTGCTGGGACGCCGTCGGCGTGAAGGAGAACCCGGTGGCGCCGCTGATCGCCGCGCCGTCCGCGTACCACTGGTAGGTGAAGCGGGCCCCCGACGTCCACGAGCCCGCGAGCGCCCGGAGCGTGGAGCCCACGCGGACGGTGCCGTCGATCTTCGGGGTGGATGCCGTGAGGTCGCCGACGCCGATCACCGGAGTCTCGGCGCTCTCGACGGCGGTGGGGATGTAGCCCTCGGCGGTGCCGACGACGGTGACCGAGAGGGGCAGCCCCCGGTCCGCGTCCCGTGGGGTGTAGCCGGCCTCGGTGGCACCCGGGATCATCCGGCCGTCCCGGCGCCACTGGTAGGTGAACGTCGCGGCAGGGCTCCACGCGCCGACCGTCGCGGTCAGCGGCTCGCCCACCTTGTACCCGGCGCCCGAGACGACGGGAGCGGTGGCCGTCTCGAACTGTTCGCCCTGCGCCAGCTCGTAGGCCGCGAGCACGTCGAGCTTGCCCTCGCCCCAGACGTTGTTGTCGTCAGCGGTGCCGCCGCAGGTCGTGTTGTCCACGTCCCGCGCGGAGCCATCCAGAATCGCTCGGGTCGCGGGCACGTTGCCGACCAGCTCGGGAACCGCGTCCCACAGCAACGCCACGGCGCCCGCGACATGCGGTGCCGCCATCGACGTGCCGGACAGGTAGCCCATGAGCCCGCCGGGCAGCGAGGAGAACACGCTGGTGCCGGGCGCGGCGATGTCCGGCTTGACCGCGCCGGCCTCACCGGAGCCTCGTGCGGAGTACGGGGCTATCACGCCGCCCGACGTGAACGCACCCACCGAGTACGTGGCCTGCCGTGAACCCGGGCTGCCCGACGACTGGCAGCCCTCCTCGCCGAGGTTGCCGTTGGAGAAGGTCGCGAAGACACCCGCGGCTTCCCAGGCCGTGAGGATGTCCTCCATGAACGGGTCCGTCGAGGGGACGATGCTGCCCCAGGAGTTGTTCACGACGTGCGGGCGCATCGCGGGTGAAGGATCGGTGCCGTCGGCACGGGTCGGTGCGAGGATCCACTCCCCGGAGCTGATCAGCGCCTGGTCCGCGCACTGGTCCGCGCACCCGTTGGTGGCGACCCACTGAGCCCCGGGGGCCACGCCGAACTGGTGCTCCACCTGGTTCCACGTCTGTGTGCCGCCGACCATGGTGCCCATGGTGTGGGTGCCGTGCCCGTCCTGGTCAGTGTCCTCGGGATGAGCGTGGCCGAGACCCGCCGCGTCGTACCAGTTGTAGTCGTCGCTGCCCGTCGCCGCTCCGCGGTACCGGTCCCGGACACTGGGGATCGCGGTGTTGACACCGGTGTCGATGTTGGACACCACGATGCCCTCGCCCGTGAAGCCCCGGCTCCACACGTCGTCCGCGTTGATCGCGGTGATGCCCCAGGTCGGCTTCCCCGCCGCCGACGGCGTGACGTCCGCGGCGTCGACGACCTCGACCGGCTCGGGCGCCTCGTAGTGCGCCGTCGGCCGGATCTCCAGGACCTCGTTGTCGGCGGCCAGGTCCGTGGCCAGGCCGAGCGAGGCGTCCTCGACGAGGATCGCGTTCGTGGCCCAGTAGGAGGTGTACTCCGTGCCCGACTTCTCGAGCTCCGCGACGGCGTCCTTCTGGGCGGCCTCCGCCGTCGCGCGGAGCGTCTCGTAGACGTACTCGCCGCGCTCGGACCAGCTCGTGATGCCTTCGGCCGCGGACAGGTCCGCGGTGTCGGCGAACCGCAGCCAGAAGGTCGTGTCGCCGGGAGCGGCGAACGCCTTCCGGGCGGCAGGCGTGATCTTGTCCGCTGGGTCGGCGGGGACGATCCTGGGCGTGCGCTGCGCGGCGTCCGGCACAGGCCGCAGGGCAACGCTGCCGGGGCCCTCCGGGTCGGGGGTGGGAGCGGCGAACGCCGTTCCGGGTACTGCCAGCAGTGCCAGCACGGTGGCCGAGGCCAAGGTCCTGGTGCGTGCTCGGGTGCGACGAGGCATGTGCTCTCCGGGCTGAGGCGCCCGGGGTACCGAGGCGCACGGGGACCTGCGCGGGGCAGGGATGTGTCGCGAAAGTACCGTTAGTGCGGCGCAAAGATCGGAAGAATCCCAGATCTCACCCGGGTGATTCTCAGCCTTCGCGCCGCCCCCGCAGCCGGTCGATCTCGCGCCGCTCGCGCTTGGTCGGGCGCCCGGTGCCGCGGTCGCGCAGGCCGACCGCCTCCCGCTCCACGCGCGTGGGGAGCGCGGGGCTGTGGTCGAGGTAGGCCTTGGCCGCGATCGGCGCGCCGACGCGCTTGGGCAGCAGCTCGACCACCTCGATGAGCCGGTCCCGGAGGGGGTCGCGCCAGGTCACGCGGTCACCCACCGCCACGGACGACGACGGCTTGGCCACCTTGTCGTTGATCCGTACCCGGCCGCTGCGGCACAGCTCGGCGGCGACGGACCGGCTCTTGGTCAGCCGCACCGCCCACAGCCAGACGTCGATGCGCATCGGCCCATCCTCCCACCGACGCCGGCTGTGAGACGCACGTCAGACGTACGGCTGGTACTCGAACCGCTCCACAGTCACCACCGAGTCCGACGGCGCGCCGTTGCTCGTCGCGATCAGCCCTTGCCACGCGCCCAGGAAGCCCCCGGCCGAGACGCTGTCGAGGGTGCGCCCGTCAGCGGTCGCGACCGGCGTCGGCGGCTCGTCCCCGACCCCCGCGAGCAACGCGTAGTCCTGCCCGCGCGCCCGCACGGCCAGAGTGACCGGGTCGTCGCCGTCGGGTAGCGACCGCTCCCCGAGCACGGTGGCCACACCTGCCCGACGGTGCACCGCGAGCACGCGGCGGCCGGTGGCGTCAGCCCCACCCGCCACGACCAGCAGCACGTGGTCCTTCTCGGACTGCCGCACCGCGAGACCTGCCTGCTCGTCGGGTCCCGCCGGGTCGAACCGCAGCGTGGTCCGCACCGTGACGTCCTGGTGCTGCTGGCGTACACCGAGGAACGCGGGCGTGGCCGCGTCCGTGAGGTTCTCGGGACGCACGCGCAGCAGCCAGCCGGTGCCGTGCGGCTCGGCGAAGTCGGCGGGACCACGGAGGCCGGTCCACCGTAGGTCGCCGGGCAGCACGGGTCCCGCGGACGGCCACGGCGCATGCGGTCCGAGAGCCCCGCCGTCCGCCCGGACGCCGTCCGGCACCTCCACCACCATGGGCACCCGGCCCTGGCCGGGCGCGAAGACCGGCCAGCCGTCCTCCCACGTCACCGGCACCAGGAACGTCTCCCTGCCGAGGTTGTAGTGGTAGCCACCGTACGGGCGCATGCCGAGCAGCACGGCCCACCATGATCCGTCGGGCGCCTCCACGAGGTCGGCATGCCCCACGCCGACGACGTCCACGTCCCGCCCGAGGTGCCGGTGCGTCAGCACGGGGTTGGCCCTGTTGCCGACGTACGGGCCGGTCACCGAGTCCGACCGGGCCACGGAGATCGCGTGGTGGAACTCGGTGCCGCCCTCAGCGGCGAGCAGGTAGTACGTTCCGTCCACCCGGTAGAGGTGCGGTCCCTCGGCCCACACCGCGCCCAGCACGGCGCCCCGCCACAGCACGTGCTCCGGTCCGGTCAGGCGCATCGTGGCGGGGTCCAGCTCACGCAGCCAGACCTCGGTCTGGTCGTGCCACTCCGGCTCGCGGGCGAGCCGGGTGCCCTGCAGCCAGACCCGGCCGTCGTCGTCGAAGAACAGGGACGGGTCGATGCCGTCCTCGCCCAACCACACCGGATCGGACCACGGCCCCGCCGGATCGGTCGCGGTGAGCACGAAGTTGCCGCCGCGCGAGCTGTCCTGCTGGTCCACGAGCGTGCAGACCAGCCAGAACGTCCCGTCGTGGTGCCGCAGGGTCGGCGCGTAGAGCCCGCCCGACGATGCGATGCCCTGCATGTCGAGCTGCCCCGGCCGGTCCAGCGCGTGACCGATCTGCTCCCAGTGCACCAGGTCGCGGCTGCGGAACACCGGTAGGCCGGGGAAGTACTCGAACGTCGAGGTGACGAGGTAGTACTCCGCCCCGACCCGACAGATCGTCGGGTCGGGGTAGCAGCCCGGCAGGATCGGGTTGCCGACATCCGTCACGGAGTCACCGTGGTGTCGACCCAGCGCCGGTCCGCGGTCGTGACCTCGTGCACGTCACCGGTGATGGTGACGACCCGGCGGACCGGCACTGCGCCGGCCCGCGACGTGGCACCGAGCATGTCGTTCGGCTCGTCCAGGTCGGCGATGCCCTCGGCGACCACTCTGACAACGTTGTCAGCCGCGTGCGCGCCGACCCATACCTCGACGTCCCCCGGCTCGACGACTCGCACCATCCTGCGGTCGCTGAACGCGAACCGGGTGGTCGGCACCTCGAACGAGATGGTCGTCGACTCCCCCGGCTGCAGGTCCACCCGGTGGTAGCCGAGCAGCTGCGCGGTGGGCCGCGCCACCGAGCTCACCACGTCGTGCCCGTACAGCTGCACGACGTCGGAGCCGGCCACCTGACCCGAGTTCGTCACCGCGACGACGGCGCGGAACGTGCCGCCCGCCTCGACCGACCGCTCGACGTCCACGAGCTCACGCTCGAACGTCGTGTACGAGAGACCGAACCCGAAGGACCGCACCGGCGTCGAGTCGGTCGAGGTCACCTCGGACGCCCCACCCAGAATCGGGTGCAGGTACGAGTACGGCTGCGCGCCCGCGGAGCGCGGGAGCGAGACGGGCAGGCGCCCCGACGGGTTCACCCGGCCGGAGAGCACGCCCGCGAGCGCCGACCCGCCCTCCTCACCGGGGAAGAACGCCTGGAGCACGGCGCCCGGCTTCCGTGCGTCGACGGCCCAGCCGATCGCGTACGGCCGGCCGGTGAGCAGCACCATGACGACGGGCTTGCCGGTGGCGAGCACCGCTTCCACGAGCTCGCGCTGCACGCCCGGCAGGTCGAGCGACTCGCTGTCGTTGCCCTCGCCCACGGTGCCGCGGCCGAACAGACCGGCCTGGTCGCCCACGACGACGACCGCGACGTCGGCGGCCTCCGCGGCGGCGACGGCCTCCGCGAAGCCGGAGGTGTCGTCGCCCTCGACGTCGCAGCCGCGTGCGTGGGTGAGCTCGGGCACGGGCAGGCCGGCGCGCTCGAACTCCGCGCCCAGGGCCTCCGCGAGGGAAGGGATCTCGAACCCGTTGGGCACGCCGGGGTGGTGCGCCAGCACGTGGTTGGCGAACGAGTAGCAGCCCATCAGGGCCTCGGGCCGGTCGGCGTTGGGGCCGATGACGGCGACGCGGGCCGGCTTGTCGTGCCAGCCGCCGAGCGGCAGCACGCCGTCGTTGGACAGCAGCACCACCGACTCCTCGGCGAGACGTCGGGCGACGTCGCGGTGCGCGGGTGAGTCGAGGTCGACCACCGCGGGCGGCTCGTCCTCGTACGCACCGGGCTCCAGGAGCCCGAGCTCCTCCTTCTGCGCCAGGGCGCGCAGCACCGCGCGGTCGACGATCTCGACCGGCACCTCGCCGTCCTTGACGAGCGCGGCCAGCGGTTCGAGGTATGCGTCGCCCGAGGGCAGCTCGACGTCGACGCCGGCCTCCAGGGCCGCAGCGGCGGCCGCGCCCCGGTCCGCCGCGATGGCGTGCATGACGCTCAGGAACGCGACGCCGAAGTAGTCGGCGACCACGACGCCGTCGAACCCCCACTTCTCGCGGAGCAGCTCGGTGAGGTACTCGCCGGAGGAGTGCATCGGCACGCCGTCGACGTCGTTGTACGACGCCATGACGGACCGGACGTTGCCGTCGACCACGGCCATCTCGAACGGCGGGAGGAAGACGTCGGCGATCTCGCGCGGGCCGGCGCTCACCGGGGCGTGGTTGCGCCCCGCCTTGGAGGCGGAGTAGGCCACGAAGTGCTTGAGCGTGGCGTGCACACCCGCGCCCTGCATGCCGCGGACGTACGAGGTGCCGACCGTGCCGACGAGGTACGGGTCCTCGCCGATGCACTCGTCGACACGGCCCCAGCGGGGATCGCGGACGACGTCGAGCACCGGTGCCAGGCCCTGGTGGATGCCCAGCTCCCGCATGGACTCGCCGATGAGGCGGCCCATCTCCTCGACGAGCTCCGGGTCGAACGACGCGCCCCAGGCGAGCGGCGTCGGGAACGTCGCCGCCTTCCAGGCCGCCAGGCCCGTGAGGCACTCCTCGTGGACGAGCGCGGGGATGCCGAGGCGCGTCTCGCGCTTCAGCCGCCGCTGCTCGGCCCAGAGCCAGGCCGCACGCTCGGCCGGGTCCACGGGCCGCGTGCCGTACACGCGGGTGTAGTGCCCCAGCCCGTTCCGGGTGATGTCGGGGAGCGCGGTGCTGCCCTGGCCGCCCGCCATCTCGCCCTGCATCGGGGCCACGACGTTGCCGCCCTGATCCAGCCAGTACCCGACGAGCTGGGCCAGCTTCTCCTCGAGCGTCATCTGGGCGTGCAGCTCACGCACGCGTTCCGACACCTCGGGCATCGCCCGAAGCGCCACCGGCAGCTCCGTCATGAATTTCCTTCCTCGACCTGCTTGTACGACCTGCTTGTACGTCCCTGTGGGGAGATGGCGCGGCGCGACCGCGCCCGGTCAGCCCTTCACGGCTCCGGTGAGGCCGCCGACGATGCGACGCTCGAACAACGAGAAGAAGATGAGCGCGGGGATCATCGACAGCGACGTGAAGGCCAGCACGCGCGCCGTGTCGACCGAGTACTGCGACGCGAACGCCTGGACGCCCAGCGGCAGCGTGTACGACAGCTCGTCGTTCAGGATGAACAGCGGCAGCATGTACGAGTTCCACGACGCGACGAACGCCAGGATCCCGACCGTGATGACGCCGGGCAGCGACAGCGGCACGACCATCCGGAAGAAGAACCCGATGCGGCTCGCACCGTCGATCGAGGCCGCTTCCTCGATCTCCTTCGGGATGGCACGTAGGAACGGCACCAGGATGATGATCGTGGTCGGGAGTGCGAACGCGATCTGCGGCAGCACGATGCCGCCGATGGTGTTCATGAGGCCCAGGTCGCGGATCAGGATGTACAGCGGGGTGATAGCGACCGTCATGGGGAACATGAGGCCGGCCGCGAACAGCGAGTACATGGCCCCGTTGAGCTTGAAGTCGTACCGCGCCAGCACGAAGCTCACCATGAGCCCGAGCGCCACCACGCCGACGGTGGTCAGGATCCCGGCGACCGCCGAGTTGGCGACCTGCCGCCAGAACACGTCGCTCACGAGCACACTGACGTAGTTGTCGACCACCCACGGGCTGGGCAGGCCCGACGGGCTGTTGGTGATCTGCGCGTTGGTGCGGAACCCGCCGACGATGATGTACAGCACGGGGGCGATGCAGATGCCGACGAACAGGAAGGCGATGACGTACGTCATCGGGCTCCCCCAGGCCACCTTCGGCGCCCGGCGCAGCGTCTGCGAGGACTTCGTGGGAGCTACGAGGAGCGTCGCCATCACTTCTTCCCTTCCGTGAGTGCGCCCTCGGTGTCCCGGCGCAGCACGTACCGCTGGTAGACCAGCGCGATGACGAGCGAGATGACGAACAGCACGACGGCGACGGCGTTGCCGTAGCCGAAGTTCCCGGCCAGGCGCCCGTTCAGGACCATGTAGGTCGCCATCGTCGACGTCCCCGCGGTCGCGGAGATGTACTGGCCCCAGATGATGTAGACGAGGTCGAACAGCTGGAGCGAGCCGATGATCGACAGGAACGCCCAGATGCGGAGCGTCGGGCCGAGCAGCGGGAGCGTGATGGTCCGCTGGATCTGCCAGTAGGACGCGCCGTCGATCGAGGCCGCCTCGGACAGCTCCTCGGGGATGCTCTGCAGGCCCGCGAGGAAGAGGATCACGGCGAAGCCGATGTACTTCCAGCTGATGATGATCATCAGCGACCAGAGCGCGATCTTGGGATCGGACAGCCAGTCGACGGCCAGGAACCCGAGGCCCAGCTTCTCCAGCAGGTCGTTCACGGCGCCGGCGCTCTGCAGCATCAAGCTCCAGCCGGTACCGACGATGACCTCGGAGATCACGTACGGCACGAAGATCAGGACGCGGATGATCGAGCGTCCACGGATCTTCTGGTTCAGCAGGAGCGCGAGCGCCACGGCGGCCGGCCCCTGCAGGATCAGGGACAGCACGACGATGTAGCCGTTGTGCAGGAGCGCCTCGTGGAAGGCGGTGTCCTGGAAGATCGTCAGGTAGTTGTCGATCCCGACGAACTCCGTCGGCGGCCCGTAGCCCTTCCACTTGAAGAACCCGTAGTAGGCCGCCAGGAAGACGGGGAAGATGACGAACGCGAGGAACACGATGATGGCGGGTGCCGAGAGCACGGTGATCTCGAACGCCTTGCGCCAGTCGGTTCGCCTGCCTCGCCGCGGCCGGGGGGCCGGGGACGACGTCTGCACGCCACCCCCGGCCTCCGTGGGACCCTCAGGCGAGGCCGTCCGGGTTGCTGAGTTCTCGCCCAGGGACTGAGTCATCTGGCTCGTTACTCCATTGCGGCCGCGGCGTTCACGGCGTCGACGATGGTCTGCGGGGTGCCGTCGCCGGCCAGCATCTCCACGACGCCGGCGTTGAGCGCGTTGCCCACGTTCTGGCCGTAGAGGGTGTCCAGCCAGACGGACACGTACGGGGCCTCGTTGTAGGCCTTGAGGATGGACTGCAGCGCGGGCTCGGTCACGACACCCTGCGCCTCCTTGCTGGCGGGCAGCGTCACGAAGGCCTCGGCGTACGCCTCCTGGTGCTCCTTCTGCATGAAGAAGTTCAGGAAGTCGGCGCACTCCGGCGGTGCCTCGACGAAGCAGGAGTAGCCGTCGACGCCGCCCATGAACGCGGCCGGGTCACCCTCGCCGTCACCGGTGGCCGGGAACGGGAACCAGTTGAGGTCCTTGAGCGGCTTCTCGTCGGGGGTCAGGCCGGCGATGACACCCGGGTCCCAGGCGCCCATGAGCTCCATGGCGGCCTTGTGGTTCGCGATGAGACCGGCCGACGAGCCGGCGCCCTGCTGAGCCGTCGCGGTGAGGTAGCCCTTCTGGAACGGCTCGGTCTCGGCGAGGGCCTGCAGCTTCTCTCCTGCGGCCAGCCAGCACGGGTCGTCGAAGCTGCGGGACGCGGCGGCCGACTCGAGGGTGTCCTGCGAGCACTCGCGCAGCGCGAAGAAGTAGTACCAGTGCGCGGCGGGCCACGCGTCCTTGCCACCCAGGGCGATCGGGGAGATGTCGGCGCTCTTGAGGGCCGACACCGCGTCGTCGAGCTCGTCGATCGTGGTGGGCGTCTCGGTGATGCCGGCCTCGTCGAAGAGGTCCTGGCTGTAGAAGATGCCGCCCGGGAGCACCGCGGTCGGCATGCCGTAGATCTTGCCGTCCACGGTGAAGGCGTCGAAGCCGGCGCCCACGTTGGTCTTCGTGGCCTCGTCCACCGTGTCGGTGAGGTCCATGATCTGGCCGGCCTCGACGACGTCGGCGAGCTTGCCGCCGCCACGCGCCATGAAGATGTCCGGTGCGTCGCCCGAGTTGAGGGCGGTCTGCAGCTTGCCGTCCATGTCCTCGTTCTGGATGGACTGGACGTCGATCGTCACACCGGGGTTGGCCTCCTCGAAGGCGGCGACCGTGTCTTCCCAGTACGCCTTGCCCGGCCCGGTGGTGGAGTTGTGCCAGAAGGTCATCGAGACCTCGCCGTCCGAACCTCCCTCGCTGCCGCCGCCGGAACAAGCCGTGGCCAGCAGGGCAACGGTGGCACCCAGGGCAAGGATGCCCGTGGCCCGCGTCTTCCTCATCATTGTGGAACCCCTTGTAGTCGTCATCGACGGTCGGCAGGAGCCTGCCGGTTCGACGGACCACGGAGTCCGTCGATCAGGAGACTGGCAGTCGGGTCATGGTTTAGTCAAACGGTTTCGATATCGATTTCGAAACGAATGGGCCTGGCGCACACACAGCGTTGCCCGGATGTACTGTCTCTTCCGTGCACAGTGGGACAGACTCACCCGGGTCCACTGCCGGACCGGGTGGCGGCACGACGGACGGTCCGGGGTTCCCGGAACCGGCCGTCGACGAGCGCGCGACCGGCCGCGCCACCATCACCGACGTCGCGCGCGTCGCCGGAGTCTCGGTCGCCACCGTGTCGAAGGTCGTCAACGGCCGGTACGGCGTGGCGGCGGCCACGGCCGAGCGGGTGCTCGGGGTCGTGGCCGACCTCGGGTACGAGTCGTCGCTGGTCGCGCGCAGCCTGCGCCGCCGGCAGACCAACGTGATCGGCGTGCTCGTGGCCGAGTTCGAGCCGTTCAGCACCGAGCTCCTCAAGGGCATCTCCGCCGCGATCGCAGGCACGGGCTACGAGCTCCTCGCCTACTGCGGCGACGCCGGACGGTCGGACCACGTGGGCTGGGAGCGCCGTTCGCTGTCCCGCCTCGCCGGCACGCTGATCGACGGCGTGGTCATCGTGACGCCGACGCTCGCCCTCCCGCAGCAGGACGGCGTGCCCATCGTCGCGATCGACCCGCACACCGGGCCCACCGGACCGGCCACCGTGGACTCCGACAACCTGGGCGGCGCCCGCACCGCGACCGAGCACCTGATCGGCCTGGGCCACACGCGCATCGGCTACCTGGGCGGACGCTCCGACCTGGAGTCGGCCCGCCTGCGCGAGCTGGGCTTCTTCGAGGCGATGCGGGCGGCGGGGCTGACGCCGGACCCGAGCCTGGTGCTGGAGGGCGGCTACCGCCCCGACCGCTCCGACCGACCCACGCACGACCTGCTCGAACGCCCCGACCGCCCCACGGCCGTCTTCGCCGCCAACGACCTGTCGGCGATCCACGTCATCCAGGTGGCCCAGGAGCTGGGCCTGCGCGTGCCGGAGGACCTCTCGGTCATCGGGTTCGACGACGTCCCCGAGGCCGCCGGCTGCACGCCGCCCCTGACGACGGTGGCGCAGTCCCTGCACGAGATGGGCGCCGAGGCGCTCCGCATGGTCATCTCGATGCTGGAGTCGGGCCCGTCCGCCGGCCACCACACCCGCCTGCCCACGCGCCTGGTGCAACGATCGAGCACGGCGCCGCCGGGAGTGTAGGGCCTAGTCCGTCAGCAGCCCCGGCAGGACCGGGGCCACCAACCGCCGGGCCAGGTCCGGCTCGTCGGCGCTGCCGTCGCCCCAGAACGTGGCGAGGAACGCCTGGTGCAGCGCCGCGCCCACGAGCAGGCGGGCCACGGCCTCGGGGTCGGCGTCGGCGCGCACCCGGCCGGCCGCACGCTCTGCCTCCAGGTAGGCCACCACCCGGAGCTGCGGCGTCGCCGGGCCCGCCCCCTTCGCCGCGATCGACTCGCGGTGCCGGGCCAGCAGCGTGCTGCTGGAGAAGATCGAGGCGGAGATCGGAAAGCTGTCCACGTAGAAGTCCAGCAGCCCCGACACGAGCCGTTCGAGGTTGTCGGCGACGGTCGCGGTGCCCACGGCGTCGTCGGGCAGGTCGAACCGCGGCAGACGCTCCTGCAGCACCGCCATGAACAGGCCCTGCTTGTCGTCGAAGTGCCGGTAGAGCAGCGCCTCCGAGCAGCCGGCCGCGCGGGCGATCTCCTTGGTCGTCGCGTGCGCGACACCCTGCTCGCGCATCACCCGCGCCGCCGCGTCGAGGATCCGCTCCCGTGTGCTCATGGCAGACATTCTCGCCCCCTGTTCCCTTGACCAGCGGTCCTGGCTCGTGCCACGGTGTAAGTAAGTATTCACTCACACCTATTTCGAGCACCACCCAGACCGAGGAGACGTCATGCAGATCGCAGTTGTCGGAGCCAGTGGCCGCACCGGGCGCGAGCTCGTCCGGGTCCTCGCGGCGGCCGGCCACGACGTGGTCGCCGTCGTGCGCGACCCGTCCCGCCTGGCCGAAGCACCGGGCGAGGTCCGGGTCGCCGAGGCCACCGACGTCGCGGCGCTGTCAGCCGCGTTCGACGGCGTCGACGCCGTGGCGAGCTGCCTGGGCCCGGTGCCCGGCGAGTCACCGCACGTGCTGCGGGACGGGATCTCGGCCGTCCTCGCGGCCATGGAGCAGGCCGGCGTGCGCCGCCTGGTCGCCATCAGCGCGAGCGGCTGGCTGGTCGACGGCGACGACCCGCTCTCCCGCTACGTCGCCAAGCCGATCCTCAAGCGGGCGCTTGCGGTGGCGAACGCCGACCTGGAGGCCATGGAGCAGGTGATCCGTGCGAGTCACCTCGACTGGACGATCATGCGCCCGCCGCGCCTCCAGGACCGCCCGGGCACCGGTCGCTACAAGGCCCGGCGCGACGGCAACGTGCGCTGGGCCTGGACGATCGCCCGCCCGGACCTCGCCCTGGCGATGCGCGACGCGCTGACCGACCGCACCGCCGTCGGGCAGGCCATCTCCGTGGCCGCCTGACCAGGGTGCCCCGCACGCCGTCGATAATCTCTCGCCGCCCGGCGGCGTGCGGGGCACCCTGGTCGTATGACCTCCCCGACCGGCATCGCGCCCGAGCCGACGACCTGGCGCATCCTCGACGTGGCCCCCGCGCCGTCGGCCGACCACCCGGACGCCTGGGCCTACCACGGCATCGCCGCCGTGGACCGCGCCGTCGAGACCGCGAACCTGGGCTACGACGACCTCGCCCACACCGAGCAGCAGCTCGTCAGCAGCATGCTGCACCAGGAGTACGCCGAGAAGCGGCGGTTCGTCGCGGTCCTCGACCGGGCGGACGGCGCCGCGCCCACCAGCGACGACGTCGTCGGCTTCGGGCTGCTGGCGATGAACCGCGACCAGAACACCCACACCGCCGACGTCTACGTAGGCGTGCACCCTGACCACCGCCGGCGCGGCATCGGCAGCGCCCTCGCCGATCAGGCGGAAAGGGTGGCGGCCGACGCGGGCCGGACCACGTTCTTCGGCTGGTCGCTCTCCTCCCGCGAGGCGTCCGACGGCGAGGACGCCCTGGTGCCGGCCACCGGCGCCGGACGGCTGCCCACCGACGCCCCCGGCGTGCGGTTCGCGCTGGGCCGCGGGTACACGCTGGAGCAGGTGGAGCGCATGTCGCGCCTCGACCTGCCCGCGGACCCGGAAGCGCTGGCCGCCTTCGAGACCGAGGCACGGGAGAAGGCCGGCCCCGACTACGTCACGCACACCTGGGAGGGCATCCCCGAGGAATGGCACGAGGGGTACGCCCAGCTCATGACGCGGATGTCGACGGACGTGCCGCAGGGCGACCTCGACTTCGGCGAGGAGACCTGGGACGCCGCGCGCGTGCGGGTCTACCTCCAGGATCGTGCCGACAGCGGCCAGCGCCTGCTGACCACCCTGGTGGAGCACGTCCCGTCCGGCGAGATCGCGGCCGGCACCTCGTTCCTGCTGCAGGACGGCAAGCCGGCGTACGTCTTCCAGGAGGAGACCATCGCGCTCAAGGCGCACCGCGGGCACCGGCTCGGGATGCTCGTCAAGGCCGTGAACCTCCGTGAGCTCGCCGCCCGCTACCCGCGGACGGAACGGGTCCACACCTTCAACGCCGAGGAGAACGCGCACATGCTGGGCATCAACGTGGCCCTGGGCTTCCGCCCCTCGGGCGCGGAGGCCGCCCTGCAGAAGCGCCTCTGACGGTCCCGAACGCAGGAGTCCTGCTCAGGGAACGAGCAGCGCGACCTCTACCGAGGTTCTGTTCAAGCCACGATGTTGCAACGTTTCAGACCCGTTCCCGCGGGCAGGAGATCGTGGCCTGAACAGAACCTCAGGAGGGAACGGTGAGGCGCGCTGCGATGCGCGAGTCACGAACCGGCTGGTGCCGCCCACATCAGACATTCAGCCGCGGCGGCCTACCTTCGAATCCTGCAGCTTGAGTGCTACAGATCATGCACTTCGCCCACGGGTCAGGAGTCTTTGCTACCGCGAAGGCGAGCGGCCAGCCGGCCGTTCGCGATCCTCAGCAGCTGGCGGACGCGTCGGTGCGTGATGCCCGAGCCCGGCTGGTACGGGAGGCGCTCCAGGGGCATCGCCATGGTCATGATCATGACGTCGTCGGACAGGCCGGCCGCCCGCAGCAGCGCCGTCACCGCGGGACCGATCACCGGGTGCGCCATCGCCTCGCCCACCGACGACTCCGGGGTGAGCGGCGCCGCGCCGGGATCGCCCGCCACCTCCACCTCGGCGGTGCCGCGCAGGTCGCGGCTGGAGGCGCCCACCTCGACGCGGTAGGTGCCGCCCTCGACGCGCCACCGGTCGGCGCGGACGTCCCAGTACGCGAGGTCCGGCCGGTGCACGACCAGCTCGACCTCCCGCGACTCCCCCGGCTCCAGGTCGACGACGGCAAACGCCGCGAGCGCGCGCGGCGCCCGCGGGACGGCGGAGCCCGGCAGGGACACGTAGCACTGCACGACCTCGCGCCCGGCCACGCCGCCGGTGTTGGTGACGGTCACGCGCACGGCCAACCCGCCGGCCGAGCCCGCCCGGGTGGTCGAGCCTGTCGAGACCACCAGCCCCGAGTACCCGAACGTCGTGTACGAGAGCCCGTGGCCGAACGGGTACTGCACCGCCAGGTCCCGCGCGTCGTACCAGCGGTAGCCCACGAAGATGCCCTCGCCGTAGGTCACGCGCAGGCCGGTGCCCGGAAAGCTCGTCCACGCGGGGGTGTCCTCGATGCGCAGCGGGACGGTCTCGGCCAGCCGCCCGGACGGGTTCACCCGCCCGAACAGGACGTCGGCGAGCGCCCCGCCGCCGGCCTGGCCCAGCAGCCAGCCCTCGACGATCGCGGGCACCCGGTCGGCGAACCCGGACAGCCGCACCACCGACCCGTTGGAGAGCACCACGACCACGCGGGGGTTGACCGCGAGCACCCGGTCCAGCAGGTCGAGCTGGTCCGCCGGGAGCTCGATGTGCGTGCGGTCGCGGCCCTCGGCCTCGGCCGACTGCGGCAGCCCCGCGAAGAACAGGACGACGCCCGCCTCCCGGGCCGTGGCGACGGCCTCGTCGGCCAGCGCGGCGGCGGCCCGCACGCGGCGGCGGGCGGTCACACGCTTCCGGCCTCCTACCCGGGGGCTCGCCGGCACGGGCCCGTCCCCCGGCCCCAGCTCGTACCCCGGCGCGAACACGACGTCGGCCGCCGAGTCGCTGATCGCCGACAGGGCGTCGTCGATCCGCGTGGGCACGATCTGGGACGAGCCCGCGCCCTGGTAGCGCGGGGCCCGGGCGAGCTCGCCGAGCACGGCTACCCGCGTGCGCGCGGCCAGGGGCAGGAGGCCGTCGTCGTTCTTGAGCAGCACGACCGCGCGGCTCGCCGCCTCGCGGGCGAGCGCGTGGTGCGCGGCGTCGTGCCAGGCCTCGGGATCGTCGCCCCGGTCCCCGAGCTCCGCCGACGACGCGGCCGCGGCCCCGTCCGCCCCGGGAGCCGCACCCCGCGCGGCCTCGGCCCCGAGCGCCAGCGCGACCACCCGGGCGGCCGACCTGTCGACGTCGGCCACGTCGAGGCCGCCCGAGCGGACTGCCGCGACGATCTCCTCGACCCGGGCCTCGCCCGCGCCGGGCATCTCCAGGTCCAGGCCCGCCCGGATGCCGGCGAGGCGGTCGTGGACGGCGCCCCAGTCGGACATGACCAGGCCCTCGAAGCCCCACTCGCCGCGCAGCACGTCGGTGGTCAGCCGGCGGTCCTCGCCGGTGTGGGTGCCGTTGACCCGGTTGTAGGACGACATGAGCGTGGCTGGCCGCGCCCTGGTCACCACGCGCTGGAACGCGCGCAGGTAGATCTCGCGCAGGGTGCGCTCGTCGACGTCGGCGGAGACGCGCATGCGCTCGGTCTCCTGGTTGTTCGCGGCGTAGTGCTTGACGCAAGCGGCTACCCCCTGGCCCTGGATGCCGGTGACCAGGGCGGTACCGATCTCGCCGGCGAGCAGCGGGTCCTCCGCGACGTACTCGAAGTTGCGGCCGCACAGCGGGCTGCGCTTGATGTTGACGCCCGGGCCGAGCACGACGTCGACGGCCCGCGCCCGGGCCTCCGTGCCGACGGCCGCGCCGACCCGGCGCACGAGGTCGACGTCGAACGTGCTGCCCAGGGCCACTGCGGGCGGGAAGCAGGTGGCGGGGAGCGCCCCCTCGATGTCGCCGACGTCGGCCGCGAGCCGCCGCACGCCGTGCGGGCCGTCGGCAAGGTAGACGGGCGGGACGCCGGGCGCCTCCGCGGTGGTCCAGAACGAGGCCCCGGACAGGAGCCGGGCCTTCTGCTGCAGGGTGAGCCGCCGGACGACGTCGGCGGGGCCCGCCGGTGCGGCGGCCGAGACCGCCCGGGCACGCGACCTCTTCGTCATGCGGTCACGCTAGCGGGCCGGCGATAAAGCCGTGCGTCCCCGAACCACCCGGAGCACCCTGGTCCCATGACCACATCCTCCGCAGCACCCGCCCCGGCGACGTCGGCGTGGCGGCTCATGGACCCTCCGCACCCGACCACGCTCGACGAACCCGACGCCTGGGCGTACCGCGGCATCGCGGACGTGCACGCGGCGGCGGCAGTCGTGGACGTCGGCAACGCGGACGGCGCGCCGACGGCGATCGGGATCCTCGTGGGGATGAACAACCAGGACTACCTGCGCAAGGTGCGCCAGGTGGCCGTCGTGGACACGCCCGACGGGCCGCAGGTCGTGGGCAGCGCCTTCATGTTCTTCCACGTGCGGTCCAACCCGGAGCTGGCGATCGGCTTCGTCGCGGTCCACCCGGAGCACCGGCGGCAGGGCATCGGATCGGCCCTGGCGGAGTGGGCCCAGGAGACGGCCCGTGCGGAGGGCCGGACGACGCTCCTGGCCCCCGTCGACTTCGGTCCCCGGCAGGTGGGCGGGCCCGGTGGCGAGACGCTGACCCCGGCGTCGGGCACCGGCGAGGTCGACGCCGCCCTGCCGGGCGTGCGGAGGGCGCGGAAGCTGGGCCTGACGCTCCAGCTCGTGGAGCGCCGCTCGCGCGTCGACCTGCCTGTCCTGCCCGAGGCGATCTCGCGGTTCGAGGCCGAGGCGCGCGCCGTCGCGGGCGACTCGTATCGCGTGCACACCTGGACGGCGCCGATGCCGGAGGAGTGGATCGAGCAGTACGCGGCGCTGGAGCAGGCCCTGGCCGACGACGAGCCGCGCGGCGGCCTCGAGGTCGAGTCCGACGTCTGGGACGTGGAGCGGATCCGCGGCGAGGAGGCGGCCATCGCCGCCAAGGGCGACCAGTACGTGGTGACGGCGGCCGAGCACGTGGCCACGGGCAAGCTGGTCGCGATGACCATGCTGCAGTGGAACGACCTCCAGCCCGAGCACACCAACCAGCAGGCCACGGTGGTGCTCAAGGAGCACCGGGGGCACCGGCTCGGGATGCTCGTGAAGGCGGTCAACCTGCGCGAGCACGCGCGGCTGCGCCCGGAGGCGCAGCGGATCTACACCTGGAACAACGAGGAGAACCCGCACATGCTCGCGATCAACATCGCGCTGGGGTTCGTCCCCGCGGGCGGCAGCGCGGACTTCCAGGGCCCGCTGTAGCCCAGGGCCCGCTCGTCAGAGCAGTTCCGGCGTGAGATCGGGGCCGTCACCGAACGCCGTGTCGTCGTCGAACGGGTGCACGGGGCCACCCAGGGCGGTGTGGCGCAGCCGGAGCAGGTTCTGGTCCACGCCGCCGGGGCTGAGCATCAGCATCCAGTCCTCGGCCATGTCGTGGAGCTCGGTCTCCAGGTTGCCGATCTTCACCACCACGACGTCGGTGCCGCGCGGGTCCAGGCCGATCGCCGTGAAGTCGGACTCCAGGTGGTAGGGCCGGCGGCGTTCGGTCAGGACCACGCGCAGCCCGCCTGCGGCCACGACGCACACGATCCCCGCGAGCGGGTCGTCCGTGCGTACGTGCTCGACCACGCCGCGCAGCGTGACCGGCCCGTGCGGCCCGGCGTCGACCCGGGCCCCGGCCTCCACCTCGACGTCGGCACCCACCCCGGCGGCGGCCACCGCTCGGGCGGCGTCGGCGTCGGGCAGGGCGGCGTAGATGGCGGTGCGGCCGCCGTCGGCGGGCGGGGCCGCGAAGACGGGCTCCGCGAGGAGCCGCGCGAGGGTCCAGGTGACGTCGCCCGCCCCGCCGGCCATGGGGTTGTCGCCGGAGTCCGACAGGACGAACGGCCGCGCGTCACTCGCCAGGACCGCCCGCAGGCACTCCTCGTACGTGCCCGCCGGGGCGACGAGCGCGAACTGGTCGCGCGCGTCCCAGTACCGACGTGCCAGCCGCGCGGCCTCCCGGGTGATGACGGCGTCGTCGTCGCCCATGACCACGACGGCGGCCCGACTGCGTGGCTCGTCCGCCCAGGCGTACCCGACCCAGAGGGAGGCGTCGAGCACGCCGTCCAGCTCGCCGACCCGCGCGACGTCCTCGTAGATGCCCTTCGCGGGCTCCAGCCGGGTGCTCGTCCGCTCCCCCGGCAGCAGCACGGGCACCTGCACCCAGGCCTTGCGCGGCCGGCCCGCCCCGTGGATGCGCCGCAGCAGGTCGGTGGCGGCGCGTTCGCGCGCCTCGTCCTCGTCCTCGTGCGGGGCGGTGCGGTGGCAGGCGATGAGGTCGACGGTCGCCGCAAGCTCCCGCGACACGTTGCCGTGCAGATCCATGGACGCCGAGACCAGGCAGTCCGGCCCGACGGCGGCGCGTACCGCCCGCGCGAGGTCCGCCTCCGCGTCGGTGTACCCGAGCACGGCCATGGCCCCGTGGATCTCCAGCAGCACGCCGTCGAACGGACCCTGCGCCTCCAGCGCCAGGCCGATCTCCGTGCGGACCGTCTCGTAGACGTCCGTGAGGACGGCGCCGCCCGGGAGCGCCCCGGCGCGCAGGATCCCCACCCACTCGGCCTCGCGGCGCAGCGCCGTGCCGTCGCGCAGGAACGGGTACCGCCGGACGAGCTCGTTGCCGCGCAGCAGGGTGAACGCCTCCCAGCCCGAGCGGTGCGGGGAGAACGTGCTGGACTCGATGGCCATGCCGCAGATCGCGATCCGCGGTCTCTGGTGGGTACGGGTCACGCGCGCAGTGTAGGCGGGGTGGGTTACCGGTTCGTACCTGTTCGTCCCCGGCGAAACCGGTCCGTACCCGCCCGGACGCGACAGGACCTCAGGTCACCCCGGTGGCCTGAGGTCCTGTCGGGCGCCTGCGCGGCGGTGTCAGTCGTCGCCGCGGTCGTCCGCGTCGTCGTCGGCGTCGTCCGGCGTGTTGTCGGCCGGGCTCTGGTAGTTCGCGTCGTCGGGCGAGTCCGCCGACTGCGCCGAGCCCGCCGTGTCGACCGCCGACTCGTTCGGCGAGTCCGCCGACTCCGGCGACGGGTCGTAGTTGGCGTCGCCCGGCGAGTCCGCGGACTGCGCGGAGCCCGGGGTGTCGACGGCCGACTCGTTCGGCGAGTCCGCCGACTCGGGCGACGGGTCGGCGGCGGCCGCGCCGTCGTCGGCCCCGGTGCCGCCGGACAGCGCGACGGCGTCGGAGGACGCGGTGTGCGGGGCCGGGTCGTTCAGCGCGGCGGCTGTGGTCGCGCCGGCGACGCCGAGCACGGCGGCCGTCCCGACGACGACCCAGCGCTTCTTCATGGACGAGGGGTTCATGTGCGTGCCTCCCGGTTTCTCCTGGCACCTCGGTCGGATGCCCGCTGACCACGAGTCTGCCCCGCCAGGATGAGGCGACGAGGAGACGAGGATGAGACGGTTCTCATGTGCCGGCGTGCCCTGTCCTGACCGCCCCGCATCAGCCGCGGAACCGGTAGCCGGCGCCGCGCACGGTCTCGATGCGGTCGGCGCCGAGCTTCTTGCGCAGGTACCGCACGTACACGTCCACCACGTTGGACCCGGGGTCGAAGTCGTACCCCCACACCCGCGACAGGAGCTGCTCCCGGGACATGACCTGACCCGGGTGCTGCAGGAAGACCTCCGCGAGCGCGAACTCCCGTGCGGACAGCTCCACCTCCCGGCCCGCCACGGTGGCGGTGCGGGTACGCAGGTCGAGCCCCACGCCCCCGTGCTCCAGGCGGTCGGACGGCGCGGCGTCGCCGGCCGCCTTGCGCAGCCGCAGCCGGATCCGAGCGAGCAGCTCGTCGAAGCCGAACGGCTTGGACATGTAGTCGTCCGCGCCGCCCTCCAGACCCGCCACCCGGTCGGACAGCGAGTCACGCGCGGTGAGGATCACCACGGGCAGCGTGGAGCCGACGTCGCGCAGGCGCTGCAGCACGGTGAACCCGTCCAGCACGGGCAGCCCGATGTCCAGCACCATGAGGTCGTAGCCGCCCGACATGGCGTGGCCGAGCGCCGAGGCGCCGTCGGACACGACCGTGGGCTGGAAGCCGTGCGCCTTGAGGCCCTTGCGCACGAACTGCGCGATGCGCTCCTCGTCCTCCGCGATCAGGATCTGGTTCACGCCGCCTCCTCCGCCGTCGCACGCCTGGTCTCGGGCGGGACCGCCCGCTGCCCGGGCCCGCCGAGGGGCCACGTCATCACGAAGCGTGCGCCACCACCGTCAGACCGTTCCACGACGACGTCGCCGCCGTGCCCCTGCGCGATGGCCCGCACGATCGCGAGGCCCAGGCCGGAGCCCGGCACGCCGCCCGTCGTGCTGCCGCGGGCGAACCGGTCGAAGATGCGCTCCGCCTCCTCGGGCGGCACGCCCGGCCCGGTATCGCGCACCCAGAGCCGCACGGTACGGCCGGCCGGGCCGTCGTACACCTGCGTGCCGATGCCCACCTCGTCGTCGGCCCCGGTGAACTTCACGGCGTTGTCCGCGAGCTGGAGCACCGCCTGGGTGAGCCGGTGCGCGTCGGCTGCCACCTCGACGTCGGCCCGCGCGTCCACCACCCAGCGGCGGGCGCCCAGCGCCCGCGCCTTGTCGTGCACGTCGTCCGTGAACCGGCCCAGCTCCACGGGCGCGAGGGAGACGAAGTCGGACCGCTCCGCCTTGGCGAGCAGCACGAGCTCCTCCACGATCTGGCCCATCCGGGACGTCTCGTCGAGCAGCAGGTCACGGGTCTCGCGCACGTCCTCCGGGTCGTCGGGGTCGAGCACCTCGAGGTGGCCGCGCAGCACGGTCAGCGGCGTGCGCAGCTCGTGCCCGGCGTCGTCCAGGAACCGGCGCTGCGTCTCGATGGCCGTCGACAGCCGGTCGAGCATGGTGTTGAACGCGCCCGCGAGCTCGCCCAGGTCGTCGTCGGTCGCGACGGGGACACGCTGGGACAGGTCGGTCTCGGTGACCCGCGCCGCGGTGGCGCTGAGCTGGCGCAGCGGGCGCAGGAGGCGGCTCACCACGAGCCAGGCGAACAGCCCCAGCAGGACGAGCGCCACGCAGCAGACGATCGCGTACGTGCGCATCACGGCGGTCTCGGCGGCGAGCGACCGGTCCAGCGCGGCCGCCATGACGTATGCGCCCACCTCCTGCCTGTCCGCCACGGTTACCGGCACGACGACGAACCACACCCGGCCGATCTCGGTCTCGATCTCCTGCTCGACGGTTGTGGCCGACTGTGGCGTCAGCCCGGCGACGACCTCCTGGACCACCGGGTCGTCCGCGACCACCCTGCTGAACGTGGGCGGGCTGGACTGCTGGTACACGCCGTCCAGATAGCTCACGAACATCTCGTTGGTGCCCGGGACGTTGCGCTCCATGGCGACGCTCATCAGCCGCCCGGCGCCACGGAAGTCCTCGCCGGTCTCCGGGTCGACGCCCTCTTTCGCGAGTGCCTGCAGCTCGCGGATCTCCTGGTCGAAGTCCTCGGAGATGTCGTCCATGATCTGCTGGGACTGGATGGCATGGGTGAGCAGCCCGGCCGCGAGCAGCCCGATCGCGGTCACCGCCACGACCACCGCGACCACCTTGGCCCGGACCGAGGGCCGGCGCAGGCTCATGCGTGGCCCACGCCCGCGGCCGCGAGGCGCGAGCCGTCGAGCCAGGCGGCGACGACGTCCAGCCGGCGCGACGTGGCCGCCTGCCAGTGCCGCTCCTGCACGCGGTGCGGGCCGGTGGCCAGCGAGAGCAGCACGCCGGCGACGCGCGCGGCCAGGTCGCTCCGGTCGGCACCCCTGCTGCCGGGCGCGGTCACGAACCCGGCCGCGTAGTCGGCCGCGAGCCGGTGCATCCGCGCCGCGCGGGCCACCTGCTCGGGGTCGGAGCCGCCCACGAGCGACAGCACGTCCAGGTGGGCCACCAGGCAGGCGAGGTCGTCGGCCCGGTGCCCCGGCCCCGCGGAGTCGACGTCGAGCAGGCCGGTGACGTGCCCGTCGGTGAGCATGATCTGCGCCTCGTACAGGTCGCCGTGCGTCGGGTCGGCGCCGACTCCCCGCTCTGCGAGGCGCTCCGCGACGGCGCCCGCCAGGTCGCTCGCCCGCCCGGCCTCGGCGGGGAGGGCCGCGCCGATCACGCCCGCGTAGTGCTGCGCGGACTCGCTCCAGGCCGGACGGCGTGGCAGGTCGCGCACCTCGGCCGGGAGCCGGTCGAGCAGGTTCAGGATCTCCGCCGGGGACGGGATGCGCCCGCCGTCGCGGACGGCAGCGCGCATCTCGGTGCCGCGCAGCGGGGACAGCACCAGCAGGCCGTCGTCGGACCAGCCGAGCGGGCGCGGCACCGGCAGCCCGGCCCGGGACAGCAGCGCGTGCCGCTGGTGCAGGTCCGCGACCTTGCGCGGTCGCAGCACCTTGAGGAACACCCGGGACGACGCCGCCGTGGCCTCCAGCACCGCGCGCCGCGTGGGCCGGTAGGCGCGGACCGTGAGCTCAGGATGCGCGCGCTCGCGCGGGCCCACGCCCAGCCCCGCCAGCAGCTCCTCGACGGCGGCCGGGTCGAACGCGCGCGGCAGGGCCGGCAGCGCGGGGTCGCCAGGGAACCGCCAGACGGTGACCGTCGCGTCGCCGTCGGACAGCGTGACCACGCCCGGCTTGCGGCCGTCCCGCGCCCGGCCGACGCTCGCGCCCAGCGTCTCGGAGCGCTCCACGCCGTTCCAGCGCACGGTGGCGCGGTAGGCGACGGTCGTGGTCGAGCCGGGTCGGTGGTCCACCTGCCGCACCCGCCAGTCGACCAGCTCTCCGCCCGCCGTCGCCACGGCGGCGTCGAGGAGCCCCGCGGCGGACTCGCCGGTCAGCAGATCGAGGTGCGTGGTCATCACGTCATCCTCGCAGCCGGGCGGGGCAGAAGCGCCCCGATCCGGATGAGAATCCTCTAACCCTGCACGGAAGGCCCGGGGAGACGCGCACGTCTCCCCGGGCTCAGGCCGGCGTCGTCAGGCGCGCAGCTCGCGGTACTTCGCGATGAGCGCCGCGGTCGACGGGTCCTGCGCGGCGAGCGCGGCCTCGTCGCCGGCCACCGCCGGGGCGATCTCGAGCGCGAGCTTCTTGCCGAGCTCCACGCCCCACTGGTCGAACGAGTCGATGCCCCACACGACACCCTGCACGAACGTGATGTGCTCGTACAGCGCCACGAGCTGCCCCAGCACGGACGGGGTCAGCGCGGGCGCCAGGATCGACGTCGTGGGCCGGTTGCCGCTGAACACCTTGGCCGAGACCAGGTCCTCGGCGACGCCCTCGGCGCGCACCTCGTCGGCCGTCTTGCCGAACGCGAGCGCCTTGGTCTGCGCGAAGAAGTTCGCGAGGAACAGGCCGTGCACGTCCGCCCCGGCGGCCACCGCTCCCCCGTCGCCCACGGCGTCGGCCAGGGGGTAGGCGGGGTTGGCCACGGCGATGAAGTCGGCCGGGATGAGCCGCGTGCCCTGGTGGATGAGCTGGTAGAACGCGTGCTGGCCGTTGGTGCCGGGCTCGCCCCAGAAGACCTCGCCGGTCTCGGACGTGACGGGCGTGCCGTCCCAGCGCACGGACTTGCCGTTGGACTCCATGGTGAGCTGCTGCAGGTACGCCGGGAACCGGTGGAGCTGCTGCGCGTACGGCAGGACGGCGTGCGTGTGCGCGTCGCGGAAGTTCACGTACCAGACGTTGAGCAGGCCCATGAGCGCCGGCACGTTCTGCTCGAACGGCGTGGTGCGGAAGTGCTCGTCCATGGCGTGGAAGCCCGCCAGGAAGTCGGCGAAGGCGTCCGGCCCGATCGCGACGGCGAGCGAGGTACCGATGGCCGAGTCCACGGAGTAGCGGCCGCCCACCCAGTCCCAGAACCCGAAGGCGTTGGCGGGGTCGATACCGAACGCCTCGACCTTGTCGAGGGCGGTGGAGACGGCGACGAAGTGCTTGGCGACGGCGTCGGCGCGCCCGTCCTCGGAGTCCTCGATGGCGCCGGCGGCGACCAGCGAGCGCCAGAGCCAGTCGCGGGCGAGCCGCGCGTTGGTGAGGGTCTCCAGCGTGCCGAAGGTCTTGGACGCGACGATGAACAGCGTGGTGGTCGGGTCCAGGTCGGCCGTCTTCTGGGCGACGTCGGTGGGGTCGATGTTGGAGACGAACCGCACCTCCAGGCCGTCCTGGACGTAGGGCTCGAGCGCCTCGTACGCCATGACCGGGCCCAGGTCGGAGCCGCCGATGCCGATGTTCACGATGGTCCGCACGGCCTCGCCGGTGACGCCGGTCCACTCTCCGGAGCGCACCTGCTCGGCGAACGCGTAGACCTTGGCGAGCTCATCGGCGACGTCGGCCGTGACGTCCTGGCCGTCCACGGTGAAGGGCTCGTCCGAGGGGCGGCGCAGCGCGGTGTGCAGCACGGCGCGGTCCTCGGTGACGTTGATGTGCCGGCCGGCGAACATCGCGTCCCGGTGCTCCGCGAGGCCCACCTCCTCGGCGAGCGCGAGCAGCGCGGCGAGCACGTCGTCGGTGACCAGGTTCTTCGAGAGGTCCACGTGCAGGTCGCCGGCCTGATGGCTCAGCCGGGCGGCCCGCTCGGGGTCGGCGGCGAACCAGCCGCGCAGGTCGGGGTCGAGGTTCTTGGAGAGCTCGGTGAGCGAGCCCCAGGCGTTGGTGGTGGTGGCGTCGACAGGCACACGGGCCGGCTCTGAGGTCATGACTCAACCGTAGTGCGGAGGGCGCCGGCCGCAGCCTCGGCCAGTGTCTGATCCGTCACCTCGTAGCCGGTGTCGCCCCCGCCGCCGGGACCGCCGGCGTCGGCCACGGTCCTCCTCGCGGACAGGTGCACCGCGTCCACGCCCACGCCGACCAGGGCGGGGATGTCGGCGGCCGTCACGCCGCCGCCGGCCATGATCTCGATGCCCAGCTCCGCGCTGCGCTCGACCAGGGCGGCCAGCCGGTCGAGGCCGTCGGCCGCGCGGGCGGCGCCGCCCGAGGTCAGGACGCGCGCGACGCCCAGCTCGGCCAGCACGTCCAGCGCCGCGAGCGGGTCGGGCACCACGTCGAGCGCGCGGTGAAAGGTCACCTCGGCGTCCTCGGCCGCGGAGACCAGGTCGCGCGTGCGCGCGACGTCCACGGTGCCGGACGGCGTCAGCGCGCCCACGACGACGCCGTCGGCGCCCGCGTCGACCGCAAGCACCACCTCGCGGAGCATGAGCTCGTGCTCGGCGGGCGAGTAGACGAACCCGCCCGGCCGCGGGCGCACCAGCACGTGCACCTCGAGGATCGGGGCGCTGTCCGACGACGGCACCACCGCCGCGGCGTCGATCACCGCCTCGAGCAGCGCGGCGCTGGGCGTGATGCCGCCGGTGGCGCCGAGCGCGGAGCAGAGCTCGACGCGCCGGGCGCCGACGTCGGCTGCGATCACCGCCCCGGCCGGGTCCTGGACAGCGAGCTCGAGAGCGACACGTGGGGGCACGTGCGAAAGCGTAGCCGGGCGCGGCGCGGCCGTTCGCCCGCCGTCCCGGGTGCGCAGTGGGTAGGGTCCCATGGCATGGCCATCGATCCCAGTGCGATCCTCCAGGGTCGCGCCCCCGGGCGTGCCCCTGTCGGAGTGATCGTCGGGATCGTCTTCGCGTCGGTCTGCCTGCTCGTGATCCTCGCGTTCGACGCGGTGACGGGCGGGGGCTCGTTCGTCGTCGGGCTGCTGCTGGCGCTGCTGCCGGTCGCCGTCTGGCTGCCGCTCGTGCTCGCGCTGGACCGCCTGGAGCCGGAACCGCCCAACGCGCTGATCTTCGCGTTCCTGTGGGGCGCGGGCGTCGCGGCGCTGTTCGCGAGCATCCTCAACACGCTCGGGCTGTCGCTGCTCACCGAGACCGAGCTCACGGGCGAGGAGGAGGGCTGGTACGTCGTCGCGACGTTCGGCGCGCCCGTGGTGGAGGAGCTGCTCAAGGGCGCCGTCCTGTTCGGCATGCTCTGGTGGCGGCGGCAGGAGCTGAACGGGCCCACCGACGGCGTCATCTACGCCGCGATGGTGGGGCTCGGCTTCGCCGCGACCGAGAACGTGCAGTACTTCATCGACGCCCTGGACTCGGACCAGCTCGGGTACGTGTTCGTGCTGCGGGCCGTCGTGTCGCCGCTGCTGCACCCGCTGTGCACCGCCATGACGGGTATCGGCGTGGCGGTCGCCGCCCTGGCCGGGCCGGGCCGCCTGCGCCGCACCGCGCCCCTGTACGGGCTGCTCGGCGCGATCGCCCTCCACAGCCTGTGGAACGGATCCACGAAGTTCGGCCTGATCGGCCTCGGGTTCGCCTACCTGGTCGGGTTCGTCGTGCTGATCGTGCTGATCGTGATCCTGGCCCGCGACCGGCGCCGGATCGTCCAGCTCATCGAGCACTACCTGCCGCTGTACGGGCCGGTCGGCATCGTCACGCCCGACGACCTGCGCATGCTGTCCAGCCTGCCGGGCCGCCGCGCGGCCCGCGGCTGGGCCCGGGCGGCCGGCGGCCGCCCGGCCGAGCGGGCGATGACGGACTACCAGCAGGCCGCGACCGAGCTCGCGCTGCTGCACCAGCGGGCCGGCGCGCAGCGCGACCTGGACCCGCACGGCCTGGAGCAGCAGCGGCAGTACCTCGTGTGGGTCATGCAGCAGGCGCGGGCCGCGTTCATGGCGCGGCTGCCGCACCCGCCGGCGTCGCCGTGGGGCACCACGGGCTTCCGCCCGCCGGGCCAACCCTGACGCCTGGCGTCAGGCCCCGACGAGGTCCACGATCACCGCGCGGAGCAGCGCCGTGCGGTCGGCGATCCGGTCGACCAGCACGTGCTCGTCGTCGGCGTGCGCGCCGCCGCCCACCGCGCCCAGCCCGTCCAGGGTCGGCGTACCGACGCCGGCGGCGAAGTTGCCGTCGGACGCCCCGCCCACGGCCACGCCGGTGAGCTCCGGCAGGCCCGCCTCCCGTGCCAGCCGGGAGGCCCGCTCGAACAGGTCCGCGGACAGCGCGCGCTCCAGCGGCGGCCGGTTGATTCCGCCCTCGATCTCCAGCGCGGCGCCCGGGAGCACGGGCGCCAGCGCCCGCAGGGCGGCGTCGACCCGCTCCTGCTCGGCGACCGTGCGGGCCCGCACGTCCACCGCGAACGACGCCTCGGCCGGCACGGTGTTGCGCGTCGTGCCCGCCGCGGCGACCGTCGGCACCACGGTGGTGCCGAGCTCCGGGTCGCCCAGCGCCGCGACCGCGAGCACCTGGTGCGCCAGCTCGACCACCGCGTTCACACCCTTCTCGGGCTCCAGCCCGGCGTGCGCGGCGCGGCCCTTGACCAGCACCTCGTAGATCGAGGTGCCCTTGCGCTCCACCTTGAGGGCGCCGCCGTCGGCCGAGGCCTCCAGGACCAGGGCCGCCGCAGCGCCGCGCGCCTCGTCCTCGATCAACGCCTGGGACGACGGCGAGCCGAGCTCCTCGTCGCCCGTGACCAGCAGGGTGACGCCGGTGCGGTCCGGCAGGGAGCCCAGCACGTGCAGCGCCATGGCCAGGCCGGTCTTCATGTCGAAGCTGCCGGGGCCGCGCAGCACGCCGTCCGAGATGCCGAACGGGTGCGTCCGGAGCGAGCCCAGCGGCCACACCGTGTCGTGGTGCGCGAGCACCAGCACGCGGGTCGGGCCGCCGAGCCGCCACCGCAGGTGGATGCCGAGCCGCTCGGGCTCGACGCCGAGGTGCGCCGTGCCGAGCCGGGCCACCAGGTCGGCGGACCGGGCCAGCGCGCCCGGGTCCGACGACGGTGACTCGCACTCGACCAGCGTCCGCAGGTCCGCGATCAGGGCTTCGGTGTCGGTGTCCGGGCGGGCAGGGGTCTCGTGGAAGGGCATGGGTGCACGCTATCCGGCCGGGATCAGGCCCGACGCAGCCCCAGCGCGACGATCACGCCGACCACCAGGTGCTCGGTCACCAGCAGCGCGACCGTCGCCGGCGTGGTGCCGCTCGCGGCCCCGGTGAGCGATACGAGCAGGGCCGCGCCGCACAGCAGGAGCCACGCCACCTCGCCGCCACCCTTGGTCAGGCGCGCCACGAGCGCCCGGGCGCCCCATCCGGCGAAGCCGGCCACGAGCGCGACGACCGCCGCCGCGACGACGGTCACGGGCTGGGTGCTCGCCCCGGCCTGCGCCTCCGGGTCCACGCCGAGCGCCGCGCCGACGAGCCAGACCGCCACGGCGGCGACGGCGGCGGCGAGCGGCACCGTCCACGCGGGCCACGGGCTACGGGTCACCAGGTTCTCGGCCATGCGTCCTTCTCCTTCTCGGCACGTCCGTCGCGCCTGGTCACAGCCTCCTGGCCCGACGTCGTCCGGGGCATCCGTCCGGGGTACCGGGCCGGGTCACCCTTCGGTAGCGGCACCCCCGACCAAGGTCGGTGTCCGAGCCGGGTGCGCCGTGCGTAGTGTCCTCGGCATGACAGCCGACCCGCGGGACTGCCCGCCCGACGACGCCGTGCGCCCCCGTCCCCCGCGCGGCACGGTGGCGCTCGCCATGGTGCTGCTCGGGGTGCTGACCCTCGCGACGGTGCTGACCCGGCAGGCCACCGGCGGCGACGCGCTGCCCCTGGAGGTCCTGGACCTGGTGGTCGCGGTGCTGTCGCTGGCGCTGCTGCCCGTGATGTGGGCCCGCCGGTCGGTGCCCGTGGCGCTCGTCCTGGCCGCGCTGTCGGCGCTCTCGCCGGGCGCGACGCCGGCCGCGACGTCCGGGGTGCTGCAGATCGCCCGGTGGTCGCCGCTGCGCACCGCCGTCCTCGTCGCGGCGGCGAGCGCCGTGGCGCACGCGGTGCAGGGCCTCTGGCGGCCCCCGGCGTTCCCCTACGGCTGGTGGCTCCTGTGCGACGTCGCCGTCCACGCCGCGCTCCTGGGCTGGGGCGCCTACCTGCAGGCCCGCGCGCAGCTCCTCGCCGACCTGCGGGCCCGCGCCCGCCGCGCCGAGGCGGACCGCGAGCAGGCGCTGGAGGGCGCCCGGTCCGGGGAGCGCAACCGGATCGCCGCCGAGATGCACGACGCCCTGGGACACCGGCTGTCCCTGCTGGCCGCGACCGCGGGCGCCGTCGAGTACCGGCCCGACGCACCCCCGGAGCAGCTCGCGGCGGCGGCCGGGCGGGTGCGCACCGGCGCCGCCGAGGCCCTGGAGGACCTGCGCCGGCTGGTGCGGCTCCTGCGCGGCGGGGTGGACCAGCTCGCGCCGCCGCCCACGCTCCGCGACATCCCCGGCCTCGTGGACGCCGCCCGCTCCGTGGGCACCACCGTGGTGCTCGACCGGTCCGACGACCGGGCGACTGCCGGGCGGGACGACGCCGAGCCGTCGCCCCCGGTCGCGACCGCCGCCTACCGCGTGGTCCAGGAGGGCCTGACCAACGCCCGCCGGCACGCGCCGGGCGCCGGCGTCCGGGTCGCGGTGACGACGACGGCGGACGAGGTCCGGGTGGTCGTGGCCGACGACGGTCCCGCGCGCGCCGCGGCCGGTGAGCCCGGCACCGGGCTCGTCGGCCTGCGCGAACGCGTGGAACTGCTCGACGGCACGCTCGACGCGGGCCGCTCACCTGCTGGTTTCGTCCTGGAGGCGCGGATACCGTGGGCCTGATGGAGACCCGTCTCGTGATCGTCGACGACGACGCCCTTGTTCGCGCGGGACTGCGCCTCATGCTCGACGGCGCCGAGGGGATCCGGGTGGTCGGCGAGGCCGCCGACGGCGGGGACGTGCCGCAGGTGCTCGACGCGCACCCGGCCGACGTGGTGCTGATGGACCTGCGGATGCCGGGCGTCGACGGCATCGAGGCCACCCGCCGGGTGCGCGCCCGGCCGTCACCGCCCGCCGTCGTCGTGCTGACCACCTTCGACACCGACACCGAGGTGGTGGGCGCGCTGCGCGCCGGGGCGGCCGGCTACCTGCTCAAGGACATGCCACCGGCGCGGATCGCAGCGGCGGTCCGCGCGGCCGCGGGCGGCGAGCCGGTGCTCGCACCCGACATCGCCCGCCGCCTGATGGACACGGTCGCCGCCGGGGGCGGCGAGGCACGGGCGGCCCGCCAGGCCCTCGACCGGCTCACGGGCCGCGAGCGGGACGTCGCGGTCGAGATCGGCCGCGGCTCGTCCAACGCGGAGATCGGACGGCGCCTCTACCTCAGCGTCCCGACCGTGAAGGCACACGTCTCCAGCGTGCTGGTGAAGCTCGGCGTGGAGAACCGCACCCAGGTGGCGCTGCTGGTCCAGCAGGCCGGCGCGGCCTGACGCGGCCGGGCGCCGTCAGGTCCGCAGCCCCAGGAACTCGGCCACGCGGTCCGAAGCGGGCGCGGTGCGCAGCTCCCGCGGCGCGGCCACCTGGAGCAGCCGGCCCTGGTCCATGACGCCCACCCGGTCGGCCACCGCGGAGGCCTCGGCGTGGTCGTGCGTCACGAACACCGCCGTCGTCCCGGTCTCCACGAGCGCGGCTCGCACCTCGCCGGCCAGGCGTTCGCGGAGCTGCCGGTCGAGCGCCGACAGCGGCTCGTCGAGGAGCAGCAGCCGGGGCCGCGGTGCCAGAGCGCGCGCGAGGGCCACCCGCTGCTGCTCGCCGCCGGACAGGGTGGGTACCGACCGCTGCTCGTACCCGGCGAGACCCACGAGGTCCAGGAGGGCAGAGACCCGCTCGTCCCGCTCCTGACGGGTGAGCGGCAGGGTCTCCAGCCCGTAGGCGACGTTGCGCCGCACGTCCCGGTGCGGAAAGAGCTGCCCGTCCTGGAACATCAGCCCGAACCGGCGCTTGTGCACCGGCAGCCCGGCCAGGTCGGCGCCGTCGTACAGCACCCGCCCGCCGGCCAGCGGCTCCAGCCCGGCCACGGCCCGCAGCAGCGAGGACTTGCCGCAGCCGCTGGGCCCGAGCAGCGCCACCACCTCGCCGGGGTCGACGTCGAGCGTCACCCCGTCCACCGCCGTCGTGCCGCCGTACCGGACCGAGACGTCCCGGACCTCCAGCCCCGCCATCAGAACTCCCCTCCCGCGCGGTCGTCGCGCAGTCGCTCCGCCACCATCATCACGGTCGCGGTCAGCGCGGCCAGCACCACGGACGCCGCGAGCGCCATCCCGTAGTTCTCCGCCCCGGGCCGACCGATGAGCCGGTAGATCACCACCGGCAGGGTGGCGCCGTCGGGCCGCGCGAGGAACGACGTGGCGCCGAACTCGCCGAGCGACACCGCGAACGCGAACCCGGTGGCCAGCCCGACCGACCGCAGGGCGATCGGCAGGTCCACGGTGCGCAGCACGCGTCCCGGCCCGGAGCCCAGCACGGCGGCGACCTCGCGCAGGCGGGGGTCGATCGCCCGGAGCACCGGCAGCACGGTGCGCACCACGAGCGGCACGGCCACGACGGCCTGGGCCACCGGCACGAGCAGCCCGGAGGTGCGCAGGTCGAGGCCGAGCACCGGCTGGTCCATGGTGATCAGGAACCCGAAGCCGACGGTCACCGCGGACACGCCCAGGGGCAGCATGAACAGGCCGTCCAGCGTCCCGACGGCGCGGCGCGCCCCCACGGACCGCGGCCGGCGCGACACGACGAGGGCCACGAGACCGCCCACGACCAGCGCGATCACGGTGGCGGCCAGCGCGATCCGCAGTGAGGTGGCCGTGGCCTCCCAGACGGTGACGACCAGGGCGTTGCGCTCGCCGGTGGTGCCGAGCGCGAGGTAGTTGCCCGGCCCCCACGAGCCGTCGGGCTCGCGGAAGGAGCGGGCCACCAGGCCGGCCAGCGGCAGCACGATGAGCCCAGCGACGATCGTGACGCCCGCGAGCGCCGCGGCGACGTCGGCGGGCGAGCGCCAGGACAGGGGGCGGGCCGCACGGCGCGCCGAGACGAGGTGCAGGGCGGCCTCGCGGCGCCGCCGGGCCCGTGCGGAGACGGCGAGGGCGCCCGAGATGACCACGAGCTGCAGGATCGAGAGCACGGAGGCGGCCCGCAGGTCCAGGAACTGGGTGGTGCGGGTCCAGATCTCGGTCTCGATGGTCCCGTACCGCACGCCGCCGAGCACGAGCACCACCCCGAACGCGGTGGCGCAGAACAGGAAGACCACCGAGGCCGCGGAGGTGATCGCGGGTGCGAGCGAGGGCAGGGTGACGGTGCGGAAGACCCGGGCGGGCGCCGCACCGAGCGAGGCCGCGGCCTCCTCGGCGCGGGGGTCGAGCCGTTCCCACAGCCCGCCCACGGTGCGCACCACCACCGACACGTTGAAGAAGACGAGCGCGACGACGATCCCGGCGAGCGACTCCTCGAGCCCGAGGAACCCGAGGGTGCCGCCGGGCGCGAACAGCGCGCGGAACGCGACGCCGACCACCACCGCCGGCAGCACGAACGGGACCGTCACCAGCCCGCGCGCCAGGGTGCGCCCCGGGAACGCCCGCCGGTACAGGAGGTATGCGAGCGGCAGACCGAGCACCACCGAGAACGCCGTGCCGAGCACCGCCTGGGTGAGCGTGAGCCCCACGAGCCGCCAGGTGCGCGGCCGGGACAGCACCTCGGCGAAGCCGGTGAGGTCGAGCACGCCGTCGGGCACGAAACCCCGCACGACGAGCGCGACCACCGGCCACGCGAAGAAGACCGCGAGGAAGGCGAGGGGGACGACGACGGCCGCTCCCCACAGGAACGGTGCGAGCCGCGGCCGGTGCCGCCGGCTCAGGCTCAGCCCACGACTGTCTCGGTCCACCGTTCGATCCACTCGTCGCGGTGCTCGCTCACCCGGGCCGGGTCCACCTCGAACGGGGCCTCGGCCTGGGGCGCGAACTTCTGCCAGTCCTCGGGGAGCTCCACCGCGGAGTCGGCAGGGTACATGTACATCGACTCCGGCAGAGCGGCCTGGACGTCATGGGTGAGCAGGAAGTCCACCAGCGCCCGGGCGCCCTCGGGGTTGTCCGAGCCCGCGAGCACACCCGCGTACTCGACCTGCCGGAAGCAGGTCTCCAGCAGTGCGCTGGTGGTCGACTCCGAACCGTCCTCGCTCACCGTGAAGGCCGGCGACGTCGCGTACGACAGCGCGAGCGGACGCTCGCCGCCCTCGCCCGCACCCGAGAAGTCCACGTAGTAGGCGTCCTCCCAGGAGTCGGCGACCTTGACGCCGTTGTCCACCAGGGACGTCCAGTAGTCCTCGAACCCGTCCTCGCCGAACGCCCCGACGGTCGCCAGCAGGAACGCGAGACCCGGGGACGACGTCGCCGGGTTGGTCACCACGAGCAGGTCCTTGTACTGGGGGTCGGCGAGGTCCTCCAGGGTCTTCGGGACCTCGAGGCCGGACTTCTCGAACCAGGCGTCGTCGGCGTTCACGCACACGTCGCCCTGGTCGACGGGCGTGAGCGCCCCGCCGACCTGCTCGACACCCTCGGGCAGGTCGGCGGGCGTGTACTCCTCGACCACCCCGGCGTCCAGGGCGCGGGAGGCGAAGGTGTTGTCGATGCCGAAGACGGCGTCGCCGAGCGGCGCGTCCTTGGTCAGCACGAGCTGGTTCACCAGCGTGCCGGCATCACCCGCGGCGCTGACCTCGACGGTGGTGCCGGACTCCTGCTCGAACTGGTCGATCAGCTTCTCGTCGAGCGCCCACGAGTCGTGGGTCACGAGCGTGACGGTCCCGGTCTCGTCGCCCGCGCCCGACGCGCCGTCGCCGGAACCAGAGCCCGAGCAGCCCGCGAGCAGCAGCGCCGCTGACAGCGTGCCCGCGATCGTGCCGGTCGTGATGGTGCCCCTGTGGGCACCGGAAAGACGCAACATCGTGCCTCCGACTTCCTCCGCCGGTGTCAACCGGATCAGGTTCAAGGGTCTGCGGCTTTCCGCACTCTCAGCGCCGTGGGGGCGCTCCCCTGTCGTTTCCATGCAGCCTAGTCGGCCGCCGGGCGCTACGGTGAGGAGATGGCCCAGATTGAGACGGAACAGACACTCGGCGAGAAGGTCGGCACCCTCGCCCTGACGATCGCGGCCGGCTGGGTCGCTCAGAAGGCGGTCAGCATGATCTGGAAGGGCGTGACGGGTAACGACGCGCCCAACAAGCCCGACGACCCGGAGCTGGACCTGCTCCAGGCGACCGTGTTCGCGGCCGTCGCGGCCGGTACCGCAGTGTTCGCCAAGCGGATCGCGGCCAAGGGTGCGCACCGAGCCGCCGTGCGGATCGCCGCCCGCCGCTCCGCCGTGTGAGGGCATGACACCCTGGTGCCGTGAGCTTCACGCACCTTGACGACCGCGGCCAGGCCCGCATGGTCGATGTCACCGCAAAGCAGCCGACCATCCGCTCGGCCACGGCCTCCGGCCTGGTCCGCTGTGCCCCCGCCGTGGTCCAGGCGCTGCGCGACAACGCCGTGCCCAAGGGCGACGTGCTGGCCGTGGCCCGGATCGCGGGCATCGCGGCCGCCAAGCGGACGCCCGAGCTGCTGCCGCTGGCCCACGTGATCGGCGTGCACGGCGCGGCGGTCGACCTCGAGGTCACCGACGACGGCGTCGTGGTCACCGCGACCGTCCGGACCGCCGACCGCACGGGCGTCGAGATGGAGGCCCTGACGGCGGTGTCCGTGGCGGGCCTGGCCGTGATCGACATGGTCAAGGGGCTGGACAAGTCGGTCTCGCTCGCGGACGTGCGTCTGGAGCGCAAGACCGGCGGCAAGTCGGGCGACTGGGTGCGTACCCAGTGATCACGGTCCGCTACTTCGCCGGCGCCCGCGAGGCCGCCGGGCGCGCCACCGAACAGCTCGACGGGCCGACGTCGGTCGCGGCCCTGCGCGGCGCCCTCGCCGCCGCCCACCCGGGCCTGATCACGGTGCTCCCGCGGTGCGCGCTGCTGGTCGCGGGCGCCCGCACCACGGCCGACGATGCCCCGGTGCCGGACGGCGTCACGGTCGACGTGCTGCCGCCCTTCGCGGGCGGCTGACGCGCCGCGGCCACCGAGCCGCTGCTGAACCCCCGGCTACGCCGCCGGGGCAGGATGGTCGCCGCCCGCGAGCTGGGACCGGACGTGCGGCCACAGGGCGAGCACCACGTCGAGGCCGTCCCGCACTCCCCCGGACGACCCGGGCAGGTTCACCACGAGCGCACGCGTGCCGCCGGATCCGCGGGCCACACCCACCAGCCCGCGTGACAGGACGGCGGTGGGGATCCCCGTATCGACCCCCCGCTGCCGGACGGCGTCGGCGACGCCCGGGACCTCGTAGTCCAGCACCTCGCGCGTGCCCTCGGGGGTGAGGTCCCGGGGCGTGATGCCCGTGCCCCCGGTGGTGAGCACCAGACGCGCGCCGGCGTCGAGCGCGGTCCGCAGCACGTCACGGACCGGCTCGACGCCGTCGGGCACGAGGTGGGTGACCAGGTCCGTGAACCCCGCCTCCCGCAGAACCCGCACCGCGGCGGGGCCGGAACGGTCCTCGGCCTCGCCGCGGGCGCATCGGTCGGAGACGGTGATCACCGCGACCTGGTCGGACGTCATGCCGACACGCTATCGGCCTCCGGCTCCTGCGCCTTCTCGGGCGCGGGCTCGAGGGCCGCGGCGTTGCGGTGCGCCCGCACGGACCAGGCGACGGCGGCGGCCCAGCCCAGCCAGATCACCACGTAGACCGGGATCTTCACGGCGTCGGAGGCAGCGATCCAGTCGCTGTTGAGCAGCGTGCGCGAGTTGGTGAGCACGATGACGCCGCCCACGAGCGAGCCCAGGATGCGCGGCGGCACCAGGCGCACCAGCCAGGCCGCGATCGGCGCCGCGATCAGGCCGCCGATGAGCAGGGCGAGCACCCAGGTGAAGTCGATGCCCTCGCCGGAGAGGCCGACGAAGAAGCCGACGCTGGCGGCCACGGCCACCAGGAACTCGCTGGTGTCGATCGAGCCGATCACCTTGCGCGGCTCGAGGCGGCCGCTCGCGAGGATGGCGGGCGTGCCGACCGGGCCCCAGCCGCCACCACCGGTGGCGTCGAAGAAGCCGGCCACCAGGCCGAGGGGTGCGAGGAACCGCTTGCGGAGCGGCTTGTCCGAGCGGGTCGGCAGGCCCTGCACCGTGAAGCGCAGCAGCACGTAGAGGCCCAGCGCGAGCAGGATCACCGACATGACCGGTCCCGCGACCTCCGTCGACAGCGACGAGAGGAACGTGGCGCCGGCGAACGCGCCGATCGCGCCGGGGATACCGATCTTGGCGACGACCTTCCAGTCCACGTTGCCGAAGCGCCAGTGGGAGGCGCCGGACGCAAGCGTCGTGCCGATCTCGGCGAGGTGCACGGTGGCCGATGCCGCGGCGGGGTTCGTGCCGATGGCCAGCAGCAACGTCGTGGAGGTGACGCCGTAGGCCATGCCCAGACTTCCGTCCACCAGCTGTGCGCCGAGGCCGACGAGCGCCAGCAGGATCAGGGTTCTCATGGTCGTGACCTTCCAGGTCCGGGGGGATACGACACGAGGCCCTGCACGATCGGGCCCCCTGCCAAGGTATCCACCTAACCCGGTCGGAAACAATGCCCATCTCACAGGTCGGATAAGTAGGTATGGAAACCAGGGTGAAAGTCCTCCGCCCGCTCAGAGTTCAGCCGGGCACCGGCCGCCCCGCGAGACGCCGGCCGCCCTGGGAGATCAGGAGTTGGACCAGGCCGACTCGCCCTCGGTCAGGGCGCGCACCTCGTCCGGCAGCGATCCGCTGACCAGGTCCGCGAGGGTGACCGTCTCCAGCACCGCGCGGACGTTGGCCCGCAGGGCCACCCACACGTGCAGCAACGGCGCTGCCGCACCCTGGAACTCCAGGTCGGACGGGCGGTTGCCGCGCACGAAGACCAGCGGCCCGTCCACGGCCCGCACCACGTCGGCGATGGTGATCGCATCGGCGGGCCGGGCCAGGCGGTACCCGCCGCCGGCGCCGCGGTGGCTCGTCACGAGGCCGTCGCGACGCAGATCGCTCAGGATCCCCTCCAGAAAGCGGTGCGGGATGTCCTGCGCCCGGGCCAGGGACTCGGCGCGGACGGGCCCGTCGTGGTCGGCGGCCGCCAGCTCGGCAGCTGCCCGGACGGCGTAGTCGGCTCGTGCGGAGATCCTCATGGGTCCATTCTCCCCCGCCCATCGGACCGAACCGCCTCGACTCCGCAGATCAGGACAAGAACCCAGCATCAATGCGTGATCGCGGTGCTAACATCCAATTCGTGCCGCACATGAGGATTCGGGAGGCCGCCGCCTATCTCGGCGTCAGCGACGACACGGTGCGTCGCTGGATCGACCGCGGCCTACTGGGCGCCCGCACGGACGACGCCGGCCGCAAGGTGGTCGACGGCTACGAGGTCGCCATGGTCGCCCGGGACCACGCGTCGCCGCCGCGCCTGCCGCCGGGGTTGCGCAGCTCGGCCCGCAACCGGTTCGTGGGCCTGGTCACCGACATCAGGGCCGACGCCGTCATGGCGCAGGTCGAGCTGCAGTGCGGCCCGTTCCGTGTGGTCTCGCTGATGAGCAGCGAGGCGGTGCGCGACCTCGGCCTGGAGCCGGGATCGGTGGCGGTGGCGGTCATCAAGTCGACCAACGTCGTCATCGAGACCGAGAACCAGAGGGGATCCGCATGACCGGGTACACGCACAGGGGCCGGGCGTCGGCCCGGATCGTCGCCGCCGGCTCCGTCGGCCTGCTGGCGGCCGGCGCCCTGACGGCGTGCGGCGCGAGTTCCGGGGTGGGCGGGACGTCCGACGCGGACGGCGCCGCGGACCGGACGCTGACCGTCTACGCGGCCGCGTCACTGACGAGTACGTTCGAGCAGATCGCGGAGGACTTCGAGGCCGCACACGACGGCGTCGACGTGAAGCTGTCGTTCGCCGGCTCGTCCGACCTCGTGGCGCAGATCCAGCAGGGTGCCCCGGCCGACGTCCTCGCCTCGGCGGACACCGCGAACATGGACAAGATCGTCGCGGACGACCTGCAGGCGGGAACGCCCACCGACTTCGCCTCCAACGCCCTGATGATCGCGGTCCCGCCGGGCCACCCGGCCGACGTCGCCTCACTCGCCGACCTGGCCGACGACGACGTGCGCCTCGTCGTCTGCGCGCCCGAGGTGCCGTGCGGGGCCGCGACCGAACGGGTCGAGGAAGCCGCCGGTCTGACGTTCGCTCCGGTCAGCGAGGAGCAGAGCGTCACCGACGTGCTGAACAAGGTGATCACCGGCGAGGCGGACGCCGGCCTGGTCTACGTGACCGACGTCCGCGGCGCGGGTGACAAGGTCGAGGGCATCGAGCTCCCCGAGTCGGACAGCGCGGTCAACGTGTACCCGATCGTCGCCCTCGAGCAGAGCCCGGAGCCCGAGCTCGCCCAGGAGTTCGTCGACGCCGTGCTGGACCAGGACGGGCAGCGGGTGCTGAGCGACGCGGGATTCGCGGCACCATGATTCCCCGCTGGGTCGCCACCGTCGCGGCGGTGGGGGCGCTCCTGGTGGTGCTCCCCCTCGCGACGATGGCGGCCCGCGTCAACTGGGCCGATTTCTGGACCCTGATCACCAGCGAGTCCTCGGTGGCGGCGCTGCTGCTGAGCCTGCGCACGTCCACGGTGAGCACGCTGCTCTGCCTGGTGGTCGGTGTGCCACTGGCGCTCGTCCTGGCCCGGGCCCGCTTCGCGGGGATCGACCTGTTGCGGTCCCTGGTGCTGGTCCCGCTCGTGCTGCCGCCCGTCGTCGGCGGCATCGCGCTGCTGTACACGTTCGGGCGCCGCGGGCTGCTCGGTGAGTCCCTGGAGCTGGCGGGCATCCAGATCGCGTTCTCCACGGCCGCCGTCGTCCTGGCGCAGACGTTCGTTGCGCTGCCGTTCCTCGTGATCAGCCTGGAGGGCGCCGTCCGCACGGCCGGCACGCGGTACGACGTCGTCGCGGCCACCCTGGGCGCACGGCCCACCACGGTCCTGTTCCGCGTCACGCTGCCCCTGGTCTGGCCGGGCCTGTTGTCCGGGACCGTGCTGTCGTTCGCCCGGTGCCTGGGCGAGTTCGGCGCGACGATCACGTTCGCGGGCAGCCTGCAGGGTGTCACGCGCACCCTCCCGCTGGAGATCTACCTGCAGCGGGAGACCGACCCTGACGCCGCCGTCGCCCTGTCGTTCGTGCTGGTGGCGGTGGCGGTGCTCGTGATCGGCCTGACCCGGAGCAGCAGGAGCGCACTGTGAGCCTCTCCCTGTCGGCACACCTGCCCGAACGCGACGTCCAGGTCGACCTCGAGGTCGCCGACGGCGAGACCGTGGCCCTGCTCGGCCCCAACGGCGCCGGCAAGTCCACGCTGCTCGCGATCGCCGCCGGGCTCCTGCGCCCGCAGGACGGCCGCGTGACCCTCCACGATCGCACCCTCACCCACGTCGAGGGCGGCCGCACCCACACCTGGGTTCCACCGCACGCGCGCCAGGTGGCCCTGCTGGCGCAGGACCCGCTGCTCTTCCCCCACCTCTCGGTGCGGCACAACATCGCGTTCGGCCCGCGCTCCCGCGGCGCCTCCCGCCGCACGGCAGCCCTGGAGGCCGATTGCTGGCTGGACCGCATCGGCCTGCCCGACCTCGGCGAACGCCGCCCGTCAGCCGTGTCAGGCGGGCAGGCCCAGCGCGTCGCCGTGGCCCGGGCCCTGGCTGCCGAGCCGCGTCTGCTGCTGCTCGACGAGCCCATGGCCGCCCTGGACGTGGACGTCACACCGGCGCTACGGCACCTGCTCCGGGAGGTCCTCGCCGACCGCACGGTCGTCATCGCGACGCACGACGTCCTGGACGCGCTGCTGCTCGCCGACCGCGTCGTCGTGCTCGACTGCGGCCGCGTCGTCGAGCACGGGCCCACCCGCGAGGTGCTGTCCCGGCCGCGGAGCGCCTTCGCCGCTCGCATCGCGGGCCTGAACATCACCTCGGGCACCTGGTCCGCCGACGACGACGCCGTCCGCACCACCACCGGCGACCTGGTCCACGGCCGCCTGCACGACGACGGCGGGGGCGCCGAGCGAGCCGACCGTGCTGATCGCGGCGTCCCGGTCGCGGGGACGCCGATGGTCGCCGCGTTCCGGCCCGCGACCGTCTCGGTGTTCCCCGCGCGTGCGACCGGTTCGCCGCGCAACTCCTGGCCTGTGACCGTCACCGCCCTCGAACCTCAGGGCGACCTGGTCCGGGTCCGGGCGGGCCGGCTCAGCGCGGACATCACCCCACAGGCCGCGGCCGACCTCGCGATCACGCCGGGCGACGAGGTGTGGTTCACCGTCAAGGCGACCGAGGTCGACCTGTACCCGGCGTGATCGCTGGGTACGTGTGCTCCGTGACGGGTGTGCGGTCCAGGCCCTGACTCGCCGTCGGCTCCGACTCCCGTCAGGCCAGCATCTGGCCGGCCTGCCGCGCCGAGGCAGCGAACGAGCCCGTGAGCGGCAGCTCCGGCAGGATCACGGCCTGCGCCGCGTGGTAGACGTCCGGCTTGCCCACCCAGGTGAGGCCGGAGGGCCGGTTCTCGGTGTCGAGCTCGTGGTGCCAGGAGCCGTGCTCGCCGTCGACGAGGTACTCCCGGATCCAGGCCCACCACTCGCGCTCGAGCTCGGTGTAGCGGGCGTCCCCGGTGACGCGGCCCAGCACGTTGGCCGTGGCGGCGCCCTCAGCGGCGACCCAGTGGAAGCGGCGGGGCTCGACGGGTGTACCGGACCAGTCCGTCGTGTAGACGAAGCCGCCCCCGCCCTGCGCGTCCCAGCCGTCCTCGACCGCCCGGTCGAAGAGCGCGGCGGCGGCCGCTGTGCGTACGCCAGGAGTGTTCGCCTCGGCGTCGATCTGCAGCAGCAGGCGGGCCCACTCGAGCCCGTGGCCGGGCGTGGCGCCGTACGGCTTGAACTGGTCGCGCGGCCGGTCGGCGTTGTACTCCAGCAGCGGGTTCCAGTCGGCGTCGAAGTGCTCGGGGATCCGCCAGTCGTTGGCCTCCGCCCAGCTCACGACCCGGTCGCCGATGGCCGACGCGCGCTCCAGCCACAGGGCGTCCCCGGTCGCGGCATGGGCCGCGAGCAGCGCCTCGACGGAGTGCATGTTCGCGTTCACGCCGCGGTAGTCCGACGCGGTGGACCAGTCCCGCGACCGCTCGTCGAGGTGCAGGTTCCGCTCGGGCTCCCAGAACCGCGCGTCCAGTACAGCGAGGGCGTTTGTGAGCAGCTCGGAGGCGCCCGCGATGCCGGCCACCTTGCCGGTCGAGGCAGCCAGCACGACGAACGCGTGCGCGTACGCCTCCTTGGTCCCGATCAGCTCGTCGCCCTCGCCGCGTGCGGCGAGCCAGCCGCCGAACTCGGCGTCGGCCAGCACCTCCCGCAGCCCGGCGATCGCACGTGTCGCGTACTGCTCGGCCCCGCTCACCCCCAGCAGGTGCCCGACGGCGAAGGTGTGCGCCATGCGCGCGGTGATCCAGGTCTCGACCGGGTGCGAGTCATCGGGGTGCCCCTCGTCGTCGAGCCAGCAAGCAGCGCCGTCCGTACGGATCGAGGCCTCGGCGAACCGCAGTAGCGACACAAAGTGCTCGCGACGCCACGCCGCCTCGGTGCTGCTTGCGGGCTGGGTGCTGGTGGAGCCCGCGGCAGTGCGGGTCGAGTCTGCGTTCACACCGCCACGATAGCCGCGGCCGCTGCGCGGCCGACAACCGGCGCACATGCCGGACGCCGGCATGTGCCGTGCTGTTGGGCATCGCATGCCGACGCCGAGAGATTGTTCCGGGAATGCAGGTAGGGGGTGGAGTGACAACCCCGTCAAGGATTATCACTCCACCCCCTCCTGGGAATGGTTGTCCGGCGGCGTCCTACTCTCCCACCCCGTCACCAGGGCAGTACCATCGGCGCTGTGGGGCTAAGCTTCCGGG
>NZ_JBIRYI010000023.1:0-74915 GCF_044389675.1 Promicromonospora kroppenstedtii | reverse complement strand
ACAACTCCACTCCACTACCGGAGGCCTTCCTCAGCCCCTAACCCTGACCGCGTGTCGCACCAATCCAGGAACAACCTCCCTGGACATCACACCTAAGTTTCTTCGCTTTGGGACGGCCCAAAGCGAAGAAACTTAGGCCTCGAAGGTGAGGGGCCTTCGTCGGGTGTCGGGCGGGCCGACGTCGTCCGGCGGCACCTCGTGCGTCGGGTCGCGCGTCGCGGGCTGTGGACAGACTGCCCGCATCCATCTCGGGTGCAAGACTGATCGCCTACCCAGGAGTCCGACCCCAGGAGGCGTCCGATGAACCCGTACGTTCTGATCGGTGGTGGACTGACGACCGCCCGCGCCGCGGAAGCGCTGCGCAAGGAGGGGTACCGCGGCGATCTCGTGGTCGTCACGAGCGAGCCCCACCACCCGTACGAGCGCCCGCCCCTGAGCAAGGACTACCTGCGGGGCGAGGCCGAGCGCGACGCCGTCTTCCCGCTGGACCAGGCCTGGTACCGCGAGCACGAGGTCACCGTCCGCACCAACGAGACCGTGGTGGGGCTGAACCCGGACGCGCACACCCTGACGCTCTCCGACGGCGCCACCCTCCCCTTCGCGAAGCTGCTCCTCGCGCCCGGGTCGACGCCGCGGCCGCTCGACGTCACCGGCACCGACCTCGCCGGCGTGCACTACCTGCGCACCATCGACGACTCCGACCGCATCTCCAGCATGCTGCTCGAGGCGTCCCTGGAGGGCGTCGGCCGGGTCGCCGTCGTGGGTGACGGCTGGATCGGGCTCGAGGTCGCGGCGTCGGCCCGGACCCTCGGGCTGGACGTCACGATCGTCGGCCGCGGGACGCACCCCCTGGGCCGCGTGCTCGGACCCGAGATGGGCGACTTCTACGCGGGCGTGCACGCCGACCACGACGTGCGCCTGCTGCGCCGCACCTCCGTCACCGGGCTGCAGGGCGCGGAGGGCCGGGTCACCGGCGTCGATCTGTCGGACGGCACCCGGATCGGGGCCGACGTCGTGGTGGTCGGCGTCGGCGCCACGCCGAACATCGGGCTCGCGGAGGTCGCCGGGCTCGACCTGCGGCCCGCCTCGGAGGGCGGCGGCATCGTCGTGGACGGCACGCTCGCGACGTCGCACCCCGACATCTTCGCGGCAGGCGACGTCGCCAGCATCCCCTCACCCCACTACGGGCGCCCCCTGCGGGTGGAGCACTGGGCGACGGCGGAGCGGACCGGTGCCCACGCAGGCCGCGCGATGCTCGGCGCCACCGAGCCGTTCGACCGGCTGCCCTACTTCTACAGCGACCAGTACGACGTCGGCATGGAGTACACCGGCTGGGTTGACGTGCCGGGCGGGTACGACGACGTGGTGGTCTCCGGCGACCTGAGCGCCCGCGAGTTCGTGGCGTTCTGGCTGCTCGACGGCCAGGTCGTGGCCGGGATGGCCGTCAACGTGTGGGAACAGATGGACCGTGTGGAGGAACTGATCAGGTCTCGGAGGAAGGTTCCGCGCGAGGAGCTGGACACCTTCGTGGGCTGAGGTGCGGTGGGACGATCGCGGGGTGCCGCCACTCCACCGGGTCCTGACCCTCGCCGCCGTCTCCGTGCTGGTCCTGACCGGATGCACGCCACCCGCCGACGTGCCGCCCGGCGAGGTGACCTCGGCGGCCGACGCCGTCCGTGAGCTCCCCGGCGTCGACCACGTCGCGGTCACCCGGACGCCCAGCGGAGCCGAGCCCGTCCAGGGCAACTTCGGGCAGCTGACCGAGCCGACGCCGAGCACCGTGAGCGTCGAGGTCACCCTGGCAGGGACACTCGAACCCCGCGCCGCGGGCGAGGCCGCCGGGGAGGCCCACCGCCTCCTGGTCGCCGCGGCGGGCAGCGTGGACGACGGGGAGAACATCACCATGGCGTCGAGCTTCGTCGGCGGTCCGGGGCTCGGTGTCAGCGCCGGACCGGACACGACCTCGGAGGTCGTGGCCGATGCCGTGGAGGACGGCTTCGGCCTCCTCGCGGCGGGAGCCACCACCGTGGACCTCGGCCTCGGCGGCGGTGGCGACGGTTCATGGGACGACGACCCGCTCGCCGCGACCGCCCACGTGTCCGCCGCGACCCGCGACGACTTTCTCGAGATCGCCCGCGCAGCAGAGGATCTGGACCGCGGCGTCGAGCTCCAGGCTCCCGGCGTCCTCTACCGGGCCGCGACCCGCGTGCCCGACGTCGACGCCGTCCGGCTGCTCGTCGCCGCGGCAGCCCGGCCCGGCGTCGTGGATGCCACCTACCTCTCCCAGGAACAGCGGCTCACCCTCCGGTCCGACGCCGAGGCAGGGTCACAGAACCTCACCGACCTGCACGGATGGCTCGAGACCCAGGACTTCGCAACGGCGGACCACCCGGTCGCCTACACGGTCATGGATGCCGCGTACGCCGAGACGACCGGCTGGGTGTCCGGCGTGGAACCCGCCGGGTACGCGCCCCACACCCTCGAGCCGTTCGGCGACGCCGAGCCGTGGCCCGAGGACCCCACCGCCCCCGACTGCACCGCCCGGGACCTGGCGGTCACGTTCGGCGCCGTGGACTCCGCGGCGGGCACGCGGGGCGCGTCGGTCCGCGCGAGCAACGTGTCGGGCGTGCCGTGCGCGGTCGAGAACGTGCCCGAGTTGGTCTTCCTGAACGATGCCGGCGAGGCCCAGCCGGACGTCGCGACCGAGCCGTACGAGCCGGGCGTCGTGCCCGGCCGCGTGGTGGTGCCCGACGGCGGGACGGTGCTCGCCCCGCTGCTCTGGCGCGCCATGTCCACGGCGAACGACCCGGACACCACCACGACGATCGAGGTCACCACGGTGCCGCGCGCCGACCCGGTACCGATCGACGTGACGACGGACGGGACCCCCGCGACCGGCCTCGACGTGCTCGACGGCGCCGAGGTCCGGATCGGCCCCTGGACGCAGGGCGACTAACGATCACGACGTCGAGCCGAAGCACCACTGCGTGATCTTGGTGTCGGCGGGCGAACCCTTCAGAACCCGGACGTGGTCCACGGTTCCGGACCAGTCCGAGCCACCGACGAGCAACGGGCCTCCCGACCCCGCGCCCAGCGGGTCGACGGCGCCCTGGGCAACCTGTCGCGGTGTGTCGACGTACGACTCACAGAAGTACATCCGGACCTCGTCGGCGTACGGGTTCCGGATCGCCGTGACGGCGTTCCATACGCCGGGGCGTGGCTCGGCGTCGGCATAGGTCGTGGTCGATCCGGCTCCGTCCCCTGTCGCGACCGTGAAGGCCCAGCAGGTGCCGGTCGCCGTGGGGCACTCGGGCGAGGTCACGACCGCCAGCTCGAAGTCGGATCCCTGCGACACGACACGTCCCGGACCCGCGTCATCGGGGTTGACCACGGCCGAGACCGTGAACAGACCCGTGGGATCGACGACCGGCCCGGACGAGACCGCCGAGTCCGCGGGTTCGTCGAAAACCAGCCCGAAGTCGTCGTCGGGAAACAGCTCCGAGTTGGAACCCGGACCCCAGAGGTCGAGGCTCGAGAGCGCGAGGGTGTCCCCCGTCTCCTCACTGACCGCAGTCGAGCCCTCTCCCTCGTCGAACAGCCAGCGTCCGGCTGTAGCCGGCGATTCGACGGAGAACGAGTAGGTCGGTGCGCTGGTCACCATGCCCGCGGCGTCCACAGCGCTGACCGTGAGCTGTGTGGATCCGGCGTGCCTGGGCGCGAACTCGAGAAGCTCCCCGGGGGAGATCTCACCGCGCGGCCCCGGGGTGAACTTGTAGCGGTAGTAGGCGACGTCGTTTCCGCCGTCGGCCAGCGCGAACGCGCCCGGCACGTCAGGGCCTCCGGCAGATACTCCCTCCTCGTACACGGCGGGGTATCCCACGACCGGTGTGATCGTCGGCGCGGCCTGCGCCGCTACGGCCGCCGCCCCGGCGGCCGGGTACTCCGCAGCGACGGCTCCGGGCACAAGCAGCGTTCCGCTCAGAGACAGTGCCGCGACCACCGCGGCGACTCGACGTCGGATCCATGGACTCTCGGGCACGGGCGAACCACCAACCTCTCGACGAGCCCTGGCGGGACCTGCGCTCCACCACGGAGAGAGGCCTGACCTCGGATGATGGTCTGCCGGGGCACCTCGACCGTAACGGCGCAGGCCCGGTCGGCACGACAAAACTTGGGGGTGATTTTATCCCAGTTTGACCGAAAGGCGACCGTCAGGCGTCGCACGCCTCCTGCAGCGCCGCGCCGAGCCGTTCGCCGTCCTTGCCGCCGCCGACGTAGAGCGTGCCGGGAAGCCGGATCGACGCCTCACGCGCCACGCCGAGCGTCCGGAGCGTCACGGGTACCCCGTCGAACTCGTACCAGACGGTGGAGGCGTCCTGGACGCTGTACCGCTGCGGGTCCACGATCCACATCGTGGCTCCCCGCCCCGGCGGCAGCACCACCGTGCCGGAAGCGCCGGCGGGCGCGGCGCCGTCGGCGGACGAGACCGTGGTGTCGTCCGCCGGATCATCGCTCAGCGCCTCGAACCGGAACACCTCGGGATCGGAGCTGATCACCGTGACCGGCCACCGCGACGGGTTGCGCACCGTCTGCCCCACGACCACGTCGTCGCCGGTGCCGTACACGGCCAGCGCCATCCGGGGAAGGCAGTCCGGGAACGCCATGCCTCCACTCAGGGTGGCGCCCTCCGCCACGATCCGGGCGTTGCGGGCCGCGTACTGCCACCCGCCGATGCCCGCGACCAGCGCCGCCACGACCACCGCACCCACGACCCAGGCCGTCCGCCCCCGACGCCGCCGCTCAGACTCCGTCGCCCCCGCCGCCACATCCACCATCCGCCCAGGATAGGCGGCAGGACGAGACCCGGCCGGGCCTCAGGGCCCGGCCGGTCTCGTGCGAGGTCAGCCCCGCCGCTCGCGAACCGCCTTGGCCAGGTCGCGGAGCAGGTCCTCCGTGGTCTCCCAGTCCATGCACTTGTCCGTGACCGACTGGCCGTAGACGAGCTCCGACAGCGGGCCGGGCTGCTGCGCGCCGGCCTCCAGGAAGCTCTCCATCATGAGGCCCGTGATGCCGTGCTCGCCGTCCGCGATGCGGTTGGCGATCTCGTGCACGACGCCGGCCTGGCGGACGTGGTCCTTGCCCGAGTTGGCGTGGCTCGCGTCGACGATCACGCCAGTCTCGACGGCCCCGCCGAGGCCGGAGCCGCGCGTCACGCGCAGGGCGGCGGCGACGTCCTCCTGCGAGTAGTTGGGGCCGGAGCGGCCGCCGCGCAGGATCACGTGGCAGTCGGGGTTGCCGGTCGTCTCGACGGCGGCGGCGCGGCCCTCGGCGTCGGCCCCGAAGAAGGTGTGCTCGCTGGCGGCGGTGATGCAGCCGTCCACGGCGATCTGCACGTCGCCGTCGGTCGCGTTCTTGAACCCGACCGGCATCGACAGGCCCGAGGCGAGCTGGCGGTGGACCTGCGACTCCACGTTGCGGGCACCGATGGCGCCCCAGGTCACGGCGTCCGCGATGTACTGCGGGCTGGTGGGCTCCAGGAACTCGGTTGCGGCGGGCACCCCGGCGTCGAGCACCCCGAGCAGCACCTCGCGAGCCAGGTTCAGGCCGTGCCGCACGTCGTGCGAGCCGTCCAGGTGCGGGTCGTTGATCAGACCCTTCCAGCCCACGGTGGTGCGCGGCTTCTCGAAGTACACGCGCATCACGACGACGAGGTCGTCGGAGAGCTCGCGCCGGAGCGTGGCGAGCCGTCCTGCGTACTCCAGCGCGGCGGCCGGGTCGTGCACCGAGCACGGACCGACGATCGTCAGGAGACGGTCGTCCTCGCCGGTCAGGACGTCACGCACCTCGCGGCGGGACGTGGTGACGAGGTCGCTGCGGGCCGTGCCGAGCGGCATCGACTCCAGCAGGCCGCGCGGGGCGGGCAGCGGGTCGAGAGCGCGGATGCGCAGGTCGGAGGTGCGGGTACCGAGGTCGGTCGACGCCTCGGTGCTGGGTTCCGCAGGGGTGATGCTCATCGGGATCGGGGCTCCAAGTTGGCGGGTCTGGTTCGAGGAACCGGACGGCCCGCCACCGACTCCTGTCCGGAGCGGCCCGTCTCGGTAAAGACGAAGGGCCTGGACGCGATCGGCGTCCCAGGCCCTGGCTCCGGGTGGAAAGTTGGTCAGGCGTGCGCCAGCCGAGCTCCACCAGGAGCCGACGTAAAGCGCCAATACCAACGGATGTCCACGGCCAAAACGGTAGCCGCACCCCTGGCGGCTGTCCACCGGGTCTTAGGATGCGGTCGGTCACACACGCGCGTACCGCTCCACGAACGCCCGCGTGATGCGCAGCGGCTCCGTGACCTCCACGGCGAGACAGCGCTCCCGGACCGCCTCCGCCTCCTCGGGCGGGAAGTAGCCGTAGTCGCGGTAGACGGCGATCCGCTGGTCGATGCCGTGGCCGTCGAGCTCGGGGTGGAACTGCGTGGCGTACAGGTTCTGCTTGATCCGGAACATCTGGACCGGGCAGCCGGCCGACGACGCCAGCAGCACGGCGTGGTCGGGCAGCTTGCGGACCGCCTCCTTGTGTCCGACGTACGCGGCGAACGACTGCGGGAGCCCGGCCAGCAGCGGGTCGTCCGCGGCGTCCGGGCCCAGCTCGATGGTCACGGGTCCCACGGGCTCGGCGTAGGTCGAGTCGATCACCGCGCCCTGGTGTGCCCCGAGGGTGCCGACGCCGTAGCAGGCGCCCAGGAACGGGAAGTCACGCGCCACGATCTCGTCGAGCAGCCCGGACAGCTCGGCCTCGACCCGCCGCTGCGCGGGACCCTTCAGCTCCGCGGGGTCCGAGGAGTTGAAGGGTCCCCCGCCGACGAGGACACCCGAGTAGTCGTCCAGGTCGACCGGCGGCAGCGGGTCGCGCTCGAGACGCACGCGGTGCAGCTGCTCCGGTTCGAGGCCTCCGTACCGGCGGAACGCCTCGTACTCACCGTCCGCGGCGAGGTCCTCCGCACGCGTCGCGAGCAGCAGAAACGGCTTCATGACACGAGCGTAGGGGACCCCTGACCAGCGGTCACGTCCAGCGGAAGAGCTTGACGCCCAGCGGGAAGAGCACCACGGTCCAGCCGACCAGCACGAGCACCTGGGCCAGCGGGAACCCGTCGGTGCCGAACCAGCCGGCGGTGAGCCCCTGGGCCGCCGCGCCGAGCGGCAGGTAGAGACCGATCGTCTCCATCCAGTCCGGCATGACGGACAGCGGGACCCACACGCCGGAGAACATCAGGGACGGGAAGTAGAGCAGCATGCCCAGCCCGGACGCCGTCGCGCCCTTCTCGGCCCGCGCCGCGACGAGCAGCCCGAGCGAGAACATGGCGGACGTCGACAGCACGAGCACGAGCAGGACCGTCAGCGGGTCGGCCGCGAACGGGACCCCCAGCACCACCATGCTGCCGACCACGGCCGCGCACGTGGAGACGATGAGCGCCAGGACATTGATCACCAGGTGCGCACCGATCAGGTTCCGCGGCGGCATCGGCGTGGTCGAGAGCCGCTTGAGGATGCCCTTCTCGCGGAAGGTCGCGAACTGCACGGGCATGGTGGTCAGCGCGATGGTCCCCACCGCGAGCGCGATGATCGTGGGCAGGTAGCTGGTCACGCCGGGCGCCTCGTTCCAGGGCGGCGGCGCGTCGGTCATCGGCTTCGAGAAGTCGGGGATCGCCAGCCCGAGGCCGAGCAGCAGCATGCTGGGGAAGATGAGTGCGAAGAAGACCGCTGCGGGGTCGCGCAGCCAGACCTTGAGCTCCGTGGTGAACAGCTTCCCGAACCCCCGGGCCCTGATCCCGGCCCGCGGGGCGACAGCGGTCTCGACGGCGGTCATGCCGCCACCTCCTCGTTCTCCTCAGCCCGGTACGCACGACCGGTGACCTGCACGAACACGTCCTCCAGGGTGCGCTCGACGGTCCGCACGTCGTCGGGGACGACGTCGGCGGCCGCGAGCGCCTGCACGACGGCGAACAGCACCTTGCGGGTGCCGGTCACCTCGATCTCGTCCCCGGCCGGGACGACGCCGACGACGTCGGGGTCCCGCTCGGAGAGCGCGGTGAGCAGCTGGGCCGCGCGGGCGCGGGCGGCGTCGTCGGCGAACCGGAGCCGCACGCCGCGGTGGCCCTCGAGGCCCTCGATGAGGGCGGCGGGCGTGCCCTCGGCGACGACGCGGCCGGCGTCGATGACCACGAGCCGGTCGCAGAGCCGTTCGGCCTCGTCCATGAAGTGGGTGACCAGCAGCACGGTGACGCCCGAGTCGCGGACCCGTTCGACGAGGTCCCAGGTGGCGCGCCGCGCCGCGGGGTCGAGGCCGGTGGTGAGCTCGTCGAGGATCGCCACCTGCGGCCGGCCCACCAGGGCGAGCGCGATGGAGAGCCGCTGCTTCTGGCCCCCGGAGAGCTTGCCGAACTGCTGGTCGCGGTGGGCGGTCAGGTCGAGCAGGCCGAGGAGCTCGGCCGAGTCCGCCCGCTGCGGGTAGAAGGACCCGAAGACGTCGAGCGCCTCGCCGACGGTGATCTTGTCGTGCAGGGCGGCCTCCTGGAGCTGCACGCCCACGTGCTCGCGGACGGCGGTGGGGTCGGCCTGGGGGTCGTGGCCCAGCACCCGGATGGTGCCGCCGTCGGCGTGCCGCAGCCCGGCGAGGCACTCGACCGTGGTGGTCTTCCCGGCCCCGTTGGGTCCGAGGATCCCGAAGATCTCGCCGCGGGCCACCTGGAAGGACACGTCGGCGACGGCGGTCTTGGGGGCGGCGCCGCGGCCGGCGCCGGGATAGGTCTTGCGGAGGTTGCGGACTTCGACGACTGGGGACGTCATGGTCGCTCCTTCAAGATCGTGGGGGGGGTCAGGCGGGACGCACCGGGACGGTGCGCAGCAGGGCGCGGAGCACGACCGCGGCGATTACGACCGCGAGGGCGGAACCGCCGAGGCCGATCAGCATGGTTGCGAGGCCCTCGCCCGGCGGCACCTCGGCGTGGTCGATGTCGGGCACGAGCTGGACGTTGGCGATGGCGCCGATGACACCGGTCCGGGTGGCGATGTCGGTGAGCACGGCGGGCAGGGCGAGCGGGACGATCAGGAGCGTGCCCCAGGCCCCGGCGTGGCGGAAGCCGGTGCCGATGCAGGCGCCCACCAGGATGTAGGTGACGAGCACGAGGCCCTCGGCGACGGTGGTGCCGAGCACAGCCAGGGGCGAGTCGAAGGGCAGCGCGCCGAGGCGGCGCCAGCTCATGCCCAGCGACGTGCTCAGCAGTCGTTCGCCGAGCAGCGCGAGCGTGGTCACGACGCCGAGGACGCCGCCGACGACGAGCGCGCCGCGCAGCACGCCGTCGAACAGGGACCGGCGGCTGCCGCCGGCGGAGACGTGCATCGCCAGGATCCCGGAGGGGACCATGACGCCGAGCGCGATCATGGGCCAGCGCGCCGCGCCGAGCGTCGCATCGAGCGCGCTGATCTCCAGGTCGTTGCCGGCCGCGGCGTTGCCGACGCTGATCCCCACGGCGTACAGCGCGTAGATGCCCCAGAACCAGATGCCGATGGTGAGGCCCGATACGCGGAGCCTCCGGGCCACGCCGGCGACGCCCCGCAGGTGCGCGGCCCGGGCGAGCCGGGTGCGGCTCATCGCGGTCTCCTCGATGGTCGGTGTTGTCATCGTCGTCCTCCTCAGAGGGATGGCCGCAGGTGGACGGTTCGGACAGGCGTGCTGAACAGCCAGGCCGCCAGGGCGACCGCGACGGCGCCGCCCGCCAGCCCGAGCAGGACGCCGGGCAGGTTCTCCGTGCCGACGACCAGAGTGGTGACGCCGGTGTGGGTGGACAGGTCGGCCAGGGCCGCCGGCACGAGCGCGGCGAGCAGGTAGAGGGAGCCGCGCACCACACCGAGCCGGTAGTAGCCGGCCGAGATCGCGGCGCCGGCCAGGTAGTACGTCGCGGCGACGAGGGCCTCGGACAGCACCGTGAGCGCGACACCGGCGACGCCGTCCACCGGCAGCCCGAACTCGCGGACCCAGGGCTGGTCGAGCGCGGCGAACAGCGCGCGCTCGCCGAGCAGGTAGACCGCCGTGACGAGCCCGATGAGCACGCCGCCGACGAGGGCGCCCTGGACGGTGCCGACCGCGAGGGACCGGCGGGTGCCGCCGGCCGCGACGTGCAGCCGGAGGTAGGCCGCCGGGATGATGATGCCGAGCACCAGGAGGAACCAGCGGGACGGGCCGCCCATCTGGGCGTCGAGGACGCCCTGGTCCAGACCGGAGCCGAACCGGTCGCTGCCGACGATGACCGCGGCGGCCACGACCACGAAGATCGCCCAGTACCACGCGCCGATGGTGGCGACGACGCGGACCGTGACGCCGGCCGCCCGCCGGGCGCCGCGCTGGTCGGCATCGCGCACCAGGGCCGTCGCCGCGCTCATGACGGCACGTTCCCGGAGCCGGTGAGGCGCACGAAGAGGTCCTGCACCGGCACGGAGCCGACCTCGACGCCCGCCTCGCGCGCGGCGGCCCGCTCGGTGTCCTCGAGCGCACCCTCCAGCGTGACCTGCACGGTCGCGCCGAGCTGCTGGCGGTGCAGCACGCGGCGTCCGCCCGCGATGCGCTCGACGGCGTCCTTGGTACCGGTGAGGCTGAACCCGCGCGCCCGCATCTCGTCGGCGGGCTCGGCCAGGAGCACCCGGCCCCGGTCGATCACGACGACCTCCTCGAACAGGCGCTCGACCTCCTCGACCAGGTGGCTGGACAGCAGGATCGTGCGGGGGTGCTCGGCGTAGTCGGCGAGGAGCTCGTCGTAGAACGCGTACCGCGTGGGGGCGTCCATGCCGAGGTAGACCTCGTCGAAGATGGTCAGCGGCGCGCGCGTGGCCAGGCCGATGCTGGCCCCGACCGCGGACCGCTTGCCGCGCGACAGCGCCGACGGCTTCTTGCGGACGTCGACCTCGAACAGGTCCAGCAGACGCTCGGCCGTGTCGGCGCTCCAGCTCGGCCGCATGTCGGCGTAGTACTTGAGCGAGGTGGAGACCTTCTCGTCGGTCATCAGGTCGCCGCTCTCGCGGACGAGCTGCGTACCGGAGGTGATCCACGGGTTCTCCCACGGGTCCTCCTGCGCGCCCTCGGGCCCGACCAGGACGCTACCGCTGGTGGGGCGGGTGAACGCCGCCAGCAGCGAGAGCATCGTCGTCTTGCCGGCACCGTTGCGGCCCAGGACTCCGGTGATGGCGCCGGGGCGGATCGTGAGCGAGGCGCCGTCGAGCGCCGTGCTCGCCTCGTCCCGGACCATGGTGCCGTTCTGCAGCACCCGGTGACTCCTGCCGAAGTGGACGACGACGTCGTCCAGGCGCGCCCCGAAAGGTGCGGTCGTCGTCATGACTCCTCCGTCTTCTTCTTGTCGGCACCCAGGACGTAGGCGACGACGTCCTCGGTCGGGATGCCGAGGATGTCCGCCTGCTGCAGCGCGGGCGCCAGGACCTCCTCGAAATAGCGCTTGCGGTGGTCCGCGAGCAGACGCTCCCGAGCCTGCGGCGCGACGAACATGCCCAGACCGCGGCGCTTGTAGAGCACGCCCTCCTCGACCAGACCGGCGAACGCCTTCTGGGCGGTCGCCGGGTTGATGCGGAACGTCGTCGCGAACTGTGTGGTGGACATGACCTGTTCCTCCTCCTTCAGCTCACCGGCGAGTACCTGTGCACGGATCATCTGCGCGATCTGGATGTAGATCGGCTCGGGCCCGTCGAACACCGGCTCACCCCCTCCATTGGTTCGTTACTCGACTAATGAACCATAGAACCGGATGCGCGCGCAAGGGGGAGACGAAAGAGGGGCGGGACGGACCGTGGTCCGTCCCGCCCCTCCCGGCGTGCGCGCCGCGCCTTCCTATGTGTCGGCGGCCTCCGCGGCGTCGAGCGCCGCCAGCTCCGCCAGGTCGTGGGCGATGAGCTCCGCGATCTGGATGGCGTTCAGCGCAGCGCCCTTGCGCAGGTTGTCGTTGCTGACGAACAGCACCAGACCGCGGTCGTCCGGCACGGACTGGTCCTGCCGGATCCGACCCACCAGGGACGGGTCGACGCCGGCCGCCGCGAGCGGCGTCGGCACCTCGGCCAGCTGGACACCCGGCGCGTCGGCCAGCAGCTTGCGGGCCTCGTCCGGAGTGATGGCCTGCCCGAACTCGGCGTGGATCGACAGCGAGTGCCCCGTGAACACCGGCACCCGCACGCAGGTGCCGGCCACGGCCAGGTCGGGCAGGCCCAGGATCTTGCGGGACTCGTGGCGGAGCTTCTGCTCCTCGTCGGTCTCGCCCGAACCGTCGTCGACCAGGTTGCCGGCCAGCGGCAGCACGTTGAACGCGATCGGTGCGGCGTAGATCGCGGGATCGGGCAGGTCGACGGACCGGCCGTCGCGCACCAGGCCCTCGATCTCCTGCCCGACGGCGGCGCGCACCTGCCCCGCCAGCTCGGCCACGCCGGCCAGGCCGGAACCGGACACCGCCTGGTAGGTGGCCACGCGCAGCCGCTCCAGACCCGCCGCCCGCGCCAGGGGCGCCAGCACCGGCATCGCGGCCATCGTGGTGCAGTTCGGGTTGGCGACAATGCCCTTGACGGCGTCCCCGATCGCGTCGGGGTTCACCTCGGAGACCACGAGCGGGACCTCGGGGTCCCGCCGCCAGGCCGACGAGTTGTCGATCACCAGGGCGCCCGCGTCGGCGAACCGGGGCGCGTGCTCGCGCGACGTGCCGCCGCCCGCGGAGAAGAGGGCGATGTCGATGTCGGCCAGATCGTCGGTCGACGTCGCGGCGACGTCCTCGACCGGCACGTCCACGCCCGCGAACGGGAGGGTGGTGCCCGCCGAGCGGGCCGAGGCGAAGAACCGGATCGCCGCGACGGGGAACTCGCGCTCCTCCAGCAGCCGGCGCATGACGGCGCCCACCTGGCCGGTGGCGCCGACGACGGCGACGTTCACGCCCTGATCGGAGATGTCGGCCATGTCAGCGCCCCGTTCCCGCGTAGACGACGGCCTCGCCGTCGGACGCGTCGAGCTCGAACGCGGTGTGCACGGCGCGCACCGCGTCGTCCAGCGAGTCCGCGCGGGTCACCACGGAGATCCGGATCTCCGAGGTGGAGATCATCTCGATGTTGATGCCGGCGTCCCGCAGCGCGCCGAAGAGCCGCGCCGAGACGCCCGGGTGCGACTTCATGCCGGCGCCCACGAGCGACAGCTTGCCGATCTGGTCGTCGAACTGCAGCGAGTCGAAGGCCAGCTCGCCCTGCACCGCGGTGAGGGCCGCCATGGTGGCGGGGCCGTCGCCGTCCGGCAGCGTGAACGAGATGTCGGTGAGGCCCGTGGCCGCGGCCGAGACGTTCTGCACGATCATGTCGATGTTGGCACCCGCGCCGGCCACGACCTCGAAGATGCGGGCGGCCATGCCGGGCACGTCCGGCACGCCGATCACGGTGATCTTGGACTCGGAGCGGTCGTGCGCGACACCGGAGATGATCGGGGCTTCCATGGCGTTCTCCTTCGACTTCTTCTCGGCCGCGACCACGCGCGTGCCGTCGTGGGCGCTGAACGAGCTGCGCACGTGCACCGGCACGCCGTAGCGGCGCGCGTACTCCACGCTGCGCAGCGCCAGCACCTTGGCGCCGCTGGCCGCGAGCTCGAGCATCTCCTCGTAGGAGACCTGGTCGATCTTCCGGGCGGCGGGGACGATGCGCGGGTCGGCCGTGAACACGCCGTCCACGTCGGTGTAGATCTCGCAGACGTCCGCGTTCAGGCCGGCGGCGAGCGCCACGGCAGTGGTGTCGGAGCCACCGCGGCCCAGGGTGGTGACGTCGTTGGTGGACTCGGTGACGCCCTGGAAGCCGGCCACGATCGCGACCTGGCCCTTGTTCAGGGTCTCGCGGATGCGGTGCGGCACGACGTCGACGATGCGTGCCCGTCCGTGCACGGCGTCCGTGATGACGCCGGCCTGCTGGCCCGTGTAGGACTTGGCCTTCACGCCCAGGTTGGTGATCGCCATCGCGAGCAGCGACATCGAGATGCGCTCGCCGGCGGTGAGGAGGATGTCGAGCTCCCGCTGCGGTGGGAGCGGGGTGATCTGCTGGGCGAGGTCGAGGAGCTCGTCGGTGGTGTCGCCCATGGCGCTCACCACCACGACCACGTCGTTGCCCGCTCGCTTGGCCTCGGCGATCCGCTTGGCGACGCGCTTCACGCTGCGCGCGTCCCCGACCGAGGATCCACCGTACTTCTGCACGACAAGTGCCATGCGCCTGCCTTCCGTTGCCGGCCTCCGTCTGTCTCAACGGCCCGCCGGGTGGTTGGGTTTGCGCATCGATGGTACGACGGCGGGAATTCCGGGCGCTTCGGCGTTCACCGTGCGGGACGGCGGCGTCTAACCCGCGAAGACGTCCCAGGCCAGGCGGGCGATCAGGGCCCCGACCACGACGACGAAGACGACGCGGACGAACTTCGATCCCTTGGCCACGGCCATCCGGGCGCCGATGTAGGCGCCGATGATGTTGGCCACGCCCATCCCCAGGCCGAGGGCCCAGATCACGGCGCCGCTCGGGACGAAGAAGAGCAGCGCGCCCAGGTTGGTCGCGAAGTTCACGATCTTGGCGATGGCCGACGCCGGGAGGAACGAGTAGCCGAGGAAGCTCACCAGGCTGATCACCAGGAATGTGCCTGTTCCGGGGCCGAGCAGCCCGTCGTACGCGCCGATCAGCAGGCCGATCAGGGCGGCGATGCGCCGGTGCCCGTTGCCGACCCACCTCAGGTCGTCGTGCTGCCCGACGTTCGGCTTGAGCAGGGTCCAGGCCAGCACGCCGACGAGCACCACGAGGATGATCGGCTTGAAGAGCTGGGCGGGGATGTGCGACGCCCCGACCGCGCCTCCGAAGGCGCCGGCCAGGGCCGCGAGCGCCATGGGCCCGGCGGTGCGCAGGTCGGGCTGGACACGCCGGTAGAAGGTGAGGGCGCTGGTGGACGTGCCCATGATGCTGGCGAGCTTGTTGGTCGCCAGGGCCTGCACGGGGCTGATCCCGGGGACGAGCAGCAGCGCGGGGAGCTGGATCAGCCCTCCCCCGCCGACCACGGCGTCGACCCACCCGGCGGCGAGGCCGGCGAGCAGGAGGAGGGCGATGGTCGTCAGATCGAGTTCGGGCACCCGTGCATTGTGCGTGAACCGCGCGCTTCACCCGGTCTCGTCTCGCGCCCGCATGTCGGTGCCGCCCCGTAGGCTGACCTCTTGTGTACGAAGGCGCGGTCCAAGACCTGATCGACGAGCTCGGCCGGCTTCCCGGCGTCGGGCCCAAGAGTGCGCAGCGCATCGCGTTCCACCTGCTTGCCACGGACAACCACGAGGTCAAGCGGCTGGTCGACGCGCTCACCGAGGTGAAGCTGCGCGTGCGGTTCTGCGAGCTGTGCGGCAACGTGGCCGAGGCCGAGCGCTGCCGCATCTGCCTCGACCCGCGGCGCAGCGACGAGGTGATCTGCGTCGTCGAGGAGCCCAAGGACGTGGTCGCCATCGAGCGCACGCGCGAGTTCCGGGGCCGCTACCACGTGCTCGGCGGGGCCATCAATCCCATCGAGAACGTGGGACCGGACGACCTGCGCATCAGCGAGCTCCTGGCCCGGCTCGCGGACGGGACGGTCAAGGAGGTCATCCTCGCCACCGACCCGAACGTCGAGGGAGAGGCCACGGCGACCTATCTTTCCCGACTGATGGGCCATATGGGTATCACTGTCTCGCGGCTGGCCTCGGGTCTGCCGGTGGGTGGAGACTTGGAGTACGCGGACGAGGTGACCCTCGGTCGCGCGTTCGAAGGCCGCCGCGTTATCGCCAACGACAAGAGCATCGGCAACGACAAGTAGGTGGGGATCACGATGAGCGAGATCACGCCCGGGTCGGACCTCCGAGAGGTCGCTGACCAGGTGTCCGTACAGGCACGGACGTTCCTGTCGACGGTGACGCAGGTCGCCTCGGGCGGGATGCCGGGGGCGGAGCTCTCGCTGCTCGTGCTGGCGACGTCGGACCTGCTGGCCGCCGGGGCGCGGCTCGCGGCGATCGTGGACGTGGTGCCCAAGGAGCGTTACGAGCCGGACGCCGGCCCCGACACCGACCTCGACCCGCTGCGCGAGGCCCTGTCGAAGATGTTCGACGGGTTCGACGACTACACCGAGGTCGTGGACCCCGTGCTGGGCGAGGACGTCGGCGCCGCGTCGCTGTCCGGCGACCTGGCCTGCGTCGCCGAGGCCCTGGCCAAGGGCCTGCAGCACTTCGACGGCGGCCACGAGCTCGAGGCCCTGTGGTGGTGGCAGTTCTCCTACTTCTCCCTGTGGGGCGAGCGCGCGGCGTCGGCCCTGCGGGTGCTGCAGGTGCTGCTGGCGCACCTGCGCCTGGACGTGGAGGACGACGTCGCCGCCGAGGCGGAGTACGACGCCCTCCACTCCTGACGGTCAGGCGACGCGGGTCCCCTGCGCGAGTCGCGCGGTCGGGACCCGCAGCCGGTTCACGGCGACGATCACGCCGGCCGCGCCGAGCAGCAGGTCGAACCCGAGGCCCCAGGGCCAGACGAGCTGGTCGGTGACCCGGACCGGCTCCACGGGCGACTCGGGCTGCGGGCCCTCGTCCATGTACATGCCCGTGCACCAGTCCCGTGGTCCGGAGTCGCCGGTGCGCGCGTACCGGACGCCGTACTGCAGCACGGCGAGCATGTTCTCGTCCTCGCCGAGCGTCTCCGGGTCGCCGAGCGGCTGCGCGTCGGCGACCACGACGAACGGGTTGGGCGCGAGCAGCCACCACGTGCGCTCGCTGTGCCAGACGTCGATCTCCTGGGTCTGCCACTCGCACTCGGGCGCGGTGGTCTCCTCCCAGGTGTATCCGGCCTCGACGGCCCACACCCGCACGCTCTCGGTGGTCGTCGTGGCGGGGACGAGCAGACCGAACAGGATCGGCAGCACGGCGGTGATCCCGCCGACCGTGAGGTAGGTGAGCACCGCGGACCCCGAGGTCTTGGAGACCACGGCCGAGAAGCCGAGCCCGATGGCGCACACCACGCCGAGCACGAGCGCCAGCATGAGCACCGTGGTGAGCAGTGCGAACCAGGACACGCCGCCGCCGACCAGCGCCCAGACCAGGAACGGGATGCTGGCCACGAGGAACGCGAGCGCCGCGATCCAGGCGGCGGCGAGCTTGCCGAGCACGATCTCGGCGGGCGTCAGCAGGGTGACCTGCAGCGTCGCGAGCGTGCCGGCGTTCCGGTCGCCGTTGATCGCGCCCGACGACAGGGTGGGCGCCACGAGCAGCCCGAGGAACAGCACGAAGCCGACGACGATGCTGTAGACCGTCCCGCCGAACGTCTCGTCGGTGCTGCCGTCGCCGGAGATGATGGCGAACGCCCCGGTGGTCAGCATCGTGATCAGGCCGACCACGAGGAACCAGACGATCAGCGCGGTCTTCCACCGCGTGGAGCGCACGCGCTGGCGCAGCTCCAGCACCGTGACGGTGCGCAGGCCGTGCCAGGACAGGGACCAGGTGCCGCGCGTGCCGGGCACCGGGGCTGGTGCCTGCTCCACAACTTCCACGTCAGCGCTCATCGCCGCTCCTCCTCAAGGGCCAGGTAGGCCTGCTCCAGCACGCCGCCCGCGGGGGCGAGGCTCGACACGTCGATCCCGGCCTCGACCGCCGACCGCAGCAGTGCGGCGGCCGCGGCGTCCCCGGCGAGCTCGACCAGCACGGCAGGGCTGTCGCCCTCGCGGCGGTAGGCCGGGCCGTTCTCGTCCAGCCAGGCCGTGAGCGCCGCGGGGTCGAGCGCGGTCACCCGCCACTCGCGCGGCCGGTCGCCGTCGGCCACCGACTGCGTGGCGACCGTGCGCCCGCGCGAGATGAACACGGCGTCGTCGGCCATCTCGTCGAGCTCGGTGAGCACGTGCGAGGAGACCAGCACCGTCTTGCCCTCCGCGGCCAGCCGACGCACGAGCACGCGCAGGTCCACGCGGGAGCGCGGGTCCAGCCCGGAGGCAGGCTCGTCGAGCAGCAGGACGTCGGGGTCGTGCACCAGCGCCCGGGCCAGGCCCAACCGCTGCTTCTGGCCACGGGACAGGACGTGCGCGGGCTGGTCGGCGAACTCGGAGAGGTGGACCAGCTCGAGCAGCTCGCCCGCGCGGGCGCGGCCGGTCGCGGCGTCGATCCGGTAGGCCGCCGCGACCGTGGTCAGCACCTCGCGCGCGGTCAGCGAGTCCCAGGTGCCGAAGACGTCCGGCATCCAGCCCGTCCGCGAGCGCGCGGCGTAGTTCTGGGTCACCGGGTCGGCCCCGGCGATGCTGATGGTGCCCGCGTCGGGCGTCAGCAGCCCCGCGAGCATGAGCAGGAGGGTCGTCTTGCCCGACCCGTTGGGGCCGATGAGCGCGGTGACCCGGCCCGGTGCGGCGACCAGGTCGACGTCGGCCACGGCATGGACCGGTCCGAACGAACGCCGCACGCCCTGCGCGCGGATACCACCGTCTGGTGTCATGCGGGGACACTAGCGCGCCCCGCGGATCCGGGCCGTCAGGCCCCAGGATGAACCGCGCGTACGACCTGGGGATGACGTCGCAGGTCACCTACGGTGGGGAGCATGACCCGCACCCTCTCTCCCTGGCTCCGAAGGGCGTTCGCCGCGCCCAACGCCCTGTACCGGCACGGCCTGGGCCGCGTGCTCGGCCGGCGGTTCCTGCAGCTCACGCACGTCGGACGCCGGACCGGCGCCGCGCACACCGTGGTGCTGGAGGTGGTCCGGTACGACCCGGTGACGGGCGAGGCGGTCGTGATCTCCGGGTTCGGCGAGGACGCCCAGTGGCTGCGCAACCTGCGCGCGAACAAGGACGCCCGGATCAGCTTCGGGCGTGCCCCGCGCCGCGCGACGGTGCGGTTCCTGGGCGCCGACGAGGCGTTCGACGCCATGACCGCCTACGAACGGCGGTACGGGATCCTGCGGCCGGTGCTGCGGCGCACCCTCACCGTGTTCGCGGGGTTCGAGTACCGCGGCACCGACGAGGACCGGCGGCGTCTGGTCGGGCGGCTGCCGCTGGTCGCGTTCCGGCCCGCTCCGCCCGGTCCGGCCTGAGGTCAGTCCCGGCGCGCCTTGCCGGCGACCCGCAGCAGCTCGCGCTCGCCGAAGGCGACGTTCTGGTCGATCGTCACCGTGACGTCGTCCCCGGAGAACGTCAGCTCCAGGCGCCACTCGAACGGGGTGCCGAGGAAGATCATCCGGCCGCGCAGCGTCGACTCGTCGGCCCAGGCCGCGGCGGTCGCGACGTCGGCCGGAGCACCCAGCAGCGCGCAGGTCCCGGAGACCCACTCGCCGCGGCCGAACCGGACGGACTGGTCCGCGCCGGCCGTCGTGAACGTCAGCTCCGTGCCGCCGTCCGCGGCCCGGCCGACGGCCAGCGTGCCGAGGCCGTGCGGATTGGCCTCCAGCTCGTAGGTCATGTCCCGGAGAGACTCCTCCAGCGGGGACGACGCCGCGCCCGCCGGCGTCGGCAGGGCGGTCTCGCGGGGCGGGTGACCGGTCTCGGTCTCGGTGGGGACCGCCCAGACGTCGTCCGGCAGCAGGGTCTCCCACACGACGTCTAGCACGGACTGGAGATCCGACAGGCCCGAGGTCATGGTGACGACCAGGTCCTTCTCCGGCCAGACGACGACGTACTGGCCGAACGCGCCGTCGGCCCGGAAGGCGCCGTGCCGGCACTGCCAGAACTGGTAGCCGTAGCCCTGGTTCCAGTCGGGCCAGTCGTGGGGCCCGTTGGGGACCTGCGCGGCGGTAGCCGCCGCCACCCACTCCGCGGGGACGAGCTGCTGCCCCGCCCAGGCGCCGCCCCGCAGGTAGAGCTGCCCGAACGCGGCCATCTCCTCGGTGGTGATCGACAAGCCGAACCCGCCCACGTCGATGCCGTCCGGGTCCTGCTCCCACGTGGCGTGCGTGATGCCGAGAGGCGCCAGCAGGCGCGGCGTCAGGTAGTCGAGCAGCCGCTCACCCGTGAGCCGGTGCAGGATCGCCGACAGCAGGTAGGTCGCGCCCGTGTTGTAGACGAAGTGCGTGCCCGGCTCGTGCTCCACGGGCTGCGCCAGGATCGCGCGCGCCCAGCCCGCGCCCGGCAGCGAGATGGTGCGGTCGATGCCCTCCATCGTGGAGGCGCTGTGGCCGGTGCTCATCGTCAGCAGGTCGCGCACGCGCATGGCGCGCAGGTGCTCGCCCTGGTCGGCGGGGGCGTCGTCCGGAAGGAGGTCGACGACCCGGTCGTCCAGGGCGAGCAGCCCCTCCTGGACCGCGAGGCCGACCGCCGTCGACGTGAAGCTCTTGCTCACCGAGAACATGACGTGCGGGCGGTCGGCGGTGTGCGGGTGCCACCAGGACTCGGTGATCACCTGGCCATGGCGCAGCACCATCAGGCTGTGCACGTCCTCCAGCGCGTCCAGGCGGTCGACGAGACGCCGCAGCGCCGCGGGGTCGACCCCCTCGGCCTCGGGGGTGGAGCGGGGCAGGATCCGCGACATGCTGGAGCACGTCCTTTCGCTGGGCGACGCGACATTCTCACCCCACGGGTTCGCGCCTGTCGACCAGCCGCCGGAACGCGCCGTCCGCGAGTGACCAGGCGGTCTCGCGACCCTCGCGTGCCGGCCTGGGCTCCGCCAGCGCCGTCTCCGCGAGACGGAGTTCCGCCTCGACGAAGTCCGGCAGGACCTGCGGCACGGCGATGGCGCCCATCTCCCGGGTGGCCGACTTGTGGCGGACCAGCTCGTCGACGGCGGCCCGGACGTCGCCGGGCACCGTGGAGCCCGCGACGAGAGAGGGCAGGTCCATCGGTGGTGCGGCGATCTCGCACCCGCATCCAGCGCAGCGTCACCGCCGGCCGCAGGGCGTAGAGGAACTTCTTGGCCACCCCGGTCGAGGCGTACAGGCCCAGGCTGCTCCGACCGATGTGCAGGTAGTGGTTCATCAGCGCGCGCCCGTCCACCGCACGGCCGGCGAGGGCCAGCAGGTCGTCGCGCACGGCGGCGTCACCGCGATACACGATCGGCGAGCGCAGCCACTCCCCGACCGTGGCGTTTCCCTTCACCATCAGGGCGAGCGCCTTGCGCACGTCCCAGCCGTTGACGTCGAAGACCTTGTCCAGCGGCGTCTCGATCACGTCCCGCCGCGCGCGCAGGCCCAGGTAGTCGTCGACGCGGCGCACGTACAGGAACCGGCAGTCGTAGTCGGAGTCCGGTGACGGGAAGCCCCAGGCCCGGCTGCCGCTCTCGATCGCCCAGAGCACCCGCACGTCGTACTCCTGCTCGACCCGGTCAAGGCGCGCGTCGATGGCCCGGACGACGTCCGGGTCCATCGAGTCGGGGATGCTCCGCATCCCCGGAAGCTAGCGCCCGGGCGACCGCCAAGTCGTGCTCATTTCGCCGGCCCGGCTCGGCCGCGCAGCCGCTCCCTGGCCTCCATCAGGGCGAAGCCCAGCAGGTTGAGGCCGCGCCAGGCGGCCGGGTTCTCGGCATTCTCGTTCTTGGCTCCCATCCCGATGCCCCACACCCGGTCGCGCGGGCTGGCCTCGACCAGCACCCGGGAGCCGGTGCGCAGCAGGTAGTCGCGCAGCTCGGGCCGGGAGGCGAACTTGTGCTCGTTGCCGCGCACCACGATCTCGAACCGCTCCCGCACCCACACGGCGTCGTCGAAGTCGCGGACCGTGCGCCCGGCGGCCTTCGCCAGCGCGGGATTCGGGGCGTCGACCGCCGCGCGCTCGGCCTCCGGGTCCCCGAACAGGCGGGCCTTCTGCGCCATCATCCAGTGCTCGGCCGTGCGGTAGTGCACGCCGTCCACGGTGAACGGCGCCTCGAACCACTGGCTCAGGCTGCTCGGGCCGACGGTGCCGTCCGCCTGGGGCTGGTGACCCCAGAAGTGCAGGTACTTCGGTGTCGCGCCGGCGTCGACGAGTGCCCGGAGCTCGTCGACGGAGCGGGCGGACGCGGGCCGGAGCGTGACGTCGTGGGACATGGCCGGAAGTGTGCCAGGAGCCGCTGACACTGCCCGCGCGGGGCCGGTCAGGCAGTCCGGGCGGCGGTGCGGACCGCCTGCTCCCGCATGGTCGCCGTGGTGAGTTCCACCCACCGAGCCACGACCAGCAGCTCGTCCGGGGAGAACTGCTCGGTCACCCGGCCCATGGCCTGCGCCATCTCGGCCACAGCCTCGTTGACCTGAGGCGATGCCGGCGCGGTGGCCTCGATCACGAGCCGTCGCCGGTCCGTCTCGTGGCGGGTGCGCCGGGCGTAGCCGGCGTGCTCCAGCCGGTCCACGAGGCCGGTGACCGCCCCCGCGGTGAGCCCGGTCCGGTCGGCGAGCTCGCGCGCGGACATGGGGCCCTCGCGGCGGATGACGCCGAGCGCCTTGTTGTCCGCGGCGGAGAGACCCATCAGGGCGCCGAGCGCCTCGTGGAACATCACGACGGCGTCGCTCAGCTCGGCGCCAAGGCGGGCCCCGGGGTCGGCGGGTGTTGACATGAACCCATTGTGCACTCCACCATATGGTTTAGTTGACTAAATGATTCAGTCCAGCGAATGGAGCCCGTCATGCCCGGAGCACTCGCGATCCTCGCCGAGACCTGGCGGTTCTTCGCCCGCCACTACCCGGTCGTGCTCGCCTTCGGTGCGCTCGCCTCGGCGCAACGCTTCCTCTCGGTGAGCGGCACCGCCGACTGGGCAGGCGGTGCGGGCGGCGAGATCTTCACGGCGGTGGCCCGCATCGCCTTCATCGCGTGGGCGGCGGCCACCCTCCTGCGCGGCACCGCCTGGCAGGGCGCCGGGGCGCGGTGGTCGGCGTGGAACACGCGGAACTGGCCGACGGTCCTGGCGTCCATGGGCCTGCTGGCGCTGTTCCTCGTCATCTTCAAGGTGATCCCCGACGCGCTCGCCGGGCACGTCGGCGACATCGAGCGGGAGACCTGGCTGGCGTGGGAGCTCGCGATCAAGAACATCACGGTGATCCCGTTCACCATGCTGTGGATGATGGCGCTCCTGGCGGTCCACCCGCTCGCCTCCGCCGCCCCGGCCGAGCCGGCCGGCGAGCCGGTCAGCTAGCGACGACCTCGACCTCGTAGCCGTCCTCGTTCTCCAGGTAGGCCGCGTGGTGGTCGGGGCCGCCGGCGTGCGGGTGGCGGTCGGCGAACATGAGCGACCAGCCGTGCGCGGGCGCGGCCTCGGCGAGCCGGTCCACCTCGGCACGCGTGCCCCCGTGGAACGCGAGGTGATTCAGCCCCGGCGCGAGGCGGTCGTGCGCACCGGCCCCCATCGCGGGGCTCTGCTCGACGACCACGTAGGCGCCGTCGAGGATCCAGCTCACGCCGACCGACCAGCGCTGGTGCTCGGCGTAGCCGAGCGTCGTCAGGAGCCAGCCCCAGGACGCCTCGGCTCGCGCGAGGGACGGCACCCACAGCTCGACGTGGTGCAGGCGCCCGCGACTCACGGGGCGGCCGCCGCGATGACGCGGGTGAGGCTGCGGTGGAGCAGGCCGAGCTCCTCGGCGGACATGCCCAGGCGCTCCATGATCGCGGGCGGCACGCCCAGGGCCTGCTCGCGCAGCTCGCGACCCTCCTCGGTGAGCTCGACCGCCAAGGCGCGCTCGTCGCGCGGGTCGCGGCCCCGGGTCACGTAGCCGATCGCCTCGAGACGCTTGAGCAGCGGGGAGAGGGTGCCCGGATCGAGCTGCAGCAGCCCGCTGAGCTGCTTGACCGAGAGCGGCGACTGCTCCCACAGGGCGAGCATGACCAGGTACTGCGGGTGCGTGATGCCCATCGGCTCGAGCAACGGCCGGTAGAGCGCGATGACGCTGCGCGAGGCGACGGCGAGGGCGAAGCACACCTGACGGTCGAGGGCCAGGAGGTCCTCGGGGTCGGGCGCGACGCCGGGGTGGGACGTGGCGGTCATGCGGCTCCTCTCGGCTCGTGACCGGGCTCGTACTTGACCAGAGTAACAGTTGGTGTGCAAACTATTTGTACACCAACCAAATGGAGGCAGGGCATGCGCAACCGCGACGGTCTCACCCTGGGCTACCGCGTGCTGTGGCGGCTCAACTGGCTGCTGCTGCACGTGGCGGGGCCGGCCGAGCAGTCCGAGGACCGTGATCCGCGGCGCAGGCTCGAGCGCGAGCGTGCCGAGAAGGTCGCGCGGTATCGGGCACAGCAGGCCGAGGACTGACGGCAGAACTCAGTGGCCGGCTGCGGCCAGCAGGTCGCGCGACAGCGGCGCGAGCGGGTAGCTCGCGACCGGGTCCGCGGGGTCGATCCAGACGAGCTCCTCGAGCTCCGCCTGGACGGCGATCTGCTCGCCGTCGCGTAGCCGCACCCGGTAGGCGTGCGCGTCGACCACGTGGTCCGGCTCGTTCGCGGCGGGTGCGCCGAACCGCCCGATGCTCTCGATGTCGGCCGGGTCGAGCCGGACCCCGACCTCCTCCTCGAACTCCCGCAGCAGCGCCGCCAGCGGCTCCTCGCCGGGCTCGATCTTGCCACCCACCTGCATGAACGCCTGGGTTCCGCGCTTGCGGACGAGCAGGTGCCGCCCGTCGGCACGCTCCACGACCGCCGCGACGATCCGCAGCGTCGTCCGGCCGCCCGACCCGCCCGTGCTCTTCCCGTTCCCGCTCATGACTGCTCCACGATCTCGTCGATCACCGTGCCGCCCAGCACCTGCACCACGAGCGACACGCCCGCCAGACCACCGGTGACGATGTCCGGGTCGTCCTCGGACGGCTCGTCGTAGTAGTCCTGCCCGTCAGCCGACGCCGGCCCGCGGTCCGCGGGCTGCGCGGTGCGGGGGGCCGACTGCGCACCGCCGGCCGCTGCGGCACGGGCACGGCGCTCGGCCGCCTGCCGGAGCGCCTCCCGGGCGCTGCCGGCGCCGGTCACCGCGGCGGACCGGCCCGGAGGGGCGGACGGCGCCGAAGGTGCGTCGGCCGCGGGCCGGGCGGGGCGGCCGGCCGGGGCGGAGTCCTCGTAGACCGGCTCGGGCTCCGGCATGTCGTAGTCCGCGGGCGGCTCGGTCGCGCTGGCGCCCGCGAGCCAGGCCTGGTCGGCCGCGCTGGCCGCGGACGGCGAGCGGGTCGGCTCGGGACGCCCCGCCTCGGGGCCGGACGGCGCGGGGCGCGAAGGCTCGGGACGGGACGGCTCGGACCGGGACGGCTGGGGCCGCTCGGCGACCGCGACGCTCCCCTGTGCCACGACCGCTCCTGGAGCCGAGGCGTTCGCCGCGGAGACGGTGGCGGTCGTGGGCGCCGAGACCGTGACGGCACCGCCACCCGGCGCGGGTACGTCGGGCCAGTCCGGCTCGGGAGCCGCGGCGGGAGCCGGGGCCGTGACCGGGGCCTCGCCGCGCGGTTGGCCCGAGGACGGCGCGGGGCCCGCGCCACCGCCCGAGGGACCACCGCCGGACGGGCCGCCGCCACCCGACGGGCCCTCGTCGAGCGTCGCCTCGACACGCACCCGGATGCCGAGGGTCTGGTAGACCGCCTCCTCGACGGCGCTCGTGTGCCGTGCGTTGGAGAAGGCTCGGGCCAGGCCGGGCGCCCCGAAGCCGAGCTTGAGCGTGCCGCCCTCCAGGGCCGCGACCTGCGCGTTCGGGCCGACAAGCGACCATGTCACGCGGGCAGCGGCGAGGGCGCCGAGCACCTCCTGCCAGCGCCGGCGGACGGTCTCGGTGGTGACCTCAGGTTCGGTGCCGGACGGCGGCGTGACGGCCGCCGGGGCCGGGACCGTCGCCACGGGGACCGGTTCCGGCTCGGGTGTGGCCGGCTCGGGTGTGGCCGGCTCGGGTGTGGCCGGCTCGGGTGCTGCCGGCTCGGGTGCTGCCGGTTCGGGCGTCGCTGGCTCGGGTGCCGGCGTCGGCTCCTGAGCGGCGGGCTGCTCGGCCGGTGTGGGCGGGGTCGGTGTCGGCTCGGGGTCCGGCGTCGGGACCGGGGCCACCGGCTTCTCCGCAGGGCGGCTCGCACCGGACGGCTGCTCCGTGCGCTTCTTGCGAGCGTCCAGCACAGCCCGTGCGGCGGCAGCGCCGGCAAGACCGCTGGCCGGGGAGTCGTCGCCTCCAGCTGCGGCCGCGCCGCCACCGGGCGCGGCAGCAGCGGCACCGGCCGGCGCACCCGACGCCACGATGCCGCCCCGTTCGAGGCGGTCGATGCGGGCGGCGAGACCCGCGGCGCCGTCGTCGGCACCGGGCAGGAGCAGACGGGCGCACAGGAGCTCGAGGTGCAGGCGCGGCGAGGTGGCGCCCGTCATCTCGGTGAGCGCCGCGTTCACGAGGTCCGCCGCCCGGGAGAGCTCGGCCACGCCGAGCCGGCCGGCCTGGGCCCGCATCCGTTCGAGCTGGTCGCTGGGGATACCGCGCAGCACGGCGTCGGCCGCGTCGCCCGAGACCGCGATGACGATGAGGTCGCGCAGGCGTTCCAGGACGTCCTCGACGAACCGGCGCGGCTCGTGCCCCGTGGCGATGATCTGGTCCACGACCCGGAAGATCGAGCCGCCGTCGCGTGCGGCGAGCGCGTCGACGACGTCGTCCAGCAGGGTGGCGTGGGTGAAGCCGAGCAGGCCGACCGCGAGGTCGTAGTCCACGACTCCGCCCGTGGCGCCCGCGATGAGCTGGTCCATCACGGAGAGCGAGTCGCGCACCGAGCCGCCGCCCGCACGGGTGACGAGCGGGAGCACTCCCCCGCCCACCTCGATGCCCTCGGCGCCGCAGAGGTGCTCCAGGTAGGGCGACAGCACGTCCGGCGGCACCAGCCGGAACGGGTAGTGGTGAGTGCGCGACCGGATGGTGCCGATCACCTTGTCCGGCTCCGTGGTCGCGAAGATGAACTTGATGTGGGCCGGGGGCTCCTCGACGATCTTGAGCAGTGCGTTGAAGCCCTGTGGCGTCACCATGTGCGCCTCGTCGAGGATGAAGATCTTGTAGCGGTCGCGGGCCGGGGCGAACGTGGCGCGCTCGCGCAGGTCGCGTGCGTCGTCGACGCCGTTGTGGGAGGCGGCGTCGATCTCGACCACGTCGAGCGACCCGGGGCCGCCGCGCGCGAGCTCGACGCACGAGGGGCACTCGCCGCACGGGGTGTCGATGGGCGACTCGGGCGTGTTCTTCGCGCAGTTCAGCGTGCGCGCGAGGATCCGGGCCGACGTCGTCTTGCCGCAGCCGCGCGGGCCGCTGAACAGATAGGCGTGGTTCACCCGTCCGCTGCGCAGGGCCTGCATGAGGGGGCCCGTGACGTGGTCCTGGCCGATCACCTCGGCGAACGTCTCGGGCCGGTAGCGGCGGTAGAGGGCGGTGCTCACCCCCGCAACGATAGACGCCACCACCGACACTGACGACGTGGCCGTCCACAGGCGGACAGCCACGTCGTCAGGTCACGGCGCGGTGCCGCCGAGGGCCTGCGGCGTGCGGCGCACGCGCGCCCGCATGACCAGGCCGGGGATCCCGGCGCCAAGGAGGACCGGGAACACGGCGAAGACCGCGAACCAGAGGAAGATCGCGAGGTAGCCGTACGCGCCGGCGTCCGAGCTCGCGTTCGCCAGGCCGAGCAGCACGAAGCTCGCCACGGTCGCGACGACCACGAACGCCAGCAGGATCACCGCGATCCAGAGGAGGGCGGTGGCCCACTTCCGGTAGGCGGGACTGATCGGCCGCGGCGCGGGCGGCTGCTGGGCCGGGTACGGGGCTTGCGGCTGGTCCGACATGGGCCACACTCTCCCACGTCAGCGCCGCAGCGCCCGCCGCGCCAGGCCGTTGCCGAGCCACTGCACCGCCTGCACGATCACCACGATGATCACCACCACGACGGCGGTCACCGCCCAGTCGTACTGGCGGTAGCCCTGCACGATCGCGAAGTCACCGAGGCCGCCCGCACCCAGGTAGCCGCCGATCGCGGACATGTCGAGCACACCGACGAACAGGAAGGTGTAGCCGAGGATCAGTGGCGCGAGCGCCTCCGGGACCAGCACGGTCCGCACGATCCGCAGCGGCGAGGCGCCCATGGCCCGGGCCGCCTCGACCACGCCGGGGTCGATCGACACGAGGTTCTGCTCCACGAGCCGCGCGAAGACGAACGTGGCCATGAAGCACATCGCGAACGTGAACGCCTCGATGCCGATCGTCGAGCCGATGACGGCTCGGGTCAGCGGGCCGAGCGCCACCAGGAAGATGATGAACGGGATGGGCCGCACGATGTTCACCGCGAGGTTCAGCACGGCGAACACGAACCGGTGCTGCAGCAGGTTGCCCGGCCGCGTCAGGTACAGCCCGAGCCCGAGGGCCAGGCCCAGGAACCCGCCGATCAGCAGCGTGATCAGCACCATGTAGGCCGTTTGGCCCGCGGCCTCCCAGAGCAGCGGCGTCAAGTAGTCCCAGTTCACAGGTCAATCCCTCCCGTCAGCCACGTCTGCCCGCCGAACGGCCCGTTCCCGGGCAGACGTTCCCCGGGCGCGCCCGGGTCCGGCGGACCGACCGGGTCGGCGTCCGGGGCGTCCTGCTGCCCGACGCCGCGCACCTCGCGCGGGTCGGCCGCGGTGCCGTGATCGTCCACCCAGGTCACGGCGCGCAGCGCCGCGACGGCGGCCTCCACCGAGCCGCCGTCGCCGACGAGCTCCACCGTCAGCGACCCGTACGGCCGCTCCGCGACCTCCGTGATGCCGCCGAAGACGACCGTGCCGTCCACGCCGTGCTCGCGCAGCGTCCGCGTGAGCACTGCCGACGAGCCGGCCACCTCGTCCACGCCGACCGTGACGATGTGCCCGGTGTGCCGGGTCCGCAGGCGGGCCAGCACCTCGGGCGAGGGCCGGTCGCGCAGCGCCGTCGCGACGAACCGCCGCGTGGTGTCGTGCCGGGGCGAGCTGAAGACCTGGTAGGCCTCGCCCACCTCGACCACGCGGCCCCGCTCCATCACCGCGACGCGGTGACAGATCGAGCGCACCACATCCATCTCGTGCGTGATGACGACCACGGTGATCCCGAGCTCACGGTTGACGCGCTGGAGCAGGTCCAGCACGTCGCGCGTGGTCTCGGGGTCCAGGGCCGACGTCGCCTCGTCGGCCAGCAGGATGCGCGGGTTGGTGGCGAGCGCCCGGGCGATCCCGACGCGCTGCTTCTGCCCGCCGGACAGGGTGGACGGGTAGACCCCCGCCTTGTCCGCCAGGCCCACGAAGTCCAGCAGCTCGGCCACCCGGGCGTCCCGCTTGGCACGCGGCCAGCCGGCGACCTCCAGCGGGTAGGCGATGTTCCCCGAGACGGTCCGGGAGGACAGCAGGTTGAACTGCTGGAACACCATGCCGATCCCCGCCCGCACCGGGCGCAGGCGGGCCTCGCTCAGGGACCCGAGCGCGACGCCGTCGACGACCACGTCACCGCCAGTGGTGCGCTCCAGCGCGTTGATCAGCCGCACCAGCGTGGACTTGCCGGCGCCCGACTGACCGATGACGCCGAAGATCTCGCCCTCACGGATGTCGAGGGTCACCTCGTCGACGGCGCGCACCTCGGCGCCCTTCCCCCGGCCCGGGAACACCTTGGTGGCACCCTGGAACCGGATGATGCCGCTGGTCGCCGCAGGCATCAGGAGGCGTCCTCCTGGATGCCGGCCAGGATCTCCTGCAGCTCGGCCGCGGAGTTGTCCTTGATCACGCCCGTGCCGCCCGAGGCCTCGAGCACGCCCTCCTCGACCTCCGGGGAGTGGTAGATCTCGACGAGCTGCTGGAACACCTCGTTGTCGGCGTCGGCCCCGCGGGCCACCCACACGTTGATGTACGGCTCGGCGGCGGAGGAGTCCGGGTCGTCCGAGAAGATGGCGTCGTCGGAGGTCAGATCGGCGTCGCCCACGAAGTCGTTGTTGATGATCGAGGCGTCGACGTCCTGCAGTGCGAGCGCCGTCTGGGCGGCGTCGACCGGGGTCACGGTCACCTTGGACTCGTCCTCCAGAACGTCGGCAGGCGTGGAGAACGCGCTGCCGCCGTCGCGCAGGGCGACCAGGCCGGCCTCCTGCAGCACGAGCAGCGCGCGGGCCTGGTTCGTGTCGTCGTTCGGGATGGCGATCTCGCCGCCCTCCGGGATGTCCTCCACGCTGTCGTGCTTGAGCGAGTAGAGGCCGAGCGGGTACACGGCGGTGGCCGCGATCGGCGTGAGGTCCGAGCCGGTGGCGGTGTTGTAGTTGGCGAGGAACTGCAGGTGCTGGAACTGGTTCAGGTCCAGGTCCCCGTCGGTCAGCCCCTGGTTGGGGAGCTGGTAGTCGCTGAAGTTCACCAGCTCGACGCTGATTCCCTCCTCCTCGGCCAGGTCGGAGAAGGTGGTCCAGTAGTCGTCGCCGGAGTTGACGACGCCGATGCGGACCGGGTCCTCGGCGGAGCCCGTGGCGGGCGCAGCCTCGTCGGCGCCACCGCAGGCGCTCAGCGCGAGGACGGCGGTGACGGCGAGGCCGGTCGTCAGGACGGAGGTGAAACGAGACATGGGTGGTCCTCTCGGGCGCACGGGCGCGGGTATGCCTGTGCTCAGGATGCGGGGGGCCTGCGCCGGGCGCAGGCCGAGGGTGTGGGGAGACGGCGGGCCACGGCCATCAGCAACGTGGCGAGCTCGGGACGATGCGGGCGGTCCGGAAAGGGACCGCGGGAACGTGCGGCGCTGTCAGCGCTCGCGCATTCGCCCGCCGCGCACGCGGCCGCGACACATCGCGTCGCGACAGGTGCGCGACGTCGTTGCGGAGGTCCGGGTGCGGGTCATGCGGACATCGTGCGTCACCGGACGACGTCGAAGCCAATCCCTGCGGGGTAAATCCCATGATGCGGACCAAAAAGCGTCCACATCGTGGCGGACCCGCCAGATTCCGGGCAAGAAAGGACCCCTCGCACACCCACCAGAGCTCACTTACCCTTGCTGCCTTCCGGCCCTGGGGGAGTTCGGCGAGATGGTGCCGCACGAGGGGTCTGCCGCAAGCCTAACCGATCCGGACGCCCTAACCGAACCGGGCAGAACCCGCTGTTCGCCACCTCACATCGACCTACCCGGATTCCGATTCGTTGTCCGAGCACGGCGTCCGGTATCCTCGTCAGGCCGCGCCAGACTCCGGTCCGTGGTCGTGCGCCCGCCGTTGTGCAGCGCGCGAGGAGGATTCGCCTAGTGGCCTATGGCGCACGCTTGGAAAGCGTGTTGGGTTAACGCCCTCGGGGGTTCGAATCCCCCATCCTCCGCAGTAGTTCGATGACGCGAGACATCACCGATGTCTCGCGTCATCGTCGTTTCCGGGCCTTACTCCCCCGGGACTCCTGGCGCGTCATACCGCCGGTAGCCCGCGGCCATCGGACCAGGCGGGTCGATGCTCGCCAGCACGGCGTCGCTGATCGCGGCGAGCTGGTCCACCTGCTCCGGCGTCAGCACGTCGATGACGTGCCGCCGCACCGTGGCGACGTGGCCCGGCGCGGCCTTGCGCATCATGGCCCAGCCCTCCTCGGTGAGCCGCGCGTTGGTCACCCGCCGGCCCCCCGGTCCGGGGAACCGCTCGACGAGGCCGCGCTCCTCCAGCCGCTGCACCACGTGCGAGAGCCGCGACAGCGTCGCGTTCGTCGCGCCGGCCAGCTCGGCCATCCGCAGGGTGCGGCCGGGCGACTCGGAGAGCACCGCCATGACGAAGTAGTCGAAGTGCGTCACGCCGGAGTCGCGGCGCAGCTGGCTGTCGAAGACGCCAGGGAGCAGCTCCAGCACCGCGACGAAGCGAACCCAGGCCGCCATCTGACGACGGTCGAGCCACGGGGTGTCGGTCACGACGAAAGGCTCTCACGCGATGGTTGTCGCTTCAATTCACCCCGTGCTAGCGTGCCGCGAAAGTTGAAGCTACAACTTGATTCACCCCCTAGCCCCACGCCCACCTGCCAGAACACACCGGCCAGAACAAGCACAGGAGTTCTCTCATGACGTTTCCGTGGACCAGGGACCTCGCGACGCTCGTCGCCCGCATCGCCATCGGCGCGGTGCTCATCGCGCACGGCGCCCAGAAGTTCTTCACCTTCGGCATCTCGGGCACCATCGACTCCTTCGCCGGCATGGGCATCCCCGTGCCGCAGGCCGCCGCCGTCTTCGCGGCCGTGGTCGAGCTCGTCGGCGGCGCGGCGCTGATCCTCGGCGCCGCCACCCCCGTCGTCGGCCTGCTGGTGGTGCTGAACATGCTCGGGGCGCTCGTGCTCGTACACCTCGGCAACGGCGTCTTCGTCGACCAGGGCGGCTTCGAGCTGGTCGCGGCCCTCGGTGCCGGCGCGCTCGTGCTGGCGGCCACAGGCCCTGGCGCGTGGAGCGTCGACCACCTGGTGGGCCGCGCGCGAGCCGCCCGCACCCAGGTGGCCTGACCCGGCGCGCAGGCCACACAAGCCGCGCAATTCGCCCACGCGTCACACGGCGTTCTGGACATGCTCACTTTCACCTGGTCGGGTGGACCGGCACCAACCACCTGACCCGGAGGAGAGCGCATGTCCGTCATCCCTGGCGGCGCAGGAGTCTCGCGCCGCACCATGCTCACGGCCGCCGGCGCGGTCGGCGCCCTCGGCGTCTCGGCCGCGCTGGCGAGCCCGGCCGCGGCCCGGACCGCCCCGGGCGGCAAGCCGGTGATCGGCCCTGCCCGCGGCGACCTGCTGCACGCCATGAGCTTCAACGTCCGCTACGACCGGGTGGGTCAGACGCAGCCGGGCGAGCCCGACTACTGGCCGGAGCGGGCCCCGCTGGCCACCGCGTTCCTCCGGCTGGAACAGCCGACGGTCCTGGGCGTCCAGGAGGTGCTGTTCCACCAGCTCCCCGCCGTCGAGGCCGGGCTGGGCAAGCACTACCGGATGGTGGGCTTCGGGCGGGACGGTGGCGCCGGCGGCGAGTACTCCGGCATCTTCTACGACGCCCGCCGGCTGACCGTGAAATGGTGGGACCAGTTCTGGCTGTCCGACACCCCGGACCTGATCGGCTCCACCACCTGGGGCAACACCGTGACCCGGATCGTCACCTGGGCCGAGTTCCACGACGAGGCGACCGGCCGTGACTTCGTGCACATCAACTCACACTTCGACCACCAGGCCGAGAACGCCCGGGTGCGCAGCGCCCAGGTGGTGCGCGACCAGGTGGCCGAGGCGGGCCTGCCCGTCGTCTTCACCGCGGACTGCAACGCCGCCGCGGAGGCCTCGGCGCCGTACGACGTGCTGGTCACCGAGGGCGGGCTGCAGGACACCTGGCGCGCCGCCGACCGGCAGCTCACGCCGTACATGGGCACGTTCCCCAACTACGGGACGCCGAACCCGGAGGGCACCCGGATCGACTGGATCCTGGCCACCCCCGGTGTCGAGGTGCGCTCGGCCGCCATCAACACCTGGACCCGGGACGGCCGCTACCCGAGCGACCACGCGCCGGTCCAGGCCCTGCTCCGCATCGGCTGAGGCTCAGGCGGCCTCGGGCACCCCGACCAGGCGCACGGCCGGGCTCGGCACCAGGCCTACGAGCTCCAGGAGCGAGCGGTTGAGCTGGGCGATGGACTCGCCGAGCTCGCTCACGGGCGGGGCCTCGGGGTCGAACACGAGCATGCACAGGACGCCGAAGATCTGCCGCCAGCCGACCGTCATCAGGTACACGACCCCCAGCGGAAGGTCGCCGCCCATCCCGGGGTTGGCCCGCAGGAGCAGCCGCCGGTACACGTCGAGCTGCGGCGCCAGGTCGGCCGGGATGTCGCCGTCGGGCGGGCAGGGCGAGCCCGCGTGGCGGACCCGGTCGAACAGGGGCGCCCAGGCTCCGCCGAGCCGGGAGGCGACGCTCTGCCGCACCGACGCCCGGGCGCCGACGGCCTCGCGGAAGCCCGGACCCATCAGAAGGCCGAACTCGGCCCGGTGCGTGCCGCACCACACGATGATCGCGTGCGTGCCCGCCTCGACCTGGGCCGCGAGGTCGTCCGGGTCCTGCTGCGCCACCGCTGCACCGAGGAACTCCAGCAGGCGGCCCATCGTCGACTCGTACAGGGCCTCCAGCAGCCCGGCCCGGTCCCCGACAGCGCGCGCCACGTCGGCCTCGGGCAGCGCGAGGTGCTGGGCGACGGCGGGGACGGTGACCCCCCGGACGCCGTCGGCGGCCAGCAGGCGACGCGCCGCGGCGAGCGTGTCCGTCCGCGGATCGCGCTCCATCGGACCCCCTTCTGTGCCCCTGTACCGGCGCCGAACTCTATCCGGACAGCCGACTCCGGGGCCAGGAACTCAGGCCTCGACGAGCACCACCCGCGGGCTCGGCTCGAGCCCCAGCGACGCCAGGAGGCTCCGCATCATGTCGTCGAACATCGCGTCGAAGTTGCCGAAGGCGTAGTCGAGCTGGTCGTACGCGACCATGCACAGCAGGCCGTAGACCTGGCGCCAGAACACCATGATCGTGTGCACCACGCCCACGGGGACCTCCTCGGCCACACCGGGGCTGTCCTGCGTGAGCACCGTGCGGTACGCGTCGAGCTCCGGGGCGAGCCCCGGCGCGACGTCGGCGTCGCCCGGGAACGGGACCCCGGCGCGCCACAGGGCGGCGAAGGTCGGCACGAACACCGAGCCGAGCCGGTGCACGAAGTGCGGCCGGCCCGGGCCGGACGCCCCCACCGCGTGCTGTGCGTCGGCGCCGAGCAGCAGGTCGAACTCGTTCCGGTGGGAGCGGCACCACACGAACAGCGCGTGCGTCGCGGCGTGCAGCCGCGCGGCCTGGTCGTCGGCCGGCTGCCGCGCGACCGCCTGCTCCAGGTACGCGATCAGCTCGTCCAGCGTGTCGTCGTAGACGGCGGTGAGCAGGCCGGGGCGCCCCTCGAAGTACCGGTACATGCCCGGCCCGGCGATCCCGACCTCCTTGGCGACCGCGACCATCGTGACGCCGTCCGCCCCGTGCTCGGCGAGGAGCCGGCGGGCCGCCGCGCGCGCCTCACGCAGCAGCTCTGCGCGCAGTCGCTGCCTGCGGGTCGGGGTGGCGGCGGGCACGTTCCAGTCTTGCACGCGCGACCGCCACCCCGACGAGGTCAGGCGGCGCGGCGGCGCGTCACCAGGGCCGCGCCGATGCCGACGGCGCCGACCACGATCCCGGCGGCGCCCAGCCAGCGGCCAACGGGGTCGACGGCCGGCTCGTCGGTGGCCGCGGCGGCGCCGTCCGAGCCCGCCTCCGCGTGGGCCGCACCGCCGTGTCCGTCGCCCTCGGCGGCGGTCGTGGTGAACACCGGGGCGGGCGCCTCGGGCTCCTTGCCGTCGTCACCGGCCAGGTCGTCCCAGTCGACGACGCTGCCGTCGGTGTAGGTCTGGTGCGCGGGCAGCACCACGTCGGTGCCTTCGGCGGGCAGCGCGCCGACCCGGACGGCGAACTCCTGGTACTCGTGCGGCGGCACCTCGTTGCCCTTCTGAGCGGTCCAGGTCACGCGCACGGGCGCCTCGTCGACGGTCGCACCCTCGACCTCGAACGGCTCGTCGAGCTCGGCCACCTCGACCTCGACGTCCCAGCCGGGCAGGCTGCGCGGCGTGACGCTGAGGAACGGGGTGTCGGTGGGCAGGTCGACGACGAGCTTCTCGGTGGAGGCGGTGTCCGACTCCGTCGGCACGCGGAACGCGAGGCTCGCGTAGCTCTCGGCGGCGGTCGTGTCGGGGTTCACGGTCACGTGGGCGTAGGCCACGGTGGGCAGCAGCACCAGGACGGCGGTGGCGGGGATCGCCGCGAGGGCGCGGCGGGCGGGCAGGCTGAAGCGAGTCATGTGCTCGGTCCTTCGGTACGGAGTGGTCGGGAGGGCGGGCGGCGACGCGCCGCGCGCCCGACTCCGTCAGACCGCGAGACGCATCACCAGGACCGACGACGGCGGTCCCCGCCCCGGCGCCACGTGCACGTCCACGCGCGCCGGCAGCGCACGGAGCGCCGCCGGCACGAGGGCACGGCGCACGACGGGCAACCGCAGGGGCTCCACGGCGAGCGGCCGCACCAACCACGCCGCGAGCAGCCAGACCCCGCGCTCGACGCCCACGAGCAGCGCGACGGCGGCGACCGTGGCCAGCACGTGCCACGCGACCATCTCCGGGGCGAGCACCGCCGGCTCGGCCGCACCGGCGCACGACCCGTAGACCCCGGCCGCCGGGCCCGCCAGGTGGCCGTGCGCCACGCCGCCGTCGGGCAGCGGGGACGGGCAGGCGCCCGCGAACCAGGAGAAGGCCTGGTGCGCGGCGAGCTGGCCGAGGCCCGCCAGGGCGAGGCCGCCCGGCCAGCGGATCTGCCGCCGGACGGCGCCCGCGGCGACGGCGAGCAGCAGCGCGCCCAGCAGGGCGATCGCCGCCACGGGCGGCACGTGGCCGCCCGCCTCCGAGTGCGCGGTCAGGGCAAGCCCGAGCACGACCGACGCCCACAGGAGCGCGCGGCCGAGGCCCACAGCTCCCGAGGATGGCGTCAGCACGGCACAGACCCTACTTCGCGGGCTGGTCCTCGTCGTCGGTCGCGCTCGGCTCGATGCGCTTCTCGGGCTCGATGTCCCCGGACGGCACGCAGTCCTCGGCGTTGCGCAGCGGCTGGTCGGCGGTCAGCTCGACGTCCTCCACGTCGAGCGGCGCCTCGAACTCCTCGCCGATGAGCAGGTCGATCTTGCGGTCCTTGCGGTCGTCGAGGACCAGGCGGATCTCGGGGAACTGCGCGGCCAGCGTGTAGGCCTGCACGATCCCCTTGCGGCCAAACCGGATCTCCGACTCCTGGAGCTGCACCGGCACGTTGCCCTTGGCAATGATGCTGAACCCGCGGTCGGCGAGCACCGTCTCGTGCGCGCTGGCCAGCCCGATCTCCTCCGAGGCGTTCAGCAGGCGGACCTGAACGTCGGAGTAGCTGGCCGGCAGGGCACCGTCGGGCTGCCCCTTGACCTTGGGCAGGCAGGGCACCGGGTAGGTCTTCTGCTCCGCCGCGCCCACCGTGGTGAACGGGCGGTTGAAGGGCGAGCTGATGGCGCCCGAGTAGACCGCGAGCGCGAAGATACCGCACACGGCGAGGAACGCGATGAGCACGCCGAAGACCACGGCCTGGCGCTCGTGTTCTCGACGTCGGCGCTCGACGCGCGCCTGGTCGTACCCGGGGGATGTCACGCGATGAACCTACCTGAGCTCAGCGGATGGTGAGCACGCGAGCGTGCAGGACTGGACGTTGCTGAAGGGCTGCCCGCACGGCGCGGTGCAGGCCGTCCTCCAGGTAGAGCGTGCCCTCGTACTCCACGACGTGGGCGAACAGGTCGCCGTAGAACGTGGAGTCCTCGGCCAGGAGCTGGTCGAGGTCGAGCGTGCGCTTGGTGGTCACGAGCTCGTCGAGGCGTACCTGCCGTGGGGGCACGTCGACCCAGTCGCGTGTGCGCGACCGCCCGTGCTCGGGGTACGGGCGGCCGTCTCCTACGGCCTTGAAGATCATCGGTCCGTCCTCACTGGACTCGGCGGGGCACGTCCGGGAGCGGCTGTCGAACCTGCCTGCTGACACCGGACGGCGTCCCGAACCCTACCGGAACGCGAGTGTCGACAACAGTTGGACTGACGCCGGCCCAGTAGGGCCGGCGCCGGTCAGACGATCGGGACGTCGCGGCGCCGGAACCCGGCGAACGCGAGCGCGAGCAGCACCACGGCGACACCGGACAGGCCCCAGAGGCGGGCCGCCTCGACGTCCGCCAGCGCGGGGTTGCCGACCCACCAGAACGGCGAGATCTTGCGCGCCCATTCCGGCAGGTCGAACAGGTCGGCGAACATGCCGACGAGGAAGACGTACCCGATCATCACCCACGCCAGGCCGGTCGCCCTGGGCAGCCAGGCGTAGAGCGCCGCCGCGAGGCCCACGAGCACCGCGAGCGCGGGCAGGTAGGCGAGTCCCAGCTCCAGGTACTCCCCGAACGCCAGCTCGTCGTACCCGGTCGACGCAGCACCCAGCCAGAGCGCGAGCGCACCGGTGATCTGCACCACCACGGTGCCCAGGAACGCGACCAGGAGCGGGGCGGCGAGCCATCGCCCGCGAGAGACCGGTGCGGCCAGCACGATCTCGGTGCGCCCGGACTCCTCCTCACCCTTGACCCGGAGCGTCGCCGCGATCCCGTACGCCGCGGCGCCCGCGGCGATGTACAGGCCGAAGATGCCGAGGAAGGTCCGGACCATGTCCTCGCCGCTGCCGAGCAGGGCGGCGTACATCGGGTTGCCCTGCACGGCGTCGAGCATGTTGGGCACCTCCCTGATGATGGTGCCGGACCCGAGCCACATCACGCCCAGGCCGGCCGTGGTCCACAGCAGGGCGCCCCGCTGCTGCACCCAGGCCAGCGCCGCCGGCCCGGCCAGCGTCGGCTCGGCATCCGCACGCCCGCTGCGCACGGCCACCAGGCCCGCCCCGAAGTCGCGGCGTGACCCCAGGAGCGCTGCCAGGACGAGGAGCAGGACGATCGCCGCGACGCACAAACCGAGGGGCCACCACCGCAGGTCGACGAAGACGCGCGTCTGCTGGACCCAGGCGATCGGCGAGAGCCAGGACAGGGCACTGCCGTGCTCGCCCTGCACGTCGCCGAGCGCACGGAGCAGGAACGCGGCGCCGAGCGCTGCCAGCGACAGCCCGACAGCGCCCCTGCCGTGCTCGTAGGCCTGCGCCGCGACGAGCGCCACGGCGCCGAAGACCAGCGCCCCGAGCGCGATCGCGAACGTCATCGCGAAGGACTGTGCGACGTCGAAGTCCTGCGCGGCGACCGCTACCGCGCTCGTCAGGGCGATGATCACGTTCATGATCAGGACGAGGAGCAGGGCGGCCACCGACGGCGCATGCCGGCCCACCACGCCGGCACGGACGAGCTCGGACCTGCTGCTCTCCTCCTCCGAGCGGGTGTGCCGCACGACCTGCAGGATGCTCATCACGGCGAGGGTGAGCACCAGCCAGAGGATGAACTCGTTCGCGACGGCGGCCCCGGGCGTGTAGTGGTCGAGGCCGTAGCCGGGCCCCGTCATCGAGATCATCGCCGGGGAGGACACGAGCACCGACCTCGCCTCGCTCGCCGCGGGGTCGTCGAGCAGCACGTACTCGCCGAGTCCCCCCGCATAGAGCAGGGTGACGCCGAGGGCCCACCAGAAGATGCGCATCCGGTCCCGACGGAGCATGAACCGCAGCAGCTTGCCGGTCCCGGCCAGCGTGGAGCCGAACACCGGACCGGCGAGCTCCCGGGCCGAGGGCGTCGCCACGGCCGCGCTCATCGCGCGCCTGCCGCTTCGGCCTCGAGCACGTCGCCGTAGTGGCGCATGAACAGCTCCTCGAGCGACGGCGGGGTCGCCGTGAGGCTGCGCACCCCGAGCGAGGTGAGCGTGGACAGGACGGCGCCGATCTGCGCGTTGTCGGCGTCGAACGTGACGCGCGTGCCGCCGTCGGACGGCGTGGAGGCCAGGTCGTGCACACCGGGCAGGGCGCCGACGACCGCCGGGTCGCCGTTCACGACGGCGGTCACGCTGGTGCGGGTGAGGTGGCGCAGCTCGTCGAGCGTGCCGGACTCGACGTCGGTGCCGTTGCGGATGATCGTGACGGTGTCGCACACCTTCTCGACCTCGGACAGGATGTGGCTGCTGAGCAGCACCGACCGGCCGGCGGCCCTGGCCTCACGCACGTACTCGGTGAACACGGCCTCCATGAGGGGGTCGAGACCGGAGGTCGGCTCGTCGAGCACGTACAGCTCCGCGTCGGTGAGGAACGCCGCGACCAGGGCGACCTTCTGCCGGTTCCCCTTGGAGTAGGTGCGTGCCTTCTTCCTCGGGTCCAGCTCGAACCGCTCCAGCAGCTCGGCCTTGCGGGCCCTGAGCCGGGCGCGGTCGGTACGGCCGCTGAGCCGGGCGAGGTAGTCGATGCACTCGCCACCGGACAGGTTCGGCCAGAGGCTCACGTCCCCGGGCACGTAGGTGATGCGCTTGTGGAGCTCGACGGCGTCACGCCAGACGTCGCCGCCGAACAGTCGGGCGGAGCCCGAGTCCGCACGCAACAGGCCGAGCAGGACGCGGATGGTGGTCGACTTGCCGGCCCCGTTGGGGCCCAGGAAGCCGCGGATCTCGCCCGGCCGGACGGTCAGGTCCAGGCCGTCGAGCGCCTGCACGGCGCCGAAGGACTTGTGCAGGTCGTGGATCTCGATCGCGGGTGTGGCGGTCATGGCTCGTTCGCTCTCTGACGTCGGGGTGGGGACGTGACAGGGCGGCGCCAGGGTCGGCCGGCAGGTCCGGTCAGCCGGCGGCGGGCGCCAGCCCGTCCTGTGCCGGCGGGTCCGGGACGTACATCAGGTAGTCGTCAAGCATGCGCCGGGAGGTCAGGTACCCCTCGGTGAACAGCTCCATCATCGGCAGGTAGCTGTTGGTCAGGTACCCGCGGACGATACCGGCGAGGTCGGCGGGGTTCTCCGGCGGGTCGAGCGTCACCTCGAGCAGCAGGGCACCGAGGGCGGAGAGCGTGAGGTAGCGGGCGCGGGCGGCCTCGTCCCGGCTGGGCACGATGACGCCGGCGGCGACCCCCTCCCGGGTGTAGCCGACGGCGTCGGTGACCATGTGGTCGATGAACTGCCGGGCCAGCGGGCCGCCGTCCTGCATGGACCGCAGGATGTAGCCGACGAGGCTCGCGTTCTCCTCCGCGGCCGCGAACTTGGAGAAGAAGCTCTGGTTCGCTGCGGCGTCGGCGACGTTCTCCCGCTTGAGCCGCCCGATCGTGGCCAGCACCTGCGCGTCGCACTCGGCGCGCAGCTTGTCCTTGGACCCGAAGTGGTGCATCACGAGGCCGGCGCTCACGCCGGCGTCGGCAGCGATGGTGCGGATCGAGGCTCCGAAGCCCTCCACCGCGAACCGGCTGACCGCCGTGTCCCGGATCTTGGCGCGGGACGTGAGGTCCTCGACGCCGTCGACTGAACGCATGTTCAAGATGCTAACCACGCGTTCAGCCGACTGTCCAGGGTCAGCCCGTGGCGGTCCCCCGCCAGCGGCCGATCGCGCGCATGACGTGGTAGATGACCAGGGCAGCGGCGGTGCCCAGCGCGATGCCGCCGAACTCGAGGTCGCCGGCCGCCCACGTGAAGTTCGCGATGCCGATGATCAGCGGCACGGCCGCCGTGGTCAGGTTCACCGAGTCGGAGAAGTCGACCTTGGCCTGCACCCAGATCCGGGCGCCGAGGATGCCGATCATCCCGTACAGCATGGTGGTGACGCCGCCGAGCACGCCCTGCGGCACGGTGTTGATCAGCGCGCCGAACTTGGGCGACATGCTGAGCACCAGCGCGCCGAACGCGGCCACCCAGTAGGCGGCCGTCGAGTACACGCGGGAGGCAGCCATGACGCCGATGTTCTCCGCGTACGTGGTGGTGCCGGAGCCGCCGCCGAGACCGGCGAGGGTGGTCGCGAGGCCGTCGGCGAACAGGGCGCGGCCGGTGAGCTTGTCGTAGTCGCGACCGGTCATCGCGGCCACCGACTTCACGTGGCCCACGTTCTCCGCGATGAGCACCAGGACCACCGGGAGGAACAGGCCGAGCACGGCCGGGTCGAACGACGGCGCGGTGAAGTGCGGCAGGCCGAACCAGTCGGCCTTCGTCACCGGGGAGAAGTCCACCTCGCCGCGCACGCTCGCGAACGCGTAGCCGATCACCACGCCGAGCAGGATCGCCAGGCGGCCGATGATCCCCCGGAACAGCACCTGGATCAGGATGATCGAGGCAAGGGTGACCACGGCCGTGACCGGCGAGGCCTGGAAGCCGGTGCAGTTGCCGTCCGCGTCGCACGACCCCCACGCCACCGGCGCCAGGTTGAGCCCGATGAGGGCCACGATCACACCGGTGACGACGGGCGGCATGGCAGCCTGGATCCAGCGTGGCCCCGCGAAGTGCACCACCACGCCCACCAGCGCCAGGAGCAGGCCGGTGGCGAGGATGCCGCCGATCGCGGCGGACTGCCCGGCCGACGCCGTGGCCGCGAGGATCGGTGCGATGAACGCGAAGCTCGACCCCAGGTAGCTCGGGAGCTTGTTGCCCGTGATGAGCAGGAACCCGATGGTGCCGATCGCCGAGAAGAAGAGCGTCGTCGCCGGGTCGAAGCCGGTGAGGATGGGCACCAGGAAGGTGGCACCGAACATCGCGACGATGTGCTGCAGACCGATCCCCACGGTCCGCGGCCAGCTCAGCCGCTCGTGCGGGGCGACCACCTCACCGGGGGCGATGCGGGCCCCGTCACCGTGCAGCTTCCAGCCGAGTCCCATTGTGTTGTCCTTGATCTCGCAACGAAAGTGTCGCGCGGATCTTAGCGGTCAGCGGGTACGGACCGGTCAACAGGTGCTGCGGTACTCGCTGATCTGCTCGTCCGGCTCCGGCGCGGGGCAGAGGAACCGCGCGTAGCGCTCGTCGTCGTCCACGTAAAGCTTGAGCCAGGAGATGCCGTACCGGGCGATGGTCGTGCCCGGCAGGCTGGGCGCGTCGTGCGCCGCGCCGCGCAGCTCCAGGTACGCCTTGTCGCCGTCCGCCGGGAGCGACTCGTACATCGGCTCGGCGTGCAGTCGCACCCGGGCCACCGTGTCGTTCTCGGCACCCACGACCAGCGTCGGCGCGCCCACCTCCGGGAACGTCTTGTCCACGCTCCACGGCGTGAGGGGCACGACGGCGCGCAGGGCCGGGCGGTCCTTGGCCGCCTCCAGGCTGCCGCCGCCGCCCATCGAGTGGCCCATCACGGCCTGCCGGGTGTGGTCGACCCGGTCCGCGACCGCGGTGTCCCGGAGCTGGTCGAGCGCGGCGAGGAGCTGGTCGCCGCGCTGCGCGGGTGAGTCGGCCGGGGAGTTCGTGTCGATCGTCACGACGACGAAGCCCTGCGAGGCGATCCGCGGCCCGAGCCAGGCGATGCTCGCCTGGGTGCCCGTGTAGCCGGGCGAGACGGCGACCGCCCCGAACGTGCCCTCGGACGTGTCGGCCGGGTAGTAGACGGTGGCGCCGCCGTATCCCTCTGCGGCGGTGCGCGGGATCACGAGCTGCTCCACGGCGAACGGGCCCAGCGGCGCCTCGATGCTCGCCTCGGTGGGGTCGGGGCCGCGCCGGAGGCTGTCGGCGGAAGCGGCGGCCGGCCCGACGAGCGTCCCGGCGGCCAGCACCGCCACGGCCAGAGAAGCACGGGCAACACGAGACATGCTCTGCATGGACTTCTCCCGGGGTCTGTCGCGAGGAGCGGCTGGGAAGACCCTAAGGAACATTCACCGCGACGGCCTGCGGAAGCGCACGGGCCGCCCCGTCAGGTAACGGGGCGGCCCGGGCGCGGCCGGGAGACGTCAGCCGAGCTGCGGGCGCACCTCGCGCGCGACCAGGTCGAGGTGGTCGAGGTCGGCCAGGTCGAGCACCTGGAGGTAGACGCGCTGGACGCCGTCGGCCTCGAGGGCCTTGAGCCGGTCCACGGCCTCGGCGACGGTGCCGGCGATGCCGTGCTCGCGCAGTTCCGCCGGCTCGCGGCCGATCGCCGCAGCACGCCGCGTGAACTCGGCCTCGTCCTTGCCGATCGCGGCGACGAGCGCCACCGACTGGACGATCGAACCGGGGTCGCGCCCGGCATCCGAGAGCGCCTTCTCGATGACCTTGATCCGGGGGCCGATCTCGCTGATCTCCGGGAAGGACTGGTTGTACTCGTCGCCGTACCGCGCCGCCAGGGCGGGCGTGCGGCGCGGGCCGCCTCCTCCGACCAGCACGGGGATCTTGGACTGCGCGGGCTTGGGCAGCGCGGGCGAGTCGGTGATCTGGTAGTGCTCGCCCGAGAACGAGAACTTCTCGCCGACGGGCGTGCCCCACAGGCCGGTGACGACGGCGAGCTGCTCCTCGAGGATGCCGAACCGCTTGTCGGGGAACGGGATGCCGTAGGCGGCGTGCTCGGCGGCGAACCAGCCGGTACCGAGCCCCAGCTCCACGCGGCCGCCGGACATCTGGTCCACCTGCGCCACCTGGATGGCGAGCACGCCGGGGTGCCGGAACGTCGCCGAGGAGACGAGCGTGCCCAGCCGCACGGTCGAGGTCTCACGGGCCAGGCCGGCGAGCGTGATCCAGGAGTCGGTGGGCCCGGGCAGGCCGTCCCGGTCACCCATGGCGAGGTAGTGGTCGGAACGGAAGAAGGCGCTGAACCCCAGCCGTTCGGTCGCCTGGGCGACGGCGAGCTGGTCGTCGTACGTCGCGCCCTGCTGGGGCTCGACGAAGATGCGGAGGTCGAGAGTCATGTTTCCTCTGGTGCCGGTCGGTCAGTCGAACTGGGGGTCGGTCGTGCGCGACCGCTTGATCTCGTAGAAGTACGGGTACCGCGCCAGGGCCACGGAGGCGTCGAACAGCGCGCCGGCCTCCTCACCGCGCGGGATGCGCGTGAGCACGGGACCGAAGAAGGCCACGCCGTCGACGTGGATGGTGGGCGTGCCGACGTCGTCCCCGACGGGCTTCATGCCGGCCTCGTGGGAGGCCGCGAGCTCCTCGTCGTAGTCCTCGGACGTCGCCACGCGCGCGAGCTCGGCGGGCAGGCCGGCCTCCGCGAGCGCCGCGACGGCCACGTCGTCGAACGCCTTGTCCTGCTGGTTGTGGATGCGCGTGCCGGCGGCGGTGTAGAAGGCGGAGAACGCCTCCGGTCCGTGGTCGGTCTGCACGGCCGCGGCGACACGACCGATGCCGCGCGAGCTCTCGATGCGGGCCCGGTAGTCGTCCGGGATGTCGCGGTCCTTGTTGAGCAGGTAGAGGCTCATGAGCTTGAAGGTGAGCTCGACGTCGCGGATCCGGGCCACCTCGAGGGCCCAGCGCGACGTGATCCAGGCAAAGGGGCACAGGGGGTCGACGTAGACGTCGACGACAGGACGGTCAGCGGTCTCGGTCACGCGCAGCAGACTACGCTCACCTGCGTGACCGGGATCCGTTGGGGAAGCCTCGCCACCGTCGTCGCCGGCGGGGTGATCTTTCTGGTGTGCCTGGTGGGCGTGATCCTCGGTCACCCGTGGGCCGCGGTGCCCGGTGTCCTCGGCCTGCTGACGGCCGTGCGCGAGGTGCGCTACCTGCGCAGGCTGCAGTCAGGGAAGATCTCCGGCAAACGGGAAAATTCGCATCATGAACCCCATTCCTCGCTCAAAGACTCTTCACGGCGCCCGGGGGGCACGCGGTAGCCTGCCTGGCATGACCGCCGTCCGGACCCACACGCACGCGCAGGCAGTTGACGCCGCGGTGGACCTGTTCACCCGGCAGGGGTACGAGGGAACCACCGTCGAGGAGATCGCCGACGCCGCGAAGGTGAGCCGCGCGACGTTCTTCCGCCGGTTCCGCTCCAAGGAGGACGTGGTCTTCGCCGACCACGAGCTGCTGCTCGAGGAGGTCGTGGTCATGCTCGCCGCGACCCGCCCCGACGCTCGGGCGAGCGAGGAGTCCGGCCACGACCTGGGCCGCGGCTGGGACCCGGACGTCGACCCGTACCTCGAGGTGTGCCGCGCGGCGCGCATGGTGTTCGACCATCACGTGGGCCAGCGTGAGACGTCGCTCGCCCGGTACGCACTGCTGCAGCAGGTGCCGGCGCTGCGCGACCGGGAGCTCATCACGACGCACCGCTACGAGCGGGCGTTCACCCACTACCTGCGCGACACCCTGCCGCCCGAGCGGTCCACCTCCACGGCGTCGATCGCCTTCGCGGCCTCGGTGGTCGCGGTGCACAACGCGATCCTGCGGCGCTGGCTCCGCACACCCTCGCTGGAGCTGCGGCCCGAGCTGGAGGAGGCGTTCGCCGACCTGCGCCGCGCCGCCGTCCTGGGCACGGCCGCGGGCCCCGCGGCCGACGACGGCACGCCGGTCACCCGCCGCGTCGTCGTGACGGTCGTCGAGGGGGCGGCCGGGCCCGACGAGGTGGCGCGCGCGGTCCGCGAGGCACTGGTCTGACACGGGCGGTCCCGGCGGGAATGCCGCCGTGGCATCCTGTGTTCCGCTAGACATCGTGCAGCAGTTGCACACGTGCTCCGGGGTCGGTGAAATTCCGAGCCGGCGGTGACAGTCCGCGACCCGGGCGACTCCTTCGGGAGAAGCCCGGTTGACCTGGTGGAACTCCAGGACCGACGGTGAAAGTCCGGATGGGAGGAAGCACGTGCGACGCGCGCCGTCCACCCCTTGGGGCGCCGGCACCGCGTCGTCGTCGGCGCCGTCCTGGCGCGCCGGCCCTCACCCCGGAGTCCCCGTGTGCGGACCTGGAGAGGGAAGAGAAATGGACTGGTTCCGCGCCGCCTACGACGCGACGTTCCTGGTCGGCGACCAGCAGATCTACTGGCGCGAGGTCATCGGCAACCTGTTCGGCCTGGCCTCCGCCCTGGGCGGCCTGCGCCGCAAGGTGTGGGCCTGGCCGGTGGGCATCGTCGGCAACATCCTGCTCTTCACCGTCTTCATGGGCTCCTGGTTCGGCGAGACCGGCCGTGCCGACATGCTCGGCCAGGCCGCCCGCCAGATCATGTTCATCGCCGTGTCGATCTACGGCTGGTACCGCTGGCGGCAGACCCAGCGCGCGGGCGGCGCCGGCACGGTCGCGGTGCACCCGCGCTGGGCCTCGTGGCGGGTCCGCATCGGCCTGGTGACCGGGATGTTCGCCGGGACCCTGCTCCTGACCCCCCTCTTCCGGACCCTCGGCTCGTACGAGCCGGTCTGGGCCGACGCCTGGATCTTCACCGGCTCGGTGCTCGCCACCTACGGCATGGCCAAGGGCTGGGTCGAGTTCTGGCTGATCTGGGTGGCCGTCGACCTGGTGGGCGTGCCGCTCCTGTTCTCCGCCGGGTACTGGGCCACCGCGCTCATGTACGTGGTCTACGGCGCGTTCACGCTGTTCGGCTTCTTCGCGTGGTGGCGCATCAGCCGCCGGGAGAACGCCGGCCCGGACCAGGTGGCGGTCGCGGCCGCCTGACCGCCCGGCCGGTCGCGTAGCGTCGGCGCTCGTGAACGCACAGGAGCGCACGGCCAGGATCGGGATCGTCGGCTCGGGCTTCCGCGCCCGCACCATGCTGCGGGTGCTGCACGCCCTGCCGGACCGGTTCGAGGTGGCCGGCGTGGCCACCCGCAACGCGGCGGACCGGGAGGCGCTGGCGACCCGCGGTCTGCTCGCGGCGGGCCTGCCGGGGCTCCCTGCCCCAGCCTTCGCCTCGGTGTCCGAGCTGCTCGCCGCGGGCCTGCCCGACGTCGTGCTGGTCACGCTGCCGGCCGGTGCGGCCCAGCCTGTGATCCGCGAACTCGCCGCCGCCGGCGTCCCCGTGCTCACGGAGACGCCGGCGGCCGGCACGGTCGAGGAGCTCGCCGCGCTGCAGCGGCTCGTGGACGACGGCGCCTGCGTGCACGTCGCCGAGCAGTACCACCTGGAGCCGCTGGTCAGCGCGCAGCTCATGGTCGTGGCGTCCGGCCGGCTCGGCAGGGTGACCGACGCGCACGTGGCGGTGGCGCACGACTACCACGGGATCAGCGTGCTGCGCCGGGCCCTGGGCGCCGGTTTCGAGGACGCCGAGATCACGGCCCGTCGCGACGCGCGCCGGGTGCTGCCGAGCCCCAGCCGGGCGGCCGACCCCGACGACCTCGACCTGGTCGACACGGTGCACGCCACGGCGTGGCTCGACTTCGGCGACCGGCTCGGCACCTACGAGTTCGACGACGTCCAGTACCGCTCCTGGGTGCGCTCCCCCGCCCTGCTCGTGCGCGGCGAGCGGGGCGAGCTGCGCGACGACGTCGCCCGCACGGTCGGTGCCGACGGGCAGCCCCGTCGGTCGGCGCTGGAGCGGGTGGCCGCGGGCGGCGCCGGCAGCCACGAGGGCCTGTTCCTGCGGGGCTACACGCTCGACGGCGAGTGGGTGCACCGCAGCGAGTTCCGCCCGGCCCGCCTGGCCGACGACGAGCTGTCGATCGCGCGCATCGTGGCCGACATGGCCGACCACGTGCTGCACGGGGCGGCGGCGCCGTACTCCGTGGCCGAGGCGGCCCAGGACCAGTACCTGCAGCTCGAGGTGCGGCGTGCCGCGGCGTCGGGAGAACGGGTCCGGACCCGGCCTCAGGCCTGGGCGCACGGGCGTTCCTGCCGGCACGGCGCGGCATCGACCGAGTGAGACGTAGTATCGCTTGACCTGAGATCCGGTACCGGCGCACCATGGGGAGCATGACTCAGACCCCAGGGGTGACGGCGCCCGACTACGACCTCACGCAGCCGCTCGACATCGACTTCGCCGGCGTGTTCGCCGACATCACGGAGGAGGAGCGGGCCCAGCAGCTCGCCGTCCGCCGGTTCGTGCAGGACGAGGTCCTCCCCGTCATCGACGGCTACTGGGAGCGGTACGAGGTACCGATGGACCTGGTCAAGCGCATGGCCGAGCTGGACTTCCTGCGCGACGGCGTGGACGTGCCCGGCTTCCCGAAGATCTCGAAGATGGCCGAGGGCCTGTCCGCGATGGAGATGTCGCGCGGCGACGGCTCCGTGACCACGATCTGCGGCGTGCAGGGCGGCCTCGCGCTGCGCTCGATCGTCATGCTCGGCTCGGACGAGCAGATCGAGAAGTACGCCGGCCCGATGGCCCGTGGCGAGATCCTGGGCGCGTTCGCGCTGACCGAGCCCACGCACGGCTCGGACTCCGTGGGCCTGGAGACCTCCGCCGTGAAGGAGACGCGCGACGGCGTCGAGGGGTACGTCATCAACGGCGAGAAGAAGTGGATCGGCTTCGGCTCGATCGGCGACATCTCCGTGGTCTGGGCGCGCGGCGAGGACGGCCAGGTGCACGGCTACATCGTCCCGCAGGACACCCCCGGGTACGGGGCCACGACGATCGAGGGCAAGCTCTCGCTGCGCGCCATCCACCAGGCCCACATCGTGCTGGACGACGTGTTCGTCCCGGCCGACAGCCTGCTGCCGAAGTCGCGCTCGTTCAAGGACACCGGCCGCGTCCTGTTCGCCACGCGCCTCGGGGTCGCCTGGGGCGCCGTCGGGCAGGCCATCGCCTGCTACGAGACCGCCGTGGCCTACTCCAAGCAGCGGGTGCAGTTCGGCCGGCCGCTGGCCGCCAGCCAGATGGTCCAGGAGCGCCTCACGAAGATGCTGTCGATCCTCACGCAGATGCAGCTCCTCGTGAAGCAGATGACGCGGCTCGACGAGGCGGAGCAGCTCACCGGCCCGCAGGCGTCGCTCGCCAAGTACACCTGCACGCGCGGCGCCCGGGAGATCGCGGCGATCGCCCGAGACCTGCTCGGCGGCAACGGCATCCTGCTGGAGAACCGCGTGGCGCGGCACTTCGCCGACATCGAGGCCCTGCACACGTACGAGGGCACCGAGAGCATGCAGGCCCTCATCATCGGCCGCGAGATCACGGGTACCAGCGCCTTCGCCTGAGCAGTACCGGGGTAGGGACAACCCCACCCGCACCCGGTGGGGTCACTCAATGTCCCCGGGGCGCCGGGCCGCCTAGGGTCATGACCATGACCAGCGATGACGGCCCGGTGCCCCCGCCCCGCACCCTCGCGGAGCACGTCGCGCCCGCACTGACCTCGGGCGCGGGCTTCTTCCGGGCGCCCTTCCACCCGGCCACCCGGCGCGCCGTCGCCGCGCTGGCCGTGGGGTGGGTGTGGCACCTGACCGCGGGCCTCATCGTCTGGATCCTCGTCCTGGTCTCGGCCGGGCTGGTCCCCGCGCTCGGCGTCGGGGTGCCGATGCTCGCCTTCTGCCTCGTCGTCGCCCGCCGGTTCGGCACCGCCGAGCGCGCTCGCGTCGCCCGCCAGACCGGCGTCCGGGTCCCCGCGCCCCGCCCGGCCCCCGCGCCGCACCGCCGCGGCGTGTGGTCCCGGCTGTGGGCACGTGTGCGTGACGACCGCGCCTGGGCGGCCGCGCTCCATGCCTTCCTCGGCATGCTCACGACCTGCCTGTTCTTCTCCGTCGTCACCGCCCTGGCCGCGGCGGCGGTCGCGGCGGTGATCTTCACGTTCGTCGGCCGCGACACCGCGCTCGCCGGGTGGCCGGGCCTGCCGTGGCCCGCGACGGTGGCCGGCGCGTTCGCGGGCGCCGTCGTGCTCGTCTGGGCGGCGGCCGCCCTCGCGCAGTACGGGTCGTACCTCATGGTGCGCCTCGCCGGTGCCCTGCTCGGCCCGTCCGCGACCGAGCTCGCCCGCGCCCGCGCCGCCGCCGCCGAGCGGGAGACCCGCGTCGCGGAGGCCGCCGCGCACACGGCCCGCGAGCGCGCGGCCGTCCTCACCGAGTCGCGCACCGCCGCGGTGTCCGCCGCCGACACCGAGCGCCGCCGCATCGAGCGTGACCTGCACGACGGCGCCCAGCAACGCCTGGTCGCCCTCGGCGTCGAGCTCGGCGTGGCCCGCAGGCTGGCCGACAAGGACCCCGAGCACGCGGTCGCCGCCCTGGAGCTCGCGCACCGCGAGATCAAGGAGACCCTGGCCGAGCTGCGCGACCTGGTGCGCGGCATCCACCCCGCCGTGCTCTCCGACCGCGGGCTCGACGCCGCGCTGTCCGCGCTGGCGGGCCGCAGCCCGGTCCCGGTCCGCGTGGAGGTCGTCGGCGACCTCACGCCGGCCAGCCCGGCGGCCCAGGCCGCCGCCTACTTCGTGGTCGCCGAGGCCCTGACCAACGTGGCCAAGCACGCCGCGGCCGACCTGGTGCGGGTGCACGCGAGCCTCGTGCCCGACGACCACCCGGCGCGCCTGCGCGTCGCGGTGTCCGACGACGGCCGCGGTGGTGCGGAGCTGTCCCCCGGCAGCGGGCTCGCGGGCCTGCGCGGCAGGGTCGCGGCCCTGGACGGCACCTTCGAGCTCGACAGCCCGCCCGGCGCGGGCACCCGCCTGACCGTGGAGGTCCCGTGCGCATCGTGATCGCGGAGGACTCCGTCCTCCTCCTGGACGGCCTGACCCGCCTGCTGGTGGCCGAAGGGCACGAGGTGACGGGGTACGGCACGGCCGACCACCTGGTCCTCGCGCTGTCGACGCCGGACGCCGAGCTGCCCGACCTGCTGGTCACCGACGTGCGGATGCCGCCGTCGCACACCGACGAGGGCCTGCGGGCCGCGGTGCACCTGCGCAGCCTGCATCCCCGGCTGCCCGTCCTGGTGCTCTCGCAGTACGTGGAGCAGAGCTACGCGAGCGAGCTGTTCGCGCGGGGCGCGCGCGGCCTGGGATATGTGCTCAAGGACCGCGTGGCCGACGTCGACGAGTTCCTCGACGCCGTCGCCCGGGTGTCGGAGGGCGGCACCGTCGTGGATCCCGAGGTCGTCACGCAGATCATCGCGCGCCACCCCGGCTCGGACCTCGACGTCCTGACCAGGCGCGAGCGCGAGGTCCTGGCGCTGATGGCCGAGGGCCGCTCCAACGCCGCCATCGCGGACCGCCTCGTCGTGGGGCTGGCCGCCGTCGAGAAGCACGTCACCAACATCCTGACCAAGCTCGGCCTCCCGCCGGCCGCCGACGACCACCGCCGGGTGCTCGCCGTGCTGCGCTGGCTCGACCAGAACGGATCCCGCTGATGACCCAGCCACCTCCCGAGAGCTACCCCCAGGACGCCGGGTACGCGCCCGGCCCCCCGCAGCGCGGCGCGACCGCCCGCGTGCTGACGACGCTCGGCGTGGTGCTCGGCGTCGTCGTCGTGGGCTTCGGCGCGCTGTTCCTGGTCGACCTGATGGTGTCTGAGACGTCCACCACCCACCGGTCCTACGACGCCGTGGACACGGTGGTGCTGGTCACCGACGGCGACGTCACCGTCACTGCCGCCGAGGGCGACGTCGAGGTCGACGCCATCGCGCACAGTGGCCTCCGCAGCCCCCGGTACTCCGCGAACGAGTCGCCGAACCGGCTCGAGGTCACGCACCGCTGCGGCTGGTCGATCTTCCTGCCCCGGTGCTCCGGCGAGCTCGACGTGACTCTGCCCGCCGACACGGAGGTGGTGGTCCGCACCGAGAACGGCGACGTCGTGGCGAGCGGAGTGGCCGGTGAGGTCGACGTGCGCACGAGCAACGGCCGGGTCGAGGCCACCGACGTGGGCGGCTTCTTGTCCGCCCGGTCGAGCAACGGCGACATCACCGTCGCGAATGCCGGCTCCGACGTGAAGGTCTCGACCTCCAACGGCGAGATCTCCGTCGGCGACGTGGACGGCACCGTCACCGGCAACACCAGCAACGGGCGGATCACGCTCGACGCGGTCGCGGGCGACGCGTCGGCCCGCACCAGCAACGGCTCCGTGGAGATCTCGGCGGTGGGCGGCGACGTCTACGCCGAGACCAGCAACGGCCGCATCACGGTGCACGGCGGCGAGGAGCCGGTGGCCCTGACGATCCAGACGTCGAACGGCGACGAGATCATCGAGGGGCCCACCGACCCGGATGCCGCGCGTACCGTCGAGATGCGCAGCTCGAACGGGGACGTCGCCTACCTCAGCCGGTGAACGTCAGCCACAGCAGCGTGACGTTCAGTGCCACGATGACGCCTGCGACCACCCAGGCCAGCACCTGGGTGGTCAGGGCGTTGCGGTGCTCGCCCAGCAGCGTGCGGTCCTGGGTGAGCTTCACCAGCGGGATCATCGCGAACGGGATACCGAAGCTGAGCACCACCTGGCTCACCACCAGCAGCCAGGTGGGCGAGATCCCGGTCATGAGCAGCAGGATGGCCGGCAGCAGCGTCACCACGCGCCGGGTCAGCAGCGACACGCGCACCTTCAGCAGGCCAGACATGATCTCGGCCCCCGCGTAGGCACCGACCGACGTGGACGCGAGCCCCGAGGCCAGGAGCCCCACGGCGAACAGCACGCCCACGACCGGCCCGAGCGTGCCGGCGATGGCGGCGTGCGCGCCCTCGATGGTGTCCGTGCCCTCCCGCCCGGCGAGGTTCGCGGCCGCCAGCAGCAGCATGGCGATGTTCACGCTCCCGGCCAGGATCAGCGCGAGAACCACGTCCACCCGCGTGGCGCGCAGGATGCGCGGCACCGACGTCGACGGCGCGTGCAGGTGGTCGCGAGCGAGCGAGGAGTGCAGGTAGATCGCGTGCGGCATCACGGTGGCGCCGAGCATCGAGGCCGCCAGCAGCACGGAGTCCGCGCCCTCCAGGCGGGGCACGAGGCCGGCCAGCATGGCGGCCGGGTCGGGCGGGGAGAAGAACAGCCCGGCACAGAAGCCGACCGTGAGCACGGCGAGCATCGACGTGACGACCCCTTCGAACGCCCGCTGCCCGCGGCGCTGCTGCACCCCCAGCACCAGCAGGGACACCACCCCGGTGATGACGCCGCCCAGCACCAGCGGCACGCCGAACAGCAGGTTCAGGGCGATGGCACCGCCGATCACCTCGGCGAGGTCGGTCGCGGCGGCGACCACCTCGGCCTGCACCCAGTAGGCGAGCCGGGCGCGGCGGGGCAGGCGCTCCCCCAGCACCTCGGGCAGGGACCGGCCGGTCACCACGCCGAGCTTGGCCGACAGGTACTGCACCAGCACCGCCATCGCGTTGGCCGCCACGAGCACCCAGACCAGCAGGTACCCGAACCGGGCTCCCGCGGTGAGGTTCGCGGCCACGTTGCCGGGATCCACGTAGGCGATGGCCGCGACGAAGGCGGGTCCCAGCAGGACGAAGAGGCGGGCGCGACCGGTGCGTGGCCCAGCGGCGGTGCGAGTCATCGGGTCTCCAGAAAGTTCGGGTATCCGAACTCTAACTCGCGAATCGCCGAACTTGTACCCGTATCGACCGATCGCCGATCCGATCGCCGATCAGTGCAAGGATGTGGCCCGTGCCGAGCCCGTCAGACCTGTCGACAACGCCCAAGGCCGTGGACCTCCTGCGGTCCGCCACCCGTGTGTTCTCCTCCTGGCCGGCCCTGTGGGTCGGCTTCGTGCTGGCCCACGCCTGGATCATCTTTCAGGCCTGGGTCTTCGGGGGGCAGATCCTCGGGGACGTGAACCTGTACGAGTGGTGGGTTCGCAACGGCATGAACACGGGCTCGTGGCCCGTGCTCGACTACGCCTGGGTCTACCCGCTGGGCGCGCTGGGGCCGATGACGATCCCCGCGCTGTTCACCGAGAGCACCGTCGGCTACGACTGGTGGTGGATGGGCATGGTGACCGCCGCCAACGCCGGCGCCGTCGCGCTGCTCGGCCGGGCCAAGCCGCACGGCCGCGCCGCCTCCTGGTACTGGCTGTTCTTCCTCGTCATGCTCGGGCCCATCTGGATCGGCCGGCTCGACGGCCTGCTCGCGCCGATCATCCTCGTGGCGCTGCTGATCGCGGTCCCGCGGCCGGCCCTCGCGATGGCGCTGGCGACCGTGGGCGCCTGGATCAAGATCGCCCCGGGCGCGGTGGCCCTGGCACTGGCCGCCACGGCGTCGAACCTCAGGGCGTTCGTGCGGAACGTGGTGCTGCCGGGCGCGGCGGTGTGCGCCGTCGTCGTCGGTCTCGCCTTCGCGGGCGGCGGGCAGGCGAACGTGCTGGACGTGTTCGGTGAGCAGGGCGACCGGCAGCTCCAGGTCGAGGCCGTCGCCGCCACGCCGTTCACGGTGGCCCGGATCTGGGACCCCTCGATCAAGGTCGAGTACGACGACGTCATCTACACCTATGAGGTGCTCGGCGGCGGCGCCGACCTCACCGCGCAGATGCTCGACGTGGCCCTGCCCGTCGCCGCGCTCCTGATCGCCGCGCTGATCTGGTGGGCCGCCCGGCGCCGCCCCGAGCGCGTGGGCGACATCCTGCTGGTCGGCGCGGCCGCGGAGCTGCTGGCCCTGATCGTCTTCAACAAGGTGGGCTCGCCGCAGTTCATCGCGTGGATCGGCCCGCCCGTCGCGGCCGCCATCGCGCTGGGCAGCCGCAGCCAGGGCACCAAGCGCACGTGGTTCGTGCCCGCCGTCGGCACGCTGATCGTGGCCCGCCTGACCATGGAGCTCTACCCGCTGCGGTACGGCGAGTTCCTGGGCGGCTGGTGGTTCGCCACGAGCGTCGGCGCCCTGCGCAACGCGCTGCTCGTGGCCCTCCTGGCCGGCGCGCTCGTCCGGCTCTCCCAGCTCGCCTTTGCCCGCAGGGTGCCGACTGTGACGAGTTGAGGGTCACTTCAGGGGTGTTCCCCATGCCATGGGCACGGTGGCTCCGCTACGGTCAGGATCGTGACATCGTGTGTAGCGGTTACCGTCTCGACGCCACCCGTTCCCCGACTCGCCGCACGAAAGTCTTCGTCCGGACACCGGCGACCGGCAGGTTCGTAGCGTGCGAGTAGCCATCGTTGCGGAGAGTTTCCTCCCGCAGGTGAACGGGGTCACCAACTCCGTCCTGCGGGTCCTCGAGCACCTCCACGAGCGGGGGGACCAGGCCATGGTCCTCGCGCCCGACGCCGATGCGTCGATCGGCCACGTGCCGCCCTTCGTGAGCGGCGCCCCCGTCGTCGAGCTCGGCTCCATCGGCTTCCCCGGGTATCCGGACGTCCGGCTCGTGGTTGGCAAGAAGTGGCGCACCGAGCGCACGCTGGCCACGTTCGCCCCCGACGTCGTCCACCTCGCGTCTCCCTTCATCCTCGGCTGGCGCGGCATCCTCGCGGCGGAGCGGCTGGGGCTGCCGAGCGTCGCGGTCTACCAGACCGAGGTGCCTGGCTACGCGGCGCGGTACGGCCTGGGCCACTTCGAGCCCCTGCTGTGGAAGCGGGTCAAGGACATCCACGAACGCGCGACGATGACGCTCGCCCCGTCCACCGCGACCATGCGACAGCTGGAGAACCACGGCATCCCCAACCTGCGGCTCTGGGGCCGGGGGGTGGACACGCGGGCGTTCCACCCGCGGTACCGCGACGAGGCCTGGCGGCGCAAGGTCGGCGCCGGGCGCGAGATCCTCGTGGGCTACGTGGGTCGGCTGGCCGCCGAGAAGCAGGTCGAGGCGCTGCGCGTGGTGCAGGACCTGCCGAACGTCCGCCTCGTGATCGTGGGCGACGGCCCCGAGCGGGACGAGCTGCGCCAGATCCTGCCCGCCGCCCACTTCACGGGGCTGCTGCGGGGCGCCGAGCTGTCGCGCGCGATGGCGAGCCTCGACGTGTTCGTGCACCCCGGCGAGCTGGAGACCTTCGGCCAGACGCTGCAGGAGGCGCACGCGAGCGGCGTCCCCGTCGTGGCACCCGCGGCGGGCGGCCCGCTGGACATCGTCCGGCACTCCCACGACGGCTGGCTGTACCCTCCAGGTGACCACGAGGCGCTCCGGGCCCGCGTCGTCGACCTGGTGGGCGACGAGCGCAAGCGGCGGGCCTTCGGTGCCGCGGCCCGGATGAGGGCCGAGGGCCGTACGTGGCACGACATCTGCTCCGAGCTCATGGGGCACTACGACGACGCGATCCGGGTGCACGCGAGAGCCGGCTCAGCGGAGGTATAACTTGCGAATCGTCCACGTCGCGAACTTCTACAGCCCTCGTTCCGGGGGCATCCGCACCGCGATGCACGCCATGGCCGGGCAGTACCTGTCCCGGGGGCACGAACCCGTGCTCGTCGTGCCGGACAAGCGGGACGGGGTCTCGACCGTGGACGGGGTCAAGGTGGTCAGCCTGGCGGCCCCCCGCGTGCCCTTCTCCGGCGGCTACCGCGCCGTGGTGCGGCCCGGGAAGATGCGCGGTCTGCTCGAGACGCTCGCGCCGGACCGGCTCGAGGTGAGCGACCGCACCACGCTGGCCGGCCTGGGCGACTGGGCCCGCGAGGCCGGCGTCCCGTCGCTGATGATGCTGCACGAGCGGGTCGACGGCGTGCTGCGATCCTGGATCCCCGGCGGCGCCGAGGGTGGCTACGCGGCCTCGTTCGGCGCGACGGCGACCCCGGCACTGGCCGACCGCTACAACCTCGCCACGCTCACCCGGTTCGACCGGCTCGTGGCCACCACCCACTTCGCCGGGGCCGAGGTGGAGCGCCTCGCCGAACGTGTGCGGGGCGCCAAGCTCCCGCCCCTGTACCGCGTGCCGCTCGGCGTCGACCTGGAACGGTTCCGGCCCGACCGGTACTCGGCCGCGGCACGTGCGGAGTACGCGCCGCCCGGCACCGCGCTCATCGTGCTCGCGAGCCGCCAGTCCACCGAGAAGCGGCCCGACCTCGCGATCGACGCCGCCGCCCAGCTCATGCGCGACGGCCGCCCCGTGCGGCTCGTCGTCGCGGGCGCCGGACCGCTGCTGCCGAAGATGCGCAAGCGGGCCGAGGCCGCCGGGCTGCCGCACCGGTTCCTCTCGTTCATCCCCGACCGCGACCGGCTCGCGACCCTGCTGACCTGCGCCGACGCCGTCATCGCCCCCGGACCCATCGAGACCTTCGGCCTCGCGGCCCTCGAAGCCCTGGCCTCGGGTACGCCGGTGGTCTGCAGCTCGTCGAGCGCGCTGCCCGAGGTGGTGGGCACCGCGGGCGCGGCCGCCCCGCCGGAACCGTCCGCCCTCGCTCTCGCACTGCACGAGGTGCTCGACCGCGACGTCGACCGACGGCGCAAGGAGGCCCGCGCCCGCGCGGAGCTCTTCCCCTGGAGCGCCACCGGGGACGCGATGATGGACCTGCACTCGCGCCGGGCCTTCGACCTGGCCGACGCCGGCACCGCGGGGCGACGGTGAGATGACGGGGCCGGCGGGACGCGAGAGCTTCCGGCTGGTCGCACTCGGTGACTCGATCACCGTGGGCGTGGGCGACACCGTCGGCCCGGACGCCGTTCACGGCCCGGGCTGGGCCGCGCACCTCGCCGCCGTGCTCGGCGTGGACGAGTTCACGAACCTCGCCACCAACGGTGCCCGCTCCCGCGACGTGGCGGACACCCAGCTCGACGCCGCCCTCGCCCTGCGGCCCCGGCTCGCGACCGTGCTCGTGGGCGGCAACGACGTGCTGCGCAGCGACTTCGACGCCCGGTTCACGCTTGCCGACCTGCACCGCTGCGTGGGCGAGCTGTGCCGGGCGGGCACGGACGTGGTGCTGGTGCGGCTCCCCGTGATCGGCCTCTTCGAGCTCGCCCCGCGGCTGGTCCGGCGCGTGATGCGCCGCCGCGTCGCGGCTGTCAACGCGGCGGTGGACGAGGTCGCCGGAGCGTCCACCTCGAGTTCGGTCGGTCGCACTGAGACCGGTCCATCAACCGACCGGTCTCAAGGCAACCGACCGAGCTCAATCCATCCCGGCCCTGGCCGGGTGGTGGTGGTCGACGCCGTGGGGGCCATCGCGCCCGCCGGGAAGAAGGCCTGGCACGTGGACCGGGTGCACCCCTCGCCGGCGGGACACCGGCGGCTGGCCCTCGGGGTCGCGGGCGAGCTGGCCGGGCTGGACCCGGCCTACGCCCCCGACGCCGCCCGGCTGCCCGACGCGCCCGACCCGCCGTCGGCGCGGCAGCGGCTGGTCTGGCTCGTACGTGCCGGGCTGCCGTGGTGCGTGCGCCGAGGGCGCGACTTCGTGCCCGGGCTGCTCCGCTCCGTGGTGCAGGACCTGCGGGCGGAGCGCGCGTTCACCCCGGGCGGCATGGTCACCAGCCTTGCCGACTCGGGGCTGGACCCGCGCCGGCGGATCGGGCGGGGCTGATCAGGCGGGCTGATCGGGCGGGCTGATCAGGCCTTCGCCCGAGGCCGCATCGCGTCGATGATCCGGGTCCAGTTGTCGCCGCCGTGGCCGTGCTCGCGGGCCCAGGTGTAGTACGCCTGGACGGCGGCCGGCAGACCGGTGTCGACGCCCACCGCCTCGCTGGCCGCGACCACGTGGTCGGCGGTGGCGCCCATCATCGTGACCGTGCTCAGGTGGCCCGGGTGCTCGCCCGCCTCGAGCTGCGCCGCCGTGTCCTCGCCCGCGTCCAGCATCTCCGGGATGCCGGTCAGGGTCTGCAGCAGCTCCGGGAGCGCCGCCGCCGGCCGCACACCGGCCGGCTCCAGCAGCGCGGTGGCGTGCATCAGCCCGGCGAGCGCGGTGAGGAACACGTCGAGGTTGGCCTGGTACATGAGCTGCGCGAGCCCGGCGTCCTCCCCCAGGTAGCGCGGCGCACCGATGATGGTCAGCGCGTCGCGGTGCGCGTCCAGCACGTCGGCCGGACCGCTGTAGTACACGTACGCCGCGTCGGTGCCGACCATCGGCGCAGGGTTCATCACACCGCCCGTCAGGAAGCGCGCGCCGTGCTTCGCGGCCCAGGCGGCGCCCTCGCGGGTCCGGTCCGGCGAGTCGGAGCTGAGGTTCACGAGCGTGCGGCCCGCGAGCGCGGCCGTCGCGGTTCCGAGGATGTCGTACATCGCCTGGTAGTCGGTGAGGCTCAGGATCACCAGGTCGCTCGCGGCGAGGGCGTCCACAGGTGTGGGTGCGAGCCGCGCCCCGGCCGCGACGACGTCGGCGGCCCTGGCGGGGGTCCGGTTCCAGACGGTGACGGGGTGGCCCGCGGTGAGCAGGGCGTGGGCCATGGCCCGGCCCATGGGGCCCAGGCCGACGAGGGTGACGGGGGTGGTCATCGGGCGACCTCCGCGTCGGCCCGCAGGCTCTCGTAGATCCTGGCGAAGCCCTCGGCGCCGTACCCCTGGGCGATCTGCCCGCTGATCAGCTCCTGCACGGCCGCGACCGGTCCGGGGGCGACGCCCTGCTCCTCACTCGCGCGGACGATGTGGCTCAGGTCCGAGAAGTCCAGGCTCTGCTGGCCGGGGACCGTGTAGTCGCCGCCGTCGACCACGGCGGCGTCGTGCGCGAAGCCCGCCGTCATGGCGCTGAGGAAGGGCGTGGCGCGCGCGGCGAACTCGGTGGCGGTCATGCCGGCGGAGCCGGCCATCGCGGCTCCGTGCAGGAACCCCGCGAACATCGTGTACATGCCCGAGAGCAGCGCGAGATCGAACAGCGAGGCCAGGCCGGGGTCGGCGCCGTCGTAGGTGCTGGTGCCCCAACGGTCGAGGACGGGGCGGACGCCGTCGAACACCTCCCGGGGGCCGCTGTACAGGATCGAGGCCTCGGTGGTGCCGATCATGGGCGGGGTCGCCATGATCGCACCGTCGAGGTAGTCGACGCCGTGCTCTGCCGCCCAGGCAGCGAGCTCGCGGGCCTCGTTCGGCGTGGTGGTCGTGAGGTTCACCAGGGTGCCGCCCCGCATGGTGCCGATCACGGCATCGAGGCTCTGGTGCACGGAGGCGTGGTCCAGCAGGCAGGCGATCACCAGGGGGTGGGCCGTCACGGCCTCCGCGATGTCCGACGGCGCCGCGGCGCCCCGGGCGGCCAGGTCGGCGGCGCGGGCGGGGGTGCGGTTCCAGACGGTCGTGGCGTGGCCGGCGTCGAGCAGCGCGGAGGCGAGGGCGCTGCCCATGGCACCCAGTCCGAGCACCGTGACGCCGGTGCTCTCGGTGGTGGTCATGGTGTTTCTCCTCAGGTCGATGGGGACCTGACCATGCTCACCGCGGGACGTACGATCACGGAAGTACCCACTAATTTCTGGGGTACTTACCTTCTGGTAAGCACCCCTGGTCAGAAGGAGCACCCGATGGCGAAGGCACCCCGGAACGGCCCCTACATCTGCGGCATCGACGCCGCCCTCGACGTGGTGAGCGGCAAGTGGAAGGGCCTGATCCTCTGGGAGCTCGACGAGCACGGCGTGCGGCGGTTCGCCGAGCTGCGCCGCGGGCTGCCGGGCGTGAGCGAGAAGATGCTGACCCAGCACCTGCGCGAGATGGAGGCTGACGGACTCCTGACCCGCCGCGTGCACGCCGAGGTGCCGCCCCGCGTCGAGTACTCGCTCACCGAGCACGGCGCGGCGCTCAACGCGGCGCTCGCCCCGCTCGGCGCCTGGGGCGTGGACCGGATCCGCCGCGAGCGGTCGGAGCTGGTCGAGCACCACGACGCGGCGGCGCTGCCACGGCCCTAGCAGGTCTGCGCCGAGCCCGGCCGAGCAGGTGGTGCGGGGGTCGCGTCCAACCCCGCGAGCGAGGCGAGCAGCCGGAGCTGATCGTCGGCGGCGCCAGGCTGCGGGGTGAACACGACCATGACCGGCCCCGGGTTGCCGGGCAGCGGGTACGCGTCCCACTCCAGCGCGATGTCGCCCACTCGCGGATGGTGGATCACCTTGGCCCCGTGCACGCTCTCGCGTACGTCGTGCCGCGCCCACAGGCGGCGGAACTCGGGGCTGCGGATGCTCAGCTCGCCCACGACCGCGACCGCCCGGGGGTGGTCCGGGTCCGCGGCGACGGCGGCGCGCAGCATCCCGATGTAGTCGAGCGCCGTCGTCTCCCAGTCCGCGCAGCGCAGCCTGTTCCCGTCCTCGTCGAACAACGCGGTCAGGAAGTTGCGGCGCTCGGGCGGGTAGGCCGCCGGGTCGCCGAGCAGCTCGGCGGCGAGGTCGTTCCAGGCGAGGACGTCGAGATGACGGCCCAGCACGACGGCGGGCACCCCCAGGTGGGTCAGCAGGCGCGCCGTGCTCTGGGGCACCCGCTCGGGCCTGCGGCGGACGGGCGGCGCGGGCTGCCGGGTGGCCCGCGCGAGCATGAGCATGTGCCGCCGCTCGATCTCGTCCAGCTCCAGCGCGTCGGCGAGCGAGTCGAGCACCGCGTCGGACGGGCGCACGTTCCGGCCCTGCTCCAGGCGCTGGTAGTAGTCGGTGCTGAGCCCCGCGAGCATCGCGACCTCCTCACGACGCAGGCCGTCGACCTTGCGGCGCGGGCCAGGCTCCAGCCCCAGGTCCTCGGGCGTGGTGCGCTCGCGCCGAGACCGCAGGAAGTCGCCGAGCTCGCGCGCGTAGGTCTGCTCCGCCGTCATGCTTCCCAGTGTGCGCCGCCGTCCCCCGGCCAGGGTGGTCCTGCCAGACCGAGGGAGGCGAGGACGCGTGGGGCCAGGCCGGAGCGGCCTAGCGTCGCCGACCATGAACCCGTGGAACACCTCCGACATCCCTGACCAGACCGGCCGGCTCGCGATCGTGACCGGGGCGAACTCCGGCCTCGGCCGCGTGACGGCGACCGAGCTCGCCCGCCACGGCGCCGACGTCGTCCTCGCCGTCCGGAACGTAGCGGCAGGTGAGGACGCCGCACGCGACATCGCCTCCGCCGTGCCGGGCGCCAAGCCGCGCGTGCGGCGGCTGGACCTGGCGTCACTCGCGTCGGTGCGGGAGTTCGCCGACGGCGTCGCCGAGGAGCTCGGGCGGGTCGACCTCCTCGTGAACAACGCGGGCCTGGTGGTCCTGGGGCCGCGCCGGACGACGTCCGACGGCTTCGAGCTGCACCTCGGCACCAACCTGCTGGGCCATTTCGTGCTGACCGGGCGCCTGCTCCCGCTGCTCACCCGTGGCGAGGCGCCGCGCGTGGTCTCCCTCAGCTCCATCACGCACAAGACCGCCCACCTCGACTTCGACGACCTCATGTCCGAGCGCGACTACCGCGCCGCGCCCGCCTACGGGGCCTCCAAGCTCGCGACCACCGTGTTCGGCCTCGAGCTCGACCGGCGGCTGCGGGCCGCAGGGTCGCCCGTGCTCAGCGCACTCGCGCACCCCGGTATCTCCGGCACCAACCTGACTCCGCGCGCCTGGGCGGACCGAGGCCGGGCCGGCCGCTGGATCGCGCGCCTCGGTCTGCTCGCGACACAGCCGGTCGAGCAGGGCGCGCTGCCGCAGCTCCGGGCGGCCACTGCTCCCGGGGTGCGTGGCGGCCAGTTCTTCGGCCCCGGCGGGTTCCGCGAGATGCGCGGCCGCGTCGTCGAGGCACCGGCATCCGCGGAGGCGGCCGACCCCGCCGTCGGGCAGCGGCTGTGGAGCGTGGCGCAGGAGCTGACCGGGGTGACGTACCTCTAGGCTCCGGGGGCCTCGCCGGCCAGCGGCATCAGGCCGCGCTCGGCGAACACCCTCTTGGCGACGGCGACGGCGTTCAGCGCCCGCGGGAACCCGCAGTAGACCGAGCTGTGCAGAAAGACCTCGACGATCTGCTGCGGCGTGAGCCCGACCTTCAGCGACGCGCCGATGTGCACCTCGAGCTGCGGTTCGCTGCCCCCCATCGCGGTGAGGATCCCGAGGGTCACGAGCTGCCGCTCCCGCGGGTCCAGCTCGGGCCGGGACAGGATGTCGCCGTAGCCCCACGCGACGATCTGGTGACCGAGCTCGGGAGCGATGTCGGCCAGCGACTCGATCACCCCGTGGCCCGCGCCGTCGTGGAACGCGTCGAGGGCCGCCTTGCCGGATGCGAATCTCTCCGCCCGCGACGTCTCGTTCTCGGTCATCGTCTTCCCCTCCTGGACTGCCTGCGTGGGTGATGTGGGCTCGATCGGTTGCCACCGGGGCAAACGCCTGTAGGCGTGAGGCCCAGTCCAGCCCATCGGCGGCGGGCGACGCAAGATCTCGCGGGTGATATATGCCCAGGTCAACCTTTGTTTCGAGGCCTTGGCCGGGGGTCGGCACCCCGCACAGGCCCGCGGCGGCAGAACCGGGCATCTCAGAACATCTCGACACAGGACGGGGCGCGCAGAAGAATCACCCCATGGACGCGAGGTTGCGGACGACGGCGGAGCGGGCGCTGGAGCGAGCGCTGGGGCACCAGCGATGGCGCGTCGACGGGGAGAAGGTCATCGCCACGTTCGCCTTCGGTGGCTCGCTGGCGATCAACGCGACAGCGTGGGAGGCGGGTGCCACGACGGGCCTCTGGCCGGTCGTCGGCGCGGCGATCCTCGCCCTGGCCGCGATCGCGACGCTCGCGCTGTACCTGGCCGACCGCATCAGGGAGCCGGAGGTCACCGCGATCCTCGCCCGGTCCCGGCGCGAGCAGTGGGACGCCGACCGGACCGACTTCGAGTTCTTCCGCGCCCTGTACGTGCGGGTCGCCTTCAACGAACACGTCCTGCGCACGACGTACGCCCTGACCTGGACGTGCGTCGCGCTGTCGGTGCTCGCGCTCGTCTCCGGGTCGCTGGCGATGCTCACGCTGCCGGGGTGACGATGCGGAAGAAGGATCTCCATGGAGCAGGGTGGGGCCCGCTGCGCTGGCCCTCCGAACGTCGCTGGATCCGGAGGGCCGAGGCCCTGGTGGACCGGGAGCTCGCGCGATGGATCGACGCGCCTGCGGCAGCAGACCCTGCGACGTCGGACCCGGAGACGCCCGAACCGGAACCCGCGCCCGACGAGAAATCCTGACGACCGGGCCCTCTCGTTCGGCTAACTTCTTCCGGTGCACAGGGTGTCGGTGGTCGGAGCGTCCGGGTCGGGCAAGTCCACGTTCGCGCGCCGGCTGGCCGCCCACCTCGCCATCCGGCACGTCGAGCTGGACGCCCTCTACTGGGGGCCGGGGTGGACGCCGCGCCCGCACGAGGACTTCATGGGCGACGCCGGGACCGCCATGGCCGGCGACACCTGGGTGATCGACGGCAACTACTCCGCGCTGCAGCCCGCGATCTGGAAGCGTGCCGACACCGTCGTCTGGATCGATCCGCCGACGCCGCTCGTGCTCGCCCGGGTGTACCGCCGGACGCTGCTGCGCGCGATCGACCAGGCCGAGCTCTGGCCGGGCACGGGCCTCCGCCAGCCCTGGACCGACGCGCTCGCGCCCTGGAAGCGGGACTCGATCGTCCGGTGGTCGTTGCAGCAGCGCAGGAGCCATCCACGACGCTACGGGGACGCGATGAGCGCCCCCGAGAACGCCCACCTGACGTTCCACCGGCTGCGGTCCCGGCGCGATGTGGAGGTGTTCCTCGGCGGAACCGTGCGAGCTCAGCCGGCGTGAACCGGACGCACCAGTACGATCCCCCCATGTCTGCAGACGACGCGAAGCCCAAGGGCGAGCTCATCCGGCCTTCCGATGCCCGGCCCCCGGCCTCGTGGGCGGGACATCAGGTCAACGTGTTCTGGACGCAGCTCGGGCAGTTCCGCTATCTGGCCGCCGACGTGCGCAAGGTCGGACGCTGGCTGACGGGCAAGCTGACGGGACGCCCCGGCGCCTGACCTCCCCCGGCCCGGGTCAGGCGCTCAGCGGCGCGACGGTCAGGGTGCCCGCGTCGGCGTCGAGCTCGCACCGGACGCCGAGCGGCACGGAGACCGGGTTCTCGATGTGCCCGAGCGGCAGCCCGGCGAGGATCGGCACGCCGAGAGAGCCGAGCCGGTCCCGGAGCACGTCCAGGACGTTCCAGCCCCGGTCCTCGTAGCCGTCGAAGCCTTCGAGCGAGCCCACCGCGACACCCGTGATGCCCGCGAGCGCCCCCGACAGGATGAGCTGGGTCAGCGGCCGGTCGACCATCCCCAGGCCGACCGTCCGGTTGAGCTCCAGCAGCAGGATGTGGCCCGCGAGGTCGTTGTCGACGATGCCGACGCTGCGGGCCAGCATCTCGAGGTTGCCGCCGACCAGGGGGCCCGAGGCCGTGCCCGACGTCGTGAGGTACGCGCCGTACTGGTCCGTGTCGCTCCGGACGGGCTCGCCGGGCTCGCCGCGCAGGAGGTTCAGCACGGTCGTGGCCCGCGTCCCGGCCACCGCGCCGTGGACCGACGGGACGCCCGCCCGGTGCCAGACCTGGTGCAGCGCGGTGATGTCGCTGAACCCGATGAGCGGCTTGGGGTCGGCCCGGAGTGCGTCGGTGTCGACGTCCGCTAGCAGGCGCAGGCTGCCGCAGCCGCCCCGCAGGGTCAGGATCGCGCGGACCTCCGGGTCGCGGATGGCGTCGTTGAGGTCCGCGGCGCGCTCGGCGTCGCCGCCGGCGAGGTAGCCGAGCCGGTCGTCGGCGTGCTTGCCGAGCCGCGCCTCGAACCCCCATGACTCGACGGTCGCGATGCTCTCGTCGACCCACGACTCGTCGCTCCAGCTGGCGGGCGAGACGAGGGCAACGGCGTCGCCTGGCTCCAGCCTCTTGACGGGTGAGACGGCAGTTCGGGGATGTGCGACGCGCGACATGGCCCGGACGTTACCCGCTCGGCGAGCGGTCTCACGCCCTGCCCTGGTCTGCGGTGATGCCGTGCAGCAGGCCGGTGGTCTGCCCGATCTCGATGAGGTACCCGTCCGGGTCGCTCAGGTAGCAGCGCAGCTCCGCACCGCGGTCCTGCGGCTCGGTGAGGAAGTGCGCGCCTTTCGCCCGCGCGTCGGCGTAGAACGCCGCGATGTCGGCGACCCGGACGTTGAGGAACGCGGAGACCGGGTCGCCAGGCTCGGGCGGCCGCAGGACGACGTCCGGCTTGTCGGGTGTGGGGCCGCCTCCGGGATTCATGATGATCCACGTGTTGGCGACTCGAACCGTCGCCGGGTTCTCCGCCCGGATCACCTGCCCGCCGAAGATCGCGGCGTAGAACTCCCGCGACACCTCGACGTCTCGCACGGTCAGGAAGTGGGTCACGACAAGCCCTTCCGAGGGGGCCGGAAAGTCGTCGACGGTCATCGCTGCTCCTCCTGTCCTTCGTGGCTCTCCGCACGGCCACACCGGTCGACAACCTGACCGGGCGTGGGCCGCATCTGTGACCGTGAGGCCCAGCCATCGACCATGCACCTGCTGCCAGATCCGGAGTCGGACTGGCAGCAGGTGCATGGTCGGCACATCGGGGGGAGGGCCGGGCCGCCATAGCGCGCTGGGCATGACGAAGGCCCCCAGATCCGCAGAGTTCCGCGGTTGGGGGCCTTCAGGGTGCGGTAGCGGTGGGGTTGGAGAGGGCACTTGCACGGCGTTGCACGTGGAACGACAAAACCCCACTGAGCTGCGTAGATACCGTGATCGCGTCCCGACCGGCTTGGACACGTTGGCACCGATGCGGACCGCAAACCGGAGCGAAAGCGGAGCCGTCCTACTCTGATCTACGACATCTGACAGTCGGTCCCTCGTGACCTGCTGAGATGCCTCGAAACGGCGGCTGACCTGCACTTTCGTCTCGCGACGTTGTGCAGCGTTAGCCGCCGTTTCTCGTGCTCCCGTGTAACTCGTGTGTAACTCGTCGTCCGAGTCGGCGGGGGTGATGGGACCGCTCGTCGGCCGGAGGGACACTGGAGGCATGGACGCGAATGCTTGGATAGCTACGGTTGCCGCCCTTATCGCTGCCGTCGCTCTGTTCTTCACAGGTATGGCTGCGCTGGCGACCAAAGCACAAGCAGCGTCGACGAAGGCCCAAGCAGCTTCGTCGAAGGCTCAGGCAGATGCAGCGATCGAGCAGACGAAGATTCAGCAGCAACTCCGGCTCGACGCTGTCCAGCCATACGTCTGGGCAGACCTTCGACCAGACGCAAAGCAATCGCAGCTGCTGGTCGCCGTTGTCGGCAACTCTGGCCCGACGATTGCCACCAACGTCCGAGTGACGTTCGACCCGCCTTTGGAATCGACGGTTCTTGCTGAGACTGGCAGAACCGTCTCAGAACTACTACTTGCCGGGTTGCCATCACTCCCGCCCGGGCGTCAGATGGTTTGGTTTCTCGGCCTGGGCTCGAAGGTCATGTCTGCGGACGCCGCACTGCGATTCACCATCACGGTGGATGCGGACGGGCCTCATGGCCCCCTGCCGCAGCTCCGGTACGTTGTGGATGTGGTCGTCCACGGTGAGTCGATCGACAGTCCTGATGGCAGCCTCCACCTGGTCCGAAAGGCCATCGAGGACGTCGCTAGCGCGGTCAAGAACCACAAGTAGGGAACCTGGGGCTCCCCAGCGGGTCTGTGACCCTGCCATAGTCCTGCTTCGGGGTCCCTGTTCCTCCGTCATCCGTTGGCGCGGGGCACGTCTCGGACATCGGTTCTGCCGGCAGTGCAATAGGTCCCGCCCGTCACGGTCTGGTGCGGTGGTGCTGGGTGTCGGCGGGACCTATTGCACTGCCGGTGGGTTCGGTGTCAGGGTCCCGGTGAAGCCAATGGATGACGGAGGAACAGGGGCACCGCGGCTCCCTCGATCCTCTTGATTCCCGGGTGCCCGCCGGAGGCACCGGACTGCTTATCGGACGTGGGGGTTCAAGTCCCCCTCCGGACATCGCACCTGATCAGGCGTGATGGACCATCTGGATTAGTTCGGTCCCCACGCCCAGTCCCCACGCGCGGCACGCATCGAAGCATCATGCGCATGGCCCGCGTGGCGGTGGGGTGCGATGGGGGTGCGCAGAGGGCGCGTAGCGCCCGGCGCGCGGGGGTCCCCATCGCGGGGCCCCGCCGCAGGCGCGGGCCAGCGCGCCGCAGGCGCGCCTTGATCTCATAGAGGTCAATTCGGCAGCGCCGGCTTGGAAGGTAGGTCGCAGATAGGGGAAGGAGCGCCCGCACGAATCCGATCGGCGATCTCGTCGGTCTCAGCCACCGAGAGCTCCGGGACATCATCGAAATCCGTGCCGCCCCCGGGCAGCGTCCCGGCGACGTGGAAGTGCAAGTGGGGAATCGCCTGGTGCGCCGCTGTGCCGTTGTTCTGCCATACGGCGATACCTGGCCTGCCGAAAACGACATCTATAGCACTTGCAACTCGCGCTACGGTGTCGATTATGGCGTGCAGTTCGTCCTGCTTGGCTTCCAAGAGTGTAGGGACATGACGAACAGGAATTACCAAGACATGCCCCACACCACGCTGCTCCCGAGTAACAAGAGCTGCGACCTGTTCGTTTCGACAAAGGACCGTGTATAGACGTGCACCACTCAGATAATCACAAAACGAGCACCGATTTTCCGTCGGAATGTCCAACCCCTCGCTCTCCTTCATGCGGAGGCCAGCGAGGTCAGGAATGCTTGAAATTCCAACGGGTCCACCTTTTCTGCTTCGCTGGGATGTACGACCACTCGGAGCTCACTCGCGAAGCGGTGGCGCCTCGTGCGTAGAAGGAATGAGAAAGCGATCAACCTAACCGAGACCTCAGGCGTCAGTTCGGGGATGCGTGATTGTCCCTGACCTAGGAGCGGAACACAGATCGGAGCGCCGTTACCGTGCTTGTCGACGGAATCCCACAAACTGTCGAGACCGTCCAGCACGCTTCGAATCGAACCGAGCGCCCGATTCTCTGAGTCCATGCTCGTATACGCCACGCAGTAGTAGTTGACCCCCTTCGCGCTTCGAATTGTGGCAACGGTCCCCATAGGGTAGACAACTGTCTTTCCCGGCTTAGCGATAGCTGCAACGGGAGCAACGTTAGCCAAGGCCGACTTGAGGTCTCGATCGAGAGTTGATGTCGAATTACTGTAGACACTTCTCAGAAATGCTGCCTGAACGCTCGTTGGGGCTATTACGTTCGGAACATCCGTGTCGAACGTAGTTGTCATTCCCACCATGGTCGAGGCGTTCTGCTCAAAGAGGTCGCCCACGACCAACCGCATGGTTACACCTTCAGGAAATTTCTGCAACGGGTCATGGTCACGAAGCCTGAACAATGCCCAGAACACGGCGAGCACCAGGCTCGCCAAGATGACCCACCACTGCCCCTCTAGCCACTCGGGCCAGAACACCGCAATTGCACTGACCAATGTGCCGAGGACGCCCAACGCCTCAAGAGCGCTCCGTGTAAACCTGGCCCAGTAGCGTCGAGTAAAGCGGATTCGACGCATCAGAGACCAAGTTGCTCGTAAACCGAAGCCTTGTAGTAGTACGGGCCAGTCTTGTCGGTGTTCGACTGGAAGAGCGGCACGTACTTGTCTAGCGCGTGCGCGATGATAGTGGGCTGGAATGACACCGACATCGTATAGGTGTCTGCATCCGTTAGCGGGGCCGGGTAGTTGGAATGGTTCACGGTTCGACTACCGTCGATGTTCGCAACAACGACCGGGACACCCAGCTCAATGATTTTCTTGACCTCGTACCCAAGAAATGAAGTGACGTCGCCGCCCTTCTTCTTCGCCGCTGGACTGCCGAGTAGAACCACCTGCTTGGTGTTCATCAGCCGCTCGCGGAGCCGGCGCCGGATCGTCTCATCGGTGCTCGTGTCGCGGGCCGTGTTGAGGTCGTGCGCATCGAAGAAATCGAAATCGATTCCCTCGTTCTTGTGCCACGCCTGCATCAGACGGTACAAGTGAATGTCTTCGCTTGCGAATGCAACGTAGGTCTTGTTTCGGTAACTCATAACCACCCTCTGTGGACTCAGGCACCAGTGATTGGCCAGACGTCGGAGACCGACGATTGTTCGCTGATGAGCGTACCGAGGAACGGGCGCTTGCCAAGGGTGAAGCCGCACCTTCAGTGGGTGAACTGGGGACGCCAGCAGTGAATCCTATGCAATATCATAGAACCACATTTAACCCGGGTGATTCTCGCGCGGTCGAAATCACGCGTTTGATTCGACCGGCAGGCTTACTGATGCATGACGAAGACTGTTGCTGGCTCGGTGAGGCCGTCGCCGTAGTGGTGCGTGAGATTGGCGATCTGCTGGGCTCCAAGGCGCCCATACAGGCGGATCGCTGCTTGGTCCTTGAGCATGACGTCGAACGCGATAGCGAGTCCCCGAGTCCTTGCGAACTCGAACGCCGCTTCCATGAGGAGCCGGCCGGCTCCGGTACCCCGGTGGTCAGGATGCACGAACAGTCGCACAGGGATGGCCAAGCGGTTGACGTCGCCGCCAATGTGGTCGAGCCAGACTCGTGCAGCGTCATCGTCTGACGTGGCGCGGGTGAGGGCGGCCTGCCCGATGGGGAGACCGTCTTCCACGGCCGTCCAGCTTTGCAGCTCGCGGTCGTGGCGTAGCCAGCCTTCGGGATCCGCGACGCCTTCGACGGGGTAGCCGTCCTGCGCGTGCACTCGGACCAGTGCGGCGGCGAGAGCGGGCAAGTCTTCGTCCCGGCGGGGGCGGATCGTGAGCGCCATTAGTAGTCCACGGGCATGTCGTAGTCGAGTGCGGAGTAGTCGGCGCGCATGCAGAAGTTCGTTACCTCAAACGGCTGCTTGTCGGCGGTCATGCCGGTATGCCACAGATCGTGGACACGATGATCGGCACGGGGCTGCGGATCGGTGAGTGCCTGGCGCTGCGACAAACGGATCTCGACCTGGACGCCGAGGTGCCGACGCTCACCGTGACCGGCACCGTGGTCCGGGTCGAGGAGACAACGCCGGCGGGCGTCGTCAAGGGCCGGCTGGCACGACAGTCCAAGCCGAAGTCGGACACCTCGCGACGCACGATCACGCTTCCCGACTTCGTGGTCACGGCGCTCCGAGAGGCAATCGGCCTGGGCTTCGACGGTGGGCCGGACAAACTCGTGTTCCCCTCGACGGAGGGCACGCCCCGCTCCCCCGGCCGTGTTCGTGAGCAGCTGCGCCAGGCTCGCGAAGGGACGGGTATCACCGTGACGCCGCACGACTTCCGCCGAACGATCGCAACGCGGGTCGCGAATGAGACGACCATTGCGAACGCGACGGCGCTACTCGGTCACGCCGACGAAGGAACCACCGTGCGGCACTATGTGAGGCGGACGCACATCGCCCCGGACCTGCGAACGGTCATCGATCAACTGATCACGCAGACGTCGGTTGACGAGCTGTCCACTTCCGCGGGCCGACCGCAACCTCAGTAGCTGCATCCCGAACCGACGGTAGAAGGACGGACTGGACTCCACTTTGAGGATGTCTAAAGAGAAGATGTCTGTGGTCGACGGGACCTGCACGGAGCGGTTCAGCTGGCCGGTCGAACACCTCGGCCAGGATGAGTACGGCACATGGCTGGGCGCCCGGCGCGGGAACCCGGTCCGCCAGCCCGACGGCCGCCGCGAAGAAGTCCAGGAACACGACGCAGTCTGGCTTGTCGCGGACGGTGCGTGGTGGCTTCCTGCCTTCTGGTTCAACGACACGACCGACCTCACCATCGACATCTGCACACCGCCTCGGCTCGATGAAGATGTGTGGTCCTTCGTCGACCTGGAGTTGGACCTGTTTCGCAGCGCCGATGGTCGCGCTGGCATCGTCGACCAGGACGAGTTCGACGAGCTGGCGCGGTCCGGGCACCTCACCGACAGCCAAGTAGCGATCGCAACCGAGGTCGCGCAATCGTTGCTGCCCCTCGTGCAGATGGAGGCAGAACCCTTCGGCGGAGCAGCGAGAGCATGGCTGCGGTCCCTGCGCTCGTAGGGGTTCTCGCCAGCCCCACCGGGCTGACGGCGACAGGCGAACCGGAGTGAAAACGGAGTGCCCGGCATGACGAAGGCCCCCAGATCCGCAGAGTTCCGCGGTTGGGGGCCTTCAGGGTGCGGTAGCGGTGGGCTCAGCACAGCGATTTGTTCCACGTGATGCGCACTTGGACCACTACCGGGCTGACCTGCATGTTTACCCGTCGAACCTTGTACCGTGTCGGCCGTGGTTGGCCGGGATCGGACCTCAAAGTGATGTGTAAATCATGGCTCGCCGTGCGGGTCTGTGACCCACCATGCTCCTGCTTCGGGGTCCCTGTTCCTCCGTCATCCGTTGGCGCGGGGCACGTCTCGGACATCGGTTCTGTCGTCAGGGCAATAGGTCCCGCTCATCGGGTGTCGGTGCGGTGGTCTGCTCGGGTGGCGGGACCTGTTGCGCTGGCGGCGGGTTCGGTGTCAGGGTCCCGGTCAAGCCAATGGATGACGGAGGAACAGGGGCACCGCGGCTCCCCTGCTCCTCTTGATTCCCGGGTGCCCGCCGGAGGCATCGCCTTGGGACTGAGGTTGAGACGGGAGGCTGTAGCCGATGTTTGACGAATTCACTGCTGCGACGCTGACGAAATCCGGCTGGTTTCCTGGCCGTGCGGTTGACGTCGATCGTTGGGCCGGGCTGCTTCAGGACGAGGGGATCGAGCTGCACGCTGCCGCCGTTGCGTTCCTCCGTGAGTTCGGCGGCTTGGTCGTTGACGAGTCCGGCCCTGGCATCTCACGGGCTAGGGAGCCGTTCATCCTGGATCCGGCTGCGTGTGACGGCGAGGGCGACAGATTCCTGGAGTGGTCCGAGGAACTTGGTCGGCGGATCGTTCCCGTGGGCGAACTGGATCAAGGACGCTTCCTCCTCGGTCTGGATGAGACGTCAGAGCTCTACCTGGTCGAGACGTTCGTAGCGACCTTCGGGCGGATGCCTGCCGGGCTGGAACGGCTGGTGCGAGGTGTCATGCCTGCGGCTCCGGGCACGGCGTTCGGGCCGTGACCCCAGCGTGCAGTTGGGAACCGAATCGGTCTCACGGCGAACAAGACGGTCCTGGTTCTGAAACCAGGACCGTCTTTGTCATGCTCGGGGCCGGTAGGCCGTCGGGGTGCGGTGGGGTGCGCGCAGGGCGCGAAGCGCCCGGAGCGCGGGGCCCCATCGCGGGCCCCCGCCGGCCGAACGGCCCAGCGCCGCGCAGCGGCGCCTTGAGCCAGTAAAGAAAGTCCTCACGGCCAGGCGAAATCACCCGGCAGTGAGGTAGCCATGTCCAGTAGTGTCCTGGCTGTGGAAGCAGACAAGCGCTACCAAGTTTTTGTGAGCTCGACCTACCTCGATCTTAGAGAAGCGCGAGCCGCAGTCGTTTCAGCACTCTTAAATCTCGATGCCTTTCCCGCTGGAATGGAACTATTCCCCGCCACGGACGATGACGCCTGGACATTGATCGAGGATGTTATCGCGGACTCGGACTACTATCTGCTGATCGTCGGAGGCAAATACGGCTCCCTAGATCCCGAGCTTGAGATTAGTTTTACAGAACGTGAGTACGACACGGCGGTCCGGCTTAAGAAGCCCGTAATGGCATTCCTTCACGGCGAGCCGGGGAAACTGCTTGCCGAGCAGACGGAGGAGTCGGACGAGCGCCGCAACAAACTGAAGTCATTCAGGGAAAAAATTCAGACAGCAAAGCATGTGAAGTACTGGAGTTCACCGGAGGATCTTGCCGGGAAAGTTGCACTAACTTGGAACACCTTCCGGAGGCGCTACCCAGCGACCGGATGGATTAAGGCGGACCAGCAAACGAGCAGCGAGTCACTGGCAGCTCTAGCCAAGGCGCAAGCTGAGGTCGGCAGACTGAAGGCGCAGCTCGAAGCGGTTCGCACCGAGGCTCCGCCGGGAGCCGAACTTCTTGCGGGCGGTCAGGCAAAGTTCCGTTTTCCGGGACTGGCGACTGGGACATGGCGACCGTATGGCCGGCCCTCTCAGGATGTGTCTACGTGGGTGCCTGTTGAGATGACGTGGGACAGGCTGTTCGGCTACATGGGGCTGCGAATGATGCAGGAAGCGGATGAGCCCACACTAAAAGAAGACCTCGGTACGGTAATGGTTGAAGATAAGCACGATGTTTTCGAGGTGGCCTTCGCCGAGAAGGTTAAGGAGATGGCCGCCGCGGCTAATCTGGCAGTCGGATCCTACGAAATGTTGGATATCGCCCCTCATGACGAAGATTTCCAGACGATTCTCTTACAATTTGACGCGCTTGGGTTAATTCAGCATTCAAAACGCGCTCGTTCCTTGAAGGATACGGCAAACTACTGGACACTCACTCCGTATGGCCACACGCGGCTCGTTCAAATCCGTGCATTGCAGGCTGGCGAGTCGGAAAACCAGTGGCCGGATGCCTAGGTTACGGGTGCCAATGATGGACAGACCTTCGGCGGAACGCGCTCGAAATTCACCTGGGGGACTAACAGCTGCTGGGTGAGCTTTCGAGCGCGATGGTGACCATCGTCTTGTCGTCGTGTGGCTTGGACCTGGGCCACCGTCGACCGTCGGGGTCCTCGTCTTCGGCCTCGTGGATTCGGCGGAGCACCACTTCAGGGCAACGCGCGTTGGCCTCATCGTGGAGGTCACGCCACGCAATAGCGTCGGGATGCCGTATGGGGTCCACACCATCGCTCGCGAGCAAAAGTGCGGAGACCGTCGCTCGTTCCTCGGTGGTTGTGATGCCATGCTGTGCGGCCCCCGGCTCAGCTCCGGCTATCCAGTAGCCTCCGGCACGGTTGACCCGCCGCGCCTGCTCCGCCTGGAGTCCGAGGAGAAGGGTCCGGTGCCCGTCGTCGTATCCGTGACCGTCAACGAGTCGCTTGTGGTACGCGCGCCGTTCTGCCGTTGCGACGCCGTCTAGCTGTACTGAGCCGTCAGGTTGGTGACACTCGGGCTGCGGGTGGGCGTCCGTGGCTGGAGTGGATGCGTTCAGTGTTGTAGTGCTCGATCCAGGGTG
>NZ_JBIRYI010000022.1:0-78037 GCF_044389675.1 Promicromonospora kroppenstedtii | reverse complement strand
ATGTGATGACGCGACCTGAAACAAGAGAGTCAAATGATTGGCATTGACTATCAAGCACACTGTTGAGTTCTCAAACAACCGACGCACACCGTCAGTTCGCGATCTTTTCGTTCGCATCCCTGTCCGGGGCAGTTCCTTAACCTTACCAGATTCTTTCGGCCGATCAAATTCGCTTCGGTTTCTGAGAACCGGAAGGAATTGCAACCTGCCTGCCGAAAATGGCGACCCTATCGACCGATTCCGGGGAACACAAAGTTCCTCGAATCCTGCGATGTGGGTTTCAGCCCCGGCGCGGCCACCTGGTCCCTTTCGGGCCCCGTGTCCGTCTGCCCGTCGGGCTGACCTGGAGAACATTACACACGATCCCGCGAACGCGCCAACTCAGCGGGAGTGGCCTGGCGCACATGACGTTTTCGCAGGTCAGGGCCTGTTTGAACGGGTCCTTGCGCAACGTGGGACAGTACTTGTGACCGGGGCCACGCCACATGACGCACAGGTTCCCCGGATGCGCACCCCGACGGAGGTTTGTTACCCCGTTCCGCGCCGGCTCTTCCGCTCTCCCACCCGGGGCACCCGTGGGAGGGCGTACTACGTTCGTGCCGTGACTCCTGAGTACTCACCCGCGCCGGACGCCGACAGCGGCGCCGCCCGACGCACCTCCATCGGCGTCGTGCGCCGGGCGACCGTCGACGACGCGGCCGAGGCCGCCTGGCTCGCCGCCCTCACCTTTCCCCTGGCCTGCCCGCCCGGCACCCCGGTGTCCGACATGGCCGTCCACATCGCGCACAAGCTGACCCCCGGGCACTTCCGCGAGTGGGCCATCAGCGCGGAGCACGCGCTGCTCGTGCACGACGACGGCACGCGCCTGCTCGGCTACGCGCTCCTCGTGCTGGGTACGCCCGGCAGCGCGGCGGAGACCGCCGCCGTCCGCGCCGCGAGCGGGCGCGAGGCTCCGTACGTCGAGCTGTCCAAGATCTACGTGCATCCCGACGTCCTCGGCGGCGGGGTGGCCGGCGCTCTCATGCGGGGAGCCGTCGAGGCCGCGGCCGGGCTCGGCCCGGGCCTCCCCCTCTGGCTCGGTACCAACGCGCGCAACGAGCGCGCCCAGGCGTTCTATCGCAAGAGCGGGTTCGAGGTGGTCGGCAGGCGCACCATGCGGGTGGGCGATCTGGACCACGACGACGTCGTGCTGCTGCGTACCGAGGCGTAGGCCTCCAGCAGCCCGGAGCAGAAAGGTGTGGCCGGCGCCCTCCGGCGTCGGCCACACCTCACCTACCTGGCTTTGCGCGCCGGATCAGCAGCGCTTGGCGCGCAGCGACCGGATCTCGACGTACGACCGCTCGGCGTTGCCGAACGAGTCGACCGGGAAGCCCGGCGCGGCCACCGAGGCGGCGTTGTCCTGCTCCCAGATGCCGTGCCGCCGGCCCGAGCCCGCGAGCGCCGACAGGAACTCGGTGTACGGCAGGTCGCCAGCCCCGAACTCCACGATGTCGTAGCCCCCGGTGTTCGCCGGGTTCGCGTCGCCGTCCTTGAGGTGCAGGAGCGGGTAGCGGTGCGGGTCGCGCTTGACGTAGTCCACCGGCTCGAAGCCCGGGTAGCGGTGCTGCCCCACGAACGCCCAGTAGACGTCCATCTCGAGGAAGACCTTCCTCGGGTCGGTGTTGTCGTAGAAGACGTCGTAGAGCCGCACGTCGGGGTTGTCGGTGGCGAAGCCGAACTCCCCGTCGTGGTTGTGCTGGTAGAACTTCAGGCCGCGGGCGGACGCCGCCGCGCCGAAGCCGTTGAACTGCTCGGCGGCGGCGAGGTAGCCGGCGACCGTGCGGTTGCTGGTGGGCGCCTGCGCGGTGCCCACGTGCTCCATGCCGAGGGTCTCGGCGATGTCGAGCTCCTGCTCCATGTTGTTGGCGAAGTCGGAGATCCCGCGGTGGGATCCCACGGCGCGCAGGCCGTTGTCGTCGAGCAGCTGCCGGATCTCCCGCGGGGTGATCGCCCCGACCTGGCCCTGCGTGTAGCCGGCGAACTCGACCTCGGCGTAGCCCATGTCGGCCAGCCGCTCGAAGACGGCGCGGAACCCGAGCGAGGAGACCTTGTCCCTGATCGAGTACAGCTGGATGCCGATGTGGCCCGCGGGCACGAGCACCCGGCCCCCGCCCTTGCCGGCGGCCGCGGCCCCGGTCGTCGCTGCCGGGGCGAGCGTCGCCGCGGCGGCGCTGCCCGCGAGACCGGCACCGGCCAGCGTTGCCGCACCCACGGCCACGGTGCCGCCGGCCAGCCTCAGAAAGTTCCTGCGGTTGACGTCAGTGCGTGATTCCATCACTGCTCTCCTTCGGTCCGAGCGGCCCCGGACGGGCCGGTCGAGTTCTGTGCGGCGGCGGTCGGGGGCGTACCCACGCCCTCGCCGACCATGGTGAGCGCGTCGAGGTCGAGGCCCCCGGTCGCGGTGATGTAGAGCGTCCCGGTGTCCGACCGGTCGCGGAACGACAGGTCGACGTCGCGCCACGCGCGCGCGTTCACGCTCGCCGTGGCGAACGGCTTGGCCTTGGGCGAGCCCCAGCGGAGCTCGATCTTGCCCTTGCCGCGCACGGTTGCCGTCGCACTGTCGATCCCGGCCAGGCTGACGCGTTCGAGGGCGACCGAGTCCTTCTTGGCCAGTCCGGTCACGTACGCGCCGGCCGACGCCGCCTCGTCCTGGACCACCTCGGCGCCGGTGAGCTCACCGTGCTCGGCCTGCTGCAGCTTCGGGTTCAGGCGCAGGGTGGCCTCGCCGGCGGCCGGCGGGAGGCCGTTGGCCCCGTTGTCGGTGTAGGTGATGACGACGGCACCGTAGAGGTGCGCGCCCGCGCCGTGCTCCGGGGAGTTGGGGTCGGTGGGGAACACACCGGTGCAGCCCGTGCCCGAGACCTCGGGGTGGGCGTGCTCGTCGTGGCCCAGGCCGTAGGACCAGGCGACCCGCTCGCAGACGGTCTCGGTGCCGTCCTCGGCGTCGTTCGTGGTCACCTCGAAGGCGACCTCGTCGCCCCAGTCGAAGAAGCCGCCGTCGGCCGGGAAGTCGACGGTGACCTCGGGCGCCTCGTTGCCGACGCTGATCGACGTCGAGGTGAGCGCACGCTTGCCGCTGCCGTCGGTGACCCGCAGACGCGCGGTGTAGACGCCGAGCTCGGTGTAGGTGTGGGTGACCTGCGGCCCGGTGAGGTCGAAGGTGCCGTCGCCGTCGATGTCCCACTCGTAGGTGAGCGCGTCGCCGTCCGGGTCGCTGGAGGCCGACGCGTCGAACGCGACCTCGACCGGCGCGGACGTGGACGACTCCGGCGTGGCCGTGAACTGCGCCTGCGGCGCCTTGTTGCCCTCGGCGTAGTCGATCCGGTAGAGCCCGGAGTCCGGGTTCTGCCGGAAGAACCCGTCGCCGTACTCCAGGACGTACAGCGAGCTGTCCGGGCCGAACTCCAGGTCGATCGGGTTGTCGTTGATGGGCATGCCCGCCGCGGTGAGCGCCGAGTTGGGGAAGAAGTCCTCGATCTCCCCCACCTCGAAGGTGGACCAGTCCACGCTGAACGCGGCGAGGTAGTCCTGCGAGAACTCGCCGAAGAACGCCTTGCCGTCCCAGTACTCAGGGAGCTTGCCGGGCGCCGTGCTGTCGGCGTCGTAGTGGTAGACCGGGCCGCCCATCGGGGCCTGGCCGCTGCCGGAGCCGAAGGAGACGAGCTCGTCGCGCGGCTGCTGGCCCGGCTGGTCGCCGTAGTACAGGGTGGCCGCGCGCGACGGGGGCAGGTCGGTCAGGCCCGTGTTCCAGCGCGAGTTGTTGACGGGTGCCGCGCAGTCGAAGAACTCGCGCGGGGTGGCGGTCTCGAAGTTCCACTCGTTGTAGGCGGCGTTCGGCCCGTGGCAGTACGGCCAGCCCGCGTTGTGCGGGTCGTCGAGGCCCACGGCGTTCCACTCCACGTAGCCCATGGGGCCGCGGTCCGCGTTCGCCGCACCGGCGTCGGGCCCGTAGTCGCCCCAGGTCAGGGAGTTGGTCTCCGGGTCGACCTCGATACGGAACGGGTTGCGCACGCCCATCACGAAGATCTCGGGACGCGTGTTCTCGGTGCCCGGGGCGAACAGGTTGCCCGCGGGGACGTCGTAGGTGCTGCCCTCCCCCGGTGGCGTGCCGGCCGGGATCTCGTCCTTGACGTCGATCCGCAGGATCTTGCCCCGCAGGTCGTTCGTGTTGCCCGCCCCTCGTCGCGAGTCGAAGCCAGGGTTCATGTTCGGGGCGTCGTTGTTCGGGGCGTAGCCGTTGGCGCCCGGCGTACCCGCCGGGGTGTTGTCGCCGGTGGACAGGTAGAGGTTGCCCTCGCCGTCGAAGTCGATGTCGGCGCCGACGTGGCAGCACTGGCCGCGCTGCACCTCGATGTCGAGGATCGGCTGCTCCGAGTCGAGGTCGAGCGCGTCGCCGGTCCAGGTGTACCTGGCCAGGCGGTTCACGCCCACCCACTGGTCCCAGTAGCTCTCGTCCTCGCCCGCGGGCAGCGTGTTGGGCGCGTTGCCCGCCGGGGTGTCCGCCGCGCCGTCGCCGTCGGCGTCCCGCGGCGCGTACACGAGGTAGACCTCGTTGCTCTCCTCGAAGTCCGGCGCCAGGGCGATGCCCTGCAGGCCGTCCTCGGAGTTGGCGTAGACGTCCAGGGTGTTGACGACCTTGGTGACGCCGGTCGCGGGGTCGGTCACGCGCACCTCACCGTTGCGCGCCGTGTGCAGCACCCGGAGATCGGGCAGGACCGCCATGTCGATCGGCTCACCGACGTCCTTGGTGAGCAGGATCTTCTCGTAGTTGGCCCAGTCGGTGTCGGCCGCCGCGGCGGCCTCGCCGTCGTGCCCGGGGTGGGCGGACGCCGCCGGCATGGCGACCAGCGCCGTACCGACCAGGGCGGCCGCCGCGAGCGCCGCGAGTGTTCTCTTTCGGCGCGCGTGAGCGCGCGTCTCGATACTCTTCATTCGTGATGCAGCTCCTCGTCGAGTTGGTCACGCGGACCGGGCCTCGTTCGCATCCCATTCGTCCGGGGCCCGGTCTTCATGCGGGTCCGGTGCCGTACGGCGGCACCGGGGTGGTGCGGGTAGCTCTGCCTACCTCCCTGTCAGCGCGCCGGCGGGCGCGCGGGGTTCAGCGGGTCGAGAACGCGGCGTCGAACGCGGAGTCCGGCGCGTCGTACGCGTGGGAGCGCACGAACTGGAGGGCTTCCGGCGCGCCCACGAGGCGGTCCATGCCGGCGTCCTCCCACTCCACGGAGATGGGGCCGTCGTAGCCGATGGTGTTGAGCATGCGGAAGGCGTCCTCCCACGGGACGTCGCCGTGCCCGGTGGAGACGAAGTCCCAGCCGCGGCGCGGGTCCGCCCACGGCAGGTGGGACGACAGGCGGCCGTTGCGGCCGTTCGTCATCCGCTTCTTCGTGTCCTTGCAGTCCACGTGGTAGATCCGGTCCTTGAAGTCCCAGAGGAAGCTGACCGGGTCGAGGTCCTGCCAGACCATGTGGCTGGGGTCCCAGTTCAGCCCGAAGGCCTCACGGTGGCCGATCGCCTCGAGGGTCCGGACGGTGGTCCAGTAGTCGTAGGCGATCTCGCTGGGGTGCACCTCGTGGGCGAACTTGACCCCCACCTCGTCGAAGACGTCGAGGATGGGGTTCCAGCGGTCGGCGAAGTCCTGGTAGCCGGCCTCGATCGCGGCGTCGGAGACGGGCGGGAACATCGCCACGTACTTCCAGATCGCGGAGCCGGTGAACCCGATGACGGTCTTGACGCCGAGCTTCGCGGCCAGCCGGGCGGTGTTCTTCATCTCCTCGGCGGCACGCTGCCGTACGCCCTCCGGGTCGCCGTCGCCCCAGACCCGGTCGGAGACGATGTCGCGGTGCCGCTGGTCGATCGGATCGTCGCAGACGGCCTGGCCCTTGAGGTGGTTGGAGATCGCCCACACCTTGAGGCCGTGCCGCTCCAGCAGCTCGAGACGGCCGGCGACGTACTCGTCGTCGTCCCAGCGCCACGGGTCCAGGTGGTCGCCCCAGCAGGCGAGCTCGAGCCCGTCGTAACCCCATTCGGACGCGAGGCGTGCCACCTCCTCGAGCGGTAGATCGGCCCACTGGCCGGTGAACAGGGTGATCGGTCGTGCCATTTTCTTTCCTCCTGTGCGTGACGATCCGGCGTCGCCGGTCGTGCCCATCGGTCTTCGGTCAGCTCGCCCGCCTCCGCAGGACGACGACGGCCGTCACCCCTCCGGCGACGGCGAGCGCCACCAGCGCCCAAGCGGTCCATCCGGGCGGGCCGCCCGTCGACGTCGGCCCGTCGCCCGCCGAGGTGCCACCGATGGCGTCGGCCTCGACGGTGCTTCCCCCAGCCGCCGGAGCGGACGAGGCTGGTTCGGACGGTGGGGCGGCGGGCGGGGGAACCACGTCGATCTCGGCCTCGACCTTCGCCTTCTTCGGCTCCTTCACCCGCGCGGTCACCGTCCAGTGCCCCTCGTCGAGCAGCGCGGGCTCCGACCGGTACCAGCCGACGCCCTCCGATGCGGAGGTGAGCGTGACGGGGCCGACCTTGTCGCCGGCGTCCGAGACCGCCTGCACGATCACGACGGCCGACTCCTCGACGGGATGGTGGTCGCCCGCCCAGGTCAGCGCCACGGAGACACCGCCTGCGCCGTCCGTACCGAGCTCGATGTCGATCTTGCCGCCGTGCGCGGCGGCCGGAGCCATGGCAGGCACGGCGAGCCCGAGCGCCAGCAGGAACGCCGCGCCGAGGCGGGTGAGCTGTTTCAAGATCGTTCCTCTCCGAATCACAGGGGCCCCGGTGTCACCAGCTGTGCCGCTGACCTCGGGCCGGGGTGTGCCGGGGCGTGCACCGGTAGCCGGTGCACGCCCCAGGTCCGTCAGTCGCACCTCTCTTCGACGGTCACGATGACGTATGCCTTGCCGGACGGGCTGAGCACCCAGTCCCCGACCGGCGTCAGCTTCGTGTCCTTGTTGGGCGTGGCGATCACCCGGTAGTCACCCGGGGCGAGGTCGCCCAGGTCGCGCGGCTTGCCGTCCGCCTCACCGTCGACCCAGTTGTGGACGACGTAGCTGCGGACGCCCGGGAGCGTGACCGGGGCGATCGATCCCCCGGCGTCGCACGTGGCCGCCTTCACCACGACGGCGGGCGTGCTCGGGTCCGGGCACTCGGGCTCCTCGAGGGTCACGAAGAGCACGGCGAGGCCGTTGGCGTTGACCTTCCAGCCGTCCTCGGCCACCAGGACGTACCCGTCGGCCGGCCGGGCCGCGACCCGGTACCTCCCGGGAGCCAGGTCGTCCAGGTCGGTCACGGCGTCACCGGCGGCGCCGTCGACCCATTCGCGCACCACGTAGGACCGCACCCCCTCCACGTCGACGGTGGACAGCGCGCCGCCGGTCACGACCTCGTTCCCGGACCGGTCGTAGGAGCACGTCGGCTGGACGACCTCGACCCTCGGCGTCGCCTCGCTGACCGCCGGCTCGACGATGGTGAACTCGAGGGTCTCGCCGACCACCGTCTCGCCGTCAGCGGACGCCCGCACCTGGACGGTGTGGGCACCGGGCGTCGAGACCTCGACCGGCGCCGTGTACTCGGTCCAGCCGCCGTCGTCGACGTTGACCTCCCGGTACACCGTGGCGCCGTCCGGCCCGCCCGTGGTGTCCACCGTGACCGTGACCGGCCCGAGCCACTGCCCGTCCGGGCCGTCCGGTTCACCCGGGGACAGCGCACCGGTCACCTCGAGCGGCTCGGCCGCGGCCACCACCCGGAAGTGGTCGAACGACGCCGTGGCGGCGGACTGCTGGGAGGCGCCCAGGGCGTACAGCCCCACCCGGGCATCCTGCAGCCCGTCATGGGTCACGGGGTCGGCGAGCGCCGTCCAGTCCTCACCGTCCGCGCTGTACGCGCCGGTGAACGTCGACCCCTGCTTCGACAGCCGCAGGTGCCACACGGCGGACGTCAGCTCGTTCACGTTCGGCTGCGGGTCCTGCACCACGGAGTCGACCTCGCTGCGCAGCTCGATGCGCTGTGCGACGGCGGCGCCCGCCGCGTTGTCGGTCACGAGGTCGAGCTTGACGTAGTTGTCGTCGTCCCCGTACACGATGAGGCCGCCCTGCTGGTACTGCTGGTCGAAGTCCGACCCGTCCACCAGGGTCTCGACCGTCCAGTCGTCGTCCGGCAGGTCCTGCAGCACGATGTTCGGCGTGCCGGTGTTGCTGCCGGTGTAGATGTCCGTGGCGGTCGTGTCGATCTCCAGCGCGCCGCCAGTCACGCGGTGACCCGCCGGGTCCTCGCGCACGATGTCCCAGCGGCAGTCGTCGAGCCCGTCGCCGTCGAACTCGTCGTCCGGGCCAGGGATCTCGGCCGTGTCGTCCGGGGTGATGTGGAACCAGTCGAACTCGGCGTCCACGACGTCGGCGGCCGAACCCGAGCCCGCGAGGGCGAAGAGCCCGATCCGTGGGTCGTCGATGCCGGCGAGCGACTTGGTCTGCGGCATGGCCGTGAAGGTCACACCGTCCGCCGAGTACGACGCCGTCAGGTCCTCGCCGTCGCTGCTGGCCAGGCGGACGTACACGGTGTCCGGGTACGCCGCCCCGAGAGCCGCGGTGTTGGAGTCCCCGACCTCGTTCGGCGCGCCGGCCTCCTCCCGGACGTACTGGAAGATGCGCGTGGCCGGGTCGGCGGGTGCCGAGCGTCCCTGGATGACCATCTTCGCGTAGTTGTCCGCGTCACCGTAGATCAGCAGACCTGCCTGCTGGTACTGGGCATGCGCCGGAATCGTGACCTTCGCCGTCGCGGTGAACGGGCCGTCCGGCAGGTCCTGCAGGACGAGGTTCGGCACGGTCACGTTGTTCGTCCCGTAGAAGTCCGAGACGCTCGCCGGGATCGTCAGGTTCCCGCCGGCGACCCGCAGGTCCTGGTTGCGGTCCTGCACCGTCCAGCGGTCGGGGTCGAGGTCGTCCCCGAGGAAGTCGTCCGACCGGCCCGACAGGCACAGGTCCGGCTCCGGGGCGACCCCGGAGACCTCGACCATGGCGTACTCGACGGCGTAGGCGCCGCCCTCGTCGGTGACGCGCACCTGGAGCCGGTAGGTGCCCGGCGCCTCGTAGGTGTGCTCGAACGACCGGGTGCCGTCGACGAACCCGTCACCGAGGCCCGCGTCCCAGGCGTAGGTCAGCTCGCCCGACCCGTCCGGGTCGGTGGCCTCGGCGGACGCGGTCACGGTCAGCGGGGCGTCGCCCGCGACCGGGTCGACCGTGAGCTCGACCTCGGGCCGCTCGTTGTCCGTGACGCCTCGGCCGTCGATCTCCATCCAGTTGGCGTTGATCCCGCCGGAGAGCAGGACGAAGTGCAGCGAGCCGGAGCCCGACGGCACGTTCGTGAGCTCCGCGCGGACATCCGTGTACTGCTGCCAGCCGCCGGTGCCGGGCACGGTGATGCGGCCGATCTCCGGACCGTCCGGGGCGTCCCAGCGCAGCGACACCTCGCCTCCACCGCCCGCCGAGGCAGCACGCAGCGAGATCGCGTCGACGTTCGCCAGGCTCACCGGCTCGTGCGCCCAGTAGTCGCCGGGCTCGATGAACCCGATGTTCTGCCCGCCCCCCGCGGTGTCGCCCGTCTCCTCGACCTGGACGCCGGGGTCGCCGGCGCCGTCACCGATGCCGTCGACGCGTCCCGTCTCCGTGAAGAACTCCGACTGGACCAGCTTGGGCTGCAGCACCTGGAGGTCGGTCGCCGTCAGCGGTGCACCGGCCGCGCCGCCGTCGTCCGTGTAGAACCCCTCGATCACCCAGAAAATGTTCGACTCGATGCCGTGCCCCTCGTCACGAGCGGTCTGGATGACGCCCGAGCAGCCGCTCAGCTCCTCGAACGGGTGGGCGTGGGAGTCGTGCCCGAGCGACGTGAACAGCGAGACGTCCGCGCAGTCGACCTCGCCGTCGGGGTCGTCGACCTCGATCTCGTAGCGCACCTGGTCGCCCCACTCGAAGAAGCCGCCGTTCTCCGGGAACGTGATCGACACCTCCGGCGCGATGTTGCCGACCACGATCGTCACGTTCGCGACACCGGTCTGACCGGCGGCGTCCGTGGCGACGAGCTGGGCCGTGTAGCGGCCGTTCTCGGTGTAGGTGTGGGTCGGGTTCGCCTCGGTGCTCGGCTCCGAGCCGTCACCGAAGGTCCACTGCAGGGTGAGCGGCTCCCCGGCGGGGTGGCGCGTGCCCTCCGAGGAGAACTGGACGGTCAGCGGCGCCAGGCCGTCGGTCACGTCCGCCGACGCGCGGGCGATCGGTGCCGGGTCACCCTCCACGTAGTCGACGCGGTACACGCCCGACGTGTCGTTGTTACCGCCGAAGCCCGAGCCCCAGTCCACCACGTACAGGGAACCGTCGGGCCCGAAGTCGAAGTCCATGGGCCGGTCGAACCCGGCGCTCGGGTCGAAGACGCCCGGCAGGACACGGTTGATGTCCACCAGGTCGTCCCGCTGCTCTCCCGCGAGCTGGAAGGAGTACATCCGCCCCTGGTTCCACTCGCCGAACAGCGCCTTGCCGTCCCAGTAGGCCGGCCACTTGGTGTCGGACTCCAGCTCCGGGTCGTAGGAGTAGACCGGGCCGCCCATGGGCGCCCCGCCACCGCCGATCTCCGGGAACAGCGGGTTGGTCCCGTAGCCGTACCAGACCTCGGCCTCCACGGCCGGCGGCAGCTGGTCGATCCCGGTGTTGTTCGGCGAGTCGTTCACCGGGCCGCCCGCGCAGTCGTACGCCGCGCCGGACTGCCCCGTGGCGAAGTCGTAGGCGCGGTAGGCGTTGTTGGCGCCCGTGCAGTACGGCCAGCCGTAGAACCCGGGCTCGCTCACGACGTTCCACTCGACCGTCCCGGCAGGACCGCGGTCGGCGTTCGCCGAGCCGGCGTCCGGGCCGTAGTCGGCCACGAGCACGTTGTCGTTCGCCGGGTCGACGCCGATCCGGAAGGGGTTGCGGAAGCCCATCGCGTAGATCTCGGGCAGCGTGTCCGCCGTGCCCGGCGCGAACATGTTGCCCTCGGGGATCGTGTAGGAGCCGTCGTCCTGCGGTGTGATCCGCAGGACCTTGCCGCGCAGGTCGTTGCTGTTGGCCGACGTGCGCTGGGAGTCGTAGTTCGCCCGCCCGGAACGCTCGTCCAGCGGGGCGTACCCCTGGGACTCGAACGGGTTCGTGTTGTCGCCGGTGGCCACGTAGAGGTTGCCGTCGCCGTCGAAGACCATGTCACCGCCCGCGTGGCAGCAGGTCTGGCGCTGCGTGGGGATGATCAGCACCGTCTCCTCGGAGGCCTGGTCGATCGTGCCGGACGCGGCGTCGTAGTCGAAGCGGGAGACGCGGTTGTGCGGTCCGTCGTCGCCCACGTCCTGCGGCGACCAGAACAGGTAGACCCACCCGTTGGTCGCGAAGTCCGGGTCGAGCACGACACCCGTCAGCCCGTCCTCGTTGGACTGGGTGACCGGCAGGGTCATCGCGGTGCTCGTGGTGTTCGACTCCGGGTCGATCACCTGGACGCGGCCGTCCCGCTCGACGTAGAAGACGGTGCCGTCGGGGGCCACGTCCAGCATCATCGGGTTGGCGGTGTCCTCGTCGAGCGGCACCATCTCGTAGCTGTCGCTCTGCGTCGCGTTGCAGTCCGAGTCGACGACTCCCGCCGCCGTCTGCAGGCCCCCGAGCAGGTGTTCGAGGAACTCGGGCTCGCTGTACGAGGCGTCCGTGTGGCCGCCGCCCGTGTACCAGGACCGGCCGCCGTCGTAGGCCTGGCACCAGGCGATCGGGTGCTCGGCCCCCATCGCGCCCGTGCCCGCGTCGTAGCTCGACTCGTCCAGCGAGGCCAGGACATGGACCTCGTCGCGCGGGTTCGTGCGGAAGTTGTACCACTCGTCGTGCCGGTCCCAGCGGTCCGGCAGATGCGCGGTGGACTCGTGCGCGTGGTCCTCGACCTTGACGGTGGCGTCCTGGTTCTGCGGGTGCGAGCTGAAGTAGGCACCCACGAGGTCGCCGTACCACGGCCAGTCGTACTCGGTGTCGGACGCCGCGTGGATACCCGCGTACCCGCCGCCGCCCTGGATGTAGCGCTCGAACGCGGCCTGCTGCTGCTCGTCCAGGACGTCGCCCGTGGTGGACAGGAAGACGACCACCTCGTAGTCGGCGAGCCCTTCGTCGCTGAAGACGCTCGCGTCCTCGGTGGCCGTGACCGTGAAGTCGTTCGCCGCGCCGAGCTGGGTGATCGCCTCGATGCCCGCGGGGATCGAGCCGTGCCGGAACCCGGCCGTCCGGGAGAACACGAGGGCGTCGAAGGGTTCGGCCGCCGCCTCGGCGGCTGTGGTGACGGCCGTCGTCGAGGTGCTGGTCCCGACCGGTGCGCCGGGAGATGCGAAGGACGGGGTGGCGGCCGCCACCAGGGCTGGGACACCGAGCGCGGTCACGGCCGTCGCCGCGACCACAGACCGCAGCACGCGGCGGGTTCGTAGCACTTTTCTCACCTGGAGCTCCTCATTGAGTCGGGTCAGTACCAGTGCATTGCGGTAGTGCTCTCCCCCGGCCCGCGGTGGACCGGCCCGAGCGCATCGCTCAGGCCGGTCCTCGTGCTGGTCCGGGTCGGTTCAGACGAGGGACACCCACCCCCCGCCGCCGGCGGCGCTGCGCTCGACGGCGTCCAGCACCCGCTGGACGCGCAGCCCGTCGGCGAACGACGGCGTCGGCTGGCGGCCCGCGGCCAGGTCCCCCATCAGGTCCACGACCTGGTGCGTGAACGCGTGCTCGTAGCCCAGCCCGTGCCCGGGCGGCCACCAGGCCGCGACGTACGGGTGCTCCGGCTCGGTGACGACGATCCGGCGGAAGCCCGCGACCGCCGACTCGTCCGTCGCGTCGTAGTAGTGCAGCAGGTTCATGTCCTCGAAGTCGAAGGCCAGCGAACCCTTGGAACCGTTGACCTCCAGCCGGATCGCGTTCTTGCGGCCCCAGGCGAACCGCGTCGCCTCGAAGGTCGCCAGCCCCCCGCCCGACAGACGTCCGAGGAAGACCGCGGCGTCGTCCACCGTGACCTGGCCGGTGCGGCCGGCGTCGGCCACCGCGAACAGGCCTGACGACGACACGGCCTCCGGACGCTCGTGGACGAAGGTCTCGAGCAGGCCGCTCACCCCGGTGAGCGACTCGCCCGTGACGAACTGCGCCATGTCGACCACGTGCGCGCCGATGTCGCCCAGTGCGCCCGAGCCCGCCTTCTGCTTGTCGAGGCGCCACGACATCGGCGCCTGCGGGTCCGCCAACCAGTCCTGGAGGTACTGCGCGCGCACGTGCCGCACCTGGCCGATGCGCCCCTCCTGGACGAGCTGCCGGGCCAGCGCCACGGCGGGCACGCGACGGTAGGTGAACCCCACCATCGCGCGTACGCCGTGCTCCGCCGCGGCCTCGGCGGCGGCGGTCATCACCTCCGCCTCGGCCACGGTGTTCGCCAGCGGCTTCTCGCACAGGACGTGCTTGCCCGCCTCCAGGGCGGCGACAGCGATCTCCACGTGCGTGTCGCCCGGCGTACAGACGTCGACCAGCCCGACGTCGTCCCGGGTCAGCAGGTCCTGCCACCCGACGACGGCGTCGTCCCAGCCCAGCCGGTCGGCAGCCGCACGAACCGCGGCCCCGTCCCGACCCGCGACCGCGCGCATGCGCGGCACGATCGGCAGGTCGAAGAACCGCGGCGCCGTGCGCCAGGCCTGCGAGTGCGCCGCCCCCATGAACGCGTAGCCGACCATGCCGACCCCGAGCTCGCTCGTTCCCGTACTCATACCGCGCCTCCCCCCACTGTGGTCTCACCGCCGTGTTGCACGCCCGAGCGGGCGTCGTCCCGATGCGTCACAGCGTCAGGAGTCGAAGCCGATGGGCAGGTACTCCTCGACGTTGTCCGCCGTGACGACGGGCGCGAAGAGCTGCACGGTGCGCGGGACGCCGATCGAGGCGAGGTCGCTCACGTTCTTGTTCTGGGCGATCAGGCGGGCGAACTTGACGCCGTCCGCGGCCTGCGTGGAGGGGTAGATGACCGTCGCCTTGACGACGCTCTCCGGGTCCTGGATCTCCTCCATCATGTTGTTGGAGCCCGCACCGCCGACCAGGAAGAACTCGTCGCGGCCCGCGTTCTCGATGGCGGCCAGGACGCCGATGCCCTGGTCGTCGTCGTGGTTCCAGATGGCGTCGATCTTGGGCTCGGCGGACAGCAGGTTCGCCGTCTGCTCCTCGCCGGACTCGACCGTGAACTCGGCCGCGACGCGCGCGTCGACGTCGAGCCCGCAGTCGTCGAGGGCGTCCGCGAAGCCCTTGCTGCGGTCCTGGGTGAGCGGCAGCGAGTCGATGCCGGCGATCTCGGCGACCACGGCGTCCGGGTTGTCGCCGAGCTGCTCGCAGACGTAGGTGCCGGCGCTCACGCCCATGCCGTAGTTGTCGCCGAGCACGGTGGCGCGGGCGGCGAACGGGCTGCTGAACTCGCGGTCCACGTTGATGACGGGGATGCCGGCCTCCATGGCCTCCAGCGCCACGTCGGTCAGCGCGGCGCCGTCGAACGGCAGGAGCACGATCGCGTCGACGCCCTGGTCGATGAAGCCCTCGATCTGGCTGATCTGCACGTTGACGTCGTTGGTGCCCTCGGCGACCTGGAGGTCGACGTCCTCGTACTTCTCCGCCTCGGCCTTGGCGGCGCTGGTGATGGCGCCCATCCAGCCGTGGTCGGCGGCAGGGGCGGAGAACCCGATGACGACCTCGTCGCCGGGCTCGTCGTTCTCGGTCACCGTGACGGGACCGGTGGCGGTCTCCTCGCTCTCGCGGGGCTCGTTGCTGGTGCAGCCGGCGACGACGAGCGCCGCGCAGGCCGCGGCGACGACGGCGCCGGAGACCCGGCGCGTGCGAACAATGGACGAGGTCATCGTGATCTCCCTTGATCCGGGGTGGAAATGCTGGGTTGGCTTGTGGAGGTACTAGGTGGTCGAGACGCGCTCGCGCGACGCGAACCACTGCTGCAGCAGGACGGCGCCGACGATGATCGCGCCCTTGGCGATCGCCTGGACCGAGCTGTCGAGGTTGTTGAGGACGAACACGTTGGTGAGCGTCGAGAAGATGAGGACACCGAGGACGGTGCCGGTGATGGTGCCTCGGCCGCCGGCCAGCAGCGTGCCGCCGACGACGACCGCGGCGATGACGTCCAGCTCCAGCAGCGTCCCGTGGGTCGAGGAGCCGGCCGTGGTGCGGGCCAGCAGGATCACGGCGCCGATGCCGGCGGTCAGGCCGGCGAGCCCGTACAGGTACAGGGTGTGCCGCTTGATCTTGATCCCCGCCAGCCGGGAGGCCTCCGGGTTGCCGCCCACCGCGACGGTACGTCGTCCGAACGTGGTGCGATTCAGCAGGAACCAGCCCGCGGCCGCGACCACGACGAAGATCCAGACGATCGTCGGCACGCCGAGCGGCCGTGCCTGGAAGACGTCGAAGAACGGCTCGACGTCGACGATCTGGGTCTGCCGGCCCGCGATGATCTCTGCGAGCCCGCGGGCTGCCGCCAGCATCGCCAGCGTCGCCATGAACGCGGGCATCTTGCCGTAGGCGACCAGCAGGCCGTTGATCAGGCCGGCCACCAGACCGACGGCGAGTGCGGTCACCGGGATGACCCACCAGCCGTAGTCCTCTGCCGCGTACTGCGTCGCCAGGGTCGAGGCCCAGACGGATGCCAGTCCGACCACGGCGCCGACCGACAGATCGATGCCACCCGAGGTGATGACGAACGTCATGCCGATGCTCACCACGCCCGTCACGGCCGCGAGGCTCAGGACGGTGATGAGGTTGCCGGTGCTCCAGAACCGCTCGCCGGCGGTCGCCACACCCACGACGATGAGCAGAATGAGGGCGAGCACGAGGCCGCCCATCCGCAGGGCCGGGCCCATGAGGGCCGATCGTTGGCTCACGCCACACTTCCTTCCATGACCAGGTCGAGCACGGCGTGCTCGTCGATTTCGCGGGCGGGACCCTCGTGGACCGCCTTGCCGTCGGAGATGACCAGCACGCGGTCCGCGAGGCCGAGCACCTCGGGGATCTCGCTGGACACGACGATCACAGCGGCGCCGTCGTCGGCCAGGCGGCGGATCAGGTTGTAGATCTCGGAGCGCGCGCCGACGTCGACACCCCGGGTGGGCTCGTCGAGCAGCAGCACGCGGCAACCGTGCACGAGCCAGCGCGCCAGCAGCGCCTTCTGCTGGTTCCCGCCGGACAGCGTGCGGGCGTTCCGGTCCACCCCGGCGGGCCGCAGATCGAGGGCCTCGACCTGCTCCCGGGCCGCGGCGCGCTCGGCGCCCTCGTCGAGCAGCCCGCCGCGGGCGATGCGCGAGAAGGTGGACAGGGTGATGTTGCGGTAGACCGGCTCGTCCAGGAGCAGGCCCTGGCTCTTGCGCTCCTCGGGGCACAGCCCGATGCCGGCGGCCACCGCGGCGTCCACCACGCCGGGGCGCAGGCGCTTGCCGCCCACGCGCACGGTGCCCGAGGTGGCGCGCCGGGCGCCGTAGATCGTCTCGAGGATCTCGGAGCGGCCCGAACCGACCAGGCCCGCGAGGCCTACGATCTCGCCCGCCCGGACGGTGAGGGAGACGTCGGAGAAGACGTTGCCGAGCCCGAGGTCCTCGACCTCCAGCACCGGTTCCGCGTCCTCGGCCACACCGGGGCGGTCGGGGAACGCGTACTCGACCGTCCGGCCGGTCATGAGCTGGATCAGCTCCTTGGTCGGGGTGTCCGCCACGACCAGGCTCTCGGCGACCGTGCGGCCGTCCTTGAGCACCGTGATGCGGTCGCCGAGCTGCCGGATCTCCTCCAGGCGGTGCGAGATGTAGACGACGGCGACGCCGTCGGCGGTGAGCTCGCGCACGATGCGGTGGAGGTTGCCGACCTCCTCGGAGTCCAGCACGGCGGACGGCTCGTCCATGATGACGACGCGCGCGTCACGCGAGAGCGCCCGGGCGAGCTGCACGATCTGCTTGCCCGCGGCGGGCAGCGAGCCCACCTCGCGGTGCGGGGAGATCTCCTTGTGACCGAGCCGGTCGAGGATCTTGCGGGTGTTCCGGGCCGCCTCGGACCGGCGGCTGACGCCGCCCGTCGCGAGCTCGTGGCCCAGGTAGATGTTTTCGGCGACCGTGAGGCCGTCCACGACGTCGAGCTCCTGGTAGATCGTCGCGATACCGAGCCGCAGGGCGGCCACGGGGTTCGCGATGACCACCGGCTCCTCGTCGATCAGGATCTCGCCCGCGGTGGGCTGGTGGGCGCCGGCCAGGGTCTTGATCAGGGTGGACTTGCCAGCCCCGTTCTGTCCCAGCAGGCAGTGCACCTCGCCGGGACGGACCTCGAGGTCCACACCGTCGAGCGCTCGCGCGCCGGGAAATTCCTTCACGATGCCACGCATGCGCAGCAGGGGCTGCTCTACCCCGGAGGGGTCCACGTCGACCATGTATCGAACGTAGTTGGACTTCTGACGACGGTCAAGCAAAAGTCGCGACTTCGCCCGCCATGATTCACTAGAGGCATGGTGGAAGTGGCACGGGAAGTGTTTCAGCAGGCACCCAAGGTGTCCGGCGCGGGCGATATGTTCCAGCTCCTGCGAGACGGCAGACCTCGCACGCGCGCGGATCTCGCGGCGGTCACAGGGCAGGCGCGCTCCACGGTGGCGGCACGCATCGACCTGCTCATGGCGGCGGGACTCATCGCCCCCGCGGGCGAGGCGACGTCGACCGGCGGCCGCCCGCCCGCGACCTTCGCGTTCGCGCCGTCAGCCCGCGTGGTGCTGGGGGTAGACCTCGGCGCGACGCACGCGCGGCTCGCCCTGACCGACCTCGCGTCGACCGTGCTGGCGCAGCGCGACCTGCCGCTCGTCATCACGGACGGGCCGGACCTCGTGCTCGACCGCGTGGCCGAGACGGGGGCCGAGCTGCTGCGTGAGGCCGGCCGGTCGGCGACGGACCTCGCCGGCGTCGGCGTCGGTCTGCCGGGCCCCGTGGAGCACGCGACCGGCAAGCCGAACAACCCGCCGATCATGCCCGGCTGGGACAACGCGGACGTGCCGGCGATCCTCGGCGCGCGGTTCCACGCCCCCGTGCTCGTGGACAACGACGTGAACATCATGGCGCTGGGCGAGCACCGCGCAGCCTGGCCCGACGTGGCCGACCTGCTGTTCGTCAAGGTCGCCACGGGCATCGGCGCGGGAATCATCGCCGACGGCGCGCTGCGGCGCGGCGCGCAGGGCTCGGCGGGCGACATCGGGCACGTGGCCGTGCCGGGCGTCACCGATGTCGTGTGCCGCTGCGGCAACGTCGGGTGCCTGGAGGCCATCGCCAGCGGACAGGCCGTGGCGAGCCGGCTGGAGGGCGCCACCACGCCCGCCGACGTCGTCGCCCTGGTGCGGGCCGGCGACGTGACCGCGAGCCAGGCCGTGCGCCAGGCCGGACGCGACATCGGCGCGGTGCTGGCCACGAGCGTGAGCCTGCTCAACCCGTCGATGATCGTGATCGGCGGCATCCTCGCGGACGCCGGGGAGCACATCGTGGCGGGCATCCGCGAGGTGGTCTACCAGCGCTCCCTGCCCCTGGCGACCCAGCACCTGCGGATCGTCACGGCGCGCACCGGCACCCAGGCGGGCGTGCTCGGTGCGAGCGCCATGGCCGTGGACCAGGCCCTCTCCTCGGACGCCGTGGACCGCCTGGTCGCCTGACCCGGTCCGCCACACGTCAGACGCTCAGATCCCCCGGGGGATCTGAGCGTCTGACTTCTCTGGGGTCAGCTCAGGTCCTTGACCCGGACGTCGCGGTAGCTCACCGCCTCGCCCTGGCCGTGGTTCTGGAGCCCGATGAACCCCTGGGCGAGGTCACGCGCGGGGTCGGTGCTGACGAAGTCGTTCACCAGCTCACCGTTGAGAATCACCTTGATCGTCTGCCCCTCTACCCGGATCTCGTAGGAGTTCCAGGACCCGACCGGCTTCAGCGCCCGCTCCACGGCCTCCGGGTCGGCGCCCTGGAAGGTGTAGATCGCGCCCGTGGTGCGGTCCGGCTCGTCGGTGGCGTCGATCTGGATCTCGTAGCCCTGGTTGACGGCGACCCAGGGGTCGTTGCCCGGGTCCGGGAAGCCGACGAAGACACCGCCGTTGTCGTCCTTCTTGAGCTTCCAGTCGAGCTTCAGGCTGTACTCGTTCAGCTCCGTGGCGTGCCAGAGCAGGCCCATGCCCCCGCTGCCGCGCAGGGTGCAGTCGCTCTGCCGGCCGAAGGAGCCCGGCCCGGCCATGTTCCAGCCGTCCAGCGAGGCCAGCGTGCCGTCGAACAGGGCGGTGTAGCCACGCTCGTACCGCTTCGGCGCGCAGATGTCGGCCCCGCCTCCGACCTTGAGGAGGTCGAGGTTGACGTTGCCGTCGTCGTCCTCGTCGTAGCGCAGCGTGATGGTGTTGACGCCCTTCTTCAGCGGGAGGTCGCGCGTCGCCGTGGCCCACGTCTTCCAGTCACCCGTGGACTCCAGCGCCCACGGCTCGACCTCCTGGCCGTTGACCAGCACCGACACCGTCTTGGTGCCCTGGAACGGGTTGGGCCCGTTCGAGTAGCGCAGGCTCACCGGCTGGGTACCGGCGCGCTTGACGGTGGTGGTGAAGGTCGCGGAGGCGCCGACCTGGCCGAACCCGGCCGCGAACCCGGAGCCGGAGTAGCCGTTGTGCTCGTTGGCCACGTTCGCGCTGCCACGGAGCGTCGCCTCCTCCGCCTCCTGGAACCCCGCGGGCGCCTTGTAGCCCGGGATGGCGTTGAGCGTGTACCAGGCCTCCGTGTTCCACAGCTCCCGGCCCTCGGCGTCCGCGAACGGACGCGGGCTGCGCAGGTGCACGACGTAGCCGGGCTGGCGCCCGTCCACGGTGAGCGTCACCTTGGTTCGGTCACGAGAGACCTTGGCGTCCGCCACGAACAGCTGCTGCTCGTCGACCTTCGGCCCGCCGTAGGCGCGCGTGGGCACGTAGCGCCAGTGGTCCATGCGGAACGCCGCGTTCGGGTCCTCGGCGATCTTGTCCACCGTCTCCTGCGAGAGCGGCTGCGTGTACTCGACCTCGAAGCCCTTCTTGGTGACCCGCATCTCGGTCATGTCGAAGGCGTCCTCGCCGTTGGGCGCGAGCTTCTGCAGGCCGTAGCGCAGCTTGCCGGGCTCGCTCCAGTTGCCGCCCTCGCCGATGCCGCCGACGTACAGGGCACCGTCGGGCCCGACGACGGTACGGTTCACGCCCGCCTCGAGGCCGGCCGAGTGCCGGAACACGGCGCCCTGGTACTCGCCGTCGACCTTCTCCAGGAAGCCGCGCTGCAGCCCGCCGTAGGTGACGTCGCCGAACACGAGCTGGCCCTCGTACGGGCCCTCCTCGATCTGCACGGGGGCGCTCGGCGAGTTACCGATCTCGTTCTGCGGCACCCACAGCGCCGGCGCCGAGACCGGCTTGGCGTCGTAGGGTCCGGCGGGGTTGGTGAAGTGGTTGAAGAACTTGCCCTGCTCGATGTGCACGAGCTTCGAGCTGGGCAGCCAGGCGCCCTGGTTGTCCATCACGAACAGCTCGCCGTCCGGGCCCTTGACCATGCCGTTCGGCGTGCGCAGACCGCCGGCGACGAACTCGACCTCGCCGGTCTCACGGTCCACCTTGATGGCGGTGCCGCGGTTCTCGGCGGGCTGCGGGTCCGTGGTGGCGCCGCCGTTGTTGATGGCCACCGAGAGGTTCACGTAGAAGCTCTCGTCGTCGTACAGCAGGCCGAACGCGAACTCGTGGAAGTTGCCGCCGAACGGCCACTCGGCCACCGTGCGGTGGTCGTCGTAGAAGCCGTCGCCGTCGGGGTCGGTGAGCTCGGTGAGCTTGTCGCGCTCCGAGACGTAGATCGAGTCCCCGATCACCGCGATGCCCATCGGGTTGAACAGGTCGGTGGCGACCTTCTCGTACGTGACCTCGTCCTTCGAGGTCTCGCCGGTCACGTTGTCCAGGAGGAAGACCTCGCCGGGCTCCGGGTCCTCGACCCAGCCGCCGGGGCTCACGGAGCCGGACGTGACCACGGCGAGGCGGTCGTCGTCGGTCCAGTCGAGGCCCGCGACCATGGGCTCGAAGCCCTCGGGCCGCAGGTCGGTCAGCGTGTAGCCGGGGTAGACGGAGTCCAGGCGCATGCCGTCGCCCGCCGAGTCGTCCTGGCCCTCGCAGTACTTGGTGCCCGGAGCGGTCACACGGACGACGCCGGCCTCGGTGCTCAGCACGCTGGACGGCACGACGACGAAGTCGCTGGTGCCCGGCGTGCGCCACTCGAGCTTGAGGATGTTGTCGTTCGTGTTGTCGAAGTACTCGACGCGCAGGTCGTGGTAGCCGGTGGTGAGCGCGACGGTGCCCTCCTTCGACTCCGCGCCGTGCAGACCGTCGTTGTCGATCACCTCGGCGTCGTCGATCACCAGGCGCGAGCCGTCGTCGCTGGTGAGCCGGAACTCGTAGTTCCCGTCCGCCGGCACGTTCAGGTTGGCCAGCGCGTGCGCGATGAAGCGCTCGCCCATGCCGAAGTCGGCCTCGGTCGAGTAGTCGATGGTGGGCTTGAGCTGGTCGACGTTCGGCGTCTGGCCCGAGCGGAGCGTGCACAGCTCGCTGAGGTCGCGGGCCAGGTCGTAGGTGCGGAGGGTGACACCCGGTTCCTGCGGTGGCAGGTCGTCCGCGGCGGTGGCGGCGGGCACGGCCCCGGACAGCATGACCGCTGTCAGCACGACGGCGGTCGCGCCTGCGGCCGCCTGTCTCGTGCGGATCTTGGTTCCACGTTGAAGCATGAGGTCTCCTCGGTCGGCATTGACCTTGCGGGGAGAACCTACGGGGGACTTCTGTCGGACGTCAAGCAAAAGTTGTCCGCTGGTCAGCGTTACAGGAGAGCCGCCATTAGCTCGCACCGACCTCCGGTCGGCAGTTGGCATCGAGCTCGGCACAGGCCTGTGCCGAGCTCGATGCCAACTGCCGACTTCGCGCGGATGGTCCCGCTACAGCGCCGCCGGGCCACCCTCCAGGAGCGCCTTGAACCCGTCCTCGTCCAGGGTCGGGATCTCCAGGGCCTCGGCCTTGGCCGCCTTGGTCCCGGCGTTCTCCCCCAACACCACGTAGTCGGTCTTCTTGGAGACCGACCCGGAGGCCTTGCCGCCCGCGGCGATGATGGCTTCCTTGGCGCCGTCGCGCGTGAAGTCCACCAGGGAACCGGTGACCACCACGGTGAGGCCCGCCAGGGGCCCGGTGGGCTCGGTGTCGGCCTCGGCCATCGCGGCCGGACCAGGGTGCCCCGGGGTGGCGAGCTGGACGCCGGCCTCGCGCCAGGCGGCGAGGATGCCCTGGTGCCAGTCGACCGCGAGCCAGGCCTTGATCTCGGCGGCGATCACGGGGCCCACGCCCTCGACGGCCGCGAGCTCCTCCTCGGAGGCCGCCTCGATCGCGTCCACCGAACCGAACCAGCCCGCGAGCGCCCGGGCGGCGACGGGCCCGACGTGCCGGATGTTGAGCGAGACGAGCATGCGCCACAGGTCCTTGGTCTTGGCGCGCTCGAGCTCCTCGAGGAGCTTGGTCGCGTTCGCCGACGGCGCCCAGTCCGGCAGGGTCTCCCCTGCCTCCTCGGCGGCGGCACGCTGCGCCTTGCCGTACGTGAGCTTGCGGCGGAACGGGGCACGGCGGCGCACCACGCCGTCGTCGTCCATCTTGGGCAGGCCGGTCTCGGCGTCGCGGACCACGGCCTCGATGGGCAGGAGCTGGTCGAGCGTGAGGGAGAACAGGCCTGCCTCGGTGACCAGCGGCGGGGTCTCGGGCACGTCGGGGTGGGTGAGCGCCGCGGCGGTCACCTCACCCAGCGCCTCGATGTCGAGGCCGCCGCGCGAGCCGATGTGCTCCACTCGCCCGCGCACCTGGGCGGGGCACGACTCCGCGTTGGGGCAGCGCAGGTCGACGTCCCCCTCCTTCATGGGGCGCAGGGGCGTGCCGCACTCGGGGCAGTTCGCCGGCATGACGAAGTCCTCGCGGGGGTAGCCGTCACCGGCGAGCGCGGTCACGGGCCCGAGGATCTCGGGGATGACGTCGCCCGCCTTGCGCAGCACGACCACGTCGCCGATGCGCACACCCTTGGCCCGCACCACGTCCTGGTTGTGCAGCGTGGCCTGGCGCACCGTCGAGCCCGCGACCTTGACCGGCTCCATCACGGCGTACGGGGTGGCGCGACCGGTGCGGCCCACACCGATCTGGATCGCCAGCAGGCGGGTGTTGACCTCCTCCGGCGGGTACTTGAAGGCGATGGCCCAGCGCGGCGCGCGGCTGGTCGAGCCGAGCTTGCGCTGCTGCTCCAGGGCGTCGACCTTGAGGACGATGCCGTCGAGGTCGTGCTCGATGTCGTGCCGGTGCTCGCGGAAGTACTCGATCATCTCCAGCGCGCCGTCCAGGCCGGGGATCACCCGGTTGTGCGGGGACACCGGGACGCCCCAGCCGGCGAAGAGGGTGTACGCGTCGGACTGCCGTTCGAGCTCGGTGTGCTCACCGGCCTGCCACTGCAGGGCGCCCACACCGTGGGCGTACATGCGCAGGTTGCGGCTCGCCGTGACCGACGGGTCCTTCTGGCGCAGCGAGCCGGCGGCGGTGTTGCGCGGGTTGGCGTACGGGTCCATGCCTGCCGCGACGAGCTTCTCGTTGAGCACCTCGAAGTCGGCGGTGGCCATGAACACCTCGCCGCGCACCTCGATGAGGTCGGGGTGGTCGGCCGGGTCGCCGGCGAGCTGCTGCGGGATCGAGGCGATGGTGCGCACGTTCGCGGTGACGTCCTCGCCCGCGCGGCCGTCGCCGCGGGTCACGCCGCGTACCAGGCGGCCCTTCTCGTACACCAGGGAGATCGCCAGGCCGTCGATCTTGACCTCGCACAGCAGCCCGGGGGTGTCGGTGCCCAGGTCGCGGTGCACCTTGTCGGCCCAGACCGCCAGCTCCTCGGTGCTGAACGCGTTGTCGAGCGACAGCATGCGCTCGATGTGCTCGACCGTCGCGAAGCCCGCGGTCGCGACGCCGCCGACGCTCTGCGTCGGCGACTCCGGCGTCATGAGACCGGGGTGCGCGGCCTCCAGCTCCTCCAGTTCGCGCATCCGCACGTCGTAGTCGGCGTCGGACGACACCGGGGCGTCGTTCTCGTAGTACGCCCGTCGATCCTCCTCGATCCGGGCGACCAGCTCTGCCCATCGGCGCTGCGCCGCTGTCTCGTCGCCCGTGTCGGCCGGTCCCGGGATGCCCGTCTTCTCGCTCACGGACACAATCATGGCGTGAACCACTGACATTCGAGCGGTCACCTTTGCGCGCCCGCGGCGAAGACGCTGCCGACCAGGCCATTCGCCGCGATCCGCCCACTATCGCGCAGGAGCACGTCCCGCTAACATTCGAGCAAAATGCCGCAAATCTACTGAGAGCAGGGGTCCCTTGAAGATCGCCGTCGTCGGTGCCGGGTTCGCAGGTCTGGCCACCGCGAAAACCCTCCGCGAGTTCGACCACGAGGTCACCGTCTTCGAAAAGGCACCGGATGTCGGCGGTGTGTGGAGCGCGACCCGTCGATACTCCGGCCTCCGGACGCAGAACAACAAGGATTCGTACGCGTTCTCGGACCTCCCGATGCCACGGGAGTACCCGGAGTGGCCGACCGGCGAGCAGGTGCAGGCCTACCTGGAGCGGTACGTCGCGAAGTTCGGGCTGCGCCCCTACCTCAGGCTCGCGACCGAGGTCGTGCGCGCCGAGCTGACCGACGCGGAGGACGGCTGGATGGTGACGGCGCGCCGCATCGGCGCCCCCGTCTCGTCGCCCGAGCGGTTCGACCACCTGGTCGTGGCCAACGGGATCTTCTCCGACCCGGTCTTCCCGCAGTACGAGGGCTACGCCGACCTGGTCCGCGCCGGCGGCAAGCTCGTCGCGTCCAGCCAGCTCAACAACATCGAGGACGCCCGCGGCAAGAACGTCGTCGTCGTCGGCTACGGCAAGTCCGCGTGCGACGTCGCCGCCGAGATCGGCGTGGTGGCCGAGTCCACCACCGTCGTCGCCCGGCGTCTGCTCTGGAAGATGCCGAAGCGCATCGCCAACTCGCTGAACATGAAGTACCTGCTGCTCTCCCGCCTCGGCGAGGCCCTGTTCAGGTACCAGGAGCTGGACAACGGCATGGAGCGGTTCCTGCACGGCCCCGGCGACAAGGTCCGCGCGAGCATGCTGTCGAGCATCGGGTCGGTCGCGACCTGGCAGTTCAAGCTCAAGAAGCTCGGGCTCGTGCCCACGGGCGAGTTCGCCGACATCGCCAACAGCACGGTGTCGCTGTCGACCGACGGGTTCTACGAGCAGGTCGCGAGCGGTGCGATCAAGGTGCACCGCGACACCGAGATCCAGCGCTTCGAGGCCGAGGGCGACCGCCCCGTCGCGGTGCTCAGCGACGGCAACCGCATCCCGGCCGACCTCGTGGTCTGCGGCACCGGCTTCCACCAGCGCGTGCCGTTCCTGGACGACGCCGTGTCCGCCCGCCTGCTGGACGACGAGGGCAACTACAAGCTCTACCGCCAGATCCTGCCCGACGGCGTGCCGAACCTGACCTTCGCGGGCTACAACTCGTCGCTGTTCTCGCCCCTGTCCGCCGAGGCGGGCGCGATCTGGATCGCCGCCTACCTGGCCGGCGTCGTGGACCTGCCCCCGGTCGAGGAGCGCCGCAAGCACGTGGCCGAGCGCGTGGCGTGGATGGAGAAGCGCACGGGCGGCAAGCACGCTCGCGGCACCAACGTCATCCCGTTCTCGATGCACCAGATCGACGAGACGCTCGACGAGGCCGGCGTGAACATCAGCCAGCGCGCCCAGGTCGTCCAGTGGCTCCTGCCGATCGACCCGTCCGTCTACAAGAACGTGGTGCCGCGCCTCAAGGAGCGCATCCAGGCGCAGTCCGCCAAGGAGCGGGTCGGCTCCGACTCCTCGTCCGTGGGCTGACCGCCCACCGACCCAGAAGCCGTCCTTCTGCGACACGGTAAGGACACACCGCGGGCCCGGCCGAGAGAATCGGCCGGGCCCGTGGTGTCTGTGTCGGACGGCGGAGCGTCAGGGCTGGCTGCCGCCCGCCAGCGGGGACGTGAAGCGGACCGGCAGGCTGCGCGGGTACCGCGACCACGGCGAGACCGACATCTTGATCGAGTCATAGGCCACGGTCAGCTCCATGTCGAGGATCCTGCGCAGCAGGGTGTCCACGGCGATACGGCCGATGAGCGGGCCGATGCGGTGCGCGGGGCACGAGTGGGCCCCGGCGCCCCACGTGAGGTGGAACCGGCTGCCCAGCTCCTCCCACGGGTCGTCGGTGCGGATGGCACGGTCGGCGTTGGCCGCCGCGACGGCGGGCACCAGGGCGTCGCCGAGCGCGATCCGGCGCCCGCCCAGCTCGCAGTCCTGCCGGGCGAACCGCGGCAGCACGTGCGGCGCCGGCGGGTGTCGCCGGGAGACCTCGTCGAGCGCGTCGTCGAGGTCGAGCCGACCCCGGCGCACGCGGGCCGCGAACGCCGGGTCGGTCAGGATCATGTGCAGGGTGCTCGCGATCCAGGCGATCTCGGCGTCGTGTCCCAGGCTGAACATCACTCCGATCGAGGCCATGACCTCGACGTCGTTCGCGTGGTTCGGGTGGTTCACGAGGGCCGTGGTCAGGTCCTCGCCGGGCTCGGCCCGGTGCGTCGCCACGAGCACCGCGAGCAGGGACTCCTGCTCCCGCGCCGCCGCACGGGCCTTCTCCTTGCCCGCGTACAGGGCCTCGGTGAGCTCGTGCATCTTGTTCCCGTCGGACAGGCTCATGCCGAACAGCTCGGTCATGACCATCACGGGGACCGCCACGGCGTAGTCGCGCACCAGGTCCGCCTCACCCCGGGGCATGAGGCGGTCGATGATCGCCTCGCACGTCACCGCCACGGTGCGGGCCAGCCGCTTCTCGTCGACGGAGCCGAGGGCGTCGTCGAGCGGGGCGCGCAGCCGGCGCTGCTGCATCCCGTCGAGGAAGTAGGCGTTCTCCCGCGGCGCGAGGGCGGCGAACACCCCGGAGTCCGCGGGCAGGGAGCGCTCCTGGACGTAGCGCCAGTTGCGCGAGTTGCGTGAGAACAGCAGCTCGTTGCGCATCACGCTGCTGGCCTCGTCGTAGCCCAGCACGAGCCAGGCGGGCACGCCGGGCTCCAGGTCCATGGGGGCCACCGGACCCCACTCGTCCCGCAGCCGCTCGTACAGCTTGTGCGGGTCAGGCGCGGTCGTGATGTCCGACAGCTGCATCCGGTCCGGGATCTCCTCCAGCCGCCGATGCAGCCTGTTGGCCAACGTCACGCGTTGACCTTCTGGAAGACCGGGAAGGTCATGGCGTGCTCGACCAGCGTGATGAGGGTCAGGACGGCGGACTGCCGGTCCCGGGCGTCGCACTCGACGATGGGCGTCTCCGGCAGCAGGTCCAGCGCCGCCCTGACCCGCTCGAGCGGGTAGTCCGGCGAGTCCGGGAACTGGTTGACGACCACCGCGAACGGGATCTTGGTGCGCAGCTCGAGCTGGTCCAGCACCTCGAAGCTGTCCTCGAGGTGCCGGGTGTCGATCATGACCAGCGCGCCCACGGCGCCGTCCGCCAGACCGGACCACAGGTCCCAGAACCGGCGCTGCCCCGGGGTGCCGAACAGGTAGAGCGCGATGTCCTCGGTCACGGTGATGCGGCCGAAGTCCATCGCGACCGTCGTCGTGTCCTTGTTCGGCTGCCCCGGGTCGATGCCCACGCTCGCCGTCGTGATGCGCTCCTCGGTGCGCAGCGGGTCGATCTCGCTGACCGCGCCGATCAGCGTCGTCTTGCCCACCCCGAAGGCGCCCACGACGAGGATCTTGACCGACCGTGCGACGGTCGGTGCCAGATGCTGTCCGGGAACCGGTCGGTCAGAGCTTGCGGAGTCCATCGAGAATCTTCTCCAGGATGTCCTTGCCGGGCAGGACGTGCGCTTGGTGGTTGGAACGGATCGTCAGGTTTCCCGCGTCGACCAGGTCGGAGACCATGACCGCCACGAGACTCACGGGTAGCGCCAGGTACGCCGCCACCTCTGCCAGCGCGAGCGTGCCCTGGCACAGCTGCACGAGCTCACGCTCCAGCCGCCCCGCCGTCGAGAGCACCGGACGGCTCTCGACGGCGCGCACGAGCGTCTCCGGTCGCAACGTGTTTCGCGACGGGTGCGCACGCCCCGAGGTGAGCACGTACGAGCGCACCGGGTGATCGCGGTACTCCTCGGTGTCCATCCCCTCGCCCCCTGTTGGTCGATCAGGTGTCGGTCGAGCTGGTGGTGCCTGAAACGGCCGGGCCACGGCGGGCCCGGGTACTGCTTTCCATGAAGCTGAAGCTGGTACCGGGATCAGCTGTTGATCCGGTCCGTGCCCAGCGTGCGCTCACCGATCATGAGCACCTGGGCCTGCATCTGCTGCGCAATCAGTGCCGGGTCGATCACCGTGTCCGTGATGACCGCCAGGCGGGAGCCGTCGCCGGCCCCCCGGACGAACAGGAAGCCGCCGTCGAACTCCACCATCACCTGGCGGATCGTGTCGCTGTTCCCGAACTCCCGGCTCATTCCGATCCCCAGCGCCGCTAGTCCGGCGCAAGCCGCCGCGACCTTGTCGGCCACGTCGAGCGGGGTCTGGTCGGTCCGAACCTTCATCAGCCCGTCGGAGGTGAGCACCACTACATGCCTGACCCCCCGTACACCACTGATGAGCTCGAGCATCCAGCTGTTGCCGTCGGTGCTCGTCATGCCGTCGGCCTGCGTAGTCATCGGTCCTCCGAAGTTCCGTCGGCGCCAGCCGACGGTTCGCTGCTGTCGTGTGAGTCCCCGAACCGCGCCTCGCTCGAGCTGAAGAAGGCGCCCATCCACTCGCCGGCCTCCTCGGCCGTCTGAGCGGGACCGGTGTCCTCGGTACGAGGCTCCGGCCTGGGCTCGGCCCGGTCACCGGGCACGTCCACCTCTCCACGGCGGGACCGCCGCTGCGGAAGCGCAGCCGGCTCGGGGAACTCGTCATCCTCAGGGCGGGCTCGCCCAGGGCGTAGGGGCAGCTCACCCGGGGCCTTCACGTGAGCACCGGCCACGGGCGTCTCCTCCTCGTCGTCGACCACGTCGCCGCGCACGCTGAGCGGCTCGACGGGTAGCACGGTCGCGGCGTCGGGCGCCGCGGGGGCTGGCCACTCGTCGTCCTCGGCGGGCTTCGCCGTGGGCAGCTCGGGCGCCTCCACGACGGCGGTGGCGGCGCGGCTGGAGGCCAGCGCGGCCACCCCGGTGGACGGCACGTGGGCGCTCGGCAGAGTGGCGGCGGGCGTGAGCATGCCGGACGGCACCACAGCCTCGGTGAGCTCGGCGGGGATCATGACGATCGCGCGCAGGCCGCCGTACACGGACTCGGTGACATCCACACGGAAGCCGTGCCGGCGGGCGTAGGTGCCGACCACGGCGAGGCCGGTCTGCGGGATCTCGCCCAGCTCGGTGATGCTGATCTCGCGCTTGCCGGAGGCGATGTCGCGCGCCTGCTCGAGCTGCTTGAGGTCGAGGCCCACGCCGCAGTCGTCGATCTCGACGACGGCACCACGTTGCACCTGGCGGAGAGCCACGAGCACCTGCGTGGTGGGCGGGGAGGACTGCGTGGCGTTGGACAGCAGCTCGGCCACGAGGTGGATGAGCGGCTCGACGATCCGAGCCGAGACGGCGACGCCGGGGTCACCCGACACCTCGACCCGGTGGAACGCCGTGATGCGGCTGGCGGCGCCCTTGACGACGTCGGGCAGCGGGAGCGGCTCGCTCCACTGCTGGCCCGGCCACTCGCCGCACAGGGCCGCGAGGCTCTGCGCCTGGCGGGCCTGCTGGGCCGCCGCGTGGTCGACGCGCATGGAGGTCTGCAGGATGTCCGCGTCGGTGGGGTGGCGCTGCACCATGCGCGCCGCCTCCTCCTGGATACGGTGCGCGGCGGCCTGGACCTTGCGGCTCAGGGCGACCACGGCCACCTGGACCGCGTCGCGCCGGGCGACCCGCTCCTCCTGCACCCGGGCGAGCATGCCGGCGGCCTCGTCGAGGCGGGCCTGCGCACGGGCGTCGCCCGGCAGGTGCGGCAGCGGCGGGGCGGGCTCGCTCTCCAGGAACGCGGGCAGCTGCTCCTTGGCCAGCGCGTCGAGCGCCGCGGACGCGGCGTCGGCGCGGTCCTCGGCCCGGCGGTAGGCGAGGACCAGGTCCTCGTGGGAGGCGAGGTCGTCCCGGGAGGATCGGGCGGCGATCAGCGCCGCCGCCACCGCGAGACCGACGGCGGCGATGCCGACGAGCCAGGCGGGCCATGTGGAGCTGGCGCCGGTGGCGGTGAACAGGACGGGTGCAACGAGGACGTAGGCAATCACGCCGGCGACGCACACCCAGGGCGCGACCTGGCGCAGCCTGCTGGGCGGAGGAGAAGAAGACATCGAGCTCACCGAGCCGATCCCCCTAGTAGTTGTGTCGTCAGAGTCCGGGTGGTCCGGACGACGGATGCCGCTACCTGGACCTCGAACTCGGCTGAAGAGGGCGAACAACCCCCTGGAGTGCAGTTTCTACCACAGGGCGTCCCACACGTGGAAGGGCACGACCGTGGTGCGAAGTGCGAAAATATGTGCCAGTGAGGAATGGGGACAGACCGTGGCCGAGTAACCCCCCAAATCAGCAAAAAACGGGCACACACGGTTCAGGCGCGCGGCAAGCGGGCCCGGCGACGGCGGCCGTCGCGACCGGCCGCGTAGGGTGCTCATCATGAGCGCCGAGCCCACCCAGACCGACACCCGAACCGCTCTCCCCGCGACCCCGCTCGACCCCGCGACGGACCCGTTCGCCTGGCTCGAGGACGTCGAGGGCGCGGCCGCCCTGGACTGGGTCCGCGAGCGCAACGCGCACAGCGCGGCCGCCCTGGGCGGCGACCGGTTCACGACGATCGAGGGCGAGGTCCGCGAGGTCCTCGACTCGGACGACAAGATCCCGCACGTCTCGAAGGTCGGCGAGCACTACTACAACTTCTGGCAGGACGCCGGGCACCAGCGCGGCCTGTGGCGCCGGACCACGCTCGACTCCTACCGGACGGACGCGCCGGAGTGGGAGACCGTCCTGGACCTGGACGCGCTCGCCGAGCAGGAGGGCGAGAGCTGGGTCTGGCACGGCGCGAGCGTGCTGCGCCCGACGCCGGAGCAGCTCGCGGCGGGCGAGCCCCGGCGGCACGCGCTGGTCGACCTGTCGCCCGGCGGCTCGGACGCGGACGTCACGCGCGAGTTCGACCTGGTCACCAAGCAGTTCGTGGCGCCGGAGGAGGGCGGGTTCGTCCGGGCGGAGGCCAAGGGCGGGCTGTCCTGGGTCGATCAGGACACCGTGTACGTGGCGACGGACTTCGGCGAGGGCACCATGACGCCGTCGGGCTACGCCCGCCAGGTCAAGCTGTGGCGACGGGGCACCCCGCTGGAGGAGGCCACGCTCGTCTACGAGGGCACGGCGCAGGACATGGCCATCGGCGCCTACCGGTCGCACACGCCCGGGTTCGAGCGCGACTTCGTGTACCGCGCGCTCCGGTTCTACGCCCAGGAGACGTTCCTGGCCACCGGTGTGGGGACTCCCGACCAGGAGCTCGTGAAGATCGACGTGCCCGACTCGGCGAACGCGAGCGTGCACCGCGAGTGGATGCTGGTGCGGCTGCGTGACGACTGGACGGTGGGCGGGACCACGTACCGCGCCGGGTCCCTGCTCGCCACGCCGTTCGACGACTTCATGGCCGGCTCGCGGGACCTGACCGTGCTGTTCGAGCCGACGGCGACGACGTCGCTCGCCGGGATCACCTGGACGCGTCACCACCTGGTGGTCAACGTGCTCGACGACGTGAAGAACCTGCTGCACGTGCTGACGCCGCCGGCTTCGGGGGCCGACGAGGAGTGGGTCCGCTCCGAGCTGCCCCTGGGCGGGGAACTGCTCACGGTCGGGGTGGGCGCGGTGGACGTCGTCGACTCCGACGACGTCTGGGTGGTCACCACCGGGTACCTGACGCCGTCGACCCTGGGCCGGGCGACCGTGGGCGCGCAGGAGACGCCGGAGGTGCTCAAGTCCGCGCCGTCGTACTTCGAGGCGGCAGGCCTGGAGGTGCGCCAGGAGTTCACGACGTCGGACGACGGCACGCGCGTGCCGTACTTCGTCGTCGGACGGGCCGACCTGGTCTCGGGCGAGGCCGGTCCCGCGCCGACGCTGCTGTGGGGCTACGGCGGGTTCGAGCACGCGATCCTGCCCGGGTACTCGGGCACGATCGGGCGCGCGTGGCTGGACCGCGGCGGCGTGTACGCCGTGGCGAACATCCGCGGCGGCGGCGAGTACGGGCCGGCCTGGCACCAGGCGGCGCTGAAGGAGAACCGGCACCGCGCGTACGAGGACTTCGCCGCCGTGGCACGCGACCTCGTGGCCCGGGGCATCACCGTGCCCGCCAAGCTGGGCATGGAGGGCCGGTCCAACGGCGGGCTGCTTGCGGGCAACATGCTCACCCAGTACCCGGAGCTGTTCGGCGCGGTCATCGTGGGCGTGCCGCTGCTGGACATGAAGCGGTACTCGCACCTGCTGGCGGGCGCGTCGTGGATGGCGGAGTACGGCGACCCGGACACGGCCGACTGGTCGTTCATCCAGGGCTTCTCGCCGTACCACCTGTTCGACGCCGCCCGGGAGTACCCGCCGGTGCTGTTCACGACGTCGACCAAGGACGACCGGGTGCACCCCGGGCACGCCCGCAAGATGGCGGCGCTGATGCTGGCCGCGGGCAAGGACGTGACGTACTACGAGAACATCGAGGGCGGCCACGGCGGTGCGGCTAACAACGCGCAGGCGGCGTACATGGCGGCGACCCACTGGACGTTCCTCTGGAACCGCCTGGCGGGCTGACCACCTGAGGCTGACCGGGTCGGCCTGACCCCTTCACCTTCGAGGCCCCACTTTTCTTCGCTTTGAGCGACGTCAAAGCGAAGAAAAGTGGGGCCTCGAAGTGGAGTCAGGCCTCGGCCTTCTCCGCGAGGGTCTCCGCCACGCGGCCCAGGTTGGCCAGCTCCGCACGGTGCGCGTCCACCGGGCCGAGGGCCCGCCGGGGTGCGGCCAGGAGCGTGACGTCGCCGAGCCCCGCGGCCGGCAGGCCGATGCGCCGCCAGGGTTCCGCGACCAGCTGGGCCAGCTCGCCGAGCGCCGGCCCGGCGCACTGCGAGACCTGCGCGGGCGGCAGCCCCGCCCACAGCCCCGTGCCCCGCTCGACGGCCCGCGCGATCAGCTCCCAGGCCTTCTCGTTCCAGCCGCCGGGGCCGACCTCCGCCAGGTCGAGGCCCAGCGCGTCCGCACCGGCGAGCACCACGGGGGGCACGCCCACCCAGGTGCCGCCGAGGTGGACCACGGAACGCGCGCCGGCGTCGCGCACGGCGGCGAGCACCGGCTCCAGCCCGCCGACGATCCCCGGGCCGTCCACCGCGCGCAGCCGCGAGTACCCGGAGAACGTGGGCAGCACGCCCGCGTGCACCTGGCCGAGCAGCGGCTCCGCGAGCTGCACCGTGACCTCGGCGCCGGGCACCTGGACCACGATGTCGGCGACCAGCGTGCGGAGGCCGTCGGCGAGGGCGAGCGCCAGGTCGGCGCGGGCCCCGGCGTCCGCCAGGACACGGTCCCCGCGGGCCGACCAGAGCTGGGCCGCGAGCGTCCAGGGCCCCAGCACCTCGACCGCGAGCGGTCCGGCGTGGCCGTGCGCCGCGATCGCGAGCGCGCCCAGGTCCTCGCGCCAGAACGTGTCGGTCTGCCGCGCGTCGGCGCCGGGCCGGTCGGTGAGCTTCCAGCCGTGCGGGCCCAGCTCGACGGGCATCTCGGTCAGGCGTGCCGCCGTCCGCCCCAGGGCGTCCGCGCCCGGGCCGCGCTGCGGCAGCTGGGTCAGGAAGGGCACCGCGCCGACGCCGGTCGGAAGCTCGGCGAGCTCGCCCAGGGCGATCTGCTGGGCCTCCAGCACGTCGCGCTCGCCGCCGGGCCACGGCCCGTGCCCGCTCACAGCGGTCATCAGCTCTCCTCGTTCAGGGGCGCGGGGCCGGCGCCGGTGGTCCGGCGCCCCGGCCCGCGCCGAAGGTACAGACCCGAGGGTACGGCTCGGGCGGGCCGGGTCCCGACGACGACGGGGCCGGGCGCACGTCGGGCCGCCCCGCAGGCCGGGCTCAGGCCGGGCCGGGCTCAGGCCGGGGCAGGCCAGGCCGGGCTCAGGCCGCCGGCGCGCGCCAGGAGCGCGCGACCGTGGCCTGGCCGAGCACCCGCGTGTCGCGGTAGACCACCAGGGACTGGCCCGGGGCCACGCCCCGCAGCGGCGTGCCTGTCAGCGCCACCTCGAGCGAGGCGCCGTCGGCCCGCACGCGCGCCGGGACGGGCGCACCGTGCGCCCGGACCTGCACCTCGGCGTCGAACCAGCCGTCCGCGTCGGGTACGACGGCGCCGTCCGGCACCCCGCCGTCCGCCGCCGCACGGCCCGCCGTCCCTTCGCCGCCAGGCAGCACGCCTTCGAACCACAGGGACTTCTCCCCCGCGATCCGGTCCACGCTCAGCAGCTCGGCCGGCCCCACGACCACGGTGTTCGTCGAGGGCTGCACGTCCACCACATAGCGTGCCCTGCCGTCGGCGGCGGGCCGGCCCAGGGCGAGCCCGCGCCGCTGCCCCACGGTGAAGGCGTAGGCGCCGTCGTGCTCGCCGACCACCTCGCCGTCGACGTCCACGACCTCGCCCGGGCGGGAGCCCAGGCGGTCGCGCAGGAAGCCGCGGGTGTCGCCGTCGGCCACGAAGCAGATGTCGTAGGAGTCGGGCTTGGCCGAGACCGACAGGCCGCGGCGCTCGGCCTCGGCCCGCACCTCGTCCTTGGACGCGAAGCCGCCGAGCGGGAACATGGCCCGCGCCAGGCGCTCGGGCCCCGCCACGGCCAGCACGTACGACTGGTCCTTGGCGTCGTTCGGCGAGCGGTGCAGCTCGCGCACGGTGCGCGCGCCGCCGTCGGGCAGCGCGACCTCGCGCGTGACGATCTGCGCGTAGTGGCCGGTGGCCACGGCGTCGAACCCGAGGGCCGTCGCCTTGTCGAGCAGCGCCTCGAACTTGATGTGCTCGTTGCAGCGCACGCACGGGTTGGGGGTGCGGCCCGCCTCGTACTCGGAGAGGAAGTCGGCGACGACGGTGTCCTCGAAGCGCTCGGACAGGTCCCACACGTAGTACGGGATGCCGAGCATGTCGGCGGCCCGGCGGGCGTCGCCGGCGTCCTCGATGGAGCAGCAGCCGCGCGAGCCCGTGCGGAACTGGTCCCGGTTGCGCGAGAGCGCCATGTGCACGCCCACGACGTCGTGCCCGGCCTCGACCGCGAGCGCGGCCGCGACCGCGGAGTCCACGCCGCCCGACATGGCGGCCAGCACCCTCACGAGGCACCACCCATCGCGCGGCCGGACACGAGGCCCGCGGCCTGTGCCCGCGCCACGACCTGCGGCAGGGCGGCCACGAGCCGGTCGACGTCGGACTCGGTGGACGTCGCCCCGAGCGTGAAGCGCAGGGCGCCGCGGGCCTCGGCCTCGGGGACGCCCATGGCGAGCAGCACGTGCGACGGCTGCGGCACCCCGGCCTGGCACGCCGAACCGGTGGAGGCCTGCACGCCCGCGGAGTCCAGCAGGTAGAGCAGGGAGTCGCCCTCCGCACCGGGGAACGTGAAGTGCGCGTTGCCGGGCAGCCGGTCGCCCGCCGCGGGCTCTGGGCCGCGCAGCACCGCGGACGGCGCGGCGTCCCGCACCCGGGCGACCAGGTCGTCGCGCAGCGCGCGCAGGCGCGCGGCACGCTGGGGCAGGCAGTCGACGGCGTGCCGGGTGGCGACGCCGAAGGCCGCGATCGAGGCCGCGTCCAGCGTGCCGGACCGCACGCCGCGCTCCTGGCCGCCGCCGTGCAGCACGGCGTCGAGCGCGAGGTCGCGCCGGGCGAGCAGCGCGCCGACGCCGACGGGGCCGCCGATCTTGTGGGCCGAGACGGTCATGGCGTCCACGCCGGACTCCGCGAAGTCGACCTCGGCCTGGCCGACCGCCTGGACGGCGTCGGTGTGCACGGGGATGCCGTAGGGCCGGGCCGCGCGCACGACGTCGCGGACCGGCTGGATCGTGCCGACCTCGTTGTTGGCCCACATGACGCTGATCAGCGCGGTCTCGGCGGCGTGGGCGGCGAGCTCGGCGCGCAGGGCGTCGAGGTCGAGCCGGCCCTCGGCGTCGACGGGCAGCAGCACGATCTCCGCGCCCGCGTGGCCCGCGAGCCAGAACGCGGGGTCGAGCACGGCGTGGTGCTCGACGGCGGAGACGAGCACGCGGGTGCGGCGCGTGTCCTGCGCGCGGCGTCCCCAGAAGATGCCCTTGATCGCGAGGTTGTCCGCCTCGGTGCCGCCCGAGGTGAAGATGACCTCGCTCGGCCGGGCGCCCAGCGATCCCGCCACGGTCTCGCGCGCCTCCTCGACGGCGCGGCGCGACGTACGGCCCGCGGAGTGCAGCGACGACGCGTTGCCGGTGCGCTGCGCCTCGGCGACGTACGCCGCGAGCGCCGCCGCCGACATGGGCGTGGTGGCGGCGTGGTCGAGGTACGCCCCTTCGGGCTCGCGGGGCTGCTCACCGTGGGCGCCGCTCGCCGTCAGGGGCGTGCGCGCCGGGTCAGGGGGTGGAGTGGTCACGATCATCAAGCATACGAACGCTTCGGGGGCGGGAACGCTTCCCGAGGTGTGAGCCGCGCTATGCCCACGCCGGACCCGCGCCCGGCCCACGCCGGTCTCACTCCCTGGGGAACACGTGGCCCAGGTCGGTCTCCCACTGCTCCAGGGCGCCCGCGGGCAGCTGCCAGACGTACTCGTTCTTGAGCTTGCCGCTGTCCGTGGCGAACGGTCCGGTGCGGTGGGCGTAGAAGGCGATGGTGGGCAGCGTACCGGCGGGGGCGGTGCGCACTCCGTTGTCGAAGTCACCGTTGCGGCGACGCAGCTCGGTGACGACGAAGGCGCGGTACCGGTCCTGGTCCAGCGTGCCGTCCTGCGTCGCGGCGGCGCTGAGCTGGAGCGCGATGTGCAGCTGGCGGTCGCCGTTGTCGTCCTCGTAGCTGATCAGACGGTGGTTCTCGACCGCCTCGAGGAGCTCGGGGTCGCTGTGCACGACGTCGCGCAGGGCGTCGGGGCCGATGACTGCGCCGTTGTAGTCGACGGACAGGTCGGACCGGCCGTAGTGGAACAGCAGCGGCAGGTCGAGGAACTTCTCGGCGACGACGTCGTGGTGGCCGAGCTCCTTGAGCACGGGCAGCACGTCACGGACGCGCAGCACGTGGCCGCGGTCGTGGATGTTGTACCGGACGCGGGGGTTGATGTTCCGGTCGCGGGCGATGGTGACGACGAGCTCGCCGGCGTCGTTGGTCTCCACGAGGTAGTCGAACGGGTTGAACTGGAAGATCATCGGGAGGACGCCGTACTCGCCGGTCCGGGTCAGCCGCTCGGACAGCCGCGGGTCGGCGGCGACGGCGCGGCGCAGCGCGACGGTGAAGTCGGTCTCGATGCTGAGGTTGATCTCCAGGTCGCTGGCCCCGTACGAGCCGAACACGCTGTGGGCGTACCTCAGGATGTGCGAGCGCATGTTCTCGCTGATGCCCTCACCGCCGAACGCGGCCACGATGTCGTAGGCGGCCCAGTCCAGCCGGTCGTCCTCGAACAGGGACTTCAGGAACGGCGGGTAGCTGGTGATGATGTAGGTGTAGTCGGTCCCGAACTCCTGCATCGTGGCGATGATCTTGTCCTTGTCGGGGCCGCAGGACTTGATCATCGTGACCTCGGTGAGCGAGGACGTGACGTTCATGCCGGTGGCCCAGGCCCCCAGCGAGAAGGCGTTCAGCACGAACGGCTTCTTGCGCAGGGACGACGCCGTCCGCGCGAAGCCCACCTGGAGCAGCTGGCGGGTCGCGGCGCGCTCCTCGCGGCCGCGCACCCAGCTCGTGGGCGTGCCCGAGCTCCCGGAGGACTCGTCGACGACGACGCCGCGCCGCGGCAGGGTGCCGCCGATGCAGCGCTCGGGGATGCTCCACCGCTTGACGTAGGACTCCTTGTCCATCTCGGGGATGCCCCGGAACGTCTCGGCCAGCGAGCCCGTGTGGCGCAGCCTGCTGTCGCGGCCGTGCTCGGCGAGGAACGCGCGGTAGGCGGGCACCTCGCGTGCCGCGAGGTCGAACGTGCGCCAGGCCCGCAGCCGGCCGAGCCACCAGCGCAGCGGCTCGATGCCCGGCCCGAGCAGCACCTTGTGCGTGTGGACGCTGTGGGTCAGCGGGCACACCACGGCGTCCACGAGGGCCACGAGGGTGAAGGCGAGAACTCGTCTCATCGGTCGGCTCCCAGCAGCATCGAGGCGGCCGGACGGCGGTGCGCCACCGGCGGGGTCTTGCTGTACCCGAACCGGAACAGCATCCAGGCCATGCGGTCGCCGCTCTCGTCGGCGGAGATCTCCCGCGCGAAGGCCTCGTGCGAGCCGGGGTTGGTGATCACCGTCCCGAACGGGTGCAGCCGCACGCCGTGGGCGGTGAGCTCGAGCCACAGGCGCATGAAGGTGCGCCCGGCCTCGATGTGGTCGGCCGGCCGCGCGAACGGGCCCTCCAGCCAGCCGAGCTGCCGCACCCCGCGCATCGTGTTCAGGTACATCGCGCGGATCGCCCCGCCGACCACCGGCGCGTCCCACAGGCCGCGGTGGCTCATGGCGAACCGGAGCAGACCCCCGGGCATGAGCATGGCCTCGGCGCTCAGGCCGTCGCCCCGCTCCCGGGCGTCGTCCTTGCTGAACCGCAGCCACGTCATGATCTCCTCGTACACCGCGTCGTTGCGCAGGTCGGAGAACAGCGTGGCCTGGTTGATGTGCACAAGCCGGCGCACGACGGCGCGGTCGGCGGTCGTGCGGAACGTGTGCCCGGCACCGCGTGCGACGTCGGCCGCGGCGGCCACGACGTCGTCGGGCACGAGGCGGGCGTCGTAGGGACGGCGCGAGGTCTGGCGGGACCGGAAGAGCTCCAGCCGCGCGCGGGCGCCGTCGGACACCGGGCGCGGGACGAGCCGGACCGTACCCAGGCCGTGCAGGCGGTCGGTGCCGGCGAAGTCCATCTCGCCGTCGTCGATGCTCTCCTCGACCCCGTACCCGAGCCCCTCGGCGACGGTGCGCAGCGACTCCAGGAAGACGCCGGCGCAGACGTGCCCGAACGGGATGCCGAACGACTCCGCGGGCAGCCCGAGGTCGAGGTCGTAGTAGAGCTCGGCGGTGGACTCGTCCACCGGCCGCAGCTTGATGGGCTGGGAGTTGTGCGGGGACGGGTAGTGCCGGGCGTCCTCGACGATGCTCGGCCACGGCTCGGTGTGCGACACGAGCGCAACCTAGCGCGAGCCACCGACATGCCGACCCCAAAGACGTCAAAGCGTTATGCATGCAAAGTGCGGGATCGCTGGTGGGGGGGGGGGGGGCCCCGGGGGGGGGGGGGGGGCCCGCCCCCCCCCCCCCCCCCCCCGGGGGGGGGGGGCGGGGGGGCCCCCCCCCCCGGGGGGGTCCCCCCCCCCCCCCACCAGCGATCCCGCACTCAGCGGGTCAGGTCAGCGGACCCGGGTCAGTGGCGGTCGCGGTAGACCTGGACCACCGTCGGGCGCGGCCCGCGGAAGTCGCCCGCCTCCGGGCGGACGCCGGCGGCCACGTAGTCCGGGAAGAACGAGTCCGGCGCCTCGAAGCTGCCGTTCTCGCCCGGGTGCTGCACGTTCACGTAGACCATGCCGTCGCGCGAGTCGACCAGCGGCCCGCAGGTCTCGGCGCCCGCGGGCACCGAGAGGAACTGCTGGACGTGACCGCGCTCGCGGCCCGCGACCGGCACCTTGAACAGGCCGTCGCACTTCGCGATCCCCGACGAGCTGGGCTGGCCGTCCGTCGAGATCCAGAGGTTGCCCTCGGCGTCGAACGCGAGGTTGTCCGGGCAGGAGATCGGCGAGACGCGGTCCTTCGGGTAGCCCGCGAAGTACGTGCCCTCGACGGCGGGGTCGCCCGCGACCAGCAGCAGGTTCCACGTGAAGCGCGTGGACGTCTGGTCGCCGGACGGGATGATCTCGACCACGTGGCCGTCCCGGTTGCCGTTGACAGTGGCGCCGCCCACGACCTTGTGGGTGCGCGGGTTCGCCTCGGTGGCACCCTCGGTCGCGTTGCCCGGGGTGCGGCCCGAGTTGTTGGTGCAGGCCACGTAGATGCGGCCCGTGACCGGGCTGATCTCGACGTCCTCCGGGCGGTCCATCTTGGTGGCGCCCACCTTGTCCGCGGCCAGGCGCGTGTAGACCAGCACCTCCTCGACGGACATGCCCGGCACCTTGCTGCGGCCGTCCTTGACCAGCGGGAGCCACTCGCCCGTACCGTCGAAGGCACCGTCGGCCGGGACCGCACCCGAGCCGTCGATCTGCGCGGCCGGCGAGTCGCCCGTGAACTTCGCGACGAACAGGTCGCCCTCGGACAGCAGGGTCTTGTTGTGGGTGCGCGCCCAGCGGGACTCGCCCTTGGCGACCCGCTCCTTGGACACGAACTTGTAGACGTAGTCGAACGCCTGGTCGTCGCCCATGTACGCCACGGCGTGGCCCTTGGCGGACAGCGTGACGTTGGCGCCCTCGTGCTTGAACCGGCCCATCGCGGTGTGCTTGACGGGCTTCGCCTGCGGGTCGTACGGGTCCAGCTCGACGATCCAGCCGAAGCGGTTGGCCTCGTTCTCATAGCCCTCGGACTGCGCGAAGCGCGGCTCGTCGGCCTCCCAGCCGTAGCTGGTGGAGCTGCCGATGCCGTACCGGGCGTCGGCGGTCGGGTTCGCTCCCGCGGCCACGAAGTAGCCGTTGAAGTTCTCCTCGCCCGACAGCACGGTGCCCCAGGGCGTGGTGCCGCCCGCGCAGTTGTTCATGGTGCCGAAGACGCGCTTGCCCGTGGGGTCGGCGACCGTCTTGAGCAGGTCGGAGCCGGCCGCCGGGCCGTCGAGCACGAACTCGGTGTCCAGGTGGATGCGGCGGTTCAGCACGCTGATGCGCTGGTAGTCCCACGGCTTGCCGGTGCCGCGACGACGGACCTCGACGACGGCCATGCCGTGCGCGGCCCGCTCGATCGCGCGCGAGTACGCGTTCTTGGTGCGGCTGCCGTCGGCGGCGACGTCCCAGTACTTATCGGTCGGCGGGAACATGATCTCGGGGTTGGTGTACTCGAGGTTCGAGACCAGGATGCCGCGCGTCCCGCGGTGCTTCTCACCGGGACGGATCGGCAGGATGTCGAGGTAGTCGCAGTTGTAGCCGAACTGCTTGGCCTGCTGCTCCGGCGACTGGTTGTTCGGGTCGAACGTGCGGCCGCCCGGGAGGATCGGGTCGCCCCAGCGGATGATCGGGTCCCAGGTGTAGCCCTCGGGGACCACCAGGGCGTCGACGTCGACGGGCTGCGGGTCGATGGCGCCGAAGGACAGGCCCTTGCCGTGGCCACCGCCCGGGAACCGGCCCTCGGGCAGCGTCGCGGCCTCGGCCGACGGCGCGTCGGTGACGCCCTGGGCGCCGATCACGACGGCACCGGCGGCGACCGCCAGGGTGCCGAGCATCGCGCGGCGCGACAGCACCGAGCTCACGACGTCCTTGAAGTACTCGTTGGCGCTCTCGTTGGGAGCGGGGTGCAGGCACGCGTCGTTGCACTTGAGGCGACAGGTCACAGGGCTGCGCTTGCCACGCGCATGCGTGTGCACCGTCAGCAGCGGGCGGTTCTCAGGGGCGATCGTCATCGGAGGCTCTCCGGTCCGAAAAGGGGGGTGGGACGTCGTCAACCTAGGAGCAGGCGATGTCTGCCCTACGAAAGGTCAGGTACGCCCGGGTGAACGGAAGGTGGCCAGGAGGTGGGGCCGCGGCGGGAGCAGCCGCTAGCCGACGAGAGCGCGGCTCGTGACGTCCAGCCAGCCCTCGGCGCGCAGGAGCTGCTCGGCGCCGCGGGAGCGCAGGCCGCGCTCGCACACGACGACCACGGGCCGGTCGGCAGGGTGGTCCAGCAGCTCGGCCGGGAAGCGGCCGGCGGCGAGGTCCTCCAGGCGCGCGAAGACGGCGCCCGGTACCGCGCCCGGGACCAGGCCGACGTCGAGGAGCAGGACGCCGGCGGGCGGCCGGGCGTCGGCGGGCGGCGTCGGCCGTGGTTCCTGGAGCGTCCCGGGGGCCGGCGCCCCGGCCCCGTGCTCCCCGGACGTAGCCGGAGCGGGCACCTCCGCCGACGGCGCCGGCGCCGCCAGCTCGATCGTGTCCCATCCCGAGGTGCGCGCGTCGTAGGCCAGCAGCCGGCCCAGCGCCGGGTCCCCCGTGCCGGTTAGGAGCTTGACCGCCTCGACCGCCATGGTCGAGCCGACCACGCCGCAGGCGGGGCTCAGCACGCCCACCGTCTCGCAGGACTCCCCCTCGGGCGGCTGCGGGCCGAACACGTCGGGGTACGTGATCGCGTGCCCGTCCGGCGCGGCCGACCAGAACACGCTCACCTGACCGTCCCAGCCCAGCACCGTGCCCCAGACGACGGGCAGGCCGAGGCCCGCGGCCGCGTCGGACACGGCGTAGCGCGTCTGATAGGTGTCGGAGCCGTCGACCACCAGGTGGTAGCCACCCAGGATCGCGGCCGCGTTGTCCCTTGTGAGCCGCTCGCGGTGGGCGATCACCTCGACCTCGGGGGCCAGCCCGCGCAGCGCGTCGGCGGCCGACTCGGTCTTGCCCCGTCCGACGTCGGCCGCGGTGTGCAGCACCTGGCGCTGCAGGTTGGAGACGTCGACGGCGTCGTCGTCGATGATGCCGAGCGTGCCCACGCCCGCCGCCGCGAGGTACTGGAGCACCGGCGAGCCGAGGCCGCCCGCGCCGACGACGACCACCCGCGACGCGGCGAGACGCTCCTGGGCGGCGAGTCCGAAGCCGTCGAGCAGGAGGTGCCGCGCGACCCGGCGCCGCTCGGCGGGCCCGAGGCCGCGTGCGGGGATCACGAACGGCTCCATCACGTCATTCCACCACCTCGGAGGGGGCCGGCGCACCTTCCTGGTGCCGTCCCCTTCGAGGCCTGAGTTTCTTCGCTCTGCGGCAGCCGAGAGCGAAGAAACATAGGCCTCGAAGGAGAGCGGGCCCGGCCGCCCTGCGAGTCGGTCGGCAAGGCCGGCCCGGGAACCGCCGGACCTCGGCCCGGGCCTCAGGCCTTGTGCTTGCGGATCTCCGCCGCGGCCTGCGGGAGCACGTCGGCGAGCTGCCCCACGACGGCGAAGTCGCAGATCTCGAAGATCGGCGCCTCCGGGTCGCTGTTCACGGCGACGATCACCTGGGACGCCTGCATGCCGCCGCGGTGGTGGGGCGCGCCGGAGATGCCTGCGCCGATGTACACCCGCGGGGCGATCGTCACGCCCGTCTGCCCCACGTACGAGTCCCACCAGCCCTCGAACGCGGCGTCGCGGGACGCGCCGACCGCGGCGCCGAGCGCGTCCGCGAGGTCCTCGACGGGACCGAAGTCGCCGTCGGTACCGCGCCCGCCGGCCACCACCACGGCGGCCTGGTCCAGCGGCGGCCGGCCGCTCGTGTCGGCCTTGACCGTGCGGGACAGCAGCGTGACCGGGGAGGCGGCGACCTCGACGGCGTAGCCCTCGGTCACCGGCTCGACGGCGGCCGGCGCGGGCTGCGCGACCGCGGAGTTGGCGCGGACCGTGACCACGGCGACGTCGGACGTCACCGCGCACTCGGTGTCCCACGAGCCGGCGAACACCCGCTTGCCGGCCACGACCCGGCCGTCCACGTCACGCACGGCGGAGGCGTCGATCACGAGGCCCGCGCCCAGGTCGTGCGCGGCCAGGGCGGCGGCCTCCTTGGCGGCGAACGACGTGGGCAGCAGCACCACGTCGGCGTCCGTCAGGCGCACGGCGGCTGCCAGCGCGGCCGCGACGACGGCGGGCAGGTGCAGCTCGTCACCGCTCACGCACGCGCCCGCGCGAGCAGGCTCCGCCTGGTGCACGGTCTCGACGCCGTACGCGCCGAGCTGCGCCAGCACCTCGACGGTCGGCGCCTCCAGGGCGACTGCCTCGACCCGGCCCAGGCCGCGGGCGATGGTGAGCAGCTCCAGCGTGCTGGTGCGGACCTCGGTCGCGGGGTCCAGCAGGACCAGGACGGTGCGGTTGGTCATGACATGCCTCTCAGGCTGGTCGGTCCAGGCTCGGTAGGGCCTGGTCTCACACCAGGTCGTTGCGGATCAGGAAGTCGGCCAGTGCCACGCCACCCTCGCCCTTGTCGGTGACGAGCTCCACCTCGGGGCGCGCCGGGCGAGGTGCCGCCGACAGCGTCGCGGTACGGGCACCGGCCGTGCCCGCGACGGCGGGGTCGAGCCCGAGGTCGGCCGGCGACCAGACCTCGATCTCCTTGCTGCGCGCCGCCATGATGAGCTTGAACCCGGGGAACCGCGGCTGGTTGGCCCCGTCCGTCACGGACAGGACGGCCGGCAGCGGCGCGGTCAGGGACTCGGTGACGTCGTCGATCTCGCGCGTGATCGTCAGCGCGCCGTCTGCCAGCTCGACCTTCTTGGCGAGGTTCAGCGTGGGCAGGCCGAGCTCGGCGCCGAGCAGCGTCGGGACCACGGAGCCCAGGCCGTCCAGGGCGGCCATGCCGGTCACCACGAGGTCGACGGGCGCCTGCTCGCCCAGCTTGCGGACGGCGGCGGCGAGCACCGCTGCGGTGCCGAAGTAGTCGGAGCCGGCCAGGGCGTCGTCGGACACGCGGATGCCGCGGTCCACGCCGAGCTGGAACGCCTTGCGCAGCGCGACGTCGCCGTCGGGACCGGCCATGGTGACCACGACCACCTCGCCCTCGTCGGGCCCGAGGCGGCCGGCCTCCCGCTCGGCCTCGACCAGCCGCAGGGCGGCCTCGATCGCGTTCTCGTCGAGCTCGTTGAGGGTGCCCTCCCCGGCGGTGCGCACCACGCGGCCCTCGGAGAAACCACGCTCCGTGTTGATGTCCGGGACGTACTTGGCGGTGACCACGATGCGCATGGGGTAACCGTACGACGTCCGGCGGCGTGGGACGGATCCGGTCCAGGAGCGGGCCTGAGACGATGGGGTATATGTCGCAGTCACGTCGAGCAGAACCGCAGCGAGCGCCGGGTGACCCGGTGCCGCGTCCGGTCGTCCGGCCGCTCATCCGGCCGTCCGCCCGCCGCAGCCACGTGCCGCCGCTCGGCGTGTACGTCACGCCCGACGGCGGCATCGACGCGGCAGTCCTCGCGTCGCACGCGACCGCCGTGGACCTGTGCCTGATCGACGTCACCGACCCGGCCCTGGACGAGCACGACCCGGCCCGGTACCGCGAGCGCCGGTTCGAGATGGTGGGTCCGGTGTACGGGGTCTGGCACACGCACGTGCCGGATGTCGCGCCTGGTCAGCGCTATGGCTTCCGGGTGTACGGACCGTGGGAGCCGCGCGCGGGGATGCGGCACAACCCGGCCAAGCTGCTGGTGGACCCCTACGCCCGCGGGTTCGCGGGGCGGCTGCGGTACGGGCCCGAGGTGGTCGGGTCGGTGAGCACGGAGCGCGAGGACGGCTGGTGGCTGGGCGACCCGTACGGCGCCCCGGACGAGACCGACTCGCTGGCGTACGTGCCGCACTCCGTCGTCGTCGGGCAGCTGCCGCCGCCCCCTCCCCTGACCCGGCCGCGTGTGCCGTGGGCCGAGACGGTGGTCTACGAGGCCCACGTGCGCGGGCTGACGATGCTGCGCGAGGACATCCCCGAGGAGCTGCGGGGCACGTACGCGGGGATGGCGCACCCGGCCGTCGTCGAGCACCTGAAGAGCCTCGGGGTGACGACGCTGGAGCTGCTGCCGATCCACAAGAGCGTGGCCGAGCCACGGCTGGCGGCGCACGGGCTGACGAACTACTGGGGCTACAGCACGCTCGGGTTCTTCGCACCCAACGCGGCGTACGCGACCCGGGCCGCGCAGGAGCAGGGTGCGGAGGCGGTGCTGGACGAGGTGCGGGGCATGGTCCACCTGCTGCACGAGGCGGGTATCGAGGTGCTGCTCGACGTGGTCTACAACCACACGTGCGAGGGCGGCGACGACAGCCTGCACCTGGCCTGGCGCGGCCTGGACAACCCGGTGTACTACCTGCACGACGGCGCCTCGCCGGCGGCTCTCGCGGACGTCACGGGCACGGGCAACTCGCTCGACTTCCGGCGTCCGCGGGTGATCCAGCTCGCGCTGGACTCGCTGCGGTACTGGGCGCAGACCGTGGGCGTGGACGGGTACCGGTTCGACCTGGCGGTGACGCTCGGCCGGGGCAACGTGGGGTTCGACCCGGACCACCCGTTCCTGGTGGCACTGCAGACGGACCCGGTGCTGTCAGGGCTCAAGCTGATCATGGAGCCGTGGGACGTGGGGCCGGGCGGCTGGCAGACGGGCTCGTTCCCGCCGCCGATGGCGGAGTGGAACGACCGGTTCCGCGACGCCGCGCGGGGGTTCTGGCTGGACGCGCCCAAGCAGGGGGTGCGCGGGCAGGAGATGCGCGGGCTGCGCGACCTGGCGACGCGCCTGGCCGGGAGCGCCGACCTGTTCGGGCCGGGCGACCCGCCGCTGGTGCGCGGCCCGGTCGCGTCGGTCAACTACGTGACGGCGCATGACGGCTTCACGCTGGCCGACCTGGTGGCCTACGACCACAAGCACAACGAGGCGAACGGCGAGGACAACCGCGACGGCTCGGACAACAACCTGTCGTGGAACCACGGCATCGAGGGCCACACGTCGTCGGGCGACGACGCGACCACGGACCCGTGGCAGGCGATCGTGCCGCCACGCCGCAAGTCGCAGCGCAACCTGCTGGCCACGCTGCTCCTGGCGGCGGGCACGCCCATGCTGACGGCGGGCGACGAGCTGGGCCGCAGCCAGGGCGGCAACAACAACGCCTACGTGCAGGACAACGAGACGTCCTGGATCCGGTGGGCCCTGGACGACGCCGCCACGGACCTCCTGGAGACCACGCGCTACCTGCTGGCGCTGCGCCGCGAGCACCCGGCGCTGCGCGCGGACTCGTTCTACCTGGGCTCGCCGCGACCGTACGAGACCGACCCGGACCTGCTCTGGTACTCCGAGACGGGTGCGCCCATGGAGGTGGACACCTGGAACCAGCCCGGGCGACGCGTGCTGCAGATGCTGCGGCCCGGCCCGTCGGCGGGCGACGCCGACGTGCTGCTGGTCCTCAACGGCGGCCTCGACGACGTCGAGATGACGCTGCCGCCGCGCGACGGCGCGGCGCCCTGGGAGCTGGTCTGGGACTCCGCGTGGGACGCCCCCGAGGTGCCCGCCGACGAGCGGGGCCCCCGGACGTCGGTGACACTGGACGCCCTGAACATCAACGTGCTGCTGTCGCGGGGCGACCGTCCTGGCTAGAGTGCCCACATGACTGACTCCGTCCACAACAAAGGCGTTGGCACCACGGGGAACACCGACGTCATCGTCATCGGCGCAGGCCTGTCGGGCCTGGTGACGGCGACCGAGCTGACCGCGGCGGGCAAGCGCGTCATCCTGCTCGACCAGGAGCCGGCCGCCTCGCTGGGCGGGCAGGCCTGGTGGTCGTTCGGCGGGCTGTTCCTGGTGGACTCACCGGAGCAGCGCCGGCTCAAGGTGCGCGACTCCGCCGAGCTCGCGTTCTCCGACTGGCTGGGGTCGGCGCAGTTCGATCCAGGCGCCGAGCGCGGCGAGGGCCCGGACCGGTTCGGGTACCGGTGGGCCCAGGGGTTCGTCGAGTTCGCCGCGGGCGACCTGCGGCCCTGGCTGCACGCCAAGGGCGTGCGCTGGTTCCCGCTGGTGCAGTGGGCGGAGCGCGGCGGCTACCCCGCCGGCGGGCACGGCAACTCGGTGCCGCGCTTCCACGTCACGTGGGGCACCGGCCCCGCCGTCGTCGAGCCGTTCGTCGCCGCGGCGCACGAGGCCAACCGGGCGGGTCTGCTCGACCTGCGGTTCCGGCACCGGGTCACCTCCCTGGTGGTCACCGACGGCCGGGTCACCGGCGTGCGCGCCGAGGTCCTGGCCGACGACGACGCCGGGCGCGGCGAGCCGTCCAGCCGCACCGTGACGGGCGAGGTCGAGCTGTCCGCCCAGGCCGTCGTGATCGCCAGCGGCGGCATCGGCGCCAACCACGACCTGGCGCGGGCCCGTTGGTCCGCGGAGGCCGGGCACCTGCCCGGGCGCATGCTGTCCGGCGTGCCGGACTCCACGGACGGGCTCATGCTGGGCGTCGCCGCCGAGTCCGGCGCCGCGCTGGTGCACGAGGACCGCATGTGGCACTACCCGGAGGGCATCGCGAACCACTCGCCGGTGTGGACCCGGCACGGCATCCGGATCCTGCCCGGGCCGTCCTCGCTGTGGCTCGACGCCGACGGCAACCGGCTGCCCGGCCCGCTGTTCCCCGGGTTCGACGCCCTGGGCGCGCTCCAGCACGTGACCACCCGCGGCGACGACCACTCCTGGTTCGTGCTGAACAAGACGATCATGGAGAAGGAGTTCGCGCTGTCGGGCTCCGAGCAGAACCCCGACCTGACCGGCAAGTCCGTGCCGCTGCTCCTGGAGCGGGTACGGGGTCGGTCGGTGCCGGTGCGCACCTTCGCCGAGCAGTCGGAGGAGTTCCTCTGGGCCGACACCCCCGCCGAGCTCGCCGCCAAGATGAACGCGCTGACCGAGGCCACCGAAGGGTCTCGCGGGCACGTCGACGGGGAGTCCCTGGCCGCCCTGATCGCGGCCCGGGACGCTCAGGTCGCGACCGGCCTGGGCAAGGACCCGCAGGTCGTGGCGACGGCGGCCGCGCGGCACTTCGTCGTGGACAAGACCATCCGCGTCTCGCCGCCGCGGGCGCTGACCGCCCCGCAGGACGGGCCGCTGCTGGCCGTGCGCCTGTCGGTGCTGACCCGCAAGACGCTGGGCGGCCTGTGGTGCGACGAGACCGGCCGCGCCCTGACACCCGACGGCGAGGTGCTGGAGGGCCTGTGGGCCGTCGGCGAGGCCGCAGGGTTCGGCGGCGGCGGGGCCCACGGGCACCGCGCGCTGGAGGGCACCTTCCTGGGCGGCTGCCTCTTCACCGGTCGGACAACGGGCCGCGCGCTGGCGGCGGCGCTGTAGTCCTGGCGCCGATCGGCAGAGTGGTCGGCAGAACGTCAGGTGATCGGCTCCTCGGGCTGCCGACCACCTGACATCCTGCCGACCACCGGAATCCGCGCTCGGGCTAGCGGAGGAACGCCTGGCCCTGGTCCAGGGCCACCAGCACCGCGCCCTGCGAGCACGCCGCGACGAGCGCGGCCGACCAGTCGCCCGTGAGCGGGACCGCCTTGACGTCCGCGGCGCCCGCGACGTCGGCGCCGTCGCCCGGCCGCAGGCCCGTGACGCGCGCCGTCCCACCGGGGCGGATCCGCTCGCGCACGGGCTCGGGACGGTCGAAGAACCAGTGCGTGGGCGCGTTGGAGTCCAGAGCGTCCGCGAGCCGCTCCAGGTCCCGGGCCGCGAGCCGCAGGACGGGGGCCACCCACGCCGAGTTCTCGGTGACCATGGCCTCGGTGCGGCGGGGGTCCGTGAGACCCACCCGCGTGCCGTCCCGGAACGAGCCCGCGGCCAGCCGCAGCGCCACGTCGCGCACCGGGGCGCTCGCCACCGAGCCGAGGAGGTGGGTGGCCAGAACGTGCGGCACGTGGGACACGAGCGCGACCGCCTCGTCGTGCAGCTCGTCGGTCAGCACCGCCGCCGTGCCGCCCAGCGGGCCCGTGACCAGGCGCAGCACCTGGAGCAGCCGCTCCGGGTCGGTATCGCCGGTCACCGTCACCGCCCACGGCACCCCTTGCATCAGGGTCGCCGACGACGCCGCGAAGCCGCTGTGCTCGGTGCCCGACATCGGGTGCGCGCCGACGTACCGCTGACCCAACCCGGCCTCCGTGACGGCATCCCGCACGGGCCCCTTGACCGAGCCGACGTCGGTCACGGTCGGGTCCCAGCCCGGCTCCTCCGCCAGCGCCTCGGCGAGCTCGCCGGCCACCGTCCGCATGGCGCGCAGCGGCGCGGCGAGCACCACGACGTCGGGCCGGTTCGCGGCCAGGCGGGCGACGTCGTCGGCGACCGTGAGTCCCGCCGCGCGGGCCTCGCCGCCCGACACCGGGTCGGTCGCGACCACGGGCACGCCCGCCGCCTGGAGGGCCCGCGCGAGGGAGCCGCCGATCAGCCCCAGGCCGACGACGCCGACGCTCACCACAGCAGGCCCCGGTCGCGCGCCGGTGCCTCGTCCCTGGCCGACACCGAGCCGACCGGGACGTGGTCCGGGTCGAGCACGCCGTCGAGCGCACGGAAGCCGGCGCCGGCGGGGAACAGGCCGAGGGTCTTGAGGGCGTCGCCCGCGCCGAGCAGGTCACCCAGCACGTCCCGCGCGCCGGGGGCCCAGGGCGCCTCGTCGAAGGTCACCACGAACACGTACCTGCTCTCCTGCGCCTTCAGCGGCCGCGTGATCAGGCTCGACATGTTCACGCCCCGGTCGCCGAACGCGGCGGTGATCCGCGCCAGGACGCCCGGACCGGTCACCGACGGGGTGATGGCCAGCATCGTCTTCCAGTCCGCCTCGCCGGCCGCGCGCGACCGCGCCAGGTGCGCGGCGGCGGCACTGCGGCGGGTCAGCACCAGGAACCGGGTGCGGCCGCCACGGAAGTCCTCCACCGCCGTCGCGTAGGTGTCGAGGCCGTAGAGCTCCCCGCAGATCGTGGGGCCCAGGGCGATCGTCCCCGGTCCTGCGTCGCGGCAGGCCGCCGCGTTGGACGACGCCGGAGCGGTCCCGAGCCCCGTGCCCGTCACGAACCCGGAGCACTGGGCCAGCCCGTGGGGGTGCGCGGAGACCTCGGTCAGCTCGCCATGGCCCGGCCGCACGAACGCGTCGAACGACACGTCGAGCGCCACCTCGTCGACGGCCACGACGTCCGCGCTGGACAGCAGCGTGTCCAGGGACGGCACCACGTAGCCCTCCACGGAGGACTCGATGGCGACCACGCCGACGTCGGCACCGCCCGCGGCGACGGCGTCGTGCACGTCGCGGACGGTGTCCAGGGGCTCGGCGGTCACGGCGGCGTCGTCGTTCCCCACGTCGGACGGCGCGTGCCCGCGCGCCCATTGCAGCGCGGCCTGGTGGGTGAACGTGCCCTCCGGCCCCAGGTAGGCGACCCGGGTGCCGCCCGGCGCCGTCATGCCCACCGCGGGGTCAGGGTGTCGGGCCCGGGCACGAACGACTCGCCCGGCAGCACGGCCAGCGTGCGGTGCGCGACGCCGCGGTCGGTCAGGGCGGCGACCAGCACGGACAGCTTGTCGGACGTGGGGCAGGAGAAGGACGCGAAGAACACGTGCGGCCCCTCCGACGACGGCTGGCTGCGCAGGTGGTCCAGGTCCAGCCCGGCGTCCGCGATGATCGCGAGGGTGGGCTGCAGGGAGCCGAGGTGGTCGTCGGCCGGACCGAACGCTAGCCACACCTGCGCCGGCGTCGTGAACGGGGGCCAGTCGTCCCGGGACTCCAGCAGCCCGTACCAGATGGGACCACCCTCGGCGAGGGCCGCGCTGTCCGGCAGCTCCGCGAAGCCCGCCGGGACCCGAGGCCGCTCGATCACCAGGGACCCGCCCTCGCCGGCGAGTGCGATGCGCTCCTCGACGCTGGTGCGGGTGGGCACCAGACGCGGGCTCACGCCGAGGCCACGCAGCACGCTCGCGCAGTCCCGCATGCCCGCCTCGTCGATGACGACCTGCCCCACCGTGGCCCCGGCGCCGACCCAGACCCACTGGCCCTGCACCGCCACGGCCGCCGTCATGATGAGCGACGGCGCGCCCTCCAGGAGGGCGCGCTCGAGGCCCGGCGCCGGGTGCTCCGGGTGTCCCAGGTGCACCACGGCCGCCAGGGCCTCGATGCTCGCGACCGTGGCGAGCGTGTCCGCCGTGGTCCCGAGGTCGAGCAGCTCGACCGGGTCGTTCCATCCCGCCATTCGCGCGGCAAGCACCGCGTGCGCGGGAGACTCCCGCTCGCTACGTCCAAGCATGTGCCGAACCTACCGCCGCCGAGGCCTCAGAGCCGCACCGTCAGTCGCACACGACGGGGTTGTCGGGGTTGTAGGTGTGGTTGAACGAGTTCTCCTTGACGACCTTGCCGTCGTGCAGCACCTTGCGGGAGATGGTCACGGAGAAGCCGTCCTCGCCGCCGGGGTAGGGCTGGCAGTCGGCCGACGAGTCGTGGATCGTCGTGGTGGGCACGACGTTCTGCTTGCCGCTCGTGCTGTCCTGCACCGTGTAGTACTTGGTGCTCCAGATCCGGACCGTCAGCTGGTTGCCCGACACGAACGCCTGCATGACGGCACCGTACGGGGTGTCGTTCTTGAACTTCATGTCCTTGGCGCCCACGTAGATCGTGGCCTCCCGGCCGGCGGGGTAACGGGGGAACCAGAAGGAGTGCGCGTGGTGCTCAACGTCGTCGAACCCGGCGAAGAAGCCCGCGTTGAAGGAGGTCGTCGCCATCTGCGAGAGGCCACCGCCCACCGCCTCCACGTGCCTGCCGTTCTCGATCACGCCGGCGTCGAAGTAGCCGTTCTCCAGGGTGATCGGGGCCAGCGCCTCCAGCAGGGAGAACGTCTCCCCCGGCTTGATGAGGTTGCCCGTGACCATCTCGGCGCCGCGCACCAGGTTCTGGGTGCGGATGTGCTCGTCGGTCAGGGGCGTGCTGAACTCGGAGACGATCTCCTTGACGCCGAGGTCCTCAAGCGACTCGACGGTGTCCTTCGGGTCCTGCTCGACGAGCTCGACCGAGGTCTCGCGGTCGTCGCCGGTCGCGGCAATCCGCACGGCCTTGGCGGCCCCGCCCGGGTTGAGCGTGGTGCCGGCCTTGCCGCCGACGACGGTCGGCTTGCCGCCCGCGAACTCGAAGTGCGCGTCGGACGGGGTGTCCAGCAGGTTGGTGGTGCCGTCGACGATCGCCGCGACCGTGGCCTCCCGGTCCACGAAGGCGACGAGCTTGTCGTCCTTCGGCTCGAACCGGAAGAGCCCGGCGAGCACCTCGGGCGTCAGCACGGGCTGCTGACCGCCCACGGACACCGTGACCGGCCCCGAGACGACCTTCTGCGCGACCGCGAACTGCTTCTCGGTCTGCGCCTGCGTGATCACCGGCTCGACGGGCTCGACCGGCAGGTCGAACGGGCCCTCGGCGCGCAGCCAGCGCTCCTGGATGATGCGCGAGGTCTCGCTCGCGACGATCCGCGTGCCTTCCTTCGCGTCGGTCTTGACGGCCTGGCCGTCCACGAACCCGACGGTGCCGTCCACAGGTTCCACGGCGAGCGACTCCTCGAGGCCCGCGACGGCGGCGTCGAACTTCTCCGCGTCGATGTCCAGGAGGAGCGGCTGCTCGGAACCACCGAACATGTGCGCCCACATGCGTGTGGGACTCAGCGAGAAGCCGGTGAGGCCGGCCGCGGTACCGTCGGCGTCGATCGCGAGACCGCTCTTCTCCGGGGAGAGCTGGGCCTTGCCCTCGCCGGCCGTGAGGTCGATCGGCTCCTTGAGGCGTGGGCCGAGCTGCTCCGTCAGTGCGGACGACGCCTCGGACGGGGTCATGCCGCCCACGTTCACGCCGGCGACCGTCGTATCGCGCGGCACCGTGTCGCTCACGCTCCACGCCGAGAAGGCGTAGATCGCGAACAGCAGGACGACGCCCAGGACCGTGAACAGCGCGATCTTGGGGCCGCGACTCGGGGCGCCGTCGCCGGCGAGCCCGAAGAAGTCGTCCTGGCCCGCGGGGCCGGGGCCATTCGGGCCTGCGGGACCGTTCGGGCCCGCGGGGGTGCCGGGGCCGTTCGGGCCCTCGGCGGCGTGCGCCAGCGGCGTCGCCTCCGGGCGCACGGGCGCCCAGCTCGTCAGGGGTCGCGCCACGCGCTGGATCGCTCCGGTCAAGGGCTTGAGGAACGGGACCTGGCCGCCGTCCGCGGTCGGCACGGCGTTCGGGTCGGACGGCGCGGCCGGGCCGCCCGGCTGCCCGGCGAGCGGGACCGTCGGGGGCGGGACCGTCGCGCCCGTGTTCGCCGGGGCGCCGGACGCTGCGGGGCCTGTCGGGGTACCGGGGCCCTTCGGGGTTCCGGGACCTGCCGGGGTACCGGGCTTGGCCGGCGAGACGGAAGGCGGGGTCGAGCCGGCTACGGCCGCGCCTGCGGCTGCCGCGCCGGCGGCGGCTCCGGCGGCGGGGATGCTGCCCGGTCGGGTCTGGCTCGTCGCCGCGCCGGTCTTGGGCGGGCGGTCGAACGCGAAGACGCGCGGGGTGTACCCGCTGCGGGGCTTGGACGCCTTAGTCGGCGGGGTGGCGAGCTCCTGGACGACGGTCTCCAGCACGGCCACCTGGTCCGGGCTGTCCGCGTCGGGCTCGGCGGGCTCGTCCTGCGCGGCACGCTTGATGGCCGGGTCGGACTCGGGCGCGGTGGGCTCGGGGTCTGCTGCGGGCTTGGTCGCGGCCGGGTCGGCGTCGGCGGCGGGCGTCGGCGTCGCAGGGGCGGACGGTGGCGTCGCAGCTGCGGACGTGCCAGCAGCGGGCGTCGCGGCAGAGCCAGCGGCGCGCGGCGCGGACGTCGGAGCGCCGGCGGGCGTCTCGGCGGCCGACGTGGACGCGGCAGCGGCAGCGGGCGCGGGCGTCGCGGCAGCGGGCTTCGCGGCGGGTGCAGCCGGCGGAACCGTGGGCGGGGTCGCCGCCGTCGCAGCCGGCGCGGGCTGAGCGGCTGAATCAGGTGTCGCCGTCGCGGCGGCCTCGGTCACAGCGGGCTCGGCCGCGGCAGCCGGCTTTGCGGCGGGCTCGGGCGCGGCTGCCGAGACCGCAGGCGGGATCGCGGCCGGCTCGGCCGATGCAGCCGGCTGAGCCTCGGCGGGCGTGGTCCCGGCAGGCGCCGGGGTCGCACCGGATTCCGGCGAGGCGTCCGCGGGCGTGGCCGCTGCTCCAGAAGTCGTCACGGTGTCCCGCTCGGTCTCACCAGCGGGCGTCTTCGGAGCGGAAGGGCTCGGGGCGGAAGGGCTCGGAGCCGGGTTGGCCGGAGCGGCGGGGATCGCCGCGGCGGGCGCGGCCAGGGCCACGGGCGCGGCCGTGGGGGCGGGCTCGCCCGCGTCCGAGGGGTTCGCGGAACCCGCGGGCGCGGCAGGAGATGCCGGCGTATCAGCGTCGGCGGGCGCCTCGGGAGCACCGCCGGCGGGAGCCTGAGCGGCACCTCCAGCGGCTCCGACGGCGGGCGCCTCGACGTCCGACACGTCGTCGGCGGGCGCTGCCTCCCCGACGCTGCTCTCGTCGGTGCTGTTCGCCGGCACGTCGTTCACGGCCGCGCTGTTGGCGGCCGCGCCGCTCGCGGGCGCGCCGCCGGCGTCGCTCACAGGCGCGCCGTTCTCGGGCGCACGGCTCTCTGGCGCGTTCTCTGGCGCGACGGGGACCCCCGCGGGCGGTGCGGCGGGGACGGGCTGGGCCTTCGTAGGCTCGGACTGCTCCGGAGCGGTCACGGATTCGACCTTGTCTGCGGATCGGGGAACCGGCTGCGCGGTCGGTCGACCGGCCGGTACTGCGGGCTGCGCGGCCTGGGTGGCCGACGGACGTGCCGGGGGTTGCGACTGCTGTCGCGGCACGCTGCCAGGGCGTTTCTGGTACAAGCGAGGCGGGATGGCCGGGGCGTGATTCGTCCCGGCGTTCTCGTCTGATGTCGGCTCGAGCGGTTCGTCACGCTCGGTCGGCTGACCCATCGGCACGCTCCGTGCAACTACCCGAGACGCGGGCTTTCCGCGTCCCCCGAAGGGCGCACCTGACCTGCGGCGAATCCGCTGGACAGAATCGCCCTGGCGGGCATCCTATCCAGCGAGAATCCTGCCCAAGGCCTCGTACCGGACGCCCCGAGGTGGAGGTTTCGTATCAATCCTGCCCACCATCCTGAAGCACCCTGCGAAGAACCGCAGAGGTCAGGCAGCAGGCCGATCCCGCCGGGCCGGAACCTCGGAGAACCAGGACGACGGCAGGAACGCGACAACCGCCAGGATCGCCACTCCCGCGTACGACCAGACCATGCCGAGGATGCCCGCCGGGACGACGACGTCGCCCCCGGAACCTGGCAGCGACAGGGCCTGCACGACTGCGACCCAGCCGACGCCGAAAGCGAGCAGCGTGCCGTAGCCCGCCCACGCGCGGGCGAGCACACCGGCCGCCGCCGTGAGCGCGAACGCGAGCACCAGGCCCAGGTACAGCGAGTCGTCCCCGTACCGGTGCACGACCGTCCCGAGGGCGCCCATCACCACGCCGAGCGCGACGGCCAGCAGGGTGCGGACGATCGTTCGTCCGAGAGGACGCCGGGGTGAGTTCACCCGAGCATTGTCCAGCATGCGGCTGGGAGCACACTGCATGTGGAACACTCCCGCGGGTGAACACCCTCCAGGCACAGACGCAGCTCATCGTCCGGCAGCGCATCCGCATGCTGGTCAACCAGTACGAGGTGCGCGGCGCGCTGCCCGACGGCTCCGAGGGCGACCTCTACGCCTTCGCCCAGCAGAAGCGCGTCGCGTTCCGCGAGCAGGTCACCCTCTACACCGACGACACCAAGCGGGAGGCAGTGCTCGGCTTCAAGGCCCGCCAGGTCGTCGACCTCGGCGCCACCTACGACGTCGTCGACGCGGGCGGTACGCCGATCGGCACGTTCCGCAAGGACTTCGCCAAGTCGCTGCTGCGCAGCACCTGGCATGTCGAGCAGCCCGGCCTCGGCGTCGCCACGGGGACCGAGCGGAGCCTGCCGATCGCCATCATCCGACGGCTCGTCGAGCTCGCGTGGCTGCCGTACCACTTCGACTTCGTGATCGACGGGCGCCCCGCGTTCAGCGTCGAGAAGAAGTGGGGCCTGCGCGACCGTTACGTCGTGAACGTCCAGGACTCGCGGCTCGACCGCCGGCTCGTGACCGCCATGGCGATCGGCCTGGACGCGCTCCAGGAGCGCTGACCCCGCCGTCCGCCGCCCGCCGTCCGCCGCCCGCCGTCCGGCGCCCGGCGTCCGCCCCACAGCGACGGACCGATCTCGACGATGCCACCCCTTTTGAGGCCTAAGTTTCTTCGCTTTGCGGCTGCCCAAAGCGAAGAAACTTAGGCCTCAAAAGGGTTGGGGCGACCGGGGTACCGGTCAGCGGAGCGGGTCTGCGACGGCGTAGGTCTCCGTCGTCAGGATCGGGGCCAGCACCCCGTTGGACAGCGCGTACCACCCGGCGACCGCTCCGACGGCCCCCGGCAGTGCGTCCGCGTGCTGCACCTGGGTCGCATGCGCCCGCATCGCGGCCACGACCCGCCCCAGCACGCCGCGCACGTCGACCCGAGCGGCGGAGCCGATACAGGTGATCGGTAGTCCGTCAGGTGATCGGTAGTCCGAGCTGCCGACCACCTGACCTTCTGCCGACCACTCGGGCAGGTCCTCCTTCGCGAAGGGCGGGAGGTCCTCCGCCGGGTCCGGGAAGGTGAGGGCGTGGGCCGCAGCGAGGGCCTGCGCCTCCGGGAGGGCGGCGAGCGTGGCGCGGGCCGCACGCACCTCGGCCGCCGGGGCGACGGCCTGCCACAGCTCGGCCCCGGCCCAGGGCTCGTCCCACCGCCCGACGCCGGAACCGTACTCACCTCCGCGCACCGGCCCAGCATCCCGCTGCCCCACGCCGGAACCGTACTCACCTCCGCGCACCGGCTCAGCACCCCACTGCCCGACGCCGGAGCCGTGCTCACCTCCGCGCACCGGCTGGGCATCCCGCTGCCCGACGCCGGAACCGTACTCACCTCCGTGCACCGGCTCAGCACCCCGTCGCCCGACGCCGCCGTCCCGCTCCCCCACGCCCGAGCCCGGCGCCCACGTCGGATCCGCCGCGAGGCGCAGCGCCCGCACCGTGACATCGTGCGCGCGCACGTGGTCGGGGTGCCCGTACCCGCCGCTGGGCTCGTACGTGGCGACGACGGCGGGGCGGATCTCCCGGATCAGCGCCGCGAGCCGTCCCGCGGACTCGTCGAGCGGCACCCGCGCGAACGCCGTCGGCGGGGAGTCGGGTGCCGGGCCGGCGACGCCCGGCGCGACCCAGGCCATGCCGGAGTCCTCGTACCGCACCCCGTCCACCGATCCGGAGACAACCGCGGAGCCCGGCCCCGCCGACCCACCCAAATCAGGGCCCACAACCCCGTTTACCTGCGCATATACCGCGGGGAGGGCGTCGAGGAACGAGTGCCGGATCACTCCGTCCGCCCCGCCCGCCAACGCCGTGAGCGCCCGGGCCAGCTCGGTCTCGCGGTACGCGCCCAGCGCGGGTCCGTCGCCCTCCAGCCCGGCCCGGCCCTCCGACGTCGTACCGGGCAGGGCGATGACCTCGCCACGTTCCCCGCGCGTGCAGGTCACGACGTGCACCGGCCGCCCGGCCGCGGCGAACGCGGCCAGCAGGCCGCCGGTCGACAGCGTCTCGTCGTCCGGGTGCGCGTGCACCGCCAGCAGCCCGGAGAAAGCACTGAGTGCTGGGCCTTCGCCCGCGGAACGAAAGTTCATGGGCGAAGATCCAGCACTCAGCGGTAGGACGTCAGGAACGCTTGGCGCGAGCCGTCGCGCGGGCGCGGTCCGTGGCGTTCAGGAGCACCTTGCGGATGCGGACGACCTCGGGGGTCACCTCGACGCACTCGTCCTCCTGCGCGAACTCCAGCGACTCCTCGAGCGTGAGCTTGCGCGGCGGGATCAGGTTCTCGAAGTTGTCGGCGGTCGAGGACCGCATGTTCGTCAGCTTCTTCTCCTTGGTGATGTTGACGTCCATGTCCTCGTTGCGCGAGTTCTCGCCGACGATCATGCCCTCGTAGACCTCCTGCGTGGGGTCCACGAAGAAGGAGCCGCGCTCCTGCAGGTTGATCATGGCGAAGGGCGTGACCTTGCCGGAGCGGTCGGCGACCAGCGAGCCGGTCATGCGCGACTCGATCGGGCCGTGCCACGGCTCGTAGCCCTCGGAGATCGACGCCGCGATACCGGTACCGCGGGTGTCCGTGAGGAACTGGGTGCGGAAGCCGATGAGGCCGCGCGCCGGGACCATGAACTCCATGCGGACCCAGCCGGTGCCGTGGTTCGTCATGGTCTCCATGCGGCCCTTGCGCTGGGCGAGGAGCTGCGTGACGGAGCCGAGGTACTCCTCGGGCACGTCGATGGTCATGCGCTCCATCGGCTCGTTGACCTTGCCGTCGATCGTCTTGGTGACGACCTGCGGCTTGCCGACCGTGAGCTCGAAGCCCTCGCGGCGCATCTGCTCCACCAGGATGGCCAGCGCCAGCTCGCCGCGGCCCTGCACCTCCCAGGCGTCCGGACGCTCGGTCGGCAGCACCTTCAGCGAGACGTTACCGATGAGCTCGGAGTCCAGGCGGTCCTTGACCTGGCGGGCGGTGACCTTGTGGCCCTTGCCGCCCTTGCCCGCGAGCGGGGAGGTGTTGATACCGATGGTCATCGAGATGGCCGGGTCGTCGACCGTGATGAGCGGCAGCGGACGCGGGTCGTCGAGGTCCGTGAGGGTCTCGCCGATCATGATGTCCGAGATGCCCGCGACGGCGACGATCTCACCGGGGCCGGCCTTGTCCGTCGGCACGCGGTCGAGCGCCTTGGTCTCCAGCAGCTCGGTGATCTTCACGCTCTGCAGGCTGCCGTCGTGGCGGGCCCACGCGACGTTCTGGCCCTTGGACAGGGTGCCGTTGTGGATACGCAGCAGCGCGAGGCGGCCGAGGAACGGCGACGCGTCGAGGTTGGTGACGTGCGCCTGCAGCGGCACGCCCTCCTCGTAGGTCGGGGCCGGGATCTTGTCGAGGATCGTGGCGAACAGCGGCTCGAGGTCCTCGTTGTCCGGCAGGCCGCCGTCGGCGGGCTGGTCGGTGGAGGCGCGGCCGGCCTTGGCGGACGCGTACACGACGGGCACGTCGAGAATGGCGTCCAGGTCGAGGTCCTCGACCTCGTCCGACAGGTCGCCGGCCAGGCCGAGCAGCAGGTCGGTGGTCTCGGCGACGACCTCGCTGATGCGGGCGTCGGGGCGGTCCACCTTGTTCACGACGACGATGACGGGCAGCTTCGCGGCCAGCGCCTTGCGCAGCACGAAGCGGGTCTGGGGCAGCGGGCCCTCGGACGCGTCGACCAGCAGCACGACGCCGTCGACCATGGACAGGCCGCGCTCGACCTCGCCACCGAAGTCGGCGTGGCCCGGGGTGTCGATGACGTTGATGGTGATGCCCTCGGGCTCACCGCTCGCCGCGGCCGCGGGGCCGGCGTACCGGATCGCGGTGTTCTTGGCGAGGATCGTGATGCCCTTCTCGCGCTCCAGGTCGCCGGAGTCCATGACCCGGTCCTCGAGGTGCTGGCGGGCACCGAACGCGCCGGCCTGCCGAAGCATGGCGTCCACGAGCGTGGTCTTGCCGTGGTCGACGTGGGCCACGATCGCGACGTTACGCAGGTCGGATCGGGTCGCACGGGCCGAGGTCGGCGCGGTTGCAGGCACGGTCACGGAGCACTCATTTCCAGAAGGGAGGTCAGGGGGCGCGGACTCTGGCCCGAACGGACCGGTCTCGCAGCACCACCCATCTTACCCGCGAATCGAAATCGCCAGGTGTCGACCGTGTCACTGTGCGGTGAACACCCCCGGACGCAGCAGGCCCTCGGGTCACCGGAGTGACCCGAGGGCCTGCCACGTGCTCAGGAGGAGCGGGTCAGCCGCCGATCTCCAGGCTCGCGCCCGGGATCGCCGCCAGGAGGTCCCGCGTGTACTCCTGCTGCGGGTTGTCGAACACCTCGTCGGTGGTCGCGTGCTCCACGATGCTCCCGTCCTTCATCACGGCCACCAGGTCGGCGATCTGCCGGACCACGGCCAGGTCGTGCGTGATGAACAGGAAGGACAGCCCGAGCTCGGCCTGCAGGTCGTTGAGCAGCGTCAGGATCTGCGCCTGGACCAGCACGTCGAGCGCCGAGACGGCCTCGTCGAGCACGAGCACCTCGGGCTTGAGCGCCAGCGCACGCGCGATGGCGATGCGCTGCCGCTGCCCGCCCGACAGCTCGTTCGGGAACCGGCGCATGGTGGCCTGCGGCAGCGACACCATGTCGAGCAGCTCGCGCACCCGCGCCTCGCGGGACTTGCGGTCGCCCACCTTGTGCAGGACGAGCGGCTCCTCGATCGACCGGAAGATCGAGTACGTCGGGTCCAGGGACCCGTACGGGTTCTGGAACACCGGCTGCACGCGGTGGCGCAGCGAGAACTGCTCCTTCGCGGACATCTTGCCGACGTCCTTGCCGTCGAACATGACGGTGCCCGACGTCGGCTCCAGCAGACCCAGCACCATGTTGGCCGCCGTGGACTTGCCGGAGCCCGACTCGCCCACCAGCGCCAGGGTGTGGCCCTTGGGCAGGGCGAAGTCGATGCTGTCCACCGCAGTGAACTCGGTGTGCGTACCCGGCCGGGAGCCACGGATGTGGAACACCTTGGTCAGGTCCTTCGCCACGACCACGTCGGGCGCGGTCGTCTCCGCCTCGTCCGCGTGCTCGGCGAGCAGGTCGTCCGCCTCCGTGCCGCGCTCGTGCGCGGACTGGATGCGGCGCGACGCCAGCGACGGGGCCGAGGCCACGAGCCGCTTGGTGTACTCGTGCTGCGGGTCCTGGAGGATCTGCAGCGCGGGCCCGGACTCGACGATCTTGCCCTTGTACATCACCACGAGGTGCTCGGCGCGCTCGGCGGCCAGGCCCAGGTCGTGCGTGATGAACAGGACGGCGGTCCCGAGCTCGGCGGTCAGCCCCTCCAGGTGGTCCAGGATCTTCTTCTGGACCGTCACGTCGAGCGCCGAGGTCGGCTCGTCAGCGATGAGCAGCTTGGGCCGCGAGGCCAGACCGATCGCGATGAGCGCGCGCTGGCGCATACCGCCCGAGAACTCGTGCGGGAACTGGCGCGCGCGCCGCTCCGCGTCGGGCAGGCCGGCCTCACCCAGCAGCTCGGCGACGCGCGCGGTGCGCTCTGCCTTGCTCCCCTGGAAGCCGTTGGCGACGAGCGCCTCGTCGATCTGCGTGCCGATGCGCCACACCGGGTTCAGGTTGGACATCGGGTCCTGCGGCACCAGGCCGATCTCGCGGCCGCGCAGGTCCTCGGTCTGCTTGCGGCCCAGCCCGACGAGCTCACGCCCGCCGAACGAGATGGACCCGCCGGTCACCTTGCCGGTGCCCGGCAGCAGGTCGATGATCGCGTGCGCCGTGGTGGACTTGCCGGAGCCCGACTCGCCCACGATCGCCACGGACTGGCCCGGGTAGACCGTGAGGTCCACGCCGCGGACGGCGTCGACGACGCCGGCCGCCGTGGTGAACGAGATCTTCAGGTCCTTGATCTCGAGCAGCGGAGTGCTGTCGTCGCGCTTCTCGGCGGGCACCGGGGCGTCCTCGGTGGCCCCGTCGGTGAGGGTGATCGTGGTGGTCATCGCTTCCTCGCCTTCGGGTCGAGGGCGTCGCGCACGACGTCGCCCAGCAGGATGAAGCCGAGCACGGTGAAGGCGAGTGCGGCGGCCGGGTAGAACATGATCTCCGGGTTGGTCCGGATCGAGGCCCGCCCGTTGGACAGGTCACCGCCCCAGGAGACGGTCGAGGGGTCGAGGCCGATGCCGAGGAACGTCAGCGTGGCCTCGGCCACGATGAACGTACCGAGCGCCACCGTCGAGTAGACGATGATCGGCGCGGCCGAGTTGGGCAGCACGTGCTTCCAGAGGATGGCGCCACGGCTCATGCCGAGCGCCTTGGCCGCCGTGACGAACTCGTTGTTCTTCACGCTCAGCACGGCACCTCGGGTGATCCGGGCGATGGTGGTCCAGCCGAAGGAGGCCAGCACCAACGCGACGGCCAGGGCGCTGCGGGACGGCACGATGCTCAGGATGACGATCGCGGCCAGCACGAACGGCACGGCGAAGAAGATGTCGGTCAGGCGCGACAGGATGGTGTCGAGCCAGCCGCCGTAGTAGCCGGCGATCGCGCCGACGACCGTGCCGAGCAGCACAACGAAGGTGGTGGTGAGCAGGCCGACCAGCACCGAGGCCTCGGCCCCGTAGAGCGTCCGCGTGTAGATGTCGCAGCCGTTCTTGTCCGTGCCGAAGAAGTGCTCGCCCGACGGCGGGAGGAGCGAGTTCGCGAGGTCGCAGCCCGAGCGGGGCAGCTGGTCGGTGAACAGACCGGGTGCGATCGCCACGACGATCACGATGACGATCATCGCCGCGGAGACCCAGAAGAGCACCCGGTGGCTCATCTCGCGCCACGCCTCCTGCCACATGCTGGAGGGTGCCGTGTCCGTCGAGACGGCGTCCACCACACCCACCTTGACCTCTTCGGGTGCGGCCACGTAACGGTCCTGGCCCGGACGCGGGGCCTTGTCGTAGCGGTTCTCAGGCATAACGGATCCTCGGGTCCAGGACGGCGTAGAGCAGGTCCACGAGCAGGTTGGCGACGATGTAGATGAGCACCAGCACGGTCGACAGCGTCACGATCGTGACGGACTCACCGCGCTGGATCGCGTTGAACAACGTGCCGCCGACGCCGTTGATGTTGAAGATGCCCTCCACCACGATCGACCCTGCCATGAGGTTGCCCAGGTCCACACCGACGAAGGTGACGACAGGGATCAGCGAGTTGCGGAGCACATGGCGGTTGACGACCCGGCCGCTGGACAGGCCCTTGGCACGCGCCGTGCGCACGAAGTCGGCCGTGGCGTTCTCGATGACCGAGGTGCGGGTCAGGCGCAGGATCTGGGCGAACGACGTCGTGGCGAGCACCACCGCCGGCATCAGCAGGCTGACGAAGTCGGGATCTCGGCCGGCGGTGACGGGCAGCCAGTCGAGCTGGACCCCCACGACGATCTGCAGCACGAGGCCGGTGACGAAGGTCGGCAGCGCGATGAGCAGCAGGCTGAACACGAGCACCGTCGAGTCGAAGAACTTGCCCTTGCGCAGGCCGGCGAAGAGACCGAAGGCGATACCGAAGACCGTCTCGATGACCAGAGCCATGATCGCGAGCTGGAACGTGATGGGCAGGGCGTCCACGACGACGTCCGACACGGGGCGGCCGGTGAACGTGCTGCCGAGGTCGAAGGTGAAGATGCCCTTCAAGTAGTACAGGTACTGGACGATGAACGGCTGGTCGAGGTGGAACTGGGCGCGGATCTGCTGCTGCACGGCTTCGGGCAGCCCTCGCTCACCACCCAGTCCGGCCACGGGGTCACCAGGGCGCAGGAACACCAGCGCGTAGAGCAACAGGGTGGCGCCGAGAAACACAGGGATCACCTGCAGCAGCCGGCGACCGAGATACCAAAGCATCGAGAATTCTCCTTGGGCGGTTTCAGCGAACCATTCTCCCGGATAACTCCCGGGTGACGCGCCGCAGCACAGTCGAAGGCGGGGTACGCATGGTGCGTACCCCGCCTCACCTGGAGCGGAACGTCACGCCGGGGTACCGGTCGTGATCAGGCTCACTCCGACTTGGTCACCTGGTACAGGATCGGGTCGCTGTCCCAGCCGAACACGACGTTGTCGACGGACTCGGACCAGCCGCCGGTCGCGTTGTTGTACCAGAGCGGAATGCCCGGGAGGTCCTGGAACAGGATCGTCTGGGCCTCCTTGTAGAGCTCGATCGCCGCGTCCGGGTCGGACTCGCCGTTCGCCTCCTTCAGCTTGGCGTCGAACTCCTCGGACGAGTAGCCCATGTCGTTCGAGCCGGCGCCCGTGCCGTAGATCGGGCCGAGGAAGTTGCTCATGGCCGGGTAGTCGGCCTGCCAGCCGCCGCGGAAGAGACCCTTGATCTTCTCGTTGTCACGCGCGTCGAGGAACTCGTCGAACGTGGGGTAGGCGTCGAACTCGCAGTCGATGCCGAGCGTGTCGCGGATGCCGTTGCAGGTCGGGTCGATCCACGACTGGTGGTCGCTGTCCGCGTTGGAGGCGATGAACAGGGGCTCGTCACCCCACGGCTCGATCTCCTCGGCCTGGGCCCAGAGCTTCTTGGCCTCGTCCGGGTTGAAGTCGAGCACCTCGTTGCCCTCGAGGTCCTCGGTCCAGCCGTTGATGACCGGCGAGGTGAAGTCGGTGGCGGGGGTACGCGAACCGGAGAAGACGGTCTCCGTGATCGACGCACGGTCGATCGCCATCGAGATCGCCTGACGGCGCAGCAGACCGGCCTCGCCGGACAGCTTCTCGTTGTACTCGGGGACGTTGATCACCTGGATCACGGCGGCGGGCTGGTTGACCGCGCGGTCGCCCAGCTCGTCCTCGAACGTGCCGAAGGCGGAGGCCGGGACGTTGGTGACGATGTCCAGGTTGCCGTCGAGCAGGTCGTTGTACGCCGAGTCCTCGTCGGTGTAGGCGACCAGGTCGATACCACCGTTCTGGACCTCGCGCTCGCCCGCGTACGTCTCGTTCGGGCGCAGCTCGATCAGGGAGTTGTGCTCCCACGTCTCCAGGACGTAGGGGCCGTTGCCGATCGGGGCCTCGCCGAACGCCTCCGGGTCATCGAAGAACGACTCGGGCAGCGGGTAGAACGCCGAGTAGCCCAGCCGCAGCGGGAAGTCGGACTCGGGCTGCGCGAGGGTCGCGGTGAACTCGGTGTCGCTGACGACCTCGAGGCCCGACATCTCCTTGGACGCGGGCACCTCGCCCTCCTTGGGCGCGCCCTCGGCGTCGAGCTGGTCCTCCGCGAGCTGGAGGTCGGTGAACCCCTCGATGGGCTCGAAGAAGTAGCTCAGGTTCTGCGCGTTGGGTCCGTAGGCGCCGTAGTTCCAGGCGTCCACGAAGCTCTGGGCCGTGACGGGCGTGCCGTCCGAGAACTCCCAGCCGTCCTTGAGCGTGATCGTCCAGACCTTGTTGTCGTCCGACTCGATCGACTCCGCGACCTCGTTGTGCACGACGCCCTCGGCGTCGTAGTAGACGAGCCCGGCGAAGACGTTGCTCGTGACCTTGGACCCGAAGGTCTCGTTGGTCATGGTCGGGATGATCGGGTTCTGCGGCTCACCGTTGCCGACCGTGACGATGCCGGTGCTGGCACCCTCACCGGTCTCTTCGCCGCCGCCGCCACCGCCACAAGCGGTCAGCACGAGCGACGAGGCGAGCGCGAACGCGCCGAGCCCCATAAGTCGCTTTCGAGGTGTCACGTGTCCTCCTGGGTAGCAGTACACCCCGGTGCGGCGGGTGCCGTCCGGAGCGATGCGGACGCTTCGTTGCGCCCCGTGGTATCACGGAATAACGTAACCGCTCCCTGCCCATGCCGATGACCACCATCATCGAAACGCCACCGAGTTGTGACCATCTCGGTATGTGGGAGTAACACCGGGTAACAGTTCTGACCAGGCGGTTCTCACAGCCGTAACACAGGCGCCGAGAGGCCTTCGACCAGGAAATTCACCCGTGGCCTCCAGCCACCACCCTGCCGTCGCGCAGCTCCACCACCCGGTCGGCCCTTGCCATCAGCTCCGGGTCGTGGGTGGAGACGACGGCGGCCACCCCGCGCTCGTGCACCACCCTGGCCAGCAGATCCATCACCACGGCCGCCGTGCCCGAGTCGAGCTGACCGGTGGGCTCGTCCGCGAGCAGCACCTCCGGGTCGGCGACGAGCGCGCGGGCGATGCCCACCCGCTGCTGCTGCCCGCCCGAGAGCTCGTACGGCCGCTGCTTCGCGTGCCCGCTCAGGCCGACGGCGTCCAGCGCCTCCGCCACCCGCCGCGAGCGCTCGTCCTGCGGGGTGCGCCGCAGGCGGAGCGGGACCTCCACGTTCTCCGCGGCGGACAGCACGGGCACCAGCCCGAACGACTGGAACACGTAGCCGATCCGGTCGCGCCGCGCGGCCAGCACGTCGCGCTCCCCCAGCGCGGACAGCTCGGCGTCGCCGAGCCACACGCCGCCCGACGTCGGCCGGTCCAGCCCGCCGAGCAGGTTCAGCAGCGTCGTCTTTCCCGAACCGGACGGCCCGCGCACCACGAGCAGCTCGCCCGCGGCCACCTCCAGGGTCGCGTCCGCCAGCGCGCGCACCTCGCCGGCACCGGTGCCGAACACCCGGGTGAGGCCCTGGGCACGCAGCACGGTGCGGGCCGGGGTGGTGGTGGTCATCGCTCCTCCTCGGTGGCGGTCTCGACAGGCTCGACCTGCGGGTGGGGCTCCGCCGCCTGGCCCGGCGCAGCCGGCCACACGCCCACGTGGTCGGGCTCCAGCGCCAGCCGCACGCGGTCGCGCAGGTCGAGCGCGTGCACGAAGTCCTGCGGCAGCTGCAGCCGGCCGACCCGGTCGACCACCGCGAACTCCTCCGCGACGTGCCGCTCGGCGCCGTGCTCGTCGACCTCCGTGCGGCGCAGCGTCTCCGTGGACGTGCGCCCGTCGCGGATCTGGACGGTACGCGCGACGTGCTCGGACACGGTCGGGTCGTGCGTCACGATCAAGGTGGTCACGCCGGTCTCGCGGTTGACGCCACGCAGAGCCTCCAGCACCTCGACCGAGGTGGCCTCGTCGAGCTCGCCGGTGGGCTCGTCGGCCAGGAGCACACGCGGGTTGTTGGCCGCCGCCACCGCGATGGCGGTGCGCTGCTGCTCACCGCCGGACATCTCCCCCGGCCGCCGACCGGCCACGTGCCCGACCTCCAGCAGCTCGAGCAACGCCTCGACCCGGCGCGCGCGCTCGCGCCGCGGCAGCGAGCCGGCCAGCTCCAGCGGGAGCCGCACGTTCTCCGCCGCCGTGAGGTAGGGCAGCAGGTTGCGCGACGTCTGCTGCCAGACGAAGCCGACGGTGGACCGCTGGTACCGCACCCGCTCGGCGTGGCCCATGGTCAGCAGGTCGGTGCCTGCCACCACCGCGGAACCACCGGTCGGCGTGTCCAGGCCCGACAGGATGGTCAGCAGCGTGGACTTGCCGGAACCGGACGCGCCGACGACGGCGACGATCTCCCCGGGCTCGACCGTCAGCGTGAGGCCCTGCAGGGCCTGCACCTCCACGCCGTCGGTGGCGAAGATCCGCACCAGGTCGGCGCACCGGATCTCGCCGCCTTCCGCGGGCCCGGCCGAGGCCGGCGCGCCGCCCGTCAGCTCGATGGTCGTGCTCATCGGTTCTCCCTCATGTCAGTCGTTGCTCCCCATCCGGAGCTGGGCGGCCACCTCGCCGCGGCGGCTCAGTGCCGCCGCCACGCCGACCGAGGCCAGCACCACCACCACGAAGCCGACGGCGGCCGCGCCCAGCAGCGCCGGGTCGTACTGCGCGTCGGGCTGGGTCGGGCCGCCCGTCAGCGCGGTGACGTCCACGGCGGCCAGCACCACCTCCGGCACCACCACGCCGAGCACGGCGCCCATCACGAGGGCCACCACCGCCCACGGCCCGATCTCCCAGCCGACCAGCCCGCGGCCCTGCCGGGGCGAGAGACCGAGGGTCTGCAGCACGGCGAGCAGCCGCGCCCGTGCGGGAGCGGCGAGCATGAGCGTCATCACCACGGCCCCAGCGCACAGCAGGCCCGCGAGCAGCACGGCCAGCACGAACGCGACGGCCAGCCCGCCCGAGACGGGCGCCGCCAGCACGGCGTCGGCCTCCTGGTCCGGGTCCTCCACGACCGACGACGGGAGCAGCCGGGAGATCTCGCCCGTCACGGCGGCGCGGTCGGCGTCGTCGGACAAGCCCACGAGCGCGAGGCGCGCGTAGGTGACGTCGCCCGTGGCCTCGGCGAGACGGTCGCCGTCGGCCAGCACGAGCGAGCGGCCGGCCGGCAGTCCCGGGAGCTCGTCGACCACGTCGACGACCTGGACGGGCACGTTGCCCGCCTGCGTCGTGAGCGTGATCCCGGTGGTCCCCGGCCCGACGCCCGGACCGGCCGCACCGGGGGTGAGGATCACGGGGAGCGCCCCGTCGGCGTCCGCGCCGCCCTCCCCGGCCAGGTCGGTCAGCGCCTCGGGGGCGCCCTCGACGTCCTGCTGCGCGACGGCCAGCTCGGCCGCGTCCACGGTCCACACCTCGGCCCTCGGCGAGGAGCCCGCGCCCTGCAGCACACCGTCGCCGACGTCGCCCACCGGCGACACCGCGGCGACGCCGTCGATCGCCGCCACCTGCTCCGCCACCGGCGCGTCGACCACGGGACCCGAGACGCGCAGGTCCGCGCCGGTCGCCCGCCATGCCTCACGGACCACGCCGCCGGAGACCGTGGAGTACAGGACGGCCGAGGTCGCCGCGACGGCCACCGCGAGCACCAGCGCGATCGCCGGGACGGGGCCGCCCGCGGGGTCGCGCGTGGCGCGCGCGGCACCCAGGAACGGCACCAGGTCGCGCCGGGGCGCGAGCGCCCGCTCGGCCGCGAGCGCGAGCCAAGGGTACGCGCGGACCGCGAGCAGCGTGAGCGCCAGGGAGACCAGCAGGGGCGCCGCGGCGACGAGCGGGTCGACGCCGGTCCCGGAGCCGGCGCCCGACCCGGCCACGACGCCGCGGGAGAGCAGCAGCCAGGTCGCGAGCGCGGCGCCCGCGACGACGAGCACCTCCAGCACCCAGCGCACCCGGCTGCGCGAGCGCGGCGCGAGGTCCGCCCGCGTGGGCCGGAGGCCGGCGGGCGACGTGGCGAGCGCGAGGGCGAAAGCCGGGGCGAGGCCCGCGGCCACCGCCAGGAGGACCTGGACGGCGGTGACGGGGGCGTCGAGGCCGGCCACGGCCGAGAGCACCAGGCCCGCCGCGAACCCCACCGCCGCCGAGCCGAGCCCGACGACGAGCCCCTCGCCGCCCATGAGGAGCCGCACCTGGGTACCGGACGCGCCACGGGCCCGCAACAGGGCGAGCGCCGAGCGGCGACGGTCGACGACGAGCCGAGCCCCCAGGGCCAGCACGGCGACGGTGGCGCCGAGCGGGCCCACGGCGAGGACGGCGACGATCGCGTCGACCCCGGTGCGCTGCGCGAGCAGGCTCTCCAAGATCTCGGTGAGCCGGCTGGTGGGCCGCAGCTGGAGCGGCGTGGGGTCGTCAGGGCCGGCCGCGACGGGGAACGTCCTGGCCGACTGGCCCTGCATCTGGGACAGGAGCACCGGCACCTCGGCGGCCGTCAGGCCGTCGGTGCTCACCGGGAACCAGACGCGGGTCTCGGCCACCCCCAGGGTGAGCGGCGTGAGCATGGCCGGGTCCACGTAGGCGGTCGCGGTGCCGAGCAGGCCGCGGTTCGGGTCCGCGATCACGGATGCCCTGGCACCCAGGGCGTGGTGCAGCCAGTAGTCCGCGTCGGGGTCGCCGGTGTCGAAGATCCCCGTCACGACGAGGGACGGGTAGCGACCGGCCAGGGCGATCACGCCCGAGCCGGAGAGGTTGTCGTACCGGCCGCCGAGCTCCCAGCCGTACGTCTCGGCGACGGCGCGCGACACGGCGACCTCGAAGGCCGGTGCCCGCTCGGTGGGCTGACCCACGGACTGCTCGTCCCCCAGGAACACGGGCCCCGCGGTCGCGGTGGGCCAGCGCCCCTCGATCAGCTCGGCGTGCTCGTCCAGGTCCGGGGCCGTCCGGAGGAACACCTTGGCCTCGGCGAGCTCGGAGCTGGGTACCGGGACGGTGTACGCGGGGTCGGTCGAGGTCACGTGGAAGAGCGGCGCGCCCATGACCGAGCGCAGCGGCTCGGGGGACTCCGCGCGGACGGCGTGCAGGTTCTCGACGAACGGCGCCCAGTCCGGCTCGTCCGGCACGCCGCCGCCGACCGCGCCCGGGTCGTAGAAGCCGCCGGACGGCGCCTGGCCGGGAATCGAACCCACCACCGAGATCACGTCCCGGGCCGGCCCCGAGGCGGTCGCGGTCTCGTAGGCCACCTGGTCGGCGTGCATGGTCGCGACGGCGCGCGGCGCCGTGGACAGCACCCCGGCGGCGAGGAACGCGACGACGCCGAGCACCGCCGTCGCGCCCCACGACGTGCGCAGCTGGCGCCGGGCGAGCAGGCCCAGCCCGGACAGGGCCGCCATCAGCGGACCTCCTCGCGGTAGGTGGTGTCGCGTGCCTGGGCGGCGACGCGGCCGCCGACGCCGGCCGCGACCAGGACCAGCCCGGCCATCGCGGCGGCCAGCACCAGGGCGGTGCCCCCGGACGCGAGGACGAGCTGCGCGGGCGGCGCCGCGTCGATCCCGGTGAGGGTCGCGGCGGCGAGCCCGCCCGCGGCCAGGGCGGCCACACCCCACCCGGCGACAGCGCCGACGGCGAGGGCGACGATCCCGACGGTGATCAGCTCGGCGGCCCGCGCCCGGCCCTGTGCCACGGGGCCGAGCCCCACGGCGCGCAGCACGATGACCTCCCCACGCCGCTCGCGCAGCGTGGCGACGGCGACCGCGAGCACCCCGGCCAGCGCGAGGACGGTCGCCCCGGCGGCGGCAAGCCAGAACGAGACGCGCACGGGCACCGCGGTGTCGGTCGAGCCGTAGCCCGGGGTGCTCACCGCGGGCCGCTCCCGGCTGTTCGTCCCGGCGGCCTCGGCGGCGGCCGTCGCGCCCTCGGCCAGGCTCGCCACGGCGGGTGCGGGCCCGGCCGGGCCGGGCGGCCCCGCCGCGAGCCAGACCTCGTTCGTCAGCACCGGGTCGCTCACGTCACGCACCAGCGCGGCGGCGAGCGCCCCGCGGTCCAGGAGCGCCGCGTAGGGGTCGAGTGCGCCGGGCACCGTGCCCGACGACGCCACGACCTGCACCGGCAGCCGCGTGCCGCCCAGCGTCAGCTCGAAGGTGTCCCCCGTGGCCACGCCGAGCGCGCCGGTCAGCGACGACGACGCCAGCAGCGGCACCGGCGCCGCCTCGGGGCTGCTCAGGAGCCGCAGCCGGCTGGCCGCGGTGGCGCCGTCCTCGCCCAGCGCCATCGTGAGGTCGGCCTTGCCTTCCGTCAGCACGAGCCCCGAGGGGCCGTCGAAGGTCTCCGACGGCGTCCACCGGGGCTGCTCGACGTCCTGCCCGCCCGCCGTGATGCCCTCGACGGCCATCGTCACCTCGGCGATCGACCAGCCGGGCCGGGTGTCGACGTCGAGCGCGGCGATGCGCCAGGCCTGGCCCTGCGGGGGCGCCGGCACGTCGGCGGTCAGCTCCTGCACGGCCGGGTCCTCGCCGAGGTCGCCGTCCCCGCCGCCCTCGGTGAGCTGCCCGAGCTCGACCGTCGCGACCGACCCGTCGGGCGCCGCGAGCACGAGGGACAGGTCGAGCTCGTGCCGGGGCGCCCAGTCGGCCAGCTCGGTCCTGACGGTCTCCTCGATGCCGGCGCGCACGGTGAGGGTGACGTCGCGGGCGCCGTCGGGCAGGGCGGGCGCGTCGGCGAAGCTGTCGCTCGCCAGGTCGCCGGCCAGCCGCTCGACGTCGAGCACCTCCTCCGGGGCGCGCACCACCTGCGGTACGGCGGCCGCGGGCAGCGCCAGCATCGTGACCGGCAGGCCGTCGGAGTAGGCGGTCCCGGACAGCACGGGCGCCGAGGCCACGGCGCTGTCTCCGGGGCCGGTCCCGCCCGGCAGGAAGGGAGCCGGGTCCAGGCGCCCGCTCTCGGGCGCTGTGATCCGCACGTCAGCGCCGTTGGTGAGCACGTCGACGTCCTCCCGCAGGCGTTCGGCGGTGCCGGCGTAGCCGCCGGCCAGGGTCGCGGCCCCGCCGGCGAGCACGAGCAGGACCACGGGCACCACGTAGACGACGATGCGGCGGGCCACCTGGCGCGCGGCGAGCGGGCCGACGACGCCGCGCGACCGCCCGGCGAGGGCCGCCCACAGGCGCGTGGCCGGGCCGAGCACCGCCATGGCCGCGACGGCGAGCGCGGCCAGCGCGAGCGCGGGCGCGGCGGCGGCCGTGGGGTCGGTGCGCAGACCGCCGGGAGTGGTCACCAGCGGCGAGCCGTAGCGCAGGAGCTGGGCCACGCTCACCGCGGCGGCGGCCACCGTCAGCACCACGGTGCCGAGCGCAGCGACCTGCCGCACACGCCCCGAGCGGTCGGTCACCTGGCGCCGCACCGCCGCCTGCGCCTGCAGCGCGGCGACCAGGACGAGCGTCGCGGTGGCCACCACGGCGACCGCGAGGGCCACGGCCAGGGGCGCACCGGCGGTGGCGGCTGTCCCGGGGCCGGCACCCACGACGGCGCGCAGCGCGCCCCATGCGGCGACCCCGCCGGCCGCTGCGGCGGTCAGTGCGAGCAGCGCGACCTCCACCGCGGACGCGGCCGTCACCGTGCCGGGTGCGGCGCCGCGGGACACCAGGAGCGCGACCTCGCCCTCCCGGGTCGCCGCCAGCAGCCGGGCCACCTGCACCAGCGCGACCAGGCCGACGAGGGCCAGCAGGGACAGCGGGACGAGCGCGACGGCGTCGGCGGCGCGCAGCGCGGCGCCCAGGTCGGCGGCCGTCACGTCGAGCGTGCCGGTGATGGTCAGCCCGCGGGGGGCGACGTCGTCGTCCTCGCCCAGGGTCCGCTCGACCTCGGGGGTGAGGGCCGCGAGGGCGGGCAGGTCAGCCGGGGTGATCGCGTCGCCGTCGGGCACCACGGTCCAGCGGGCGAACGGGACGGTGTCCAGTCCGGTGATGACGTCCGCGCTCACGACGACGGGCCCGGGGTGGGCGCCGTCCGCGCCGGTCAGCACGGCCGGGTCACCGAGCCAGCCCGCGTCGTCCGGCTCGGTGACGCGCCAGGTCGCGCTGACCGTGACCGGGGTGCCGGTATCCGTGGGGTCCTCGGGGTCCACGCCCACCCGGAGCGTGTCGCCGACCGACAGGCCGGCGGCCTGGGCCGCGTCGGCCTGGAGGGCAGCCTCGTCCTTCGCGGTGGGCCACGCGCCGTCCACGAGGGTGACGCCGCTCGCGCCCGCCCCGGACAGGGCGTCCTGGCGCGAGGGCGCGGGCAGGAGCGCCACCGACCAGCGGCCGAGGTCGGCGCCGTCGGCGCCCGCCGTGTACTGCGGCTCGGTCCGCACGTCGTAGGTGACGCGGTGCGGTACGCCGTCGAGCAGCTCCGCGAGCACCTGCTGGACGCGCGCGTCCTGGGCGTCGGCCTCGGCGCCGTCGGCGAGGCGGGTGGCGAGCTGGACCGCCCGCCCAGAGGGCTCGACCGCTGCCAGCCCGTCGCGGGCGCCCGCGGTGGCGGCGGCCTGCGTCCAGCCGACGGTCACACCGAGCGCGCCGGTCAGGACCGCCACCAGCAGCCAGACGAGCGCGAGCAGCCCGCGGTGCGCCGTGGACCGGCGGGCAAGGAGGGTGGCTCGACTCACGGGGCCAAAGTAGCCCGCCCCTGTGACACTCACGACGAAACTGTGGCTGCCGGAAGCAACGATCCGGTCACGCAGCCCTGCGGCCCCGGAAACGAGTTCGGTCGGTTGCTCTGAGTTCGGTCCAAGAATGGACCGAACTCAGAGCAACCGACCGAAATGGAAGGCTTTCCCCAGGCTCAGCGCTGCGACGCCGGAACGTACGGGCGCTCGGTGGCGCCGGTGTAGACCTGGCGCGGGCGCCCGATCTTGGTCTGCGGGTCCTTGATCATCTCGCGCCACTGGGCGATCCAGCCGGGCATGCGGCCCAGCGCGAACAGCGGCGTGAACATGGCCGGCTCGAAGCCCATGGCCTTGTAGATCAGGCCGGTGTAGAAGTCGACGTTCGGGTAGAGCTTGCGCTCCACGAAGTAGTCGTCCGAGAGGGCGATCTCCTCCAGGCCGCGCGCGATGTCGAGCAGCTCGTCCTTGGCGCCGAGCTTGTCGAGCACCTCGTCGGCCGACTTCTTCACGATCGCGGCGCGCGGGTCGTAGGACTTGTACACGCGGTGGCCGAAGCCCATCAGGCGCACGCCGTCCTGCTTGTTCTTGACCTTCTCCATAAAGGTCTCGACGGTCTCGCCACCCGACCGGATCTTCTCCAGCATGGTGAGCACCGCCTCGTTGGCGCCGCCGTGCGCGGGACCCGAGAGCGCGTTCACGCCCGCGGCCACTGATGCGTACAGGGTCGCGTTGGAGGAGCCGACGACGCGCACGGTGGACGTGGAGCAGTTCTGCTCGTGGTCCGCGTGCAGCACGAGGAGCTTCTCCAGCGCGTCCACGATCACCGGGTCGGCCTCGTAGGCCTCGTACGGCGTCGCGAAGGTCATGCGCAGGAAGTCCTCGACATAGCCGCGCGAGTAGTCGGGGTACAGCAGCGGCTCGCCCACTCGGCGCCGGTGCAGGTAGGACGTGATGGTGCGGGTCTTGGCCAGCAGCAGCACCGTGGCGAGGTCGACCTGGTCGTCGTCCGCCGGGTCGAGCGACTCCGGGTAGAACGTGGACAGCGCGTTGACCGCGGAGGCCAGCACGGCCATCGGGTGCGCGTTGCGCGGGAACGTTCCCATGAAGGTGCGGAAGTCCTCGTGCACCAGGGTGTGCCGGTTGACGCGCTCGGTGAACGCGTCCAGCTCCGAGGTGCTCGGCAGCTCGCCGTAGATGAGCAGGTAGGCCACCTCGAGGAAGCCCGAGCCGGCGGCGAGCTGGTCGATCGGGTAGCCGCGGTAGCGCAGGATGCCGGCATCGCCGTCGATGTAGGTGATCGAGGACTCGCACGACGCCGTGTTCATGAACCCGGGGTCGACCGTGACCAGGCCCGTGTCCTTGAGCAGCGACGACACGACGATGCCGTCGTTGCCCTCGCTGGCGGCGACGACAGGCAGGGTGTGAGTGGTTCCGTCGACGGCGAGCTCGACGCGGCTCGAGCCGTCCAGCGGTGTGGAGGTCATGTCTTCCTTCCTGAGTGGCGCACGAGGGACGCTGCTGTGAAAGAAAGGTGTCGGGACAGCGTCGACCTGGGGCACGACAGTATCGCGCCCTGCTCTAGTTTTTCCAATCCATCGGTCAAGGCTGCGTGATGCGTGTCACAGCATCGGCAATCTGCGCGTCAGTCGAGGTCAGCGCCACACGCGTGTGGGTGCCGTCGCCGTACAGATGACCCGGTGCGGTGAGGATCCCGCGCTCGGCGAACCACTCGGCCACCGACAGGCCCGGCCGCCCGTCCGGAGCCGCCACCCAGAGGTACAGACCGGCGGTCGACTCGTCGATGACGAACCCCGCCTCGGTGACCGCGGCGGCCAGCGCCCGGCGACGGGCGCCGTAGGCCTCGCGCTGCGCGGCGACGTGGGCGTCGTCGGACATGGCGGCCGTCATCGCGGCCTGGACCGGCGCGGGCACGATCAGGCCCAGGTGCTTGCGAGTCTGCGTGAGGTCCGCGACCAGGGCCGCGTCGCCGGCGAGGAACGCGGCCCGGTAGCCCGCGATGCTCGACTGCTTGGACAGGGAGTACGCGGCCAGCAGCCCCTCGTGGGACCCGCCGCACACGCTCGGGTCCAGGATCGAGGGCACACCGCCGGTGCCGGTGATGGCGTCGTACGGCGTGTCCCACACCAGCTCGGCGTAGCACTCGTCGGAGACGACGACGGCGCCGATCGCGCGCGCGGCGTCGACCACGGTGCGCAGCGCGGCAGCGTCGAGCACGCGGCCGGTGGGGTTGCCCGGGCTGTTGACCCAGACCATCTTGACGTCGTCCCGGCCGGCCCAGTCGGCGACGTCGTCCGTGGCCAGCGGCGTGGCACCGGCCGCGCGGATGCCCGCGAGATAGGTGGGGTAGGCCACGGCGGGGTGCACCACCACGTCGCCGGGGCCCAGGTGCAGCAGGGAGGGCAGCAGCCCGACGAGCTCCTTGGAGCCGATGGTCGGGACCACGGCCGCGGGGTCGAGGCCCGGCACGCCGCGGCGCCGGGCGAACCAGTCCGCCACGGCCTGGCGCAGCGCCGGGGTACCCGCCGTCATCGGGTAGCCGGGCGCGTTCGACGCGGCTTCGAGCGCCTTCCGCACGACGTCGGGCGTCGGGTCCACGGGCGTGCCCATGGACAGGTCGATCAGCCCGCCCGGGTGGGCCCTCGCCGTGGCGGTGATGCCGTCGATCGAGTCCCAGGCGAAGGGGAGATCCGAGAGGTCGTGCAGGCCCATGCCGACGGGCCGTCAGGCCTGGGGCGGAAGGGCCGCGATCATCGGGTCGTCCTTCTCGATGACGCCCATCTTCGCGGCGCCGCCCGGCGAGCCCAGGTCGTCGAAGAACTCCACGTTCGCGCGGTAGTAGTCCTTCCACTCGTCGGGGACGTCGTCCTCGTAGTAGATGGCCTCGACCGGGCAGACCGGCTCGCAGGCGCCGCAGTCCACGCACTCGTCCGGGTGGATGTACAGGGAGCGGCTGCCCTCGTAGATGCAGTCCACGGGACACTCCTCGATGCACGCCCGGTCCTTGACGTCGACGCACGGCTGAGCGATCACGTAGGTCACTTGGAGGGTGTCCTTCCACTTCCGGACTGAGGATCATGCACGATGCCGACCGCGGGACCGGCCCGGCGGGGCGATCCTAGTATCTCCCGGGACGCCCCCTGATCCCCACCGGTCTCACGCAGCGGAAGGAGAAGTGACGTGACATTCGCTACACCGGCCGCGCCCGGCGGGTGGCGGGGCCTGCACCCCGGTACCCGCGTGGTGGTCCGGCGGCGGCTCGCACCAGCCGGCCCGGTCGTGTCCGACGGCGGCACGGCGCACCGCTGGACGGACCTGATCGGCCACGTCGTCGAGGTCTCCGACGCAGGCCTGCGGCTGCGCACCGACCCGGCGCCCGGGCGCGGCGAGCCGCAGGAGGTCACGGTGCCGGCGGCGGAGATCGAGGCGGCCAAGCCGGTCCCGGAGCGCCCGGCACGTCGGCCGCGGAAATGAGATCGGTCGGGGGGGGGGGGGGGGGGGGGGGGGGGGCCCCCCGGGGCGGGGCCCCCCCCCCCCGGGGGGGGTTTTTCCCTTGCCTTGGGGGCCGTGGGCGGCCCTCAGCGCCCCCCAACCCCCCGACCGCTCAGCGAAACCGCCTCACCCGGGT
>NZ_JBIRYI010000021.1:0-82037 GCF_044389675.1 Promicromonospora kroppenstedtii | reverse complement strand
GGCGGGTGCGGGGCCCCCGCCCCCCCCCCCGCGCCCGCCCCCCGGGGGGGGGGCGGGGGGGGGGGGGCCCCCCCCGCCCCGGGGGGGGCGGGGGGCCCCCCCCACGTCCGGTGGATCAGTTCTTGCTGGCCGCGTCCCCGGTGCGCGCGGTGCCCGCGGCGGCCAGGCCCGAGATGAGCTGGTTGATGTCCACGCCCGTGAGCTGCTTGACGACGCCCTGCCCCTCGCCGAGCACGGACGCCACGCTCTTGGTGAGCGCCGACGCGCCGTCGGTCGAGACCACGGTCATGCCCTGGATCGAGGCGATCGGCTCGGCGGCGGCGCGGACGATGTCGGGCAGGCGCTCGATGAGCTCCTGCACCAGCGCGGCCTCGCCGTACTTGCGCAGCGCCTCGGCCTTGGCGTCGGTGGCCTTGGCCTCCGCGAGGCCCTCGGCCTCGACGGCGGCGGCCCGGGCGCGACCCTCGGCCTCGATACCGGCGGCGAGAGCCACCTGCTTGTCGCGCTCGGCCTCACCGGCGCGGCGGACCGACTCGGCCAGCGCCTCGGCGTCCTGCAGCGCGGCCGTCTTGTTCGCCTGGGCGATCGTGGTGCGCTTGAACGCCTCGGCCTCGGTAGCCGCATTGTTGGCGTCACGACGCGCGTTGGCGCTCTGGACCTCGGCGTAGGCCGTGGCCTCGGCGGGCTTGCGAACCTCGATGTCGAGGCGCTCCTGCTCCACGCGCGCCTTCTCGGCCATGGCCTCGCGCTCCTGCTGCGCCACGAGCCGGTCCTGCTCGGCCCGGGCGAGCTGGCCGGCGGCCTCGGCCTCGGCGTTCGCCTTGTCGGTCTCCGCCTTGATGGCGGCCTTCTTGAGGTCGAGCGCCTTCTGCCGCTCGGCGATCTGCTCGGCGGCCTCGATCACGGCGAACTCGGAGGCGCGGTTGGCCTCCGCCTCGGAGACCTCGGCGAGCTGGCGGGCATTGGCGGCCTCGGCGCGGCCGAGGTTCGCGAGGTAGTCCGATCCCGGAGTCGAGATGTCGGAGATGTTCAGCAGGTCGACCTGGAGGCCCTGCTCCGAGAGGTCCGTCTTGGTCGACTGCACCACGCGGTCGGACAGACCCTTGCGGTCCGAGATGATCTGCTCGATCGTCATGTCGCCGACGATCGACCGCAGCGAGCCCTCCAGGGACTCCTTGATGATCTCCGTCAGCAGGTGCTGCTGGGACAGGAAGCGCTGTGCGGCACGCCGCACGCCCTCCTCGTCACCGCGCACCTTGAAGTTGATCGACGCCTTGATCGCGATCTTGATGCGGTTCTTGTCGACGCCCTCGACCGTGATACCGATCTGCCGCTGCTCCAGCGAGATCGAGAAGCCCTGCTGCAGCACCGGCCAGACGAACGCCCGGCCGCCGACGACGACGCGCTGGCTCGCGGTCTGAGCCTCCGACTTGCCCGCGCCACGGCCCACGACGATCAGCGCCTCGTTCGGCGGCACACGCCGGATCCTGCTCGCGACGAACGCGAGGACGAGGAAGATCGCTAGGGCGCCCGCCACGACGGCGATGACGCCGACCAGCTGACCGTTCAGTTCCATGTCGGCTCCTGGGGTGTGTTGGAGCAGACCGGGCCGACGAGCGGTCCCGGCCTGAGGTGGTCTCGGGGGAGTGCGGGCCTGGGGAGCCGGCGCCTCAGTGCAGTACCGGCTCGACCTTCACGCGCGCCCCGTGCTGCTCCACGACGACGATCCGCGTGCCCTGGCCGATCGGCTCGTCGGCGAACGCGAGCCGGGTCTCCAGCTCGCTGGCGGCGTCGAGCGAGACCTCGCCGTGCCCGCGGTCGACGTCGGACGTCACGGAGCCCTGCGTGCCCACCAGCGAGACGGGGGTGCTGTCCTCACCGGCCTTGACACGCTTGATCAGCACGTTCACCAGCACGACGACCAGGACGGCGACGACGATCCCCGCCGGGTAGGCGACCCACGGCTCGAGCCCCGAGGACAGCACGAGCATCCCGGTCGCACCGAACAGGAGCCCGCCGGCACCGAGCGAGGTGCCCGAGATGGCGCCGTCCAGCAGGTCGAGGAAGTCGCCGAGCAGGAGTGACGTGACGGCGAGCCCGAGCCCGAGGAGTCCGATGACGATGAAGACAAGCATCCCGGGTCCGTTCGTGAAGATGTGAGAAGTCAGAAGTAACGTATCAGGAAGCCCATTTGTCATTTCTGGATTAAACGGGTGAAATTCCACCCGGTGGGGCTCTTCGCGGGCGGTTGCTACGCCGCGGACTGCCGGCGCAGCGTGCGGCTGGCGGCCAGCGTCAGCAGAGCGGCGAACCAGGCCGCGGCGACGGGCACCAGGAACCCGGCGTCCGCCCCGGCGTCGTCCACGCGCAGCCCGGCCACGGACGCGCCCAGCGAGGCGCCGATGCCGATCGACGTGCCGACCCAGGTCAGGGCCTCGGTGAGCTGGTGCCGGCCCACCATGTCCTGCACCAGGCCGTTGCCCGTGATGACGGTGGGTGCGATGGCCAGTCCGGCCACGAACATCGCCGCCGCCAGGGTCCAGAGCGAGTGCGCCAGGAGGAACAGGGAAACGCCGGGCCCGAGGGCCGCCATGCCGATCACGAACCGCCGGACCGCGGGGCTGGTGAAGTTCCGGGCGCCGTAGACCAGCCCGGCGACCATCGAGCCCAGTGCGAACACCGCCAGCACGAGGCCGGAGGCGCCCTTGCTGCCGAGCTCCTCGGCGAACGCGACCGTGACGACCTCCATGGAGCCGAAGATCACGCCCATGGCCACGAAGACGAGCACCAGCACCGGCATGCCCGGGGTCAGGATCACGGGGCGGTGCCGCACCTCGGTGTCCGGTGCGACGACCGGCGGCTCGGTGGCGCGCTGCACCACGAACAGCAGGCCACCCACCAGCGCGGCGACCCCGGCGACGACCAGGGCGGACGGCGCCGCCACCGCCGTCGCGAGCGTCGTGGCCAGCACGGGCCCCACGATGTAGACCAGCTCGTCGATCGACGACTCCAGCGAGTACGCGGTGTGCAGGCGACGCGGGTCGTCCAGCGCGTGGTTCCAGCGTGCGCGCACCATCGAGCCGTACGAGCCCTGGCTCGCTCCGGCCACGGCGGCGAACAACCACAGCACCCACTCGGGCGCGCCGAGCACGGCGGCGGTGATCAGGCCGCCCAGGCCGAGGAGCGACACGGCCAGCGCGGGCAACAGCACCGTCCGCTGCCCGCGCCGGTCCACCCAGCGCGCGATCTGCGGCGCGACGAACGCCTGGGCCAGGCCCAGCACGGCTGCGACCCGGCCCGCCATGGCGTAGCTGTCGTACAGGCCCTGCACCATGAGCACGGCACCGATCCCGACCATGGACATCGGAAGGCGGGCCAGCGCGCCCGCCGCCGAGAACCGGAGCGCGCCCGGGGTGCGGAGCACTGCCGCGTAGGGGTTGGAGCGGGGTGAAGCGGCGGTCTCGGGCACGGGTCGAGTCTCGCACCCGCCACTGACACGAGCCTCGCTCGGCACCGGTGACCCGGCTCACGCGCGGACGGGCCGGACGGGGCTGGCAACCGGCGGACACGTGCCGCACGATGGGCCCCATGACTGACGAACCCCAGGTGACAGTGGTCGACAACCCCGAGGAGTCCCGGTTCGAGGTGCGCGTCGACGGCACCCTGGCCGGCTTCGCGGTCTACGACACCGATCCGGGCACTGTGTACTTCGTACACACCGAAGTGTTCGACGAGTACGCGGGCCAGGGGCTGGCGGGTCAGCTCGCCAAGGCGGCGCTCGGCATGGTGCGGGACGCCGGCGACAAGATCGTCCCGCTGTGCCCGTACATCCGTGCCTACGTGCGCAAACACTCGCCGGAGTACGACGACCTGCTGCTGCGGCCGGTCTCGGAGGCGTGAAAGTAAGTTTCAAGATCTGATCCACACTGCAAACTTCACATCCGGCGCGACATGTGCGAGAGTTTCCCCACGGCGTCGCCCGGTGGCATTGTTTGTCACCTCAATGTGGCCGATCGGCGCCGGCCAACTTCGCACCTAGTACAACCACATCACCGAGCACCACGGCACCAACCCCCAGCAGCCAGCACCGGAGGTCAAGTACGTGAGGCACCCCGCCCACCGTGAGGCGACAGAACTGCCCGCCTATGCGCGCACCACGTCACTCAGGACGGCAGACCGGGCGGGGGTGATGTCGGGGATCGGCCGCCGTGAGTTCCTCACGATGGCGGCCGCCGGCACAGCGGCCGCGGCGATCAGCGTGACCATCGCGGCCCTCGACCCGGCGACGGCGCTCGGCGCGACGGCGATGACCGGCAACGCGACGCCGGAGCCGTCGTCCGTCACGGGGCTCAAGCGCGAGCTGCGCGCCATGTGGATCGCCAGCGTGGCGAACATCGACTGGCCCTCCACCAGTGGCCTCGATGCCGACGCGCAGAAGGCGGAGTTCCTGCACTGGCTCGACGTGGCCGGGGAGAACCGCCTGAACGCCGTGTTCGTGCAGGTCCGGCCCACGGCCGACGCGTTCTACGACAGCCCGTACGAGCCGTGGTCCAAGTACCTGACGGGTACCCAGGGCCAGGACCCGGGCTACGACCCGCTCGCGTTCATGGTCGAGGAGGCGCACAAGCGCAACATCGAGCTGCACGCCTGGTTCAACCCGTACCGCGTCTCGATCGACACCGACCTGTCGCAGCTCGTCCCCGAGCACCCCGCCCGGCAGCACGCCGACTGGGTCTGGGAGTACCACGGCCGGCTCTACTTCGACCCGGGCGTCCCCGCGGCGCAGGAGCACATCAAGCAGTCGATCCTGCACGCGGTGGAGAACTACGACGTCGACGGCGTGCACTTCGACGACTACTTCTACCCGTACCCCGTGGACGGCCACGTGCTGCCCGACGTCGGCACGTACGAGCTGTACGGCGCGGGCTTCGACACGATCGAGGACTGGCGGCGGCACAACGTCGACAGCTTCGTCGAATCGATGAGCGTGCGGATCAAGGAGACCAAGCCCTGGGTGAAGTTCGGGATCAGCCCGTTCGGTATCTGGCGCAACGCCGACAACGACCCGCTGGGGTCCGAGACCGCCGGGCAGCAGTCGTACGACGACCTGTACGCCGACACCCGCAAGTGGGTGCTCGAGGGCTGGCTGGACTACGTCAACCCGCAGGTCTACTGGCAGATCGGGCTCGCGATCGCCGACTACGCGGCGCTCGTTCCGTGGTGGGCCGAGGTCGCCGCGCAGTCCGGCACCCAGCTCTACATCGGCGAGGCCCTGTACAAGGTGACCAGCGGGGTCTTCACCGACCCGGAGGAGCTCACCAACCACCTCGACCTCTGCCGGGAGGTCAGCCGCGACGTCGGGCCGATCCACGGCAACGCCTACTACTCGGCGGTGCACGTGCCCGCCGACCCGCAGGGCGCGATGAGCAAGGTGGTCGCCGACCACTACCAGCACCCGGCCCTCGTGCCGCCGATGCCGCACCTGCCGGCCGACCCCGTGGTCACGCCGGTGCTCGCTAAGGCGCGCAGGGTGCGCGACGGCGTCCGGCTGCACCTCACGGACATCGGCAACAAGGACGCGCGGGCGACGTCGTTCGCCGTCTACCGCGCGGACGGAGCCGTCGACACGGTGGACACGAACGATCCCGCCAACCTGCTGGGTACGTTCCGCGCGGAGTCCGGCCGCGTGCAGTCGTGGCTCGACACCACCGTCGGGACCGGCAAGACCTACACCTACGCCGTCACCGCGCTGGACCGGGTCTGGAACGAGACCGACCCGAGCCAGCCGCGGGTCGCCGAGTAGGCGTCAGCGCTCGACGGGCAGGCCGGCGCCCGCCCAGGCGACGATGCCGCCGTCGAGGTTGGTCGCCTCGAGACCGACCGCCTCGTTGAGCCACTGCGTGGCCCGCGCCGAGCGGCCACCGGAGTGGCAGATGACCAGGACCTGCGTGTCTGCGTCGAGCTCGCCGTACCGCGCGGGCAGGTCGCCCAGCGGGATGTGGACGGCGCCCGGTGCGTGGCCGGCGTCCCACTCGTCCTGCTCGCGCACGTCCAGCAGCACGGAGCCGGCGGGCACGGGGGCGGTCGGATCGAGCTCGCTGGGGTGGAGCGTGGGGACCTCGGGCTGCATCGGCGGGAACATGCCGCCAGCCTACGACGGCGACGCGCGGGCGCCCGACCGGGCGCGGGCGGCGACGTACCCGCCCGTTACCTGGCAGTATCTTCGGCATGGATGCGCGTGCCGGAACCCCCGCCCAGCCCAGCGACCTGATCGACGTCGACCGGGTGGTCGGGGCCTACTACGACCTCACCCCGGACCCCGGAGACCCTGGCCAGAAGGTCGTCTTCGGCACCTCGGGTCACCGGGGATCGAGCCTCGACCATGCCTTCAACGAGGCGCACATCGTCGCGATCACCGCCGCGATCGTCGAGTACCGGCGTGGGCAGGGCACCGACGGCCCGCTGTTCATCGGCCGGGACACGCACGCGCTGTCGCAGCCGGCCTGGCAGACGGCGCTCGAGGTGCTCGCCGCCGCCGGCGTCGACGTCATGGTCGACGCGCGCGACTCCTGGACGCCGACGCCCGCCGTCAGCCAGTCGATCCTGCTGCACAACCAGACGCGGTTCGCCGCGGGCACGCCCGGCGTCGGCGCCCCCGGCTCCGGCCTCGCCGACGGCATCGTGGTGACGCCGTCGCACAACCCGCCGCGCGACGGCGGCTTCAAGTACAACCCGCCGCACGGCGGGCCCGCCGACTCCGACGCGACCGGCTGGATCGCGGACCGGGCCAACGAGATCCTGCGCACCGGCATCGGCCAGGTGGAGCGGGTACAGCTCGACCAGGCGCTCGCCGCCGAGACCACGCACCGCCACGACTTCCTGTCCACGTACGTGGACGACCTCGCGAACGTGCTCGACCTGGAGGTCATCCGCACGTCCGGGGTGCGCATCGGGGCCGACCCGCTGGGTGGTGCTTCCGTCGAGTACTGGGGTGCGATCGCCGAGCGGTACGACCTCGACCTCACGGTCGTGAACCCCCGGGTCGACCCCCGCTGGGCCTTCATGACGCTCGACTGGGACGGCAAGATCCGTATGGACTGCAGCTCGCCGTACGCGATGGCGTCGCTGGTGCAGCGCATGACCGTCGGCGACGGCCCGGCCCCCTTCGACGTCGCGACCGGCAACGACGCGGACTCCGACCGGCACGGCATCGTGACGGCCGACGGTCTGATGAACCCCAACCACTTCCTCGCCGTGGCGATCGAGTACCTCTACGGCGGGGCACGCCCGGGCTGGCCCGCCGACGCCGCGATCGGCAAGACACTCGTGTCGTCCGCGCTGATCGACCGGGTGGCGGCAGGCCTGAACCGGCGCCTCGTGGAGGTGCCGGTCGGCTTCAAGTGGTTCGTCCCCGGCCTGCTCTCCGGCGAGGTCGGCTTCGGCGGCGAGGAGTCGGCGGGCGCGTCGTTCCTGCGCAAGGACGGCCGCGTCTGGTCCACCGACAAGGACGGCCTGCTGCTCGCGCTGCTCGCCTCGGAGATCCTGGCGACCACGGGCCGGTCGCCGTCCGAGCACCACGCCGACCTGGTCGAGCGCTACGGCCAGAGCTGGTACGCCCGCGTCGACGCCGCCGCGTCGCGCGAGGAGAAGGCCCGGCTCGCCGCGCTGTCGCCGTCCGACGTCTCGTCCACCACGCTCGCGGGGCAGGACATCACGGCCAAGCTCACCGAGGCGCCTGGCAACGGCGCGAAGGTCGGCGGCCTCAAGGTCACGACGGCGGACGCGTGGTTCGCCGCGCGACCCAGCGGTACCGAGGACGTGTACAAGATCTACGCGGAGTCGTTCGTGTCCGCGGAACACCTCGGCGAGGTGCAGGACGCCGCGAAGGCGCTGGTCGGCGAGGCGCTGAGCTGATCCCTCGGACGTGTCAGACGTACAGGTCACTCCGGTGATCTGTACGTCTGACCGTTCGTGTTCCTGGCCAGGTCCGGGAACTTAAACGATGTGGGTGGTTCTGCCGGGAGCGGCGATTTCCTAACGTCGCGCGGGCACGTCTCGGCCGTTCCGGCCGGGCGTGGACCCCGGACGAACGGAGAGCGCCATGTCCCGTGCACGACGCCGTACCCGAACGGCGGCCCTGGCCGCAGCACTCGCCCTCGTGACCACCGCGACCCTGACGGCGCAGAGCGCCGCCGCGGGGGTGACCAGCCTCGGTGTGACCAGCCTCGGTGTGACCAGCCTCGAGACCGCGCCCGCGGTGTCCGAGCTCTACGTGGACACGCACACCCAGGCCTACGCGGCCTGGGAGGCGGCGAGCGGGACCGACAAGGACCTGCTGGCGAAGATCGCCCTGACCCCGCAGTCCTACTGGGTGGGCAGCTGGGCGGACGCCGACCGCTCCCGCGACGAGGTCGTGGACTACACGGGCCGGGCAGCTGACGCCGGCGCGACCGGCGTGTTGACCGTGTACGCCATCCCGGGCCGCGACTGCGGCAACCATTCCGGCGGCGGGGTGCCCGAGAGCGAGTACGCGCGGTGGGTCGACACGGTGGCGAGCGGTATCGAGGGCAACCCGGTGGTGATCCTCGAGCCGGACGCCCTCGCCCAGCTCGGCGACTGCGACGGCCAGGGCGACCGCGTCGGGTACCTGCGGTACGCGGCGGCCTCGCTGACCGAGGCCGGCGCGCGGGTCTACGTCGACGCCGGGCACTCGGGCTGGCTGAGCCCGGCGGAGGCCGCGCGACGGCTGCAGCTCATCGGCTTCTCGGACGTCGTCGGGTTCGCGCTCAACACGTCGAACTACCAGACCACCGCGGCCACCCAGGCTTATGCGGAGGAGGTGTCGTCCCAGGTGGGTGGCCGTCCCTACGTGATCGACACGTCCCGCAACGGCAACGGTTCCAACGGCGAGTGGTGCAACCCGCGCGGTCGGGCGCTCGGCGAGCGGCCCCGGTTCGTCGATGACGCGACGGCGCTCGACGCGCTGTTGTGGGTCAAGCTCCCCGGCGAGTCGGACGGTGCGTGCAACGGCGGCCCGGCGGCCGGCGCGTGGTGGCAGGAGATCGCGCTGGAGCTGGCGGCCAACGCGAGCTGGTAGCTCAGTCAGCGGTCGTGACCAGCAGGTTGACCAGCTGGCTCAGGACGGCGGCGCCGGGTGCGGCGTCGCCGTCCTCCTGCGTGTGGCTCGCTACGGCGGCAGCGCGGGCCGACGACTCGTAGGCGCTGAGCAGCAGGTCGACCGCGGTGCGCTGGTCCATCGTGAACCGTAGGCCGAAGTCCTCGAGGATCCGCGCGATCGCGGCGCCGAGCTCGGTGCGGAGCGTCTCCTCCTGCGCGAGGAACGGCCTCCCGACAGCGGGGTCGCGCATGGCCAGCAGCTCCAGCTCGGCCCGCATCAGCGCGCCCTGCCGGGCGTCCCCGGCGTCCGGGACGAGCACCGAGAGGATTCTCCCGATGGCGTCGGGGTTCACGGCGCCGCAGTGGACGACGTCCGGCTCCATGTTCCTGGTGACGGACTCCAGCGCGACGAGCTCGCGGCGCATCGCCCGCTCGGAGAGCGCGAGGAACAGCTCCTCCTTGCTGCTGAAGTTCGAGTAGAAGGCGCCGCGCGTGAAGCCGGCGGCCTCGCACACGGCCTCGATGGACGCGCCGTGGATGCCGTGCTGCGCGAAGACGGTGAAGGCGGCGTCGAGCAGACGCTCGCGCGTCCGTTCACGTCGGGGGGTCAGGGCCGTGGCGAACGCGCGCTCGACGGACGACCCCGAGCCGACGTCGCTGGCGGGTTCGGTGCTCACAGCAACTCCTCAGGTGGCGGGTGGCCAGTCTATCAATACATTGATGTATCGGATGCACTCGTGTATCGGATACAGTGGTGCATCGAACGTCCCGTCATCGGTCCCCGCCTCGTCCAGGAGTGTGCGTGTCCTCCGTCCTCTACTCGCTCGGCCGCTGGGCCGTCCGCGCCCGCCGGTTCGTCGTAGCCGCCTGGGTCGTGGCACTCGTCCTGGTGGGCGGTGCGGCCGGCCTGCTGCAACAAGGTCTCGACAACCAGGTGTCCATCCCGGGCACCGAGTCCCAGGAGGCCCTCGACCGCCTGGCAGCAACATTCCCGCAGGTCAGTGGCGCTTCGGCGCAGGTGATCGTGGTCGCGCCCGAGGGCGGGACCATCAACGACGACGCGATGCGCACGGCCATCGAGGACGGTGTCGCGGACCTCGAGGACGTCTCGCAGGTCGAGGTGGTCACCTCCCCGTACGACGACCTCATGCCCGCCTCGGTCTCCGACGACGAGCGCGCCACCCTCCTGACGATCCAGCTCGACGGAGACCAGGGCTCCATCACCGACGAGACCAAGGCCGCGCTGGGCGCCGAGACGGACGCGCTGGCGCAGGCCCTTCCGGCCGGCGCCGAGGCGCACCTCGGCGGCCAGCTCTTCTCCTCCAAGTTCCCCGAGATGACGCTGACCGAGGGCATCGGCCTGCTGGTCGCGCTCGTGGTGCTCGTCCTGACCCTCGGCTCCCTCGTGGCCGCCGGGCTCCCGCTGCTGAACGCGCTGCTCGGTGTCGGCGCCTCGATGGGGCTCCTGTTCGCCGCCACCGTGCTCGGCCCGATCAACTCGACCACGCCGATGCTGGCGGTGATGCTGGGCCTGGCGGTCGGCATCGACTACGCCCTGTTCATCGTCTCCCGGCATCGCGAGCAGCTCGGCAAGGGCCTCGACGTGCACGAGTCGATCGCGCGGTCGACCGCCACGGCGGGCTCCGCGGTCGTGTTCGCGGGCCTCACCGTGATGATCGCCCTGGTCGGCCTGGGGGTCGCGGGCATCCCGTTCCTCACCATCATGGGCGTCGCGGCGGCGGTCACGGTGGGCGTCACCGTGCTGGTCTCGCTCACCCTGCTGCCCGCGCTGCTCGGCTTCGCGGGGGAGCGGCTCCGGCCCAGGCCGTCGCGCAAGGAGCGACGTGCCGCGGCGGCGGCCGCCGCGGCCGCCGCCACCGAGGTGGACGGCGACCCCGAGGAGACCCGCCCGCGTGCCGCGGCCGTGGCCCTCCCCGAGCACAGGCCCAACCGGTTCTTCACCGGCTGGGTGCGCGTGGTCACCAAGATCCCGGCGCTGACCGTGGTGCTCGTCATCGCCGCGATGGGCGCGCTGAGCTACCCCGCCCTGGACCTCCGCCTCGCCCTGCCGGACGCCGGCGTGATGGCCAAGGAGGACCCGGCTCGCATCACCTACGACCTGGTCTCCGAGAACTTCGGCGACGGCTTCAACGGCCCGCTCATCGTGACCGGCTCGATCGTGACCAGCACCGACCCCGTGGCGCTCATGGACCAGATCGGCGACGAGATCGCCGACCTGCCGGGCGTCGCCGACGTGCCGCTCGCCACGCCGAACGAGACCGCGGACACCGGCATCATCCAGGTGGTGCCCGAGGGCGGCCCGACTTCGGCCGAGACCGAGGCCCTGGTGCGCGAGATCCGCTCGCTGCACGACCACTTCCTCGACGAGTACGGCGTGGACCTGTCGGTCACCGGCTTCACCGCCGTCGGCATCGACGTGTCGGACAAGCTCGGCAACGCGCTGCTGCCGTTCGCCTTCGTGGTCGTGGGCCTCTCCCTGATCCTGCTCACCATGGTGTTCCGCTCCATCGCGGTGCCGATCAAGGCCACGATCGGCTACCTCTTCTCGGTGGGTGCGGCCTTCGGCGTGGTCTCGCTCGTGTTCGAGCACGGCGTCCTCGCCGAGGCGCTGAACGTGACCCGGACCGGGCCGGTGATCAGCTTCATGCCGATCGTGCTCATGGGCATCCTGTTCGGCCTCGCCATGGACTACGAGGTGTTCCTCGTGTCCCGCATGCGCGAGGACTACGTGCACGGAGGCAGCGCCAAGCACGCGATCACCACGGGCTTCCAGGGCTCGGCCAAGGTCGTCACGGCCGCGGCGATCATCATGATCGCGGTCTTCGTGGCTTTCGTGCCGCACGGCGACATGAACCTCAAGCCCATCGCGCTCGGTCTTGCCGTGGGTGTGGCCGTGGACGCGTTCGTGGTGCGCATGGTCTTCGTCCCGGCGGTGCTCGCGCTGCTGGGCGAGAAGGCCTGGTACATGCCGAAGTGGCTCGACCGGGTGCTGCCCTCGTTCGACGTCGAGGGTGAGGGACTGACCCGCGAGCTGTCGCTGGCCGACTGGCCCGAGCCCGGGGCGACCGACGCTGTCGCGGCCGGGGACATGGAGGTGCACGGCCCGTCCGGCACGATCGTCGGCCCGGTGAGCGTCCGCGTGCCTGACGGCGGCACCCTGCTCGTCCGCGGCGACGCGACCGCGCCGGTCAGCGCCTTCCTCCTGGCTGTCGCCGGCCGGATCAAGGTGACCGGCGGCGTGGCCAAGACCGCCGGACTGGTGCTGCCCGAGCGGGCCGCTTCCGTCCGGCACCGGGTCGCCGTGGTCGACTCGGCGGCCGAGGGTGGGCACCCCGCCGCGGCGGTCCGTCGGGCGCTGGGTGACAAGCCGAAGGTGCTCGTCGTGGACGCCACGGAGACCGTCGGCGACCTGGCCGCGCGGGCGGAGCTGGCGCAGGCCGTCGCCCACGCCCAGGCCGCAGGGGTCGCGGTGCTGCTGGGCTCGACCGGCTTCGCCGCGACCGACCTCGCCCAGGCCGGCACGCCGGAGCTCGACGTGAGCCCCGGCGACAGGGCTCCGGCCGGGGCCCATCTTGACCAGAACACAGATGTGACCGAGCAGGAGGTGCGGGCATGACGACCGCGACGAGGTGGCTCCGGCCCGAGCCCTTCCGGAACCCGTGGCGTGCCGTGGCCGTGGCGCTCCTTCCCCTGATGATCCTGGGGCTGCTCATCTCGGCCCTGTGGAACCCGCAGGACCGGCTCGACACCGTCAAGGCCGCGATCGTGAACCTCGACGAGCCGGTCGAGGTCCAGGGCCAGACCGTGCCGCTCGGCCGCCAGCTCGCCGCCGGCCTCGTGAGCGGCGGCGAGACCGCCGACGCCGCGGCCGGTGAGGCGGCGGCGATCCCCGCCTCCGACGCGAGCTACGACTGGGAGATCTCCGACGAGGAGACCGCGGCCGCCGGCCTGGCCGACGGCACCTACGCCGCGGTCATCACCATCCCCGAGGACTTCTCGGCGGCCGCGACCTCGTTCAGCGGCGACGACCCGGACAAGGCGGAGCAGGCGACCATCGACGTCGCCACGGCCCCCGACGGCCGCGTGCTGGACGACGCCCTCGCCCAGGTGGTCGCGCAGACCGCGACCGGCGTGCTCGGCAGCACCCTGACCGAGACCTACGTGGACAACGTGCTCGTGGGCTTCTCCACCCTCTCGGAGGAGCTGGGCAAGGCCGCCGACGGCGCCTCGCAGCTCGCCGACGGCGCGAACGAGGCCGGCAAGGGCGCAGAGCAGCTGGCTGACGGCGCCGGTGAGCTGGCCGACGGCGCGAACGAGGCGGGCAAGGGCGCACAGCAGCTCGCCGAGGGTGCCCACCAGACGTCGCAGGGCGTGTCCGGGGTCGGCGCCGGGGTGTCCAGCCTGGCCGGCGGTGCCGGTCAGTGGGCCTCGGGCGCGGACCAGTGGGCGGCCGGCGCTGACCAGGCCGCGGCGGGCGTGAACCAGCTCGCGGCCGGTGCGGGGCAGTCGGCCGCCGGTGCCCAGGAACTGGCAGCCAATGTGGACCTGCTCGCCGAAGGTTCCGAGGGTCTGGCCACGGGTGCGCGCAGGCTTTCGGATGGGTTGGCACAGACAAGTGCGAGCATTGCCAACCCGCCGAACTCCAAGAAGAGTCTGCCGGAGGGCGCAACCGAGCTTGCCGTCGGATCCGCAGCGGTTTCCGATGGCTTCGTTGGTCTGGTCGCCGGGATCGAACAAGCCTGTGAGGACCCGCTTGCGGCTCCGGCCTACGCGCAGTTCTGTGATCAGCTCCCGCAGCTCAAGAGCCTGAGCGACGTCTCCGAGCAGGTTGCTGGTGGTATGGCTGGCCTCGCTGGGCAGCCGGCAGGGTCCGGTGGCCCGAGCGGCCTCTACCAGCTGCAGGCGGGAATCGACCAACTCGCTGAGGGCGCTGCTCCGCTGGCCGATGGCGCTGAGAAGTCCTCTGGCGGTCTTGCCCAGCTCGCCGACGGCACCCACCAGCTCGCCGGCGGTCTGGACGAGCTCTCGACCGGGGCCGACCAGGCGGCGGGCGGCGTGAGCGAGCTGTCCGCCGGTGCACGCGAGCTTTCCACCGGCGCCGGCGGCATCTCGTCCGGTGCCAACCAGCTCGCGACCGGTGCCAACCAGCTCGCCGCGGGCTCCAGCCAGCTCGCCACGGGCGTGGACGGTCTGGCGGGCGGCGTCACCGAGCTCGGCTCGGGCACGAGCCAGCTCGCGACCGGCGTCGGCGGCCTGGCCGACGGCGTCGGCGAGCTGGCCGGCGGTGCGCAGGACCTGTCCGACGGACTGGGCCAGGCGACCGAGGAGATCCCGTCGTACACGGAGCAGGAGCGAAAGTCCCTGGCCTCCGTCGTGGCCGACCCGGTTGCGACCGACGGCGAGGTCACCGACCTCAACACCGGTGCCACGGGCCCGATGTTCGCGGTGCTGGCGCTCTGGCTCGGCGCGCTCGCGCTGATGATCGTGTTCCCGCCGGTGCCGCTGCGCGCCCGCGGCTCGACCCGCGGCGCGCTGCGCCTCACGCTCGGCACGTTCGTGGTCCCGGCCGCGATCGGCGTGGGCACGGGCCTCGCGACCGGCGCGATCCTGGCCGGTATCGAGGGCCTCGACGTCGGCGGGTGGCTTGCCACCATGGGCTTCGGCGCGCTCGTCTCGGTCGCGTTCGTCGCGGTCAACCAGGCGCTCGCGGCGGCGCTCGGGCACGTCGGGCGGGGCATCAGCCTGCTCGTCGCGGTGCTCGTCATCGCCACGGGTGTGGTGTCCACCGCGCCGAGCGTGCTGGAGGGCCTGGCCGGGTTCCTGCCGGTGGGCCCGAGCCTGGCCGGCCTGGTGCGGCTCGTCGAGCCCGGCACGGGCGGCATCGCGATGGCGACCACCGCGGTGGTCCTGTGGGCCGTCGCCGGGATCACGATCACGGCGCTGATGGTGGCTCGTGAGCGCACCGTCCGGGCGGCGGACCTCCTTCGCACGGCCTGACGACCCGTCCGCTGAGTGCGGGATGTTCGCCCTTCCAGATGGCTGGACAGGGCGAGCATCCCGCACTCAGTCGTTCTCGACGCGGCGCAGCCGGCCCGCCGTGTCCGGCCAGGGCACATGTGTCGGCTCCAGCGGGACCAGGGCCTTGGCCAGGAACGCGTCGCGCAGCACGATCCCGGCGGGCGAGAGCTCGCTGATCGCCAGCTCGACGTCGGCGCCGTCGAGCAGCCAGTGCTCCGCGAGCTCGCGCAGGCCCCGATCGAGCACCAGCTCCTCGGCCGAGTGGTAGTCCTGCGCGTCCCCGACGGCGTGGCCGAGTCGGTTGCGCGGGATCACGTCGGCGTAGTCGTCGGTCACGGGCTCGAGGTAACCCACGGTCTCGCCGTCCTCCCGCGTGACCGCGAGCCAGGTGTCGACGGGGGCTGTTTCCGGCATCGTCATGGCTCGACCATAGGGTCGCCCGCCGCGCCGGTGCTCGCTGATTTCCGGGCTCGGCGCCGCTGGGCTCAGCCCAGGTCGGACTTCCGGATCAGCCCGTGCACGCCGACCGTGCGGTCGACGACCTGCGAGACCGCGAAGTCGGCCGCCGCGGAGAGGTAGGCGTAGGCGACCGCCCGGTCCAGGCCGTGGTCGTGCTCCAGGAAGTCGAGCGCGTTCACGACGGCCCGGCGCATCGCGACGTCGAGGTCGCTGAGCTGGCCCCCCACCGCGCCGTCCGGGTCGGACAGACCGATCGGGATCCATGCGTCCCGCGTCTCGGCGAACGGGTAGGAGTACGCGACCGAGGGTGCGTCCCCGGAACCCGGCTTGCAGACGGTGAGCCGGAACGTGCCGCGCAGCGAGCCCTCCATCGCGGTGAGCGCCACCTCGCCGTCGCCCATCGCCATGTGCGGGTCGCCGACGTAGAAGAGCGCGCCCTCCGCGCTGACCGGCAGGTAGAAGGTGGAGCCGGCACCCAGGTGGCTGATGTCGATGTTGCCGCCGCCCAGCGTCGGCGGGATCGAGTTGGCCTCGGGCGCGGTCAGCCCTGTCGTGTCGGCGTAGGCGACGCCCATCATCCCGAAGAAGGTCCTGAGCGGGAACCGCACCCGCCCGCGGCCCGAACCCATGGTCGCGTGGTCGCCGCGCACCTGGGCGAACACGGACACGTTCCCGTACTCGGTCGGGATGCCGGAGCCGCGGCCGTCGGTGCCGATGGGCGGCATCACCTCGTCGAGCGTGATCCCGGCTGGAGCGCCTGCGGCGGTCCGGGCCAGCGCGCCCTTGCCGTGCCTCGACGAGACCACGCCGTAGGGCACGCGCGGCGTCGCCTCCAGCGTCTCGATCTTCAGCACGTCGCCCGGCTCGGCGCCGTCCACGAAGACGGGCCCGGTCACGATGTGCGGCCCGTCGACGTCGAAGTCGCGCGGCGTGCGGGAGTACCCGGCGGCGATCGCGGCGGCGTCCTCCAGCACCTCGCGGCGGTGGACGCCGTGTTCGCCGAAGTACGCGACCGGGTCACGGCCCTGGTCCTCGAGGATGCCCTCGTGGGACACGGCGTCGATGGTGACGGTCTGCCCTGAGCGCATCCGGGTCACGGCGTCGGCGTGCACCGACGGGACGTAGCCCCACAGGACGTCGTCGACGTCCGAGCCCAGGTAGACGTCGCCGCGGATGCGGCCCCGGCCGGGCTGGAGCACCCCGGAGTACCGCCCCGAGCCCTGGCCTGCGCCCGCGCCCCGGCCCGCGGACAGGGTCGCGCTCGCGGCCGACACCGCCGGCCCGGCGGCCAGTGCCGACCCGGCTCCCACGCCCAGTGCGGCCTGCAGGAACCGCCGTCGGCCCAGGGCCGCGACCAGGGTCTCCGCTGCGGTACGTCCGTCTCGGTGTCCGCGAAGTGTCACGGGTCCACGCTCCTTCGGTCTGGGGCGCGGTCGGGCACCGCGCGATCCCGACGGTAGGAAGCGGAGATTTCGCCCGGATGTGCCGGTCGTTACGAGGCGCTACGCGCTGCGCCCGGCGATCGACCATGCAGTTGCTGCCAGTCCGAGACCGCGACTGGCAGCAACTGCATGGTCGGCAGATCGGGGGCGGCCGGGCAGCCTAGCCAGTCGGCCGGCCAGGCAAGCCCCGGCCAGGCAGGCGCCGGCCAGGCCGGCCCAGGCCGCGACAGACCACCCGGCCGCACGCCGGAGACCGCCCGTCAGTCGAAGTAGCGCGCCACGTCGACCGGGCCGCCCTGCGCGGCGAACTCCTCGTGCACGGCGGCCCGCAGTCCGGCGTCGGACAGGTAGTCCAGGGCCGTCGCCGCGAGCCCGGCGGCGCTGTCGACGGCGGCGGAGACCGCTGCGGGCGTCGCGGCGGCGGCCGCGAACTCGGCGGTGTGCAGTGCGACGTCGGGCTCGGAGACCTGAACGAGCGGGTGGATACCGGGGACGCGGAACGAGACGTTGCCGAAGTCGGTGGACGCGGCGAGCGTCTCCGAGAGCACGCCGGCCGGCAGCGGGTCCCGCCCGCGCCGGCGCTGGGCCGCGACCCAGCGGCCGGTCAGCGCCTCGTTCGTGCGCACCGGCAGGCTCGGGTGCGCGCCGTCGTCCCAGGTGATCTCCACCTCGGTACCGGTCATCAGGGCCGCACCGCGGGCGATGTCGTCGAGACGGCGCGATAGGTCGCGCAGGGTGTCCGGGTACTTGGACCGCGCGTACAGGTGCACCACCGCGCGCTCGGTGATGATGCTCGGCCGGGTGCCGCCCTCGGCGATCGTCGCGTGCACCCGGTCCACCGGCGGCATCTGCTGCCGCAGCAGGCCGATGCCCTGGTACGCGAGTGTCGCGGCGTCGAGCGCGTTGCGGCCCATGTAGGGCTGGGCCGAGGCATGCGCGGGGCGCCCCGTGAACGTCCAGGTCAGCAGACGCCGTCCGAGCCAGACCTGGTCGGCGACGTCGAGCCCGTAGGGGTGCACCATGATCGCGGCGTCGATCCCCTCCAGCGCCCCGTTGCGCGCCAGCACCTCCTTGCCGGAGTGCCCCTCCTCGGCGGGCGTGCCGAGCAGCACGACGCGACCGGCCGGGACGGCGGCATCGTCCGAGGTCAGCGCGCGATGCAACGCGAGGAACGCGCCGACGCCGGACGCCGCGATGACGTTGTGGCCGCAGGCGTGCCCGATGCCCGGCAGCGCGTCGTACTCCGCGCAGATCGCGATCGTGGGCCCGGCGGCGTCGCCGGTCTCGGCCCGGAACGCCGTCGGCACCCCGTGGGCGCCCAGCTTCGCCTCGACGCCGTGCCGCGCCAGCACCTCCACCAGGGTCGCGGCGCTGCGGTGCTCCTCGAACGCCGGCTCCGGGTGCTCGTGCAGCCGCCGGACGATCTCAGCGAGGTCCGGCTCGAGCTCGTCCGCGGCCCGCTCGACCGCGGCGACCAGACCGGCGGGCGCGCCACCGGCGGGCGCGCCACCGGCGGGCCGGGCGCCGTCCCCGCCGTCGGGCACCGCGGCGGCCAGGGCGGCCCGCCGTCCCGCGGTCTCGGCGACCAGGTGGTCCAGATAGGCGGTGCTGGGCGGGGTGGGGCGGTTCATGCGGTCCATCGTATGGAAAGCGTTACACGACCGAAAAATCACCCTTTACATTACGGCCCTAGGCTGCCTGACCACCGGAGACCCGAGGGAGACCGCTGTGAGCAACGCTGCTTCGCCCGTCCGACCGTCCCGCACGGACAGGTTCCTGGGCGCCGTCGAACGGCTCGGCAACCGGCTGCCCGAACCGTTCACGCTCTTCCTGATCCTGTTCCTGGTGATCGCGCTCGTCTCGACGTTCATGGCGCTCGCCGGCGTGACCGTGCAGGTCCCGGGCGCCGAGGAGGTCACCGAGATCCAGGGCCTGTTCACGCCCGAGGGAATGACGTGGTTCACCCAGAACATCGGCGCGAACTACATCGGCTTCCCGCCCCTGCTCACCGTGCTGACCATCTGGCTCGCCGTCGGCGTGGCGGAGAAGACGGGCCTGCTCGCCGCGGGCGTCCGCGCCGTCTTCGGCTCGGCGCCGCGCTGGGCGCTGCCCTACGCCGTGGGGTTCGTGGGTGTGCTGGGCTCCGTCATGTCCGACAGCGCGTTCATCGTCATCCCGCCGCTCGCGGCGCTCGTGTTCCGGGCAGCGGGCCGGCACCCGGTGGCGGGCCTGCTCGGCGGGTTCGCGGCGGCCGGCGCCGGCTACTCCACGAACATCGCCGTGACCAGCCTGGATGCGCTGTTCGCCGGCATCACCACGGCGGTCACCGAGATCCTGCCGAACCCCGGCGACCCCGTGAACCCGCTGTCGAACTGGTACTTCAACGTGGTCGCGGCGGTCATGCTGTCCGTGCTCGCCGGGTTCCTCATCGACCGGGTCCTGGAACCGCGCCTCGTCCGCCAGGGCGTCCCCGTCGAGGAGGCGCGCCTCGCCGACACGGTGGTGCCAGACGACGAACCGCCCGTCACCGCCGACCTCACGGCGACCGAACGGCGCGGCCTGACGTTCGCGACCGGCTCCCTGCTGCTGGTCGCCGCGGTGCTCGCCGTGGCGTTCGTGCTGCCCGGCTCTCCGTGGCGCAACGAGGACGGCGGGTTCCTGCCCGAGTCGCCGCTGCTCGGCTCGATCACCTTCGTCATCTTCGTGCTCTTCATGGTGCCCGGCGTGGTCTACGGCATCGTGACCCGGTCGGTGACCTCGATGAAGGACGTGCCGCGGCTGCTGGAGCAGTCCGTCAAGGACATGGCGGGATTCCTGGTCCTCGCGTTCGTGCTGGGCCAGTTCATCGCGCTGTTCAACTGGTCCGGCGTGGGCCAGTGGATCGCCGTGGCGGGCGCCGAGGGCCTGGAGTCGAGCGGCCTGACCGGCTACGGCGCGATCATCGGCTTCCTGGCGCTCGCGTCCCTCCTGAACCTGTTCATCATCTCGGGCTCGTCCCTGTGGACCATCATGGCGGCCGTGTTCGTGCCGATGTTCGCGCTCATCGGTTACGAGCCCGGGTTCGTACAGGCTGCCTTCCGGGTTGGCGACTCCGCGACGCAGATCATCACGCCCCTGAACCCGTACATGATCGTGCTGCTCACGTTCCTGCGGCGCTGGGAGCCGAAGGCAGGCCTGGGCAGCGTGATCGCGCGGTTGCTGCCCTTCACCGTGGCCTTCTGGCTGGTGTGGGCCGCGATCCTGTCCGTGTTCTTCTTCCTCGACCTGCCGATCGGGCCGGGCAACGGGATCTTCCTGGAGTGAAGGGGATCAGGCCCTGCTCTTGTCGACCGAGCCTGCGGTTCCGCTCCGGTTCAGTCGAGGTAGTCCTTCACGAGCTGCTCCGCCAGGCCCGTGTACGTGGCCGGGGTCAGTGCGGCGAGGCGGGCGGCGACGTCGTCGGGCAGGCCCAGGCCCGCGACGAACTCGCGCATGCGTGCGCCGTCGACCCGCTGGCCGCGAGTCAGGTCCTTGAGGCGCTCGTACGGGTTCTCCATGCCGGGCACGCCGGCGACCGACGCCGCACGCATCGCGGACTGGACGGGCTCACCCAGCACCTCCCAGTTGGCGTCGAGGTCCTCGCGCAGCAGGGTCTCGTTCACGGCCAGGCGGTCCAGACCACGCGAGACGTTGTCGATCGCGAGCAGGCTGTGCCCGAACGCCGGACCGATGTTGCGCTGCGTCGTGGAGTCGGTGAGGTCGCGCTGCAGGCGGCTCGTCACCAGCGTGGCCGAGAGGGTGTCCAGCAGCGAGCACGAGATCTCGAGGTTCGCCTCGGCGTTCTCGAACCGGATGGGGTTCACCTTGTGCGGCATCGTGGACGAGCCCGTGGCGCCCGCGACCGGGATCTGCGTGAAGAACCCGAGCGAGATGTAGGTCCACACGTCGGTCGCGAGATTGTGCAGGATCCGGTTGAACCGGGCGACGTCGGCATAGACCTCGGCCTGCCAGTCGTGCGACTCGATCTGCGTGGTCAGCGGGTTCCAGTCCAGTCCGAGGCCCTCGACGAACGCCTTCGAGACGGCGGGCCAGTCGGCCGACGGGACGGCGACCGTGTGCGCGCCGTAGGTGCCCGTGGCCCCGTTCAGCTTGCCCAGGAACTCGGCGCCGTCGACGCGGCGGAGCTGACGGCGCAGGCGGTGCGCCAGCACGGCGAGCTCCTTGCCCAGGGTGGACGGCGTCGCGGGCTGGCCGTGCGTGCGCGACAGCAGGGGAGCGGCGGCGTGCTCGCGCGCCATGTCAGCGAGCTGGTCGACGACGGCGGTCGCGGCCGGCAGCCAGACCTCCCGGACCGCGCCCCGCACCATCAGCGCGTACGACAGGTTGTTGATGTCCTCGCTGGTGCACGCGAAGTGCACCAGTTCGCTCGCCGCGGGGAGGCCGGTCTCGCCGAGCACCTCCGGCGAGGCCGCGATGCGCCGCTTGATGAAGTACTCGACCGCCTTGACGTCGTGCACGGTCTCGCGCTCGATCTCGGCCAGCTCGGCGATCTCGGCCGCGCCGAACGTGGCGGGGATCGCGCGCAGGTACTCGATCTCGGCCTGCGTCAGCGTGGGCGCACCGGGGACGACGGGCGCCGCGACGCCCGTCGCGCCGTTGCACAGCGTGATCAGCCACTCCACCTCGACGTGGATGCGCTCGCGGTTCAGCGCGGCCTCGCTCAGGTGGTCCACGAGCGGGGCGACGGCCTTGCGATACCGGCCGTCCAGAGGGCCGAGCGCGATGGCGGGGCTCACCTCCGCGAGCGCGACGCGGGCGGCAGGGCTGGGCGTGGTGGTCTCAGGCACGTGCTCCATTCTCCCACGGGCGGGTCCTGCCGCGGCTCGTCGTCCACAGGACCGACCCTCTCGACGGTGCACCGGGGGCGCGAGCACGACCACAGGGAGCTGTCCCGGGGGTTCGTGCACAGGCCGGTCTGGCCGCCCGACGCCGGACCGGTTGCCCGGCTTAACGTCTCCGGAGGACATGACCGGGAGGCCGAGGGAGCGCGAGCGCCGATGAGCACGAGCCGTACGAGTGGGGCCTGGCCGAGCGAGGTCTGGGTGAGCGGGCTCGGTCCGAGCTGGGCTCGGCCGTGAGCGGGAGGGACCCGGCGTGCGCGCTCGGGAGCGGGCCGGCCCTGGAGAGCGCGCTGCCAGGGCTCGTCCGGGCCGCGGACCTGGTGGACCGCGCTTCGGCCGGGGTGCGGGCCGCCGCTGAGGTCGAGTGGGCCGCTCGGGCGGCGGAGCTGTATCGCCTGGCGGTCGACGACGTGGGGCGCGCCCTGGCACGCGATCGGGTCCTGCTCGACGAGGCCCTGCTGCTGGCCCGCAGCGGGTGGGCACGATGACCGGGGACCCGCGAAGGCCGCAGGACACGGTCACCGTCCACGGCGGGCGCGGCACCTCGACGGTCGAGTCGGAGTCCGTGCGGCGGGCGGCTGCGGCACTCGCCGGCGCCGCGGACGACCTGCGGGCGGCGGCCGTGCAGTGCCTGGGGGTGAGCCGGGACCTCGTGGTCGTGCCAGGCACGAGTTCGGCGGCGGGACCTACGTCCGGGGCGCCCGCTCATCTGTCGCCCGAGCTCACCCCGGAGGCAAACGCCCTCGCTCCCGCGGCGCTCGCGCTGGACGAGGTGGCGCGAGCCGGGGCACGCGGCCTCACGGAGCGGGCCGACATGTGCGACCTGCTCGGCTGGCGGTTGCTGCGCGCTGCCGGCCTCTACGAGGAGGCGGAGTCCACCGCACAACGCCTGCTCGGCGCGCTGGTCACGGCGGGGACGTTCGGCGTCGGGGCGGCAGCCGGTGTCCTGGGCTGGGCGGGTCTCGCGGGCCTCGGCCTCGTGGGCGGCGCCGAGGTCGCGGGACGCCTGGCCGGGGGAGCGTTCGCAGGTGGCCTTCCCGCCGCCGTGGCCGGGTGGGCCGGGGCCGAGGCGACGCGCGGCCTGGCGCCGTACTCGGACGAGGCGTTCGCCGGGCTGGGCGGTGGCGTCGCGCTGACCCGGCCCGGGCTGGCGCAGGGCCGCCAGGGCGTGTCCGGCGGGGCCGGAGCGCTCGCGCACGTGGCCCGCGAGGTCCCCGTGCTCGGCGAGGACGACGCCGGGATCCGGCTCGTGCGGCTCGGCCCCGGGGACTTCGCGGGTGGCGCGCTGCCGGCGTGGTCCGGCCGCGGGGCGGCGTCGGTGCAGGAGGCGCTGGCACGGATCGACGACCTCTACCCCGGTGCCGGCGGAGCACCCGAGGCCACGATCGCGGTCCAGCAGGTGACGAGGCCAAACGGCGTGGTGTCCTGGACGGTGCTGGTCCCCGGCACGCAGTCGGCGCTGCCCGCCGACCACCCCTGGGACGGGCGCACCGACCTCGAGCTGATGGCGGGCGAGGCCGACGGGGCCACCGCGGCGATCGAGCGGGCGCTCGTCGACTCCGGCGTCGGACCGGACGAGCCCGTGACTCTCGTGGGCCACAGCCTCGGCGGCATCGCGGCCACCGCACTCCTGTCCCGCGCGGGCTTCGCCGAGCGCTACCGGGTGGGCGGGCTGGTCACCGCCGGCGCGCCCACCGGGCTGCTGGCCACACCGCCCGGCGTCCCGGTGCTGCACCTGGAGACTCCCGAGGAGCTGGTCTCGCAGACCGACGGACGGTCCGCCGCGGAGAATCCCCGCACGCGGGACCGCGTCACGGTGGTGCGGTCGCTGCGGGACTCGGCTGCCGCGGCCGACCGGGCGGCATCGGGCAGCCTGCCCCAGGCGCACGCCGTCTCGACGCACGTCCGGACCCTGGACCTCGCCGTCGCGTCAGGCGACCCACGGGTGACCGGCACGGCCGACCGGATCGGCGCGCGGCTGGACGGGCCGGCCGCGAGCACCGTGTTCTTCCGCGCGGAACGGACCGGGTCGTGACCCAGGACGGATCAGTCCGAGATCCGCTTGGGCAGGAGGGCCAGCAGGATGGTCTGCACCACGGAGATCACGATCGCCGCCAGCACGTACCACCAGAAGCCGCCGTTCACCTCCAGGCCCCAGTTGGGGGTGTCCGAGAACCACGACTGGTTCGTGATGAGCGTGGTGATCCACAGCATCAGTGCGTTGATCAGCACCGACACCAGACCGAGGGTCAGGATGTAGAGCGGGAGCGAGATGAGCTGGACGATCGGCTTCACGATCATGTGAACCAGGCCGTAGACCACGGCCACCACGATCACGGCGAGAATCGTGCCGAGCGTGGTGCCGTCGCTCACGACGTCCATGTGGGAGCCGAGGATCAGGGCCGACAGCCCGATCGCGAGTGCGGTGATGAGGATGCTGGCCACGAGCTTCATCCGGTCATCGTGGCATGCTGACCCCCGTGGAAGAAGCATTCGTACCGCTCCGCGCGGCCGTGTCGGCCCTCCCCGCCTACGTTCCCGGTGCCCGCGTCGCCGCCGGTAGCCAGGCCTGGAAGCTCTCGTCCAACGAGAATCCGTATCCGCCGCTGCCGTCCGTGCTGGACGCGATCGCGCGCGGTGCGGCCGAGGTGAACCGGTACCCCGACATGTACGCCGGCGAGCTCGTCGAGGCGCTCGCGAGCCACACCGGTGTGGCCCCGGAGAACGTCGTCGTCGGCAACGGCTCGGTCGCCGTGCTCGCGCACGTGCTGCAGGCCGTCGTCGAGCACGGGGACGAGGTCGTGTTCCCGTGGCGGTCCTTCGAGGCCTACCCGATCGCGGTGGCCGTCGCCGGCGGCAAGGCCGTCATGGTCCCGGTCGAGGCGAGCACGGGCCGGCTCGACCTGCCCGCGATGGCGGCTGCCGTCACGCCCGCCACCCGTGTGGTGCTGGTCTGCACGCCGAACAACCCGACCGGACCCGCGGTGCACGCCGCCGAGCTGGAGACCTTCCTCGCGGCCGTGCCCCGCGACGTGCTGGTCGTCGTGGACGAGGCCTACCTGGAGTTCGTGCGCGACCCCGAGGTACCCGACGGCGTCGACCTGCTGCGCCGGCACCAGAACGTGGTGCTGCTGCGCACCCTGTCCAAGGCCTACGGGCTGGCGGGCCTCCGGGTGGGCTACGCCGTCGCCGAGCCCCGGCTCGCGGCGGGCATCCGGGCGGTGTCCACGCCGTTCGGAGTCTCGCACCTGGCGCAGGTCGCCGCGCTGGCCTCGCTGGCGCCCGCCGCGCAGAGCGAGCTGCTGGACCGCGTGGACGCGCTGGTCACCGAGCGCACGCGCGTCACCGAGTCGCTGCGAGAGCAGGGCTGGGACCTCCCGGACACGCAGGCGAACTTCGTCTGGTTCGGGCTGGGCGAGCCGACGGCGCAGCGGGCCGCCGAGGCGAGCGCCGCCGGCGTCCTGGTGCGGCCCTTCGCGGGCGACGGGCTCCGCGTGAGCATCGGCGAGACCGAGGCGAACGACGCGTTCCTCCGCATCGCGGCGACCTGGCGCTGACGACCTGGCGCTGACGACCTGGCGCTGACGACCTGGCGCTGACGACCTGGCGCTGACGGACGGCGCTGGGCCGGCTCAGCCGATCAGCGCGTCCGCCAGTACGCCGTCCCGGGCGGTCCAGGCGGGCGCCGCACCCACCAGGGAGTCGAGCCGCTCCAGCCGGCGGGCCGAGTCGGCGTCGGCGGGGGTGAGCACGACGACGCGTTCGCCCCGCTCGCGGTCCAGCCAGAGGCTCTGGAAGACCGTGTCGAGCTGGCCCACCCGGGAGGACTGGTAGCGGCGCAGCTGCCCGGGCCGGTCGCCCCGCACGTCGTGCTCGTCCCAGTACCGCACGAACTCCGGTGAGTGCTCGCGCAGGCCGCCCAGCAGCCCGCTCCACCTCGGGTGCTGCCGGAACTCGGCCTCCCGCGCGCGCAGCCGCCCGGCGAGGTCGCGGAGCACCACCTCGGGCTCCACGAGGCTGTCGCGCCACTCGTGGTTCGTGAACAGCAGCCAGGCGCAGTTCCGGTCGGCGGGATCGACCGAGTCGAGGTCGCCGAACAGGAACCGGTAGGTGCGGTTGGCCGCGACCAGGTCGTACGTCGCGGTCTGGAGCGCGGCGGGAAACGGCAGCAGCCGCTCCAGCAGCGCGATGTGCTCGGGGCGTACCTCCATGAGCGGATTCGGCGCGTCCACCCCCGTGTCGGCTGCCCGGCCGGCCAGGATCATGAGGTGCCGCCGCTCCTCGGGACGCAGGCGCAGCGTGCGCGCGACAGCGTCGAGCACCTGGTCCGACGGGTGGGACGCCCGCCCCTGCTCGAGCCACGTGTACCAGGTGACGCCCACCCCGGCGAGCTGCGCCACCTCCTCGCGGCGCAGCCCAGGCGTGCGACGCCGGCCGACCTGCGGCAGCCCGACGTCGGCCGGGGTCACGCGGCCGCGGCGCTCCCGCAGGAACGCCCCGAGCGCCTTGTGGTCCGGTGCTGTACTCGTCACCTGACCAGTGTCACCCCGCGAGGCGCGGGCAAACAGGTGCTGCCAGTACCCGTATGAACAGGCTCCTGGTACCAGGATGACGATCGGCGCACGGTCGGGGTATGACGACATCCCTCCGTACGGCGGTCGACCACGATGCGCTGCTGGGCCGGCCGGGAACCCCGGCGCTGCCCCTCCCAGCCGTGGCACCGGCGCTGACCTCGGGCGGCCTGGCCGTGCTGCTGCTCGCCTTCCTGCCCGTGAACTTCACGTTCGGCGCGGTGAACCTGCTGGTGCCCGCGATCGCGGCGGACCTGGGCGCCGGCCCGTCGGGCGGGGCGCTCGTGCTGTCCGCGTACACCACCACCTTCGCCGCCGGGCTGGTGGTCTCCGGTCGGTTGGGCGACCGCTACGGCCGCCGAAGGCTGCTCAGGATCGGGTTGGTCTCCTTCGGCCTGCTGGCCGTCCTGACCGGGCTCGCCCAGGACCTGATCTCCCTGGTGGCGCTGCGCGCGGCCCTGGGCCTGGCCGCCGGGCTGTTCACGCCCCAGGTGCTGACGAGCATCCAGGCCACCGCGCCCGAGCGGCTCCGCACCCGCGGAATCATCCTGTTCACGGCAGCCGGCGCGATTGCCTCGATCGCCGGCCAGGTCGTGGCGGGCGCGACCACCGTCGCGCTGCCGGAGCACCTGGCCTGGCGAGCGGTCCAGGTGATCACGGGCCTCATCGCGCTGCTGGCGCTGCCCGGTCTGCGCGCCGTGCCGGAGTCCCGCTCACCGGCGCCGCTCGGGCTCGACCTGCGGGGCGCCGCGCTGCTCGGGGGCGGGCTGGTCGCGCTGGTCGTACCGCTGACCCTCGGCCCGACGGCGGGGTGGCCGGCCTGGTCCATCGGCCTGCTGGTCGTGGCCGCGGTGACCCTGACGACCTTCGGCCTCGCACAGCGCGCCACGGAACGACGGGGCGGGCTGCCCGTGGCACCGCCGAGCGTGCTGCGGGTCCCGGCGGTGCGGATCGGCCTGACCATGACGCTGCTGTTCTTCGTCTCCTACAGCGCGTTCCTCTACGAGGTCTCGGAGTACTCGCCGACCACGTGGGGCGCCGACGGCTGGGACGTCGCGATGCTGACGCTCGGCTTCGGCGGCGGATTCTTCGTCGCCGCGCTGCTGCTGCCGGGGATCCTGCGCCGGGTGGGGCCGCGGATCATGGTCTATGCCGCGTCCGGTCAGGCGACGGCGCTGCTCGCCATCGCGCTGGTCGTCGGGCTCGACGACGGCCGGAGCGCCCCGCTGGCGCTGCAGCCGCTGCTCGTCGGTCTCGGCGCCGCGCAGGCCTTCATGTACGGGCCTGCGTTGCAGACGGTGCTCTCGCGCACCCCGGCCTGGGCGGCCGGCGTCGCGGGCGGGCTGCTGACCACGCTGCAACAGCTCGGGATCGGGCTGGGCGTGGCGCTGCTGGGCGGGCTCTTCCACGCTGTCGCAGGCCTGGCGGGTGGAGCGGCCGGCGGGACGGCCGCGGCGGACGCCACCGGGACGGGGTCCGGCCTGACCGTCGGCCTGGTCGCCGCCCTGGTCGTCCAGGCCGGGTGCGCCGTGGTGTTCGCCCTGCTGGCGCACCGCGTCGCGCGCAGGTCGGACGCAGAGTGATCGGTAGAACGTCAGATGATCGGTATTCCGAGCTGCCGACCATCTGACGTTCTACCGACCACTTGACGTTCTGCCGACCAACCCGGCTCAGCCCGCCAGGCAGCGGGCGATGTGGGCCCGGGTCGCTTCGGCCGCCCGGGTACCGACCTCCTGGTCGCCGGGGTAGTCGGCGTGCCCCGCAGGCAGGGTCTCCAGCTCCAGCGTGGGGCACGCCGGTCCGCCGGTCCGGGACGCGGCCACCGCCGCGACGGCGTTGGCCACGGCGAACTGCCCGGGCGGCGGCACCGCGGCGTCCCACAGTGCGCACTCGCAGCGCACGGGCACGCGCAGGTATCCGGCCGCCGTCGACGTGTCGAAGTAGCGCAGGACCTCCCGCGCCTCGGGGTGCTCGGCGACGTACCGGCGCACGGCCTCGCCGCTGCCGGTGCACTCCAGGCCGAGCCGCACGTCGTACTGCCCGAAGCTCGGCACCACGAACGTCGCGCCCACGAACCGCCGGTCCCACGGCACGGCCAGCGCCCCTATCCCGCCGAAGCTCTCGCCCACGTAGTACAGCGGCAGGTCGCCGGCGATCTCGACCAGCGCGTCGGCCGCGTGCCACAGGTCCACGGCGCAGCGCCCCAGGGAGTAGGTCTGCACCGACTCGATGCCGTGCACCACGTGAGCGGCGGCGTCGGCCGGGGCGCCCACGCCGGAGTTGAGCGCCCCGAGACCGCGTGCCACGGGGAAGACGACGGCGGCGTCGTCGGGCACCCGGTCGAAGTTCGGCGCGTCCCGGCCGCCGTAGCCGTGGCTGTGCACGATGCCGACCCGGGCGGCGCCGTCCGACGGCAGGGCAAGCCAGCCGCGCAGCCGCAGCCCGCCCGCGCCCGCGTGCTCCACCTCGTAGAGGTCGTGCGCGCCCTCGCGGCCGAGCGACGTCAGCCGCGGTTCGGGGCGTACCGCGCGCGAGGCCGCGAACCAGCCGTTCCACAGCTCGGCGAAGCCTGCGGGCGCCGGGGCCGGCGCCACGGCGAGCAGGGTTTCCCGGTCGTAGCCGTAGGTGCCGTCGATCGGGGCGTCGGGAAACCAGTCGGCATACGGATCGGGCAGGGGCATCGAACCAGTATCGGGTCGGGTCCCGGCGAGACGCGGACGCCGCGCGGACGGTGGGACGGCCCTGTTTCCGAGACCCGGTCGCACCCTTGGTGGGTTTCGACAAACGCTTCCCGGAGAGATTGGGGGACATCGCGGCAGACCAACCTACGGAGCCGTAGCCTACGCTTGCGTAGGCTACGACAGCGTAGGTTGCGGATCGGCCAAATTTCCGGCTGGACCCGTGCCAGGATGGAAAGGTCCCCGGAACGGGCCGGGCGTCTCCGCATCAGCGGGCGCTCGCGTCCGCAGGTGAAGGAGGAAAGTGTGACTACCACCAACGGCTCCAACGAGGCGATCCCGACGTTGCAGCTACTCGATCCCCGAGGGAGCCGCGTCACGACACGCGGCACCAAGGGCTATCGCGACCGCGCCGCCGCCCTGACCACGGAAGACCTCCGTGGCATGTACCGCGACATGGTCCTGACTCGTCGTTTCGACGACGAGGCGACCTCGCTCCAGCGGCAGGGCGAGCTCGCCCTGTTCGCGCCTGCTCGTGGCCAGGAGGCCGCGCAGGTCGGCAGCGCCTACGCGCTGCGGACGCAGGACTACGTCTTCCCGTCCTACCGGGAGCACGGCGTGCTGCACGTCCGCGGGCTGGACCCTGTCGACCGGCTGCGGTTCTTCCGCGGTTCGGACCACGGCGGCTGGAACCCGACCGAGCACAACACGGCCGTCTACACGATCGTGATCGGCGCCCACGCGCTGCACGCCGTCGGCTACGCCATGGGCGTCCAGCGGGACGCCACCCCGCACGACAAGCACGACGGCACCGCCGTGATCACCTACTTCGGCGACGGCGCCACCTCGCAGGGCGACGTCAACGAGGCCATGGTCTACGCGGCGGTGAACGAGGCGCCGGTCGTGTTCTTCCTGCAGAACAACCAGTGGGCCATCTCGGAGCCCACCACCCGGCAGACGAGGACCCCGCTGTACCGCCGCGGCGAGGCCTTCGGCATGCCGAGCCTGCGGGTCGACGGCAACGACGTGCTCGCGGTGTACGCCGCGACCCAGGAGGCGCTCGAGCGGGCCCGCAACGGCGAGGGCCCGAGCTTCATCGAGGCGTTCACCTACCGCATGGGTGCGCACACCACGTCTGACGACCCGACGCGCTACCGCACCAGCGACCAGGAGGAGGAGTGGCGGCGTCGCGACCCGATCGACCGGCTCGGCACCCTGCTGCGCGCCGAGGGCGGGCTCGACGACGACTTCGAGGCCGAGATCAAGGCCGCCGGGGACGAGCTGGGCGCGAAGCTGCGCACCGGCGTCCGTGCCCTCGACGGCGGCCCCGCCGTCTCGAGCACCTTCGACGACGTGTACGCCACGCCGCACGGCGTCGTCGCCGCAGAACGGGCCTGGTACGAGGCCTACGACGCCGGTGACCCGCCGGCGCCCCAGTACGCGATCGCGGAGTCGGCCCAGGGAGGCGCACGATGACAACCATGGCGGAACGAACGCAGACCACATCAGGCGGCGCCGCGGAGCCGGCGTCGGGCACCCAGACGCTGACGATGGGCAAGGCGATCAACGAGGGCCTGCGCGCCGCGATGCGGCGCGACGACAAGGTCATGCTCATGGGTGAGGACATCGGCCCCCTCGGCGGTGTCTTCCGCGTGACCGACGGCCTGCAGGCGGAGTTCGGCGAGCGGCGCGTGGTGGACACGCCCCTCGCGGAGTCCGGCATCGTCGGCACCGCGATCGGCCTGGCCATGCGCGGCTACCGGCCGGTCTGCGAGATCCAGTTCGACGGGTTCGTCTTCCCGGCGTTCAACCAGATCACCACGCAGCTCGCCAAGATCCACAACCGGACGCGCGGGGCCGTGCAGATGCCCGTCGTGATCCGGATCCCGTACGGCGGCGGCATCGGCGGCGTGGAGCACCACGGGGAGAGCCCGGAGGCGCTGTTCGCGCACACCGCGGGTCTGCGCGTGGTCTCGCCGAGCACCCCGCAGGACGCCTACACGATGATCCAGGAGGCCATCGCCTCCCCGGACCCCGTGATCTACTTCGAGCCGAAGAGCCGCTACTGGGGCAAGGGGCCGGTCGACCTGGGCGCGCCCGTCGGCACGGACACGCTCAACGCGGCCCAGGTCGTCCGCCAGGGCACCGACGTCACGCTGGTCGCGTACGGCCCGTCCACGGTGACGGCGCTCAAGACCGCCGACGCCCTCGCGGAGGAGGGCCGGTCCGCCGAGGTGATCGACCTGCGCGCCATCTCGCCGATCGACACCGCGGCAGTGGTGGCCAGCGTCCGCAAGACGGGCCGCTGCGTGGTCATCCACGAGGCGCCCGTGTTCTTCGGTGCCGGCGCCGAGATCGCGGCGCGGGTCACCGAGGAGTGCTTCTACGCGCTGGAGGCGCCCGTCCTCCGCGTGGGCGGCTTCCACACCCCGTACCCCGTGGCCAAGCACGAGCACGAGTACCTGCCGAGCGTGGACCGTGTGCTCGACGCCGTCGACCGTGCCTTCGCGCACTGACCCAGGAGTGAACCGAGAGTGAGTTCGAACATCCAGCGGTTCCCGCTCCCTGACGTCGGTGAGGGCCTCACCGAGGCCGAGATCGTCGAGTGGCAGGTCGCGGTCGGCGACACCGTCGAGGTGAACCAGACGATCGTCGAGATCGAGACGGCCAAGTCGCTCGTCGACCTGCCGTCGCCCTGGAACGGGACAGTCTCCGCGCTCCTCGTCGAGTCGGGCACCACCGTCGACGTCGGCACCCCGATCATCGAGATCACGGTGTCCGACGGCGCCGGTGCGCCCGCCCCGGCGTCGAACGGCACCACGGCCGCGGCGGCACCCGCCGCCGAGGCCGCGGACGAGACCTCCGGGTCGGTGCTCGTCGGCTACGGCACCGCCGAGGCCAAGGCAAGCGGACGTCGTCGCCGGCACCAGGCGGCGGCAGCCGGCTCGGCGCCGACGGCGGTCGCCCCGGCGCCCGTCGTGGCCCCGGCTCCGGCCCCCGCTCCGGTGACGGCCCCGCCCGCCCCGGCTCCCGCCCCGGTGGCGACCCCGCCGTCGGACAACGGGACGACGACGGCCGCACGCGCCCGCGTGCTGGCCAAGCCGCCCGTCCGCAAGCTCGCCAAGGACCTGGGGGTGGACCTTGCCGGGGTGCACGCGTCGGGTCCCGGCGGCATCGTGACGCGCGAGGACGTGGTGGCCCACGCCGAGCGCTCGTCGGTGCAGAAGCTGACCAGCTACCCGGACGACGAGCCGTGGCTCGCCCAGGGCGTCGTCTCGCCGGACGGGCGCCAGACCCGCGTGCCCGTGCGGTCCGTGCGCAAGCGCACGGCCGAGGCCATGGTGGCCAGCGCTTTCACCGCGCCGCACGTGACGGTGCTGCACACCGTCGACGTCACCAAGACGATGAAGCTCGTGGCCGCGCTCAAGGAGGACCGCGACTTCACGGACGTCAAGGTGACGCCCCTGCTGGTGGCGGCCAAGGCGGTGCTGCTCGCGGTGAAGCGGCACCCGCAGATCAACGCCTCGTGGGACGACGCGGCCCAGGAGATCGTCTACAAGCACTACGTGAACCTGGGCATCGCCGCGGCCACCCCTCGGGGCCTCGTGGTGCCGAACATCAAGGACGCGCACACGCTCGACCTGCTCGGCATCGCCAAGGCGCTCGCGGGGCTGACGGCGACCGCACGGGCCGGGCGCACGTCGGTCACCGACATGTCCGACGGCACCATCACCATCACCAACCTGGGTGTCTTCGGTATCGACACGGGTACGCCGATCCTCAACCCGGGGGAGTCGGGCATCCTCGCCTTCGGCGCGATCCGCAAGCAGCCGTGGGTGCACAAGGGCAAGGTGAAGCCGCGGTGGGTCACCACCCTGAGCTTCAGCTTCGACCACCGGCTGGCCGACGGCGAGCTGGGTGCACGGTTCCTGTCCGACGTCGCTCGCGTGCTCGAGGAGCCGGCGCGCGGCCTCGCCTGGAGCTGATCCCGGGGCAAGGTCCCTGTGGAACGTGTCAGACCCCCAGGTCACTCGAGTGACCTGGGGGTCTGACACGTTTCGCACGTCGCTGTGTGGATCGATCCAAAGTGCCGGACGGCCGGAACAGTGCGCCGGCCCGGATCGGTCTGGGAGATCCGCGGTACGGCCAGGCGCACTGCCCCGACAGATCACGGCAGCCGTACGCGGCCGCCGTGCCCCGGACGACGTCTGGTCACACGGCCGTCACGCCACGCGCATGCCGCCGATCGAGCGTGGGCGGCCGCGACGGCGCTTGCGGCTGCGCACGGTTCCGTCGACGACGATCTCTCCGCCCCACACACCCCACGGCTCGCGGCGGGCGAGAGCGCCCGCGAGGCACTGCGCCTTGAGCGGGCAGGCGGCGCACGCGCGCTTCGCTTCCTCGAGGTCCGCCGGGTGCTCAGCGAACCAGAGCTCGGGCTGTTCCGAGCACGGCACGGAGTCGTCGGTCTCGGTGATGATGTTCACGAGGTCCACACTGGTCACAACGCAGAAGAGGGCTAAAGGGTTGGGTTTGGTGCATAATCCTTCCCAACTTTTTCTGAACATCGCCGAAAGCCCTGGTGCCGGGAAGCTCGCGGTGTGGTCAACGGGACGCCCGCGGACGGTCGGAACCGCTGCCGCGCGCGCCTAGGCTGGACCGTGTGACCCCCACCGACGCCCGGAACGGGACCAGCAGGACCGCGCGGAAGAGCGCCGAGAGCGGCCCGACCAGCCCCTCGTGGCTCACCGCCGCCCTACCTGCCGCCGCGCTCGTGGCGCTGGCCGCCCTCTTCGCCGCCGGCGCGTTCTCCGGGGCATTCACCGCGTTCGCCAACTTCGCCGACCCTGGCGTCCTGGTGCGGTGGGGCGTGCCCGTCGCGACCGTGGCCACCGAGCTGGCCGTGGCGGTGACCATCGGTACGCTCGCGCTGGCCGCCTGGGTGCTGCCGCGCGGGCCGCTCGTGGACCGCGCGCTCGGGGTCGCGGGGATCGCGGCGGGCGTATGGACGGTGGCTGCCCTGGTGCAGCTCGTCCTGCGCTTCTCGTGGTCCACCTACCTGCCCCTGGACTCGCCGACGTTCGGCCCGGCGCTGATGGAGTACGTCTCGACGATCGCGGTGGGCCGCACCTACCTGGGGATCGTGATCGTCGCCGCGCTCACGGCCGCCGTCGCCCTGCTGGTGCGGGGGGCGGTCGGCGCGCTGTGCGCCATGGCGCTGCCGCTGGTCGCCCTCGGCATGCAGTCCTCCACAGGGCACGCCGCCGGCGCTGCGAGCCACGACCTCGCGATCTCGGCCCTGTTCCTGCACCTGGGCGGCGCGGCCCTGTGGATCGGCGGGCTGGCCGCGATCGTCTTCGTCGGCCTGCGCCACGCCGCCACCGCCGACGTGATCCGGCGGTACTCCGCGATCGCGCTGTGGTGCTTCGCCGCCGTCGCGATCTCCGGCCTGGTCAGCGCCTGGATCCGGATCGGCTCGCTCGACGGGCTGACCACCGACTACGGCATCCTGCTCGTGGTCAAGGCCGTGCTGCTGATCGTGCTGGGCGGCCTGGGCTGGCTGCACCGCAGCACCGTCGTCGACCGTCTGTCCTCCGGGACCACCACCCGGAACGCGGCGATCGGCCTGTTCTGGCGGCTCGCCGCGGTCGAGGTCGGGGTCATGGGCGCGGTGTCCGGCGTGGCGGTCGCCCTCGGCTCCACGGCACCGCCCGTGCCCGACGACGAGATCGTCGACCCGACCCCGGCCGAGATCGTCACCGGCCACCCGCTGCCGCCCGAGCCCTCGGCCCTGCGCTGGCTCACCGAGTTCCAGTGGGACGTCATCGTCGCGTTCGCCTGCGCTGCCGCCCTGATCGTGTACGTGCGGTGGGCGCTCCGGCTGCGCGCCCGCGGGGACGCGTGGCCCGTGGGCCGCACCGTCTCGTGGTGCCTCGGGATCGTGGTGCTCTTCTGGGCCACCAACGGCGGCGCGGCGGTCTACGGCCACGTGCTGTTCAGCGCGCACATGGTGCAGCACATGATCCTGGCGATGGTCGTCCCGCTGTTCCTCGTGCTGGCCGCGCCGGTCACCCTGCTGCTGCGGGCGGTCCCCGCGCGCAAGGACGACTCCCGCGGCCCGCGCGAGTGGGTGCTGCTGCTGGTCCACTCCGCGTTCGGCCGGTTCCTGGCCAACCCGATCGTGGCCGCGGTCCTGTTCGCGGGCGGCATGATCGTCTTCTACTTCACGCCCCTGTTCGAGCTGGCACTGACCACGTACGCGGGTCACTTGTGGATGATCCTGCACTTCACGCTCGTCGGGTACCTCTTCGCGAACGCGCTGATCGGCGTCGACCCCGGCCCCACCCGGCCGGGCTACCCGATGCGGCTCGTGCTGCTGTTCGCCACCATGGCGTTCCACGCGTTCTTCGGCGTGACGCTCACCTCCGGCACCGCCCTGCTCGTCCCCGACTGGTTCGGGCTCATGGGCCGCCCGTGGGGCCCGAGCGCCATCGTGGACCAGCAGAAGGGCGGCGCCGTCGCCTGGGGCATCGGCGAGCTGCCCACGCTGCTGCTCGCTGTCGCCGTGGCGATCTCCTGGACCAAGTCCGACGCGCGCGAGGCCCGGCGCAACGACCGCAAGGCGGAGCGCGACGGCGACGCCGAGCTCGAGGCGTACAACGAGATGCTCGCGAAGAAGGCGGAGCAGGCCGCGAAACGCGGCGAGGGCTGAGCTCCACCCGGATGGCGCGCGTCCGGGTGACGGATCCGCTGGGCGTGCCCTAATCTAGGAGCGAGCCTTCCCCCGCTGAGGGAATGGAAGTGAGGCCGGGAACTCCTGATGTAGGTCAGGACCCCGGCTCTCGCGTTTTCTAGGACAGCTCGATGTCGATCTCGTCCACCTCGCCGAGCGCGGTCCGGATATCGAGGTCGAGACCCTGCCGCGCGCGGGAAACAGCCCCGGCGACGGCGTCGGCTGCCCACAGCATCGGTTCGTCGTCCGGCAGGGAGTGCGCGACCCGCGTGCGGGTCACGAGCGTCCCCCTGGCGCGCAGGGCGTCCGCAGCGCGTCGCGTGCCGGCCCGCACGTCGCGGGGTCCCCGACCACCGCCGCGAGCAGGTACATCCCATCCGCCTGACCGATCTGCTGCTTCATCGACTCGTCCACCCATGCGTGCAGCGTGAAACCCGCCGGCGAGTCCCCGGCTCTCTTTCCCATCGCGCGATATTCACATCTGAAGGATGGTCGTGCACGCCCAAACGCCATTGCATATATACAACAGCTAGAAAACGGCAGTCAGGCCAGCCGTACGGCCGGCGCGGTCTGAAAACTCATGTCGCCCGGCGCCCCGGCGTGATAGGACGGCGGCGTGAGCGAATCTCCGCAGACCCCGCAGACCCCGTTCCACGACCTCGACCACTACGTGGCGATCCCGCGCGTCACCGGCCTCACGGCCAGCCCCGACGGCACCCGGCTCGTCGCGACCCTCCAGACGCTCGACGGTGAGCGCACCGCCTACCGCACCGCCCTCTGGGAGGTGGACCCGGCGGGCGAGGCACCGGCGCGGCGTCTGACCCGGTCCGCCAAGGGCGAGTCCTCGGCCGTGTTCACGCGGTCCGGCGACCTCCTGTTCAGCTCCGCACGGCCGGACCCGGACGCCAAGGACGGCGACGAGCCTCGGCCGGCCCTCTGGCTCCTGCCCGCGGGCGGCGGCGAGGCCCGTGTCATCGCGGCCCCGCAGGGCGGCGTCGGCGGCCCGCTCGTGGCGCGCGACGCCGACACGGTCAGCGTGGCCGCGAGCCTGCTGCCCTCCGCGAAGGACCTGGCGCAGGACGCCGAGCTGCGCAAGGCCCGCAAGGACCAGAAGGTCTCCGCGATCCTGCACACCGGCTACCCCGTGCGCTACTGGGACCACGACCTCGGCCCCGACCAGGAGCGCCGCTTCGTCGGCGACCTGGCGGCGCTCGCCGACGAGCCGGCCGCGCCGCTGCCGAAGCCCGCGGACGGCCGGACACCGGCAGCAGCCCCGGAGGCGCAGGGCAAGCACCTCGACCTGCGCGACCTCACCGGCGCGGGCCGCCATCTGGCGGACCACTCCGCCGACCTCTCCGGCGACGGCACCACCCTCGTGACCACGTGGAGCGTCAGCGACCCGGGCGCCGCCGTGCGCAACACCCTGGTCGCGCACGACACCGCGACGGGCGACTGGCGCGTGCTGGTCGACGACCCGGACGCCGACGCCGGCGCCCCGCGCATCTCGCCCGACGGCGCCTGGGTCGCCTACGTGACCGAGTCCATCTCGACGCCGCACGATGCCCCGGTGGTGCGCCTCGCCCTGGTGCCCACCGACGGCTCCGCCGACCCGGTGGTCCTGGCGGAAGACTGGGACCGCTGGCCCGGCCGACCCACCTGGCTCCCGGACGGCAGCGGTCTCCTGGTCCAGGCCGACGACGACGGCCGCGGCCCGGTCTTCCTGCTCACCTTCTCGGGGGCGCTCCCGGGCGCCGCCGTGGTGGTCGAGAAGGTGACGTCCGACGACGCCGACTTCTCCGACCTGAACGTCACGCCCGACGGCGCGACGCTGTTCGCGCTGCGCAGCTCCTACGCCGCACCGGCCGAGCCGGTGCGGGTCGACCTGGGCGCCTTCCTCGCCTCGGGCACGGCGGGGGAGCGGACGCCGGTCGCGTCGACCGTGCTGCGTTCCCCGGTACCGGCCCCGGACCTCCCGGGCGCGCTCACCGAGATCGAGACCACGGCCGAGGACGGCACGCGCGTGCGCGCCTGGCTGGCCCTGCCCGCCGACGCCGGCCCGGACGCCAAGGCCCCGCTGCTGCTGTGGATCCACGGCGGCCCGCTGGGCTCCTGGAACGCGTGGAGCTGGCGCTGGAACCCGTGGCTGCTGGTGGCCCAGGGCTACGCCGTGCTGCTGCCGGACCCGGCGCTGTCGACCGGCTACGGCCAGGAGTTCGTGCAACGCGGCTGGGGTGCCTGGGGCAAGGCCCCGTTCACCGACCTCATGGCGATCACCGACGCCGCCGAGGCGCTGCCCGGGATCGACGAGACCCGCACTGCCGCGATGGGCGGTTCGTTCGGCGGCTACATGGCCAACTGGGTGGCCGGCCACACGGACCGGTTCCGGGCGGTGGTGACGCACGCGAGCCTGTGGGCGCTGGACCAGTTCGGCCCCACCACGGACGCCTCGTTCTACTGGGCGCGCGAGATGACGCCCGAGATGGCGCTGGAGAACAGCCCGCACCTGTCGGTGGGCGACATCCGGACCCCGATGCTCGTGATCCACGGGGACAAGGACTACCGGGTCCCGGTCGGCGAGGGCCTGCGGCTGTGGTTCGAGCTGCTGACCAAGTCCGGCCTCCCGGCGTCCGACGACGGCGAGACGGTGCACCGGTTCCTGTACTACCCGGACGAGAACCACTGGATCCTGACGCCGCAGAACGCCAAGGTCTGGTACCAGGTGGTGTCGGCGTTCCTCGCGGAGCAGGTGCTCGGCGAGAAGCCCGAGCTGCCGACGACGCTCGGCTGAGCCGAGCGGTCGGTTCCGGCGTGCGCCGGGGTGGAGCGGGTCAGCACCCGCTCTGCTCCGGCGCCGGGGTCAGCCCGCCCGGACCGCCCCTACGACGCGCACGCGCACCGCGACGTCGTCGATCTCCTCGGGGATCTTGTCCACGAGACGTGCGTCGGTCACGTTGACCTGCAGCACCCAGCTCCCGCCGGGCCCTGCCACCTGCTCGACCAGCTCGTCCTCCGAGAGGACCTCGACAGGGGACCTGCGCGCCGGCGACTTCGCTTGCTTCCGTCCGGGGTACTCACGTGGTGGCTGTCCGATTGACGCCGTGAACTCTGGGGCGACGCCAACCCCGATCACACCGTCGAGCCCGGTCACTTTTTCCCGCAATGCGGCTTTTGCGGACCTGGCCTCGTCGAGTGTTGCCATCCCGATCACCTCCTGGTCATCCATTGTGTCCCCCGTGTCTACCCCCTTCCACCGGGGCCGGAGAGGGTGCCGGGACGCATCGGGGCACTGAGTGCTGCGCCGCAGGTCAGCCGGGTTGTCCGACGCGACGCGCCGTCCGGACACGCCCGGCGCGCCGACCGCCGAACGCGACACGCCCGGGGTGGGAAACGCTGGTGCGCAGGGCGAACATTCACCCGGCCGGTCCCGGCTCGGCGCCGGCCGGGACCGCCGGTGCGAGGTTCATCCGAACGGATGGGCCTGGTCCCCGGCGAGCTCCACGTCCAGTATTGCCAGCACCTGGTCGATCGGGTTCGCGTAGGTCAGGCCCCTCCCGCTGCGGCCGCCCGACTCGGAGCCGGCGAACAGCAGGCCGATCGCCACGCCGTCCTCCCGGTAGACCAGCGCGCCCGAGTCCCCGCCGCGCGAGAACGGGCCGTCGTCGAGGCTCTCGATCTCGATCTGGTCGTCGAAGCTGAGAGCGCCGAGGTCCTCGTAGCCCACGATCACGTCGTCGAGCTCGATGGCCGTGACCCGCCCGCGCGTGGTCGCCGTCGTGCGGCCCACCTTGCCCACGATCTCGCCGCCCAGGGCGCGCGCGGTCTTCATCACCCGGCCCACGGGGTACTCGAAGCTCACCGGGACCCGGTCGAGTCGGGCGATCGCCGCGTCCGTGTAGGACGGCTCGGCCGAGTCCAGGTCCACCACCTGCGAGAGCTCGCCGATCCGGTCGCCGGGTGCCAGCCCGCCGTCGGCCGGTCCGGGCTGCAGCACGACGTCACCCGGCCGGGCCTCCGGGGACCCGGCCAGCACGTGGTAGTTCGAGAGCGCATACAGGTGGCCGTCGCCGGGGACGACGCGGGTCACGAAGGCACCGAGCGTGCCCGCGGTGACCCCCACGTGCCCGATGGAGATGCCGGGCCGCAGCGGACGGCGCCGGTCGGTGTCACCGTCCGCCTGCGACGTCGGCGCCGGCGGACGCGGGCCCAGCTCGCTCACCGGGCGGATGCGGCCGGTGCGGCGGATGTCGGCGTCCGGCCCGATCTCGGCCGAGACCTTGCGCACGATCGAACGGGCCCGGGGCACCCCGAGCCGATAGCGGACGGCGATGCCGAAACCGCCGTCCTCCTGCGGCACCAGCCCGAGCGCCAGGGTCGGGGCCCGGACGGCGTCGACGGCGTCCGACTCGCTCTGTGCGCCCGGCGACCGGGGGGTCGCCACGCTCCCGTGCTTCTCGGCGAGCTCTCTGGCGAAGGCGGTGAGCTGCTCCTTCATCTTCCTGGCCTCGTCCCGGTCCATGCCCCTGATCCTCTCCTCACCCACCAACACGACACTGCAGCAGGGTGGCGACACGCCGATCTGCCCTGGAAAGTCATCCGATAGATGGATATCCCACTGTCAGGTTTGCGCGGTACGTTCCTCTGCTACACCCAACCATGGCCGGGTGAAAGCCAGGAAGCCCCGAGGTGTCACAAAAGATCCCCGGCGGCCTCTTGAAACGTTGGCGGCGCCCGGTGCGGACGCCGAAAGACACGAAACGGCGAGAATGATCGGGACGATGGACGAGACGCGGAGCGCGCGGGTGACTCGCGCCGACGTGCGGGAGGCCCTCATGTGGGCTCTCGAGCGGGACCGCGCTGCCCTGCTCGCGCACCGTGCGGCCGTGCACTCCAGCAAGAGCGACCTCACCCGCCGGCGGGCCGACAAGGCGCTGGTGGAGCAGTGGCGTGCCCGCAGGACGGACGGCGGCAAGGACGGTTCGGCCCGGGAGTGACAATGGGCGGGTGAGCACCAGCGTCCAGAACCTTCCCCGCGTCCGCGCGTCCGAGCTCGTCGGGCGCGGCTGGCTGAACACCGGCGGCCGCACCGTCACGCTCTCCGAGCTGCGCGGCAAGGTCGTGGTCCTCGACTTCTGGACCTTCTGCTGCATCAACTGCCTGCACGTCCTCGACGAGCTGCGCGAGGTCGAGGAGCAGCACCGCGACGAGCTCGTGATCATCGGGGTGCACTCGCCCAAGTTCGAGCACGAGGCAGACCCCGACGCGCTCGCGGCCGCCGTCGAGCGGTACGAGGTGCGCCACCCCGTGCTCGACGACCCCGAGCTGGTGACCTGGGGCGCGTACACCGCGCGGGCCTGGCCCACGCTCGTGGTCATCGACCCCGAGGGCTACATCGTGGCGCAGATGGCGGGGGAGGGGCACGGCTCCGCGATTGCCGCGCTCGTGTCCGACCTGATCGCCGAGCACGCCCGGAAGGGGACTCTGCACCGCGGCTCGGGGCCGTACGTGCCGCCCGCTCCCGCCTCCGGCACGCTGCGGTTCCCGGCCAAGGCCCTCGCGCTGCCGAACGGGAACCTGCTGGTCGCGGACGCCGGGCACCACTCCCTCGCGGAGCTCGGGCCCGACGGCGAGACCCTGGTCCGCCGCATCGGCTCGGGCGAGCGCGGACTGGTGGACGGCACGCCCGGCGAGGCGCGGTTCTCGGAGCCGAACGGGCTCGCCCTGGTTCCCGAGGACCTGAGGGCGAACCTCGGGTACGACGTCGTGGTCGCCGACACGGTCAACCACGCCCTGCGCGGGGTGCGGCTGTCGGACGGCGTGGTCTTCACGGTCGCGGGCACCGGCGAGCAGTTCATGGTGGGCGGCCAGGAGAACGTGAGCGGCACGGTCGGCGCGTTCGAGGCCGGCGAGTCCTACGACTCCCTCAGCGTCAGGCTCTCCTCCCCGTGGGACGTCGAGTGGTCCGCCGAGCTCGGCGCGTTCGTCGTGGCGATGGCCGGGAACCACACGCTGTGGGACTTCCACCCCGGCCCGCACCTGCCCGTGGTCTCGCTGCTCGCAGGCACCATGAACGAGGGCCTGGAGGACGGCCCGGGCGAGGGCGCCTGGTTCGCCCAGCCCTCCGGCCTGGCCACCGCGGCCGACGGCGCGCTCTGGCTCGCCGACGCCGAGACATCGGCCCTGCGCCGCCTCGTGCCGGTCGACGAGACCGATGTGCGCGTGGAGACCGCCGTCGGGCAGGGCCTCTTCGACTTCGGGCATCGGGACGGCGCCGCCGACCAGGCGCTGCTCCAGCACCCGCTGGGCGTCGCCGTGCTGCCGGACGGCAGCGTCGTCGTCGCCGACACCTACAACGGCGCGCTGCGCCGGTACGACCCTGCGTCGGGCGAGGTGACCACCCTGGCCAAGGACCTCGCGGAGCCGTCGGACGTGCTCGTCGAGGTCGCGGACGACGCCGTGCACCTGCTCGTGGTCGAGTCCGCCGCGCACCGACTCACGCGTGTGGCGCTCCCGGCGACGCTCGCGGGCGAGGTGCTCGACAGCGGCGCGCACAAGGTCGCCCGGCCGGCCACCGACGTCGGCTCCGGCGCGCTGCGCCTCGACGTCCCGTTCGCGCCGGCCCCCGGCCAGAAGCTCGACGACCGCTGGGGTCCGTCGACCTCGCTCCAGGTCAGTGCCACCCCGCCGGAGCTGCTGCTCTCGGGCGCGGGCAGCGGCACCGACCTGTTCCGCGACCTGGTGATCAACCCCGAGGTGGCCGAGGGCGTGCTGCACGTGACCGCGAAGGCGGCGTCGTGCGACGAGGTGCCGCTGCTGCCGAACGGCGAGCCGGACCCCGACGTCTTCCCGGCCTGCCACCTGGCGCAGCAGGACTGGGGCGTCCCGGTCCGCGTGGTGCCGGACGGCGACACGGGCCTGACCCTCCCCCTGCGCGGCTGACAGCTCAGCCCGCCAGCACCGCCGGCAGCTCGGTCAGCGAGTCGATCACGGTGGTGCGTGCGGCCTCGGGCCGGCGTGCGTGCAGGTACCCCCACGGCCCGCGGCGCAGCAGCACCGGCATCATCCCGGCGTCGGCCGCGGGAAGCACGTCGTTGTCCAGGCGGTCGCCCACGTAGGCGATCTCCTCGGGTGCGACCCCCGAAAGCGCCGCGACCCGCGCGAAGAACTCCGGCTCCGGCTTCTGCACGCCCCACTCGTCGGACGTGCGGATCGCGCTCGCGGGCAGGTCCATCGCCTCCAGCGCGGCCCGCGCCTCGGGCGGCTGGTTCCCCGCGACGACGACGTCGAAGCCCGCCTCGCGGAGCGCCGCCAGCGCGGGCCGCACGTCGGGGTAGAGATCGTCGGCGTCGAACCCGGTGCGCAGCCCGTCGGGGTCGTCCTGCGCCCAGCGCGCGGCCTCGGCCTGGAAGTCCAGCCCCGGCCGCAGCAGCTCGAAGGCCTCCCGGTGGGACAGGTCGAGCGCGGCGCAGCCGCCGAGCACGCCCAGGAACGTCAGCGGCGGCACCTCGAGCCGCTCCGCCCAGCGGAGCCAGATCCTGGACTCGTCGATCAGGGTCTCTCCGACATCGAACACCACCGTGCGCACCATGGCCCCGACCCTAGACGTGTCAGATCCTCAGGTCACCCGGGTGGCCCGTACGTCTGACCCGTCGGGGAGGTCCGACAGCTCACGCGAGGTGGAACAGCGGGTCGCCCGCCCGGACGACGGCGCCGGGACGTACCAGCTCGTCGAGCCGGCCGTGGCCCAGGTCCAGCGCGACGACGGGCACCAGCGGGGAGCGGCCGCCCTCGGCCACCGCGCTCGGGGACCAGACGACGAGCTCCTGGCCCGCCGTGACGGTGTCGCCCTCGTCGACCAGCAGCGTGAAGCCCTCGCCCTTGAGCTGGACGGTGTCGATGCCGAGGTGCACCAGGACGCCCCGGCCCCCTGCGGGCTCGGCGTCCGCCGACGGTGCCAGCAGCACGAAGGCGTGCGGGTGCAGCTTGACGACCACGCCTGCGCACGGTGCGACGACGCGCCCACCGAGCTCGGCGTCCGGCTCGACGGCGAGGCCCGGGCCGACGATGCTCTCCGCGAAGACGGGATCAGGCACGTCACGCATCGCCACCACCCGTCCTGCGACGGGCGAACCGACATTCAGGGCCTCGGCCATGCGGACATCTTGTCAGAACGGCGCGGTGCGGAAACGCGGCACGCCGGGCCGTGGACCGGACCTCACCCGGCCCTCGCAGGCGACGACCCGGCCCCGGACGGACCGCTTCCGTACTCACCCGGGGCCGCCCGGAGCGGGCCTCGCTCGGCCGGTGCGTCGCGTGTAACGTTCCCAGCACACTCGACGACGAGCCCGAGGGAGCGTACGGATGACGAGCGAGAGGCTCACGGGGGTCCCGGCGAGCCCGGGCCGCGCGGTGGGAACGGTGGTCCGGATGCCGGCCCGCGTCCCCGAGCCGCGCACGAGCCGCCTGACGGGTTCGGCGGACGACGCCGTCCGCGCCGTCGAGGAGGCCGCAGCCCAGGTCGAGGCCGATCTCGCGGAGCGCGCGGCCCGTGCGTCGGGTACCGCGGCCGACGTCCTCGCGGTGACCGCGGCCATGGCCGCCGACCCGACCCTCGCCGCCGGCGCCGCCCGCCGGGTCCGGGAGGACCACCTCACGCCGGAGCGCGCCGTGTGGGACGCCGCCGGTTCGGTGGCGACGCAGCTCGAGACGCTCGGTCCGCCGATGTCGGAGCGGGCCCGGGACGTGCGCGACGTGCGCGACCGCATCGTCGCCGCGCTCACCGGCGCGGCCCCACCCGGGGTGCCGGACCCCGGGCACCCGTTCGTGCTGGTGGCGAGCGACCTCGCCCCGGCGGACACCGCGATGCTCGACCCCGCGGTGGTCACCGCCATCGTCACGGCGCGCGGCGGCCCCACCTCGCACATGGCCATCCTGGCGCGCGCCCTGGGCATCCCGGCCGTGGTGGCGCTGCCCGGCGCCAACGACCTCGCCCACGGCGAGGAGCTCGTGGTCGACGGAACGCTCGGCACGGTCCTGCGCACGCCGTCGGCCGACGACGTGGAAGGTGCCCGGCGCCGGGTCACCGCCGCCACGTTCGACGGCCGGGGCGTGACCCGCGACGGCTCCGAGGTGGAGCTTGTCGCGAATGTCGCCGACCCTGCGGCCGCCGCAGCAGCCGCCGAGGCGGGCGCGCGCGGCGTGGGCCTGTTCCGCACCGAGTTCTGCTTCCTCGGCCGGGGCGAGGAGCCCAGCGTCGAGGAGCAGGTGACCGCATACCGGGCCGTGCTGTCCCACTTCCCGGGCCGCCGGGTCGTCGTCCGCACGCTCGATGCCGGCGCCGACAAGCCCCTGCGCTTCCTCACGCCGGACCACGAGGACAACCCGGCGCTCGGCGTGCGGGGGCTGCGCACCGCCGTCGCACACCCGGACGTGCTGGACCGGCAGCTCGGCGCGATCGCCCGCGCGGCCGCCGCCGAGACCGCCGAGGTCTGGGTGATGGCGCCGATGGTCTCCACCGTCGACGAGTCCCGGGACTTCGCGGCGGCGTGCGCGGCGCACGGCCTGGACACGCCGGGCATCATGATCGAGACCCCGGCCGCCGCTCTCCAGGCGCGGCACCTGCTGGCGGAGGTCTCGTTCGCGAGCCTGGGGACTAACGACCTCACGCAGTACACGATGGCGGCCGACCGGGACCTGGCCGGGGTCGCCGTTCTCTCGACCCCGTGGCAGCCCGCCGTCCTGGAGCTGGTCCGGGTGGCGAGCGAGGGCGGCGCGTTGCATGGTGCTCCGGTGGGGGTGTGCGGTGAGGCGGCGGCGGATCCGCTGCTCGCTCCCGTACTGGTCGGACTGGGCGTAACGTCTCTGTCCATGACCCCTCGTGCTCTGGCGGACGTCGCGGGTACTCTCGCGGCCATCTCCCGCGACGAGTGCGTTGACCTGGCGCGGGCAGTCCTCGAGTGCTCGACCGCCGACGCCGCCCGCGACCTGGCGCGGGAACGTCTCCTCACCTGAACCCCATCTGAACCTCCAGGTCACATCACAGTCACGTAGGCGCTCTAAGGTGGCCCGCATGCCCGAACCGATCAGGACCGAACCGCAGGAGCCCGACGAACCCGACGTCCACGTCACGCTCTCGACGGCCTCGGTCTTCCCGCGCCGTGTCCCGCTGGCGTTCGAGTCCGCGGCCGAGCTCGGCTACGACGGTATCGAGGTGATGATCTGGTCCGAGGAGGTCACCCAGAACCCCCGGGCGCTGGCGAAGCTCGCCGCCGACAACGGGGTGCCTGTGCGCTCGGTGCACGCGCCGACCCTGCTGGTGAGCCAGCGGGTCTGGGGCCGGTCCCCGGTCGCGAAGCTGGAGCGGACGACGGAGATGGCCCTCGAGCTCGGCGCCGGCACCGTGGTGGTGCACCCGCCGTTCCGCTGGCAGTACAAGTACGCGCGCCAGTTCCAGGACCAGGTGCGGCAGCTCAGCGAGTCGACCGGCGTGACGATCGCGGTCGAGAACATGTACCCGTGGCGCGGTGGACGGCGTGAGTTCCAGGCCTATCTGCCGGGTTGGGACCCGGCGGAGCACGACTACGACGCCGTGACCCTCGACCTGTCGCACGCGAGCGTGGCGCAGCAGGACGCGCTCACCCTGCTGCACACGTTCGGGGACCGGCTGCGGCACGTGCACCTCGCCGACGGCAACCATGGCGCGCGCGACGAGCACCTGGTGCCCGGCCGCGGCAAGATGCACGCGGAGAAGGTGCTCCAGGAGCTGGTGGCGCGCCGGTGGAGCGGCGACGTCTGCGTGGAGATCTCGACCCGCGCGGCCCGCAGCGCAGCCGAGCGGCACGACGACCTGGCGGCTTCGCTGCAGTTCGCGCGGGCCTACCTGTCGCCCACGCCGCACGAGTTCCACACCCCGCCCGGGGCGCACCACCGGCCCCACGACGCCTGGTGACCCGATCTGTGACGTTGCTCTCGAACTGTTTCGATCCTGAGGGGCGACGGGGCTAGACTTGCCCCCGGTAGAGCATGACCTGGTGCGGCGGACCGCCGCAGGACGAAGGAGGTGGCGCGCATGACCCGTAGCGAGCCTCCGAGTAGTCCGAACCGCAGCTGAGCTGACGGTTCCCCTGCCCGCGTGTCCGCGGGCTCTCGCGCACCGGTGCGCTCCGCCCCTGGTCGGGGCGTGAGGTCCACCGGTCGCCCGGCCGTCCCTGTTGCGGTGTTCGCAGTCCTTTTCCTGCGCTCGACCCCAGGAGTTCTCCCATGGCCACGTTCCTGCCCTCCCGTCCTGCCCGCCCGCTCCTGGGCGCGCTGCGCCAGCGCCGCACCGTCGGCGCCGTGCCGGACGTCGTCCCCGGTCCCGTCGCGCCCGCGCCCCGTTCGGCCGTGGTCGCCGCCGCGATCTACGACGACGGCGTCCGCACCGCCCGCTACGACAACCTCGCCGAGACGTTCAGCGCGCTGCGCTCGCGCCCGGGCGGAATGGCCTGGATCGGGCTGGAGCGGCCCGAGGAGTCCGAGCTGACGTCACTCGCGCGCGAGTTCGACCTGCACCCGCTCGCCATCGAGGACGCCATCCAGGCGCACCAGCGCCCCAAGATCGAGCGCTACGGCGACACCCTGTTCGTGGTGCTGCGCGCCGCCCGCTACCTGGACGACGCCGAGGAGGTCGAGTTCGGCGAGCTGCACGTCTTCGTCGGCCCCGACTTCGTGGTGACCGTGCGCCACGGTGCCTCGCCCGACCTGGCCGCGGTGCGGGCCCGGCTGGAGTCGGACCGCGAGATGCTCGCACGCGGCCCCGAGGCCGTGCTGTACGCGATCCTCGACAGTGTCGTGGACGGCTACGCGCCGGTCGTGGCTGGGCTGGACCACGACATCGACGAGATCGAGTCCGACGTCTGGGGCGGCGCCCCCGACGTCTCGCGACGCGTCTACGAGCTGTCCCGCGAGGTCATCGACTTCCAGCGCGCGGTCCGGCCGGAGCAGGCCCTGTGCGGCTCGCTCGCCAAGGGCGCCGACAAGTACGGCGTGGACCCCGAGCTGCAGGCCTACCTGCGCGACGTCGCCGACCACCTCACCGAGGCCGCCGACCGCATCGAGGTGTTCCGCGCCGCGCTGCGCGACATCCTCACCGTCGCCGCGACCCTGGTCGCACAGCGGCAGAACGAGGAGATGAAGCACCTCTCCGAGGTCAGCATCCGGCAGGGCGAGGAGGTCAAGAAGATCTCGGGCTGGGCGGCCATCCTGTTCGCCCCGACCCTCGTCGGCACGGTCTACGGCATGAACTTCGACGTCATGCCGGAGCTCGGCTGGGCGTGGGGCTACCCGGCGGCGCTGGTCGGCATGCTGGCCGTGAGCGTGGGTCTGTTCGGCGTCTTCCGCTGGAAGCGCTGGATCTGACCCGCACCCCAGGCCGGGCCGTGCCCCGGCCTACGCGGGCTCCGGCGTCTCCGGGTCCAGCGACTCCGGGTCGGGCAACGTGGCGATGTACCGGTGCCCGGCGACGGCGACCAGCAGGCCTGCCGTGGCCCCGACCAGCAGCGGCGTGCTGTAGCCGGTGCGGGCCAGGAGACCCCCGGCCAGCGAGCCGATCGGCATCGCGCCCCACAGGGCGGTGCGCCAGGTGCCGTGCACCCGGCCCAGCAGGTGGTTCGGTACCGCGGCCTGGCGCAGCGACATGACCAGCACGTTCCACGTCGTCGTGCAGCCGAACGACACGAAGATCGCGATCGCGCCCACCCAGACCAGGGGGAACGCGCCGGCGAGGAACCAGGCCCCGAGGCCCACGGCGTTCGCGACCGCCATCACGGGTCCCGTCCCGAAGCGCGCCTTGAGCCGGCTCGTGGTGGCCGCCGCGGTCAGGGCGCCCAGGGCACCGGCCAGCATGAAGGTGCCGTACCAGGCCTCGGGCACGTCCAGCCGGTCCAGGACGAACAGCACCAGCGTGGACGTGATGGCGGCGTGGCAGATGCCGATCAGCACGCTCACGATCCACAGCGGGCGGAGCATCGGGTTCGCCCAGATGAACCGAAACCCGGCGACGAGCTCGGCCCGCCAGCCGGCGACGGCGGGCGGGGCGCCTCGGCCCGGCTCCTCGTCCGTCGCGGCCGGGGCTTGAAGGGCGGGCCGGTCGGCAGGCCGGGAGGCACGACGGCGCGCGACGACGCCGGAGGCCACCGCGGGCAGCGTCAGCGCCAGCCCGCCGGCCACCGCGTACGCGGCGGTGTTCAGCCCGAGCGCCCAGGCCGCGGAGATCGCGAGCAGCCACGAGGTGAGCGGCTGGGAGAGGAACTGCTGCACCACGATCTCGGTGGCCTCGATCCGCGAGTTCGCACGCGGCAGGTCACCCCGGCCCACGAGCGACGGGACCACCGCGCGGATGGCGCCGTCGTAGACCGTCTCCAGCACGCCGTACAGGAGCACCACCAGCAGGAGCCACCAGATCGTGAGCGCCTCGGTCAGGTGCAGCGCGAGGAGGCCGCCGGCCACCAGCGCGCGTACCCCGCCCGCCAGGCCGAGCGCCAGCCGGCGGTCGATCCGGTCCACGAGCACACCCGCGGGGATCGCGAAGAGGAGCCACGGGAGCAGGGCGGCGACCGCGACGAGCGACACGAGCAGCGGGTCGTCCGTCAGCTGGACGGCCAGCAGCGGCGCGGCGACCCGGGCGATGCCGTCGCCCAGGCTCGAGCTCAGGTTGGCGGCGACGACCTTGGTGAACGCCCCGCCGAGCGGCTCGGGCCGCATCGACGGCTCGGGCTCGGAGTTCACGGCGGCGGAGGACACGCGCCAGAGGCTACCGCCTCGGCTCCATGCTCTACCTGTGCCGCCCGAGCCTGCGGTTCCGCGTCAGCGCGCGTGCCTCGTTCCCCGGCCTGCGCCTCCGGCTCAGGCCGGGACGCGCTCCGGCACCCGGGCACCGACCGCGCGCAGCACGAACGACTCGGCGGCGCGGATCGTGCGTTCGCGGGCCACGGGTTCGTCCGGGATGAGCCGTCCCGACAGGCACGCGTTGACGAGGTGCACCGTCGGCTCGATGTCCTGCGGCGGGAACGTCCCGGCTTCGATTCCCGCGGTGAGGATCCGGCGCAGGATCGCCTCCACGATGTCGGCGTGCTCGCGCAGGCGCTGCAGCGTCGCGCGGGACAGGACGGTCCGCAGGTCCGGGCCGGGGGCGAGGTGGAACACGCGGGTGAGCTGAGCCTGCTGGCGGATGTAGGTACGGAGCTGTTCCACGGGGTCGCTCACGCCGTCCAGCGCTCGCTCCAGGGTGTGGGCGTACTGCTCGGTCTCGTGGGTGATGAACCCGAGGAGCAGTGCTTCCTTGTCGTGGAAGTGGTTGTAGACGGCGGTCCGGCCGACGTTCGCCGCCGCGGCGATGTCGGCCAGGGTGATGGTGTCGAACCCGCGCTCCGCCATGAGGGTGGACAGAGCGGTGAACAGCTTGTGCCTCGTCATCTGGCGGTGCTCGTGCAGGCTCTTGCCGATGATCTTGGGCATGCTGACATCATATGCCTGCGTCGTCAGTAACTGGAACGCGGGATCGCGGACGCGGAGGAGTCGAAGGCCAATTCGGCAGACAGATCGCGCTAAGTTCGGATAGATCCGCTTTGCCTGGCCCCAGGAGCGCAGTATTCATGTTTTTGCACTGATACTCAGTCGCTCCGGAATGGCAGTCCGGGGCTTTCGTGCGGTCCGGCGAAATCCCGGCCGGGAATGCCGTCATTGCGTGAGCACGCCGTCACAAGCGTGTTTCCTCTCTGTAACACGCTGGCATCATGGGCGAAAGTGCGCGGCAGTAGGGTTCCCGCATGACTTTTCTGGCGGGCGTGATTCCTGCGGAACACGCCTCGGGTCACCTTCTGGTCCTGCCCAGTACAAATGGTCCCGTCGCGGTCAGCGAGCTCGCCGCCGCCTGGTTCTCGGACGTCGCATGGCTCCGAGAACCGACCCGCGCCGCGGGGTCCCGGCGGATGGCCGGGTCCCGGTTCCGGGGCATGGCGCAGGCCGACTCGCTCGTGCCCGGAGTCATGCGCCTGGGGGACGAGCATGTCGCGACCGGCCCGTTCGAGGTCGCGGAGGCGCACCTCGCGGAGCTGCAGATCCCGGCCACCACGGCTGAGGCGTACTCGATCGCGCGCAGCGACGGTCTCCGGGACGTGCGGGGCGCTGCCCCGACGTCGTACGACGACCGGGACGGCATAGCCCGCGCCTTCCCGCACGCGCTCCCGCAGGCCGAGGAGCTGCGCATCGTGCAGTGGGCCGTCGCCTCCGCGCGCAAGACCGGCGGCGGGGTGCTCGTCGACGGGCGGCAGCCGCTGGTCCCGGACCCGGCGGCGTCCGTCAACCTGCAGCTCTACTCCGCGCACCCCCTGCTGCCGGGGGATGTGCTGCCCATGCTGAGGTCGTTCATCGCGACCGCCGACGTGTCCGCCGAACAGGTCACCCCCGACGGGACGCCGCGCTACACGCTCGCGGGGAGCACCCCGTACGACGGCTCGATCGTGATCGACGTCGAGCGCGTCGACCGGGTGCCCCGCGCGCTCGGGTCGCTGGACTGGCGCAGCTACGGGCCGTACGCCTACCGCATGACCTGGGTGCCGGCGGACCCCTACGAGCTCGAGCTCGAGCACGGGTCCGGGCTGCACGTCATCGCCCGCGCGCGCATGCGCGCCTCTCTCTCGCGCCTCGCGGTGGCGCTGCAGAGCCGCATCGCGGGCATTCTCGTGGACGACGGCGGCTTCATCGCGACGCCGGACGAGCTGGAGGCGCGCAGCGACTCGGCCACCGGTGGCCCCCCGGGATCCCGCGCCTGGGTCTGAGCCCGTTTAGTTATCCACAGATTTGATCCACAGCCCTGTGTGTTGTGTGGGAAATCCAGGGAATTACCTGTGGATAGAACTGTTGAGAACCGCAGGGTGAAAATTACAGCCGTGGAGCGGTTGCCGGTGGTGCGACACGCGGATAGAAACGTTGGCAGTGGTTCGACGATCCGGGTGCAGATACGGTGCGCTGCAGCAGTACCGACCGGCCCGGGCATCGGACACATGGTCGACCGGAGAACGACAGGACGTCCCGTACCGCGGTGCGGGCTGTGGATGACGCCACAGGTGCCTGTACGGGGCCGGAAGACCGCCCGCGTTCGAGGTGTTCGTGCAGAACAGGCCTGGCGTTCCGGGTCTGGCGAGCACATCGGAGTCGTGACGTCGACACGGCGCCCCTGGTCCTCGCCGAGCGCGGGTCACGGGTATGCGGTTTCGCCAGGGCCCCCGGCCTGCCCCGGGGGCCCTGGCCCCTCCCCGGACGTCGGCCACGGGATCTAGGCTCGGCGCATGAGCAACCTGGAGACCCGGCCGACCGAGCAGGTCTGCGTCGCGGGCGAGCAAGGCGACGGCATCGAGCTCCTCACCCCGCGCGACGTGCCGCTCGGCGGGCCGCGGGCGATGAACGTGCGGCGCACGATCCCGCAGCGCGCCCGGTCGCTCGTGGGGGCGTGGTGCTTCAGCGACCACTACGGCCCGGACGACGTCTCGGGCAGCGAGGGCATGCAGGTGCCGCCCCACCCGCACACCGGGCTGCAGACGGTGAGCTGGCTCTTCGAGGGCGAGATCCTGCACCGCGACTCCGTCGGCTCGCTCCAGACGGTCCGGCCGGGCGAGCTCAACCTCATGACGGCGGGCCGGGGCATCTCCCACTCGGAGGAGTCGCCGGCGCAGAACCGTCCGCCCCGCCTGCACGGCGTCCAGCTGTGGACGGCGCTGCCGGGCTCGGCCCTCGGTGTCGACCCGCGCTTCGAGCACCACGGCGACCTGCCCGTGGTGCGGCACGACGGCGCCGTCGTGCAGGTGTTCATGGGGCGGCTCGGAGTGGCGGGCCAGGAGCCGGCCTCGCCCGCGACCGCGTACACGCCACTCGTCGGGGCGCAGATCGACCTCGAGCCGGGGGCCGAGGTGCGGCTCGCCGTCGACCCGGAGCACGAGCACGCCCTGCTCGTCGACTCCGGCGACGTGACGTTCGAGGCGAGCGCCGTGCCGCCGTCGAACCTCGGGTACGTGGCGCCGGGCCGCTCCGGTCTCGTGGTGCGCGCCGGGTCCGGGGCGCCCGTCCGGGCAGTCCTGATCGGCGGTCTGCCGTTCGACGAGGACGTCGTCATGTGGTGGAACTTCATGGGCCGCACGCACGAGGACATCGTCCGGGCCCGCGACGCCTGGATGGCCCAGATCGCGGAGCTCGACCCTTCGACGGGCTCAGGGCAGCGTGCCGGCGCGACCGATTACGCGGCGGGCGCCGAGGACCGGCTGTTCGGCCGGGTGCACGGCTACCCGAGCGGGCCGCTGCGCGCGCCCGCCCTGCCGGACCTGCGGCTCAAGCCCAGGACACGGCCGGGCCAGGGCTGAGCCGGCCGGGCCGGGCGACCCCGCCCGGCCCGGCCTGTCAGCTCGCGCCCGCCCGCAGCAGCGGCGGGTGCAGCACGGTCGCGCTCGGGTCCACGCCGGGCGCCAGCCGGAACAGCTCGGCGGGCCGGCCGGGACCGCCGCCGCCCAGGCGGCCGGTCGGCTCCAGGAATCCGGGTGTGCCCGTCGCCTTGCGGTGGAAGTTGCGCGCGTCCAGCCGCGTGCCCCAGACGGCCTCGTAGACACCGCGCAGCTCGGCGACCGTGAACTCGGGCGGGCAGAACGCGGCCGCCAGGGGCGAGTACTCGATCTTGGCGCGGGCGCGCTCCACGCCGTCGGCCAGGATCTGGTCGTGGTCGAACGCGAGGCCCGCCCGCGTGTCGCCCACCGGGACCCAGCGCGCCTCGGCCGCGTCGCCGCCCGCCGCGGGCAGCCCGAACGCCGGCGCGAGCAGCAGGTAGGCGACCGAGAGCACGGGCCCTCGCGGGTCGCGCCCGAGCGGGCCGTACGTGCGGAGCTGTTCCAGGTGCCACGGCCCGGTACCGGTCGCGCCCGCCGGCACGGTGAGCCGGGTCTCCTCCTCGAGCTCCCGCGCCGCGGCCTGCTCCAGGGTCTCCCCGGGGAGCACGAACCCGCCCGGTAGCGCCGCCTGCCCGCGGTACGGCTCCAGCAGGCGGTCGACGACGAGCGCGTGCAGCTCGGCGTCGCGCACGGTCAGGGCGACGACGTCGACCGTGACGGGGAACGCGCCCGCCGTCTCGGGTACGGCGGACGGGGCGGGTGTGGTGCGGGGCATGACATCGACCGTACATTCTCGTCACCTTGACGAAAAGCCGAGCGAGTAGATATCGTCAAACTGACGACAACAACGAACGAGAGGCCGATGATGGCGACGATCAAGCGCTACCCCGGATTCCGGCAGTTCCTGGGCTCAGCGAGCGACTACGTGGTGCACCTCAGCAAGGGCGACGTGCGGCACCAGGGGGTGGGCCAGGCGTTCTGGTTCCGCCCCGACACCTCGGTGCTCAGCGAGGTGCCCGCCACCGACCAGGAGCTGCCCGTCCTGTTCCACGCGGTGACGCGCGACCAGCAGGACGTCACCGTGCAGGCGAACGTGACCTACCGGTTCGGCGACCCGGTCCTCGCGTCCCAGCGCCTGGACTTCGGCATCTTTCCCGTGACGGGCAAGGGGCAGGAGGCGAGCGGCCGGCAGCAGGTCGGGGCCATCGTGGGCCAGCTCGCGCAGAGCCTCACGGTCGACCTGATCGCCACGGTCGACCTGGCCGAGGCGTTGGAGTCCGGCGTGGGGAGCGTGCGGACGGCGCTCGGAGCGCTCGGCGAGGACGCGCGACTGGTCGCGACCGGCATCGAGATCCTCGGCGTCCGGGTGCTCGCCGTCCGGCCCGAGGGCGACGTCGAGAAGGCCCTGCGCACGCCCGTCCGCGAGCGGCTCCAGGCGGAGGCCGACCGTGCGACCTACGAGCGTCGCGCCGTCGCCGTCGAGCGGGAGCGCAAGATCGCTGAGAACGAGCTCGCGAGCCAGATCGAGCTCGCCGCCCGCCGCGAGCAGCTCGTGGCCCAGGAGGGCGCGAACAAGCGGCGCGAGGCGGAGGAGGCCGCGGCGGCCGCGCTCGTCTCCGCGAAGTCCGACGCCGAGCGGCGCGAGATCGCCGCGACCGCCCAGGCGGCCTCGCTGCGGCAGCTCGGTGAGGCCGAGGCCGCCAAGGAGGCGGCGCTCATGGCGGTCTACGCGAACGTCGGTCGCGACGTGCTCACGGCGCTCGCCCTGCGCGACGCCGCGCCGCACCTGCCGAACGTCGGCTCGCTCACGGTCACTCCCGACCTGGTCAGCGGGCTGCTGAGCGCGCTGACCAACCGGGCGGCCGAGCCGGCCGCGGACGCGCCGTCCTCGAACGGCGCGCCGGCCGTGGAGCGCTGACGTGGCGCTCCGGACGCGCGCGGTGCTCGTGCACCGCCGGACCGAGCTCGACGAGCTGCTCGACCGGCACGCCACACGCGGTCAGGCGGAGTTCTTCCTCCGTACCCGCGGCCGCACGCTGGCCGATGTCGAGGCCCGGCACGAGGCCGCGGCGTCGGCCCGCCGGGCGGTCGCGGCGAGCGTGCCGTCCGACTGGGCGCTGGCGGAGGTCGAGCGCGCGGACCTCGACCGGTTTCTCTTCGCGCCCGAGGACGTCGTCCTCGTGGTGGGGCAGGACGGGCTGGTCGCGAACGTCGCCAAGTACCTGGACCGGCAGCTCGTCGTCGGCGTCGACCCCGAACCGGGCGCCAACCTCGGCGTGCTCGTGCGGCACGGCGCCGAGGACGTCGCGGAGATCATCGGCGACCTGGCCGACCGGCAGTCCGACGTGGCCGCCGGGCAGGGCGACCGGGTACCGGCCGCGACCCCGCGCTGCGACGAGCTGACGATGGTCCACGCGCGGCTCGACGACGGCCAGGAGCTGCACGCCGTCAACGAGCTGTTCCTGGGGCACCCGAGCCACCAGTCGGCGCGCTACACGCTGCGGGTCGACCGCGGGTCGGAGCGGCAGTCGTCGTCGGGCCTCATCGTCAGCACCGGGACGGGCGCCACCGGCTGGTGCGCCTCGATCGCGCACGACCGGGGCGGCCGCCGGCTGCCCGCTCCCACCGACCCGGCGCTGGCCTGGTTCGTGCGGGAGGCCTGGCCGTCGCCCGTCACCGGCGTCACCATGACGGAGGGCGTGCTCGGGGACGGCGCCGAGCTCGTGGTGGCGGTGCAGTCCGACCGCCTCGTCGTGTTCGGGGACGGCATGGAGGCGGACCGGCTCGAGGTCTCCTGGGGGCAGGAGGTCCGGATCGGCGTGGCCGAACGGCGGCTCCGGCTCCTGTGAGCCCGGCCGCCCGGCTGCGCGCGGTGCGATCGCGGGCTCAGAGGTACCGCGGTTCAGGAGATGTCGTAGCGGAGCATGAACTCGCCCGCGTCCAGCACCACGTGGCTCACCTCGATGGCCGAGCCGTCCTTGGTGAACGCGGTACGGGTGACCGCGAGCACCGGGGTGCCGGGCTCGATGCGCAGCTCCTCGATCTCCTCGATCGTCGGCATGCGGCCCACGACGTCCTCGCGGAACCGCACCGGGGCGTGCCCGGCCTCGGCGAGGCGGGCGTGCGTGCCGCCGGCACCGACCTCCTGGTCCGCGATCGGGGTGCCCGCCGCGATGGACGCGGGCAGGTACGACGTCGCGAACAGGACGGGCTTGCGCTCCCGCAGGTGCAGGCGCTCGCGCACCGTCACCTTGTCGCCCTCGGCGAGGCCGAGCGCCGTGCGGATCTTCTCGGACGGCTCCGCCTCCGCCGTGACCGCGAGCGTGCGGACCACGAGGCCGGCACCCGTCTCGTCGATCTCCGCGGTCACCGTGCCCTCGTCGGCCTGCCCGGTCGCGCCGGTGCGGACGATCGGCTCGAAGGAGCGCACGAACACGCCCGAGCCGTGCCGGGTCACGGTCAGCCCCTCGTCCTTGAGCATCGACAGGCCGTGGCGCGCGGTCATGCGGGCCACACCGTAGTTCGACATGAGCGCAGCTTCGCTCGGAAGGCGGTCGCCCGGTTTGTAGGTCCCGGAACGGATCGCGGCACGAAGATCCTTGGCGATGCTTGCGGCAGTCACACGTCCCTCTCTAGACACGGAACCCACCTAACCCGCAGCCAGTGCGTATACGCAACTTTTCCGCGTAGCGGTTGCAACCCCCAGTTAACCCGCAACAGGCTGTCTATGCGCCTAGAGGTAGGTGCAGAGAGGTGGGAGAAATGGGAGCGATTGCGGGCACTCTGGCGGATTCCGCGAGCGGCGTGCGGGATCTGCTGGCGGAGGTGGGGGATGCGCGGATCAAGTGGGTCGAGGTGTTCCGCGACCATCTGGTCGTGCATCCGGAGCGGCGGTCGGAGGGCGCGGCCATCGCGGAGCAGCTCGGGATCACCGTGGCGACCGACTACCCGGCCACACGGCCCGGCTTCACGATGTGGACCGGGTGCTGGAACGGGATCGACATGTATGTCTACGGCGACTTGCGCGGCACCACCCGCGCGGTCCGGTCGTGGCCCACATGACAGCAGGGTCCTGCGCCGGCGGCCCGGGCTCGGACGGCTGCCCGGCGCCGGCGGCGCACCTCGCCGAGCTCGTGCAGGTCACCGCGCTCATCGCGCACGTCTTCGACATCCCCATGCTGGACGTGCGGGCGGGTGTCGACCACCTCGACCTCGAGGACGACGTCGTGGGCATGCTGACCGTCGACGTCGTCGCGGCGCGGCTGCCGGACGCCGTCCGGCTGGCCCGGATGCTGCACCTCGCCGAACGACGCGGGCACCACGACGACGGGGTGTCCGGTCGCGCGGTCTGGCGGTGCTGGAGCGGCTGGGTGCCCGCCGCCGGGCACGGCTTGCCGGTGTCGCTGCACCTGACGGCACCGACCCGGGGATGAGTCCGGCTCCCCGCACGAACGAGCGCCGCGGGCCGGACGGTGGGTCCGGCCCGCGGCGCTCCCATGTCACCTCGTGTTCATCCCGGCCCGGCAGACTGCGCCGATGACGTCTCGGTCGTCCCGTCCCGCCCTCCTGGCCGCCTGCTCGACGCCGCCGCCCCCGGGCACGCTGCCCGAGATGCCGCCGGGGGTCACCGCCCCGGACGAGTACGCCTTCGGGGACGACGTCGCCTCGCGCGACCTGCGCGCCTCGGGCCCTGTCCACGACGTGCTCGTCGAGGAAGTCGACGCCGAGAAGCTGCGCAACCTGCCGCTCGTCCTGGAGGTCGACGTCGACGCGGCGACCGTCCGTGACGCCTACGCCGACGAGCTCGTCGGCCGTGGTTGGGAGTCGATGCCGGACCTGCCTGCCGGGGACGACGCCTGGACGCAGGGCTGGATCAGCGCTGACGGACGGGACGCACTGGTACTGGTCGGCCTCGAACCAGAGGCGGGGGAGACGCACGTACCGCTGACGGTTCTCACCACGCTGCCGGACGAGGCGGCCGAGGGCTCCTGAGCTGTGGTTCCCGGCACGGAGAACCAGTAGGAATGCGAATTGCGGTGAAATGCGGGAATGTGGATGCGTCGCGACCCGCGCGACCCGATGGAGGTGTACCCGTGCCCAAGAACTCCACCACCGCCGGCGGCGCCGTACGCCGAGCGAAGAACAGTCGCGCCGTCGGCGGCCTGGCCCGGGGCGGTTACGTCGCATCGGGTGTGCTCCACCTGATGATCGGCTGGCTCGCCGTCCAGCTCGCGCTGGGCGAGTCCGAGGGCCAGGCCGACCAGTCCGGCGCCTTCCGTGCGGTCGCCCAGATGCCGGGCGGCGACGTGGTGCTCTGGCTGGTCGCCGTGGGCTTCGCCGCCCTCGCCGTCTGGCAGCTCGCCACCGCCGTCGTCGGCGTGCCCAACGCGGAGAACCAGCTTGCCGCGCGGGCCAAGAGCGTGGCCAAGGCCCTGCTCTACGGCGTGCTCGCCGTCACCGGTGTCCGCTACGCGACGGGTGCTGGCGGCAGCGGCGGCAGCGAGGAGAGCCTGACCGCGAAGGTGCTGGGCATGCCGGGAGGCGCCTGGCTCGTGGGCGCCGCCGGCCTCGTGATCGTCGGCGTGGGCGTCTACCACGTCGCGAAGGGCGTGCGGAAGAAGTTCCTGGAGGACCTGACGGGAACCGGCGGCGGTGCGGTCCGGCCCGTCGTGGTGCGGCTGGGACAGGCGGGATACATCGCCAAGGGCGTCGCGCTCGGCGTCGTCGGCGGGCTGGTCGTGGCGGCCGCGGTGACGGCGGACCCCGAGCAGGCAGGCGGCCTCGACGAGGCGCTGCACACCGTGCGCGACCAGCCGTACGGCACGGTACTGCTCATCGTGGTCGGGGTGGGCATCGCCGCGTACGGCGGCTACTCCTTCGCCCGCGCGCGCTTCGCGCGGCTCTGATGCGGACGGGCGTCGAGCCGGTTCGATCCGGCCGGTCGGGCCAGGTCCTGCTGACGGCCCTCGGGCTAGGAGGCGCGGCGCTCGCGGTGGTGCTGTCATGGCTCAAGTGGGTGCTGGTCGTCGAGGATCGTGTGGTCCCCGGGTGGGCCCTGGGCGCCGCGCTGCTCGTCGTAGCGTTGGTTCTCCTTTGGCTCCCGCGCCGCGCCGGTGCGCCCGCTGCTGACGAGATGCCTGGAGCGCGACGGGCGATTCCACGCAGGGCCCGGGCTGTCACCACGGGGCTGGCCGTGGTGTGTCTCGGCCTCGTGGCGGCCGGCGACCTGTTCGGCGGGTCGCAGTACCAGGTGCTCCCGTCCGGGAGCGCTGACGAGTGTCGCGTCGTGACACGGGAGACGTCTTTCCTGATGGCCGGGAGCGGTGACGTCTACGTGGTGCGGAACCTCGGAGTCGGGCAGCGAACCGGAACCTGGGTCACCGACGACGGCTACCGTCCCGTCCGGGCGGGTACCTACGACCTCGCTCTGGGGCCGCATGGTGGGACGCTCACCGTCCGTGGCGCGGCGAACAACCCGGTCATGCCGAGTTCCCACCCGATCGACTGTGGCTGAAGCGGTTCAGCGAGACTCGAGCGTCGTGCAACTAGGTTCTGCTTCGTGACGCCTTCTGATGAATCGCACGTGCCGACCGGTTCCCATGGGCCCGACGGCGGGGACGAGGGGCAGCCGTGGTTCAGACTCGCAGAGGGCTACGAGCAGGCCCGAGCGAAAGAGGACTCGCTGGACCGCTTGGTCGAGTGGCCCGCGCAGCGCAGGCTTCTGGGTGATGTCGACGGTCGGTCGGTGCTCGACGTCGGTTGTGGCAACGGTGCCAAGCTGGCGGAGCTGGTTCGCGATGGTGCGACGGCGTCCGTGGGCGTCGACATCAGCGGCAACTTCGAGGGCGGACCGGCACCCGGCATGGAACTGCTCCGAGGCGACCTCTCCGACCTCGAGTCGGTACCGGGGCTCACGGGCCGGATGTTCGACCGGATCCTGTTCCTGCAGTCGATCGGGTACGCGAACGACCCGGTGCGTACGTTGCGGGCGGCCCGGACGATGCTCGCCGATGACGGGTTCATCCTGCTGAGCAGGACCCACCCGATCAGGTGGGCCGTCGAACGCGCGGAGCAGAACGGGACCACGCTCGGCGAGGAGTACTACTCCACGGTGCCCTACACCTACTCCCACAGCGCCTGGAACGACCAGGTCTCCCTCACGAAGCGCGTCTACACCGTCTCCGACCTGCTCAACCTGTTCAGCGCGGCGGGGCTCTGGATCGAGGCTGCGGTCGAACCGCAGCTGTCCGAGGACGCCCGACGCCGCTACCCGCACAAGCAGGCGTGGATGGACAAGCACCTCGGCATCCTGATCTTCAGGCTCCGGCCCCGTTTCTGAGCGGCCGGCCGGCCTGCCTGGCGCCGGGAACGGCGAAGGCCCCAGGTCGGGATCTGTGTCCTCACCTGGGGCCTCGTGCTGGAGCGGGTGACGGGAATCGAACCCGCGCTATCAGCTTGGGAACTAGCCGCAACCACTCGTGACCTGGGAGAACGTGTGCCTGGCAGGTGCCCGAAACGGCCTGGAGCGGCCACCGTGGGCCTGGGCCTGGGGTTGGGGCCAATTGGGGCCCGTCTTTGACGACAGTGGATTCGACCATCGTATGCGACGTATGTTCGAACTCAATGCATACTGATCCCATGTGCGGCGGAGACAGGCACATCGGACGGGCCACCGGATTGGACCCCCTGCCGCTGCGGGACTCTGCCCAGGGAGCCCCGGGACGGCGCGCATTGAGCAGCGAGAGGTCAGGGCCGGCGAGCCAGTATCGGTGTGGGTGTGGCTCGTCCTGAGCAACCGCGGGGACTACCGGGCCAAGGCGGAGGCGCTGGCCTGGACGGAAGACCAGGTGTGGGTGCGTTTCGTCGATCCGCTGGCGCGGGAGGGCTTCGTCTGGGTGTGGGCCAACGCGGTCAAGCGTCGATGAACTGATTTCCCATTGGCGGGCCCTCTTTTCACCCGGTCTTCGCCGTCTTGTGGAAAAAGGGTGTGGAAAAGTCTGTGTAAACACCTGTGCACAGGGCTGTGGATTGCTGTGGATTAGTCCGTCAGTTCTGTGTATAACCCTGTGGAGTAGTTCTCGTACTGGTTATCTGCAGGATGCAGGTTCCGACGAAACTGCAGTTCAGCACGATTTCTTGACACCGACGATGCTGCCGGGGGGAGATTGGTCCCAGCACCGAACATCCGTTCATCGCCTCAACTGACGTTGCGCTCGCATGGCTTTGAAGTGCAAGGATGGGTGCCAACGAGAAAGCCCCACCCGGTGCGAACGGGTGGGGCCGACGTCCTCGTTTTCGACGGTCATCGAGTGAGAGGAACATTGTGAGTCTAGGCGTCGAACCTGGGAACGCACACCTCGGCAGGCATCGTGTGCGGCTCGTTGTGCGGGCTGGCGCTGTCACGGCCGTGGTGTGGGACCTGAACGGGAGTGGGGAAGTGGCAATCGCGACGGCTGCACTAGTTCTGCAGTTGGTCGAGATGACGCGGCCACATCCGCAGTAAGCACTGAGAGGCCCGTCACTGACCTGGTGGTGGGCCTCTCACCTACTGGCCCCTTAAGGCTCGACGAGGCTCAACATGTTGTCGGTGACGGCGTCGGCGCCTGCTTCTCGTAACTCGGCCCCACGACGGGGAGTTTTTGCGTAGCCAATGGATCGAATGCCTGTCGTCACGGCTACCTCGATGTCGGACACTGAGTCGCCGATGAGGACTGTGCTCCGCGTGTTCGCCCAAGTCGCTTCGAGTGCGAGCTTGATGATATAGGGGTCGGGTTTCATGAGGTCGGGGCGCATGGGTGGTCGTCCGACGACGTCATACACGCGGGTGCCAAGTTGATGACGCCGGATATACGTGTCGATCGCAGATTCGCCGTTGTTACTGACGATCACGACCAGTATCTCTGACTCATAGAGGGCTTCAAGGAGAGCGTGTGCGCCGGGAGTCGGGACGCAGGCGTGAGCCGATTCCACCTCGGCGCTCGTGCAAGCTGCTTCGACGTCAGCGAGGGCGTCGGGTGCGTGTACTCCGGCCCAGCGCAGGACGGCCAGATGGTCTGAGGTCGTGGCGATGTCGTCGGGCGGAGTTGCGCCGTGGGCGGTGATCGCCTGCCGGGCGGCATCAGCTGCGTGCATGTTGGCCGGCGCGGGCATGAGAGGTGTGACGGGGCCGTCGAAGTCGAGAAGGACGACGGACGACTCGTTGAGGAGCTGTGCGGCACCGTTCACTGAGTAACCTCCGTTGCCACGCTGTTCCAGACGCTGTCGAACCACTCGCGGACCTGCACGACGAAGGTGGATTCGATGGACTCTGGGTCTCCGTCGTCGGTGTAGTGGAAGAGGACCGCGTCCTTGCCCATTGGGTCGAAGATACTGACTTTCTCCCCGCCTACCCGGACGTCGTGCGTAACCACGGGGTAGAAGCCAAAGAAGGCAACGTCCCCGTTGATGACGTACGCCTTGAACACGGGCGCGGAGCCGAACGAGCGGGTCTCGTCGAGACGTGGACCTCGGCCGGCGGGTGATCCGGGTCGAGCGCCAGTTCCTCGAAGTCACGGGGAAAGGGCTCACCGAGGGGCCCGTGAAGTCGGTTGCCGGCGTGCGTGACGTCGCTGTGCCGCGCGAATTCCTGGAGCTGCTGAGCGAGCACATGGAGGCGTTCGTGGCGAGTCGCCCTGACGCCTTGCTGTTCACGACAGCGACGGCGCGCCCGATCCGCCGCGGCGGTTTCGAGAAGCTCACTGGGTGGAGGAAGGATGTCGCGTCAATCGGCTTCCCGGGTCTCCACTTCCACGACCTGCGACACACGGGCAACATGCTCGCTGCGGCGTCGGGCGCCTCCACACGCGACCTCATGGCCAGGATGGGGCACGACTCGATGAACGCGGCGCTGATCTACCAGCACCGGAACCGCGAGGCAGACAGGCGGATCGCTGATCACCTCGGCCAGTCACTTCGGGGCCTCCCGAACGTCTGAGGTGTGTCTCTCTGCACGGCCCGCTCGTACCAGCGAGCGGGGCCTCGGCGCTCTGCGGGTGAACTACGAGTAGAACCCTGTACCTAGAGCCAGATCCCTGTTTTAATTTCTTAAACGGCGCAACAGGCGCATGATCGCTACTTTAGGAGGCAGACTTGACCGAGATCGAAGACTTCGGCGTTACCGCTTACGACCCGCACGAGCGCTTCTTCGGCTCGCGCTACAAGCAGGGCGGGCGCACCGTGTACGGGCTCGACTTCTCTGTGAGTGAGCTCGTGACGTTCCTGCCCAAGCCGGACCCCGACAAGCCGCTCGATGCTTCGGACTCGCAGCGTCGGATCTATCCGCTGCACGCCAAGCAGTTCGGCGAGTACGTCGAGACCACGCCGGACTGGGTGGCGCCGGCGCTCTTGCTGCGAGGGCCGAGCATCTTCGAGTTCGACCGCAAGATCGCGCAGAACACCGGTACCACGCAGTTCGGCGTGATCGGGGTCCCCAAGGACTCGCGTGCTGAGATCAAGATCGTGGACGGGCAGCACCGCACTCTGGGCTTCCACATGGCCTGGGAGAGCCTCAACGCGAAGATCATGACTGCGCGCGCGAACCTGGCGCGAGCCAAGGAAGACGCCATGGACGCGGCCGTTGTGAGCAACCTTCAGGCGAAGCTGGATGGCTTGGTTCACCGCCGGACGACGCTCGCTTCTGAGAGGGTCTCGGTTCAGATTGTCGTCACGGACGATCCTCGGGTCGCCCGGCGGATCTTCGTCGACATCAACGACAACGCCAAGGGCATCACAGGCTCCGTGCGTAGTCGATTCGATGACCGCAAGGTCATCTCCCGTGCGCTCGACATCGTCCTCAACAATAACGAGCTGCTCAAGGGCCGGGTGGACCTGGAGCTGGACCGGATCACGGGCGGGTCGCCGTACCTTCTGGGCGCGAAGCACGTCGCGGACATGCTGCGTGCTCTCACCGTCGGGAACGGCCGCATCGGGAAGCGTCTGGAGGAGGAACTGGACGAGCAGCAGATTGCGTACGAGTTCGAGGCGTTCTCCAACGGCATGGTCACGGCGTTCCCGGACCTGCGTGCCGTCCAGGAGGGAGACCTCGCGCCTGCGAGCCTCCGTGCTTCCAGCCTGCTGGGATCGTCCGTCATCCTCCGTGGGTTCGCTGCTGCGTGGTACGAGCTTCGGGAGGAGGAGTGGGAGATCGATGAGATCACGGAGGCGTTCGCGAACTTCGCGGCGGGCATGCAGGGTCCCGTCTACCCGGACCCGAAGGACACGTGGTTTGCGACTGGCCTCTTCTCAGCGTCCGACAACGGGGTCTACAGCCCGAACTCCCGCGCGCAGGACTTCAAGCAGCTCACCACGACCATTACCGAGTGGGCCTCGGCGGCGCCGAAGTGGAAGCGGATCGCGCAGGGCTGACGGCGCGGGCTGCGGGCGCCGATAGGGGCTCCGGGCCTTGTGTTGGGGCCGGTTTGGGGCCCGCCCTCGTCCAGAGGCCTCTGGAAACGACTCCGCCCCAGGTCGAGAAACATCCTCTGACCTGGGGCGGAGCCTGTGGAGCGGGTGACGGGAATCGAACCCGCGCTATCAGCTTGGGAAGCTGAAGTTCTACCATTGAACTACACCCGCAACGTCCGGTTCTGACCGGGTTTCTGCCGTTCCGGAATCCCGCTAGGGTTCCGCAACAGCGCCCCCTGAACCTGGCGCGCGACCCGATCATACCCAAACTCGCCCGGATGCCCGAACCGGTTTCCGCGCGAGTGTCGCCGAGCAGCCGGAGCAGCAGTGAGCGAGCACCCCAGCGAGAAGCCGACCGAGCCGATCTACCAGGAGACCAAACCCCTGCCGCCGCGGCCGCCGCAGCCCCCGAAGGCCGCGCGCGAGACCCGCGCCATGCAGACGCCCAAGTCCGCCCCGGCGAACTACCAGCAGCAGTACGACTACGACCGCCCCACCCCGCCGACGGAGCACGTCCCGGGCCGCAAGTCCCGGATCACCGCGGGCCTGCTCGGCATCCTGCTGGGTGTGGTGGGTGCGCACCGGTTCTACCTGGGCTACAAGGGCCTGGGCTGGGTCATGCTCCTCATCACAGCCGTGTCGCTCGGCCAGGCCTGGTTCGTCCCGGCGATCTGGGGCGCTGTCGAGGGCATCCTGTACCTGGTCATGCGCAAGGGCTACTGGTCGGTGGACTCGAAGCACCGTCCGCTGCAGTGGTGACCACTGGCCGCTGACCGCCGAGCACGCCCCGGCGAGGCCGACGCCCGCCCCGAGCCGGGGCGGCGTCGGCCCGCGGTGGCCAGTACCGTATCCGGGTGCTCCTCTCCGACCGCGATATCCGTGCCGAGCTCGACGCCGACCGCGTGGTGCTCGACCCGTACGACGCGTCGATGCTGCAGCCGTCGAGCATCGACGTGCGCCTCGACAAGTTCTTCCGGCTGTTCGACAACCACAAGTACCCCTTCATCGACCCGGCGACGGACCAGCCCGAGCTGACCCGCCTCGTCGAGGCAGAGAACGGCGAGGCGTTCGTCCTGCACCCGGGCGAGTTCGTGCTCGGCAGCACCTTCGAGGCGGTCACGCTGCCCGACGACGTCGCGGCCCGGCTCGAGGGCAAGTCCTCGCTGGGCCGCCTGGGCCTGCTGACCCACTCGACCGCCGGCTTCATCGATCCGGGGTTCAGCGGTCACGTGACATTGGAGCTGAGCAACGTCGCCACGCTGCCCATCAAGCTGTGGCCCGGCATGAAGATCGGCCAGCTCTGCTTCTTCCGGCTCTCGTCGGCCTCCGAGCACCCGTACGGGTCGGACCTGTACGGCTCCCGCTACCAGGGACAGCGCGGCCCGACGGCGTCCCGCTCCTCGCAGAACTTCCATCGCACCACGGTCTGAGAGGGCCGGCCCACGGGCCGTCCGGGCGCGCCGCCGGGCGGTCACCGGAAGGTAGGCTCCGGGTGCCCGGCGCCGGCCGGGCACCCGGACCTCGAAGGGACCCCGATGGCCGCTCCCCAGCTTCCGCTCCTGCCGCGCACGGCTGCGCAGGCACACCAGGCCAGGCACGTGCTGACAGTGCCCGGTGACGTGGAGCTGGACGAGATCGAGGTGCTCGCCCTCTCGCGGTTCTCCGCGACCCGCTGGGACGTGGTCCCCGCCGGGATCCTCCCGGGCAACGTGGCCGGCGCGCCGCAGGGCCGCCGGGCGCAGGGCCGGGAGCCCGGCGTGCTGCGGGTCTCGCGGCACGCGGTGATGAACGGGCCGTACCAGCCGGTGGGTGACGGATTCGACGTCGGCGTGCCGCCGGGCGCGGCCATGGCCTTCGACATCGTCTGCCACCGGGAACGCGGCGAGGCCCCGTTCCCCGCGGGGGACCGCGACGGCATCGGACGGGCGTTCGCCGCGGGCATGCCGGAGCGCGAGGAGCGCCGCCTGGTCGAGTGGCTTGTCGCCGTCGCCCGGCGCCTCGGCGGGTCGCTGCGCCTCGACGTCGGCGGTCTCTGGGACGCCGCCACGGACGGCCCGCCCGCGCGGAAGGGCGCCGGCGTCGTGCTCACCCCGGACGCCGGGGCCGCGATCGACATGACCGTCTACTCCGACGTCTGGCTCGACCCGCAGGCCGCACACAGCATCCTGCAGCGGGTGCACCCGCGTGCCCGCCTCCACATGGACGGCAAGGAGTGGGGCGGTCCGCCCGACGGCATCGCGGACAAGCCGCTCTACCGCGGCGAGGAGATGGACCCCGAACTGCGCAAGAAGCTGCACGCCGCCGCGGACGAGTACGACATCAAGGCGCTCACCGGCCCGCGCGTGCTGGACGGGTACGGCCTGGTCGTGGAGCTCGGCGTCGACGGCATCGTCTCGGTCGAGATCAGCGGCGAGGAGAAGCTGCCGCGGCTGCTGCGCGGCCTGCCGTGGGCCGAGCAGGGCGCCGTCTGCTACCGGGTGCACTGGGAGCCGCAGGACCTCGTCGAGTCGCAGCGCGAGTTCCCCAACATGGAGCTGCGGATCGCGCGCAAGCGCGCCGCCGAACTGGTGGCGAGGCTCGCGAGCGCGATCCACGACGCCGCCGGAGGCGAGATCGCCGACGAGGACGGCTTTCTGGTAGACCCCGTCGACCTGTAGGAGCCCGGCGCTTTACCGGTTTGTCCGGCTAGTCCCTTCGGCCGACTGGCCGGCTCCCGGGTCCGGCCCGCGGTCCCGCGAGTCGGACCCGCCGCCCCGAGCGGTGCCCGCCGGGCGCCGCTCGGGGCGGGGCGGCCACGGGTCAGAGGTACTGACCGGGCGTCCGGCGCTCGCCGGACTCCTCCTCGGAGCCGCCGGGCAGGCTCGGGCCGCCGGGGCCGGCCGGGCCGAACGCCGCGGTGCCGGGCGGCAGCGCGCGTCGCATCTGGGAGAGCTGTGCCTGGGCCGCCATCTGCTGCGCGACCAGCGCGGTCTGGATGCCGTGGAACAGGCCCTCGAGCCAGCCCACCAGCTGCGCCTGCGCCACGCGGAGCTCGGCGTCGGACGGCGCGGAGTCGTCCGTGAACGGCAGCGTGATGCGGTGCAGCTCGTCGACGAGGTCGGGGGAGAGGCCGTCCTCGAGCTCGTGGATCGAACGCTCGTGGATCTCGGCGAGGCGGGAGCGGGCGGCCTCGTCCAGCGGGGCGTCGCGTACCTCGTCGAGCAGCCGCTTGATCATGCCGCCGATGCGCATGACCTTGGCCGGCTCCTCGACCTGGCCCACCACGGACTCGGCCTCGTCCGGCTGGCGCTCGACGTCCGGGCCCTCGGGCTCGCCCTCCGGGGGCACGGCGGCGCCGTCGGGCGTGACGACCTGTGGGTGCGCGACGGGCGGCTGGTCGCGGCGGTCGTCGGACTGGGGGTTGGCTCGCTCGTCGTTCATGGGTCCAGTCTTGCCCGAATCGACGGTCGGCTGCATCGCATTCTTGGACCGAGAACGAAATTGTCGACCATGCCTATATATAGGCACGCGTTGATCAGGGGACCAGGAGCACTTTGCCGAAGGCCTCGCCCGACTCGAGCAGGTCGTGTGCGGACTGCGCTTCCGAGAACGGGATTCGGGCGTGGATCACCGGCCGGACCTGGCCAGATGCGAACAGTGGCCACAAGTTTTGTTCGGTATCGGCGACGATCCGTGCTTTCTCCTCCGGGGGTCGCGACCGCAGCAGGGTCCCGGTGATGGTGCCGCGGCGGGCGAGCAGCGCGCTGAGGTCGAGCTCCCCGCGCCGCCCCTGCTGCATCCCGATGACGACCAGGCGGCCGCCACGCGCGAGGGAGCGCACGTTGTCGCCCAGGGCGCCTCCACCGAGCAGGTCGAGCACGACGTCCACCCCGCGGCCGTCCGTGGCCCGGAGGGCCTCCTCGACGAAGTCCTGCCGCCGGTGGTCGACGACGACGTCGGCGCCGAGCTCCGCGCACCGCGCGGCCCGCTCCGGGCCGCCCGCTGTCGTCACGACGTGGGCTCCGAGCGCCTTGGCGACCTGGATCGCGGTGGTGCCGATCCCGCCGGAGCCGCCGTGGACCAGCGCCCACTCGCCGGCACGCAGCCCACCTACGTCGACCAGGTTGCTCCAGACCGTGCACGCCGCCTCGGGCAGTGCGGCCGCGTCGACCAGGTCCATGCCGTCGGGCACGGGGAGCACCTGCGTCTCGCGGACCACGACCTCCTCCGCGTAACCCCCGCCCTCGAGCAGGGCGACGACCCGATCCCCGACGCGCCAACGCGACACGCCGAGTCCGACACGCTTCACAGTTCCTGATATCTCAAGACCTGGCCAGTCCGGGGCATTCGCGGGAGGGGGGTAGTATCCGGCCCGTTGTAGCAGGTCAGCACGGTTCACTCCGGCGGCGGCGACGGTGATCACCACGTCGCTTTGGCCAGCATTCGGGTGATTCAGGGATGAAATGGAGAGTTTCCCTGATGGCCCCGCTCCGGATATCGTGACGGCTCGCACATCGATGAAGCCTACTTCCGTGTGGCCTCACGAGGGTCGCCAGCGGAAACCGGGTGCCGGTAACTTGTACGCAGCACCGAGGGTGTTCGGCGGGCACCAAGCACGCCAAACCCCCTTCCGGATCAGTGATGGAGAGAGGTACGCATGTTCCGCAGGTTGGGAGTGCGCGGGAAAGTTCTTGCGACACTGGTCACGCCTGCCGTCGTCCTGGTCATCGCAGCGGCGTACATCATCGGCCTTTCGGTGGCCGACGCGATGCGCGCCCAGCAGACGGCTGATCTTGTCGCTGCGCTCGAGTACCAGGACCAGGCAGGCACCGCGTTCGCGCAGGAGCGCTACCTCAACATCGTCGCCATGATCGACGACGGCGACGCCGGTAACGCGGCCCGTCGCGCCCTTCTGCTGGGGACCCCTGAACTGGGTGAGGACGGCAAGCCGGTCACCGACGACGACGGCGAGACGGTCTGGGCGGCCCCCGCGGCCCAGGCACAGACGATCAGCGCTCTCGACAAGCGCGACGACGAGCTGCTGGACATCGACATCTCGATGCTGGACCAGCGCGTCAAGGACGCCGTGACGCAGACCATCCAGGACCGCGCGGCCATCACCGAGGTGCAGAAGAAGGTCGCCGCCGGGCGTCTCACCGAGCAGACCGCGACCGACGCCTACGGCACCTACATCGACGGCGCCCTCGAGGTGATGGACGCGATCGCGGACACCTCGGAGGACCGCGACCTCGGTACCCGCCTCGAGGCGTACCACTCGATCGACCAGCTCATGCTGACGAACACCTACGAGCGACCGATCGTGAGCCTGGCGCTCGGGATCTTCAACGCGTACCCGGACAACCAGGCGGAGGCCGCCTCGCGGTCCCTCGCGCTCCGTGGTGCCGACCTGGTCAACCTCGGTGACCGCGAGTGGGACAGCACGCAGGACCTCTTCGACCGCATCCCGGGTGAGTACCAGGTTCCCGGCATGGACGGCGTCTACGGCACCGTCCGCGGCTACGTCGCACGCGGTGACCTCGCGGCCATCCAGCAGCCGCAGATCGAGGCGTTCTCCACCGAGTCCGCGAAGTGGGTCGACGAGGGCCGCATCGTCCGCGACGCCGTCCGCGAGGACACCGCGGGATTCGCCCAGGAGCGCGCCGACGTCGCCGCGAACCGCGCCTACCTCACCGGTGGCGTCGCGATCGCGGCCCTTGGCTTCTCGGTCATCATGGCTCTCGTCATCGCCCGCCGCCTGGTCTCCCCGCTGCGCCGCCTCACCCAGGCCGCTGGTGTGGTCCGTGACCGCCTCCCCACGCTCGTGGAGCAGGTGTCGGTCCCGGGCCAGGGCCCCAGCATCGACCTCGACCCGATCTCGGTCGAGTCCTCGGACGAGATCGGCCAGCTGGCCGCCGCGTTCAACGACGTCAACCGCACCACCATCGACGTCGCCCGCGAGCAGGCAGCCCTCCGTGGCTCCATCGCCGAGATGTTCGTCAACGTGGCCCGCCGTGACCAGGTGCTCCTGAACCGGCAGCTCGCGTTCCTCGACGACCTCGAGCGGTCCGAGGAGGACCCGTCGACGCTGTCGAACCTGTTCCGCCTCGACCACCTCGCGACCCGTATGCGTCGCAACGCGGAGTCCCTGCTCGTCCTCGCGGGCATCGACTCCGGTCGTCGTGTGCGCCAGCCGATGCCGGTCTCCGACGTCATCCGTACCGCGTCGTCCGAGATCGAGTTGTACGACCGGGTCCGCCTGAACCTCGTCGTCGACCCGATGATGCTGGGCCACAACGCGCTGAACGCGGCGCACCTGCTGGCCGAGCTCCTGGAGAACGCGACGATGTTCTCCGAGCCGCACACGCCGGTCGAGGTCACCACGGCCCGCGACGAGCAGTTCGTCACCGTCGTGGTCCGTGACCACGGCCTCGGGATGAACCCGCAGGAGGTCGCGGAGGCGAACCGCAAGGTCGCCAGCCACTCCGCGTCCGACGCCGTCGGCGCCCAGCGCCTCGGCCTCTACGTGGTCGGCCGCCTGTCGGACCGCCTCGGCGCCCAGGTGACGTTCGGCGCGGGCGAGGGCGGTACCGGCACCGAGGTGACGGTTCGCTTCCCGGCCGTGCTGTTCATGCCGGACAACGCGATGCCGCTGCCGATGCCGACGGACCCGCTGGAGGCCAACACGCAGGCGGCCGCCTCGCAGATGATGGGTGGCATGGCCACGGGCCCGGGCACCGGCGCGATGCGCGGTGCGGGCGCTCCCACCAACGGTTTCGGCTCGCCCGCCGCCCCGGCCACGACGTCCGTGCCGGCTCAGGGCGGCCTGCCCGTCCCGACGGGCACGTCGCAGATCGCCGCGGCCGCCTTCGCGGCCCAGCCGGCCCCGGTCGCGCAGCAGGTCGACATCAATGCCCTGACGGACGGCACGACGGCGCTCGGCCTGGCCCGGCGCCGCAGCTCGACGGCGGCGCAGCCGGTCGCCGAGACCACGCCGACCGGCTCGATCGTGCTGCCGGAGATCCAGACGCCGTCGCTGCCGCAGGAGTACCAGGCCGACGACAACGCCTGGGCGCCGCCGTCGAACGTGTCCGAGGGCAGCTCGCTCCCGAGCCGTCAGCGCGCGCAGCAGCCCCCGGAGCCGGTCGCGCCGGTCTTCGAGGACACCACCCCGGCCGCTGTCGACGTGGACCAGCGCAGTGCGCTGTTCTCGAGCTTCCGCTCCCTGAACACGATCGACCCGGTCGAGGGCGGCACGCAGTCGCTGCAGCTCGACCCGATCACGCAGGACCCGGCGGCGCTCCCCGGCATGTCCGACACCGACGTCATGCGGTTCCCGGCAGCCGGCGGCGGGCGCCCGCCCGCGGCCCCGGCACCGGCCCCTGCGCAGAGCTTCGGCACGGTGCCGGAGCGCACCGCAGGCCCGTTCGAGGGTGACGACAGCCAGTCGCAGGCCTTCGGCGCGGAGGCGCCGGAAGGCCCCGACTCGTCGTTCGAGGCGCTGCCCGCGTTCGAGGAGCTCATGGCGGACCTGCCGAGCCGTCGTTCGACCGCGTCGAACCAGCAGGGTGCCAAGCCGGCCCAGAAGCGTGGCCTCTTCGGCCGCCGTCCGGGTCAGCCCGCCACCGGCGAGCTGCGTGCCTACCAGCCGCAGGAGCAGCGTCCGGCATCGCGTCCGATCCAGACCGTCGCCAGCCCTGTGGCGGGGGCGCCGACGTTCGGCGCACCGCTCGTTCCGGCGCCGAACGTCGAGGCGACGGGCTTCCCGACGCAGAACTTCCCCACGCAGGCCCTCCCGGCGCAGAACTTCCAGCCGCCGAGCGGTCCGCCGCAGGGCAACCCCGCCCCGCTGACCGGTGCCTTCCCGGCCCCGGTCCAGGAGGTTCCCCTCGAGGACCCGACCTACCAGCGTGGTTACCAGGAGGGCTACCAGAAGGCGGTCCAGGAGTCGCTGACGTCGGCGCTGCCGGCGATCCCGAACGCTCCCGCGGGCGGCACGGTCCCCGTGCCCACGCAGGCGCAGGCCCCTGCCGCCGGCAGCAACCCGTTCGTGGACGCGGCGCCCCGCGCGGCGGCTCCGGCCGCCCCCGTGGCTCCCGCCCCGGCAGCTCCCGCCCCCGCGCCGGCCCCCACCGCGTTCGTCTCCGCCCCGGCCACCCAGGCCGTGCCGGTGGCGGACGTGCAGCAGGCCTTCGAGCCGCCCGTCCGCGAGTTCAGCGAGCCGTACCCGACGGGTGCCGTGTACGACCCGTCGTACGGTTCGTCCGCCCCGCTCGCGAAGCGTGCCGCCGGCACCGACGGCGACGGGAAGGACCCACTAGACCCCGAGTACGTGCGTGACTCGGTGGAGGCCCGGTCGGAATGGACCGCCTCGGCAGTGCTCTACGAGGAGATGACGAGCCTTCTCCGTCGCGGGGCTTATCAGGAAGATGATGTGAAAGAGAACGACTCGTACCGTCCGGCAGCCGTGAGCACCGAGGTTGCCAGCGGTGGGCTGACTCGCCGTACCCGTGGTGCCTCCGGCACCGGTGCGGACCCGGCCGTCGAGCGTCTCTCGGCTCGCATCGACCGTGATCCCGAGCAGCTTCGCTCGCGTCTCTCGGCGTTCCAGTCGGCCACCGCGCGTGGCCGGTCGGAGTCCGTGGACGAGGGCAAGTCGGAGCACGAGAACGGCAAGAACGGCGGTGGGGACTCGACGTGGGCACCCTCGACCGTGAATCATGTCCCTGACTCAGCGCCGCAGTCGCGGTGACAAGCGCGTCTGTGGATTCTGACTAGGAGGAACAGAGTGACCCTCAGCACCGAAGCAACCAATTTCGGTTGGCTGCTCGACAACTTCGTGCGTACCGTTCCCGGCAGTCGGCACACGCTCGTGGTGTCGGCAGACGGCCTGCTCATGGCGATGTCCGACCAGCTCGACCGCACCAGCGGCGACCAGCTGGCGGCGATCGTCTCCGGTATGTCAAGCCTCACGCGTGGAGCTTCTCGGCAGCTCAACGGCGGTAACGTCCGTCAGGCGATCATCGAGATGGACAACGGCTTCCTCTTCCTGATGAACGTCTCGAACGGGTCCGTTCTCGGCGTCGTCGCGGAGGCCACGTGCGACATCGGCCTCATCGGCTACGAGATGGCCCTCCTGGTGTCCCGCACCGAGGCCACGCTCACGCCGCAGCTGATCTCGGAGATGCGTGGCAGCCTCCCGGTCGATGGGCAGACCCGAGCCGCCAGCGTGGGATGAGGACTCGACCATGACGTACGCACCTTTCGGTTCCCAGGGGCAGGGAGACGTCCGCGAGACGTCCACCGTGCGCCCCTACGCGGTCACCGGAGGCCGGGTGCGGTCGGAGCTGTCCGACCTGCCGCTCGAGGCCCTCGTGGAGGTTCTTCCCGGGGCAGTCAGCAGTTTCGGGCTGCCTCCCGAGAAGCGCGCGATCCTCCAGCACGCCGCGCACACGTACGTGTCGATCGCCGAGCTCTCGGCCCTTCTGCGGCTGCCCCTGGGTGTCGTCCGGATCCTTGTGGCGGACATGCAGGAGGAAGGGCACGTCACCGTGCACACCTCGACACCGGTTAACGTCCACACAGGCCACGGCAGCTCGAACTCGGGCCTGTCGCTGAGCGTCTTGGAGAGTGTTCTTAATGGCATTTCCGCCCTCTGACGGCGGGGCCCGTAGCGGTCCCAACTGGGCCCCGGTGTCGGGTAACGCCGGCACTGCGACCGCTTCCTCGAACGCGCCCGCGCGCCAGAGTGTGCTGGGCGGCGGCGGTGGCGCCGCGGCGCCCACCGCGCAGGCGTCCCGTCCCGCGCAGGCGCAGCCCGCGCCCCCGGTGATGCAGCAGGCGCCGGCGGCCAACGCCGGCGCGCAGGCCGCTCCGGGTGCGCAGCCCGCGGCAGAGCGCACCGCGCCGACCGTCGTCGCCGGTGGCTTCGCGGTGGGCAAGACCACGTTCATCGGGTCGATCTCCGACGTGGAGCCGCTGAACACCGAGGCTGCCATGACGGAGCACTCGGTCGGCGTGGACGACGCCGGTGGCGTGACCGACCGCAAGACCACCACCACGGTGGCCATGGACTTCGGCCGCGTGGAGCTGCCGGGCAACCTGTGGCTGTACCTGTTCGGTACCCCGGGCCAGGACCGCTTCCTCTTCATGTGGGACGACCTGGTGCGCGGTGCGATCGGTGCCGTCGTCCTGGTGGACACGGACCGCCTGGAGCAGTGCTTCCCGGCGATCGACTACTTCGAGTCGCGCAACATCCCGTTCGTCGTGGGCGTGAACTGCTTCGACGGCGTGGCCAAGCACCGTCTCGAGGACGTGCGCGAGGCGCTGCAGATCCCCTCGCACGTGCCGATGCTGTACACGGACGCCCGCTCGCGTGCGGCGACCAAGCAGACGCTGATCGCGCTGGTCCAGCTCGCGATGCGCCAGCTCCGGTCGGGCGCTCAGGCGCAGGGCTGAGCCGTACCCCAGCACCTCGCGGACGGCGGGCCACCCTGGGGGCGGCCCGCCGTCGCTGTTCCGCCGGACGCTAGACTGTGGGGCCGAGCAGGCCCGCTCGCAGGGGTGCCCGGCACCAGGAGGGCTGACAGAGCGGCCTAATGTGACGGTCTTGAAAACCGTTGTGGGGCAACCCACCGGGGGTTCGAATCCCTCGCCCTCCGCTCCCGCACCGCACGACAGGGCGCCTGCCCCGTCCCACCCGACACTCGTCGGGCCGGACCGGGCAGGCGCTCTGTCGTCCGGCAGCTAGCTGATGCCCACGATGGGCAGGCGCAGCGCGGCCGGCGCCGCCTCGGGCACGACCGGGGCGACCGGTCGCACCGGCTCGACCGGCCGGTAGGCCGACCCGAGGACGGGCCGCCCGTCCTGCTCGTCCGCGTTGGGCCAGAGCGCGCAGGCCCGCTCGGCCTGGGCCGTGATGGTCAGCGACGGGTTCACCCCGAGGTTCGCGGTCACGGCCGAGCCGTCCATGACGTGCAGTCCCTCGTGCCCGAACACCCGCAGGTACGGGTCCACCACGCCGTCGTCCGCCGCGGAGCCGATCGCGCAGCCGCCCAGGATGTGCGCCGTCAGGGGGATGTTGAACGGGTCGCCGATCGTGCCGCCCGCGATGCCCTCGACGCCGTCGTCGCCCATCGTGTCGGCCATGCGGCGCACGGCCTCGTGGCCCTCGGGGATCCAGCTCGGGTTGGGCGCACCGGTGCCCTGCCGCGACGTCATGAAACGGCCGAAGGGGGAGCGGCGGGTCACCGTGGTCAGCGAGTTGTCATGGGCCTGCATGACCAGCGCGATGACCGTCCGCTCGGACCAGCGGCGCCAGTCCATCAGCACCGGCAGCCACCTGAGGTTCTTGCCCATCTCGGCGAACCAGCGGAGGAACCGGAACGGTCCGCCGTCGACCAGGATGTGCTGCAGCGCCGCCATCACGTTGGAGCCGTGGCCGTACCGCACGGGCTCGATGTGCGTGCTCTCGTTCGGGTAGAACGAGGACGTGATCGCGAGCCCGCGCGAGTAGTCGGTCGAGCCGACCTTGTGCGTCATCGCGCCGAGCAGTGCCTCGGAGTTGGTGCGCGTGAGATGCCCGAGCCGGTCCGACAGGCGGGGCAGCGTGCCGGAGTCCTTCATGGCGTGCAACAGGCGCTGTGTGCCGAGCGTGCCGGCGGCGAACACGACCTGCCGGGCGGTGAACGTCCGGCGGCCGCCGAGCTTCCGGCCCGTGCGGTGGGTGCGGATCTCGTAACCGCCGCCCACCGCCTCGCTCCGCGGCCGGACGACGTCGGCGGTGGTCAGCGGGTGCACCACGGCGCCCGCCCTCTCCGCCAGGTAGAGGTAGTTCTTGACCAGCGTGTTCTTGGCGCCGTGCCGGCAGCCCGTCATGCACTCGCCGCACTCGATGCAGCCCGTCCGCTCCGGCCCGGCCCCGCCGAAGAACGGGTCGGCGGCCCGGCAGCCCGGCGACGGCGACTCCGCGCCGCCGGGACCGAAGTAGACGCCCACTCGGGTGGGCCGGAAGGTGTCGCCCACCCCCATGTCGTCCGCGACGGACCGGATGACGTCGTCCGCGGGCGAGTGCGCGTGGTACTGGACGACACCGAGCATGCGCTCCGCCTGGTCGTAGTACGGCGCGAGCTCGCTCTTCCAGTCGGTGATGCGGGACCAGGCGGGGTCCGCGTAGAACGGGTCCAGAGGGCGGTACAGGGTGTTCGCGTAGACCAGCGACCCGCCGCCCACGCCCGCGCCCGTGAGGCACAGGACGTTGCGCAACAGCCGGACCCGCTGGATCCCGTAGCAGCCCAGCGCGGGCGCCCAGAGGAACTGCTTGAGGTGCCAGGAATTCTTGGCGAACTCGTCGTCCGCGAAGCGGCGGCCCGCCTCGAGCACGCCCACCCGGTAGCCCTTCTCCGTCAGCCGGAGGGCCGCGACGCTGCCGCCGAAGCCTGAGCCGATCACCAAGACGTCGTAGTCCATGACCGCGAATGTACCGCTTATTGACGCCGTGTGAAATACGTTGCCGCGATGCGCCGGACGGCGCCGAGGGCGCTCCGCCGGCCGCCCGTGCCCGCCTGCTTCGGAACAGAAAAATGGCGGGATCGCGCGGCTGCGACGCGGTCGGGCGGCCCGCCGCCCGTCCCGCTTTGCTCAGGCTGCCGTACGCCAGGTAGCCTGGGCCGCGCGGCACCGCCCTGCCTGGGTGGAGGCTGTCGCGAGGAGACGTCGCATAGTCAGGTCTAGTGCGCCACCCTGCTAAGGTGGTAACGGGGCAACCCGTTCGAGGGTTCAAATCCCTCCGTCTCCGCCAGGAAGGTCCCGGCCGCGCGTGACGCCCGGGGCCTTTTCTGTGGGAGGCGCCGGACTTCCGGACGGTTGTGACGGAGTTCTCCCCGGGAAGCACGGATTTGAGTTTGGGTCCGCGCCGAACAGGCTGTAATGTTCTCGTCGGTCGGCCGTGTGAACGGCAGACCGACAGCAGGTAGTACGACCAGCGCCCGTAGCTCAACGGATAGAGCATCTGACTACGGATCAGAAGGTTGGGGGTTCGAATCCCTTCGGGCGCACAGTAGAAAAGAAGCCCCGACCAGCGGAAGCGCTGGTCGGGGCTTCTTCGTTGCCAGCACGACGACGACAGAGGTGACGTCGTTCCCCGGCGGGCCCCCGCCAGAGAGGCCCCGGCCGCGCCGACGTCACGTCGCGATCCGGTCACGGTTGCTTGCCGGGCCGCAGAACCATTGACCCGGCCTCCGCGCGATCGCTACCTTCGCGTGCGGCACACCCGTTCGGAGAACGACCAGGGCCGCGGGCGCCGGGGCTCAACGGTGCGCTCCGACGTCGGACCAGGGGAGGCCCGGGCGGGCGTGCTGCCAAAGGCGTGGCCCCCGGCCGACGGGAGCGACCTGGTGCGGCCAACCGGATGCTCGGCCAGGATGCGAAGCGGACGCGCCGACGGCATGGAGGAATCCGGATGAGCGACATCGTGCAGGACCCCGGCACCCGGTCCGGTGAGTTCGTGCAGTCCCTCGAGCGCGGGCTGTCGGTGATCCGCGCGTTCGGCCCGGACCGTGCCCGGATGACGCTGAGCGAGGTGGCCCGCGCGGCCGACCTCAGCCGGGCGTCGGCGCGCCGCTTCCTGCACACGCTGGTGGAGCTCGGCTACGTCGTGACCGACGGGCGCGTGTTCGCTCTGCGCCCTCAGGTGCTCGAGCTCGGGTACGCCTACCTGTCCAGCCTGTCGCTGCCGGAGGTGGCTCAGCCGCACCTGGAGCGGCTCGCGGAGGATGTCGGCGAGTCGTCGTCCGTCGCCGTGCTGGACGGCGCCGAGATCGTCTACGTGGCGCGGGTCGCCACGCACCGCATCATGTCCGCGGCGATCCAGGTGGGTACGCGGTTCCCGGCGTACGCCACCTCGATGGGGCGTGCGGTCCTGGCCCACCTGCCCAGCCGTGACCGCGACGGCTTCCTGGGCGCCGCGGCTCTGGTGCCGCTCACCCCTCGCACGATCGTCGACGTCGAGCTGCTGCGCGCGGAGCTGGACCTGGTGCGCGACCAGGGCTGGGCGCTCGTCGACCAGGAGCTGGAGGAGGGGCTGCGGTCTCTGGCCGCGCCCCTGCGGGACCGGACCGGGCGCGTGGTCGGCGCGGTGAACGTGTCCGCCCCGGTGCGCCGCGGCGCGGTCGAGGAGCTCGTCGCCGAGTTCCTGCCGGCGCTGCTGCGTGCGGCCGCCGAGATCGAGGCGGATCTGGCCCGCACCCGCGGCTGAGCCCTGCGGTACCGTGGGCGTACGCATACGGAACTTGTGTGCGCACTGCGAACGTGCAGAGGTGTGAATCGATGAGCTCGGCATTCGTCTACGACGCGGTGCGCACACCCTTCGGCCGCTACGGCGGCGCGCTCGCCGGGGTACGGCCGGACGACCTCGCGGCCTTCGTGGTCGGCGAGCAGGTCCGCCGGGCCCCCGGTCTGGACCCGGCCCGGATCGACGACGTGATCCTCGGCAACGCGAACGGAGCCGGCGAGGAGAACCGCAACGTGGCGCGCATGGCTGTGCTGCTGGCCGGGCTGCCGCTGTCGGTCCCGGGCGTGACGGTCAACCGCCTCTGCGGCTCGTCGCTGGACGCCGTGGTCCAGGCGGCACGTGCCGTGGAGACGGGCGATGCCGACGTCGTCGTGGCCGGTGGCGTCGAGTCCATGAGCCGCGCGCCGTGGGTCCTGCCCAAGCCGGAGCGGGTCTACCCGGCGGGCGGCGCCGAGCTGGTCTCCACGACGCTGGGCTGGCGCCTGGTGAACAAGCGGATGCGGCCCGACTGGACGGTGTCCCTCGGTGAGGCCACGGAGCGGCTCCGCGAGAAGTACGGAGTCACGCGCGAGCGGCAGGACGAGTTCGCCCTCCGCAGCCACCGTCTCGCGCACGAGGCCTGGGAGGCCGGGCGCTATGCCGACCTGGTCACCGCGTACCCCGGTACGGACCTCGTCCGGGACGAGCCGGTGCGCCCGGACGGCACCCTGGAGAAGCTCGCGGCGCTGAAACCATCCTTCCGCTCGGACGGCGGCACCATCACCGCGGGCAACGCCTCCCCGCTGACGGACGGCGCCAGCGCCGCACTGATCGGCTCGGCGGACGCGGCGAGCCTGACCGGCCTGGAGCCACTGGCCCGGATCGCGGGCCGCGCCTCGGTCGCCAACGAGCCGCAGTACTTCGGATACGCCCCGGTGGAGGCAGCGGAGCGCGCGCTCGCGAGGAGCGGCGTCGGCTGGTCCGACGTCGGCGCCGTCGAGCTCAACGAGGCGTTCGCCGCGCAGTCGCTCGTCTGCCTCGATGCGTGGGACGTGGACCCGGAGATCGTGAACGCGTGGGGCGGCGCGACGGCGCTCGGGCATCCGCTCGGCGCCTCCGGCACCCGGATCCTGGGCACGCTCGCGCGCCGGCTGCTCGCCGAGGACCAGCGCTGGGGCGTGGCCGCGATCTGCATCGGCGTCGGGCAGGGTGTGGCCGTCGTCCTGGAGAACGCGCGGGCCGCCGCATGACCGTCCAGGTCGCGAGCACCGCCGGGGAGGCGCTGGGCGACGTCGCCGACGGATCGACCGTGATGATCGGCGGCTTCGGGCCGGCGGGACAGCCGGTCGAGCTGATCGAGGCGCTCCTGGAACAGGGCGCCGGCGACCTCGTCGTCGTCTCCAACAACGCGGGCAACGGCGAGGACGCGCTGGCCCGGCTGATCCTCGAACGCCGCGTGCGCAAGATCGTCTGCTCGTTCCCGCGCCAGGTGGACTCCTGGCACTTCGACGCCGCGTACCGCGCCGGCGAGATCGAGCTCGAGCTGGTGCCGCAGGGCAACCTCGCGGAGCGGATCCGTGCCGCCGGCGCCGGCCTGGGCGGCTTCTTCACCCCGACCGGCTTCGGCACCCCCCTCGCGGAGGGCAAGGAGACCCGCGTGGTCGACGGCGTCCCGATGGTCTTCGAGTCACCCCTTCCCGCCGACGTCGCCCTGGTCAAGGCCTTCCGGGCCGACGGCGTCGGCAACCTCGTCTACCGGCGCACGGCCCGGAACTTCGGACCGGTGATGGCGACGGCCGCGCGGCGGACGGTCGCGCAGGTCAGGGAGGTCGTGCCGACCGGTTCGATCGATCCGGAGACGGTGGTGACCCCGGGCATCTACGTCGACACCGTCGTGGCGCTCGACAGCGTGACCGTGCTGGCAGGTACGCAGCCCGGGACGCAGGCCTCGGCGCAGGGCCCGGCCTCATGAGCGCCGAGACGGTGCCCCCGGGCGCGCGGAGCGGGTCCCCACTGTCCAAGGCGCAGCTGGCAGCGAGGGTGGCGGCGGACATCGAGCCGGGTTCCTACGTGAACCTGGGCATCGGTCTGCCCACGCTCGTGGCCGACCACCTGCCGCCCGGCTCGGGCATCACACTGCACACGGAGAACGGCCTGCTCGGCATGGGGCCCGCCCCGGAGCAGGCCGACGTCGACCCCGAACTGATCAACGCGGGCAAGGTGCCGGTGACCGAGCTCGCCGGCGCCTCCTACTTCCACCAGGCGGACTCGTTCGCCATGATGCGCGGCGGCCACATCGACGTGTGCGTGCTGGGCGCCTTCCAGGTGTCGACGGCGGGCGACCTCGCCAACTGGTCCACGGGCCGGCCCGGGGCAGTGCCCGCCGTCGGAGGGGCCATGGACCTCGCGGTCGGCGCCCGGCGGAGCGTCGTCATGATGACGCTCCTGACCAAGGACGGTCAGCCCAAGCTGGTCGAGGAGTGCACGTTGCCGCTCACCGGTGTCGGCTGCGTGTCGCGGATCTACAGCGACGTCGCCGTGATCGACGTCGGCCCCGCGCTCGCCGCGGACGGCGGTGCGCGCGTGGTCGAGACCTACGGGGTCACGCACGGGGAGCTCGAGGAGCTACTCGGGCTCCGGCTGGGCTAAGCCGGCTGCTCCCTGCCGTGTGGCGCGGTGGGCCGTGGGACGCCGCCGCACGGTGGATGGCGAAATCTGAACCAAAGATTACGCAGACATGGCCGACACGGAGGGTTCTTGGTCTACGCCGGGCCTGCGAGCCGCGGGCGGGGGCCGTAGGGCCCGTCTGGCATGGCTCCGGCGCGGCCGGACCTGAGGTCTTCTTGGAAAAACACCCGGTGAACAGCGCCTCTGTGTCCGCTGTCACGCGCCGTGGCTTTGACGGACCCCGCGGGCTGACGTAACGTTCTCGTTGTTCGCCCGACAGGGAGAGACGGACAGGAGCGCGGAGAGCGTGACTGGCCGGTCCCGGGGCGGAAACCACCTCAAGACTTCAGAGGGCTTCG
>NZ_JBIRYI010000020.1:0-97095 GCF_044389675.1 Promicromonospora kroppenstedtii | reverse complement strand
GGCTGGCTGCACTACTACAACCACCACCGAGCCCACACAGCGATCGGCAACCAACCACCCATCACCCGACTGAACAACCTCCCTGAACATCACACTTAGGCCTCGAAGGAGAAGGGCCCACGTGGTTCGGCGTCGGCCCCGTCCCTCGGCCGGTCCACCTGGTTGGGCGCGGGACCCGCCAGACGCACGAAAAAGGCCCTCCGGGTCAGCATTTCTGCTGGCCGGAGGGCCTTTCACATGGTCGGGGTGACAGGATTTGAACCTGCGACCTCTTCGTCCCGAACGAAGCGCGCTACCAAGCTGCGCCACACCCCGATGGAGTCCACCGCGCATCGGGCACGAAGCCCTTCCGCGGAAGCCTGCTCAGAATAGCCGACGCATGGCCCGGAACGGAAACCGAATCCGTAGTGGCTCCGATCACGCCCGTTCCGGGCCACCCGTGAGGGTGCTACGCGAGCTCGACGACGAGCTCCACCTCGACCGGCGAGTCCATCGGGAGGACCGCCACGCCGACCGCGGAGCGTGCGTGCAGACCGGCGTCGCCGAAGATCTCGCCGAGCACGGTGGAGGCGCCGTTGATGACGCCGGGCTGGCCCGTGAACGACGGGTCGCTCGCGACGAAGCCCACGACCTTGACGATCCGGGAGATCGAGTCGAGCGAGCCGGTGATCGACCGGACGGCCGCCAGCGCGTTCAGGGCGCAGGTACGGGCGTAGACCGCGGCGTCGTCGGGGGAGACCAGCCCCTCGCCCTCACCGACCTTGCCGGTGGCCTGCAGCGCGCCCTCCGCGAAGGGGAGCTGGCCGGACGTGTAGACGTAGCGGCCGGTCTGGACGGCCGGCACGTAGGCGGCGACCGGGGCCGCCACCTCGGGAAGCGTGATGCCCAGCTCGGCGAGCCGCTGCTCGTGGTTCATGCGTCACCGCCCGTGGGGCGCTTCAGGTAGGCGACGAGCCCGGTGCCGTCGGGTCCGGGGACCACCTGCACGAGCTCCCAGCCGTCCGAGCCCCATTGGTCGAGGATCGCCTTGGTGTTGTGAATGAGGAGGGGGATCGTCGCGTACTCCCACTTCGTTGCCATGCCGACGATGCTAGCCCGCGATCGGCGACGGCGATTCCGCACGAGACCTGCACACCGGCCGGGTCGGTTTTCGGCGTGCCCTGTCAGTGACACCCCGTAACCTGGGCGCATGGCCATGGCGAACCCTCGCGAGCCGCGCCGGATCACTCGGACCATACCCGCGGCTCAGCTCATCGGACTCCTTCTCGCATTCGTGCTCACGGCTGGTGCCGGTGGTGTGATCGCGGCCGGGCTGGTGATCCCGCTGGCGTCCGGCATGGACACCGCGGTCGACACCGGGGTCGAGGTGTTCGAGGAGGTGCCCGCCGAGCTGGTGCCGGGGCCGCTGTCGGAGCAGTCGCAGCTCTACGCGTCCGACGGCAAGACGAAGCTGGCGACGTTCTACCAGCAGAACCGCATCGTCGTGCCGCTCGACAAGGTCTCCGAGCACATGAAGAACGCCGTCATCGCCATCGAGGACGAGCGGTTTTACACGCACGGCGGCGTGGACCCCGAGGGCATCTCGCGTGCCGCGCTGCAGAACTTCGGCGGCGGTGACACCCAGGGCGCGTCCACGCTGACGCAGCAGTACGTGAAGAACGTGCTGATCGAGGAGTCCCTCCGGGCCGGTGACACGTTCGGCGTGCTGGAGGCCCGCGAGAGCTCGCTCACCCGAAAGCTGCGCGAGGCGAAGCTCGCGATCGCCATCGAGAAGGAGATGTCCAAGGACGACATCCTCCAGGGCTACCTCAACATCGCGCAGTTCGGCACGAGCGTGTACGGCGTCGAGACAGCCTCGCAGCACTACTTCAACAAGTCCTCGAAGGACCTGTCGGTCGTCGAGGCGGCGACGATCGCCGGCATCACCAAGGCGCCGAGCCAGTTCGACCCGGTGGCCAACCCCGAGGACGCGGAGGTGCGCCGCAACCTCGTGATCGGGAAGATGTGGCAGCTCGGCTACATCTCCACCGCCGAGCGCGACGAGGCGATGGCCACCAAGCTCGCGGACACGCTCGACGTCCAGCCCATCGAGGTCGGTTGCGACTCGGCGGGTGGCGCGGCCTTCTTCTGCGACTACGTGATCAAGGAGATCATGGCGAACCCCGAGTTCGGGGAGACTCGTCAGGACCGGTACGACCTGCTGTACCGCGGCGGCCTCCGGATCGTCACCACCATGGACGTCAAGATGCAGAAGGCCGCCGCGAAGACGATCCGCCAGGCGGTTCCGGCCGACAACGCCTACGACCTCGAGGCCGCGGTCACCTCGGTCGAGCCGGGCACCGGCAAGATCAAGGCGATGGCGCAGAACGTGCCGTACAACCCCCGGGCAGAGTCGGAGGGGCGGACGACCGCGCAGAACTACTCCGCGGACTACAACCACGGCAACTCGCGCGGGTTCCAGGTGGGCTCCAACTTCAAGCCGTTCGTGCTCGCCGAGTGGCTGCGCAGCGGGCACACGCTCCAGGACCGCGTCAGCGCCAACTCCTTCTCGGCCTACGAGACGGAGTTCACGGCCAACGGCTGCGTGCACGCCTTCACGCACCAGCCGTGGAACGTGTCGAACGTGGACGGGTCCGCCAGCGGGACGGTGAGCGTGCTCCAGGGCACCTTCCAGTCCCTCAACACGGTGTACGCCCGCATGTCGCAGCAGCTCGATCTCTGCCAGGTGCAGAAGACGGCCTGGGACGTCGGCTTCCGGCCGATGACGTCGGGCCTGACCTACGAGGGCGTCGGGCAGTTCCGCACGATCGACGACCCGAAGCAGAAGGACATCGACGTCCTGGCGTCGATGACCCTCGGCACCCAGGCCTCGACGCCGGTCAACCAGGCCGCCGCGTTCGCGACCTTCGCGTCGGGCGGCACCTACTGCAACCCCGTCGCGATCCTCGAGGTCAAGGACCACGAGGGCAAGAACATCGACGTCCCGTCGGCAGACTGCAAGCAGACGCTGGAGCCCGAGGTCGCCAACACCGTGGCGTACGCCATGACCAAGGTCTTCCAGACCAGCCCGTTCGGTACGGCCTGGGCGTTGTCCCCGGGCCTCGGCGACGGCCGCCCCGTGGCCGGCAAGACCGGTACGACGAACGACGCCATGCAGAGCTGGTTCACCGGCTACACGCCCGAGCTCTCCACCTCGGTCTGGGTGGGCGAGGCAAGCGGCAACGTGCCGCACATGAACGTGTACCTGCCGGCGATGTCCTGGTACGACAGCTCGGCCAAGGTCGGCCCGATGTACGGCGGTACCATCGCCGCGCCCACGTGGCGCCGGTACATGGATCAGGCCGTGGCCGGCCTGCCGAAGACGGCGTTCCCGGCCCCCGACCCCCGGCTCGTCGGCAAGCAGCCGGTCACGCCCAAGCCGAGCAACAGCAACGACGGCGGGAACAACGGCGGCGGGAGCAACGGCGGCGACAGCGACGGCGGTGGTGACAACGGCGGCGGCGGCGACAACGGCGGCGGTGGTCGTGGCGGCCCCGGCGGCGGTGGCGACAACGGCGGAGACGACTGATCCGCATGGGGACGCTGGGTAACGTCGGCAGGGCCCTCGGGATCGTCGGGGGTATCGCCGTCGCCGGTATCGCCTACGCGCACCTGGAGAGCAAGCTCTTCCGGGTGCGCCGGGTGACCGTCCCGGTGCTGCCCCCGGGGCAGCGCCCGATCCGGATCCTGCACATCGCCGACCTGCACCTGACCCCGAGCCAGCGCACCAAGCAGGCCTGGGTCCGGTCACTCGCCGCGCTCGAGCCCGACCTGGTGATCAACACGGGCGACAACTTCGGGCACCAGCAGTCGCTGGCCCCGCTGCTCGACGTCCTGGGCCAGCTCATGGACGCGCCCGGCGCGTTCGTCATGGGGTCGAACGACTACTACGCGCCGTCGTTCAAGAACCCGGCCCGGTACCTGCTGCCGGACGCCCGCGTCGAGGGCGGCGAGAAGGTTCCGCTGCCGACCGAGTCGCTCCGCAAGGCGTTCACCGACGCCGGCTGGGTCGACCTGGACAACCGGCGCGGCCTCGTCGAGCTACGTGACGGGCGTACGGTCGGACTGGTCGGCATGGACGACCCGCACCTCGACCTCGACGTCATGCCCGAGCCGGGCCGGGCGCCGGGCGAGGAGGACGCCGTGCTGCGCCTCGGCGTCGTGCACGCGCCCTACCAGCGGGTCCTGAACCAGCTCAAGGATGACGACGTCGACGCGATCATCGCGGGCCACACCCACGGTGGGCAGCTGTGCCTGCCGTGGTACGGCGCCCTCGTGACCAACTGCGACCTGGACCGCGGTCGCGCGTCCGGCCTGCACGGCTGGCCCGGTCCGCGCCCTGACCGTGAGGGCGGCGAGGACTCGACGTGGCTGCACGTCTCGGCGGGAGCCGGCACGTCGCCGTACACCCAGGTGCGGTTCGCGTGCCCCCCTGAGGCGACGCTGATGACCCTGACGGCACGCGGGGTCTGATCGGACGACAAGGAGGCCAGGTGATCCGAGCGGATCACCTGGCCTCCTGCTCGTCGCGCCTCAGCGCGCCCGGCGCTCCAGCCGGTCGAGGTCCAGCAGCACGACGGCGCGGCCCTCACGGCGCACCCAGCCGCGGGTCGCGAAGTCGGCCAGGGCCTTGTTCACGGTCTCGCGGGAGGCACCGACGAGCTGCGCCAGCTCCTCCTGCGTGAGGTCGTGCGCCACGCGGATGCCGTCGTCGTTCGGCTCGCCGAAGCGGGTCGACAGGTCCAGCAGCGCCTTGGCGACGCGGCCGGGGACGTCGGAGAACACCAGGTCCGCGAGGGTCTCGTTGGTGCGGCGCAGCCGGCGCGCGAGCGCGCCCAGCAGCTGGGTCGCGACACCCGGGTGATCCGCGATCCACTTCACGAGCGACTCGTGACGCAGCTCGTAGACCACCGAGTCAGAGACGGACGAGGCCGACGCCGTGCGGGGGCCCGGGTCGAACAGGGACAGCTCACCGAACATCTCGCCCGGGCCCAGGATCGACAGCAGGTTCTCGCGGCCATCGCTCGACCGGCGACCCAGCTTGATCTTGCCCTGCGCGATGACATACAGCCGGTCGCCCGGTTCGCCCTCGCGGAAGAGCACGTCACCCCGGACCAGCTCCACGGGCACCATGGACTCGAAGAGCGCGTGCGTCTCCTCGCCTTCCATGTCCGCGAAGAGGGGGGCAGAGAGTACGACTTCGTCGTCCACCAGTGGTGTCCTCACGTGTCGGGGACTTTCGTCCATCAGTCTTTTCCACCTCTCAGTCTGCCTCAATGTCACGAGATTGCCGGGTCATCGGTGTCTCTCGTGGCGTCCGCGTGGCGTGCAGCCCGACGCGATCGTCCGCCTCATGCGGGATGTCGGCTTTGCCCAGCACGAAGTAGGACGCCCGTCCATAAATCCTAGGGGTGCCACCTGGGAGTTCGGAACGGGCGTCCTGGGAACCGGTCAGGGAACCTCGCGCTGCTCCGGTCCGACGTACTCGCACACCGGCCGGATCAGCGAGTTGGCGGCCCGCTGCTCCATGATGTGTGCCGTCCACCCCGTGATCCGGGAGGCCACGAACAGCGGCGTGAAGATGTTCGTGTCGAACCCGATCAGGTGGTACGCCGGCCCGGCGGGGTAGTCCAGGTTGGGCTTGATGTTCTTCCGGCTGACCATGGCGTTCTCAAGGGCGTCGTACAGCTCGATCACCGCGGAGTCGCCATAGTGCGCGGCGAGGTCGCCGAGCACGGCCCGCATGGTCGGCACGCGGGAGTCGCCGTTCTTGTAGACCCGGTGGCCGAAGCCCATGATCTTCTTCTTCTGCGCGAGCGCGTCCTCGAGCCAGGCCTCTGCCTTGTCGGCCGTGCCGATCTCCTCGAAGGTGGCCTGCACGGCCTCGTTCGCGCCGCCGTGCAGCGGGCCCTTGAGGGCGCCGATGGCGCCCGTGACGGCCGAGTGCAGGTCGGCGAGCGTCGAGGTGATGACGCGCGCGGTGAACGTGGACGCGTTGAACGAGTGCTCGGCGTACAGCACCATCGAGGCCTCGAACGCCTGCACGACGGCGGGCTCGGCCTCCTTCCCGAACGTCATCCACAGGAAGTTGGCGGAATAGCCGAGGTCCTCGCGCGGGAGCACGATCTCCTGGCCCCGACGACGGCGCTGGTCGAGCGCGACGACGGCGGGCAGGACCGCCCACAGCCGCAGCGCCTTGGCGAGCTCGGCCTCGGGGGACGAGTCCTCGGCCTGTGGGTCGTGCGCGCCCAGGATCGACACCGCGGTGCGGCACACGTCCATGGGGTGGCAGTCGGTGGGCAGCTCGAGGATCGCGTCGCGGATGTTGTCCGGCAGCTCGCGGTGCACCCGCTCGGCCGCCGTCTGCTCGGTGAGCTGGGCGGGGGTCGGCAGCTCGCCGTGCCACAGCAGGTAGGCGACCTCCTCGAAGGACTTCTTCGCGGCCAGCTCCTGCACCGGGTAGCCCCGGTACAGCAGCGAGTTGGTGTCCGGGTTGACCTTCGAGATGGCCGACGTGTCGGCGACGACGCCGGCCAGACCCTTCCGGATCTCCGTGGTCTCGGTCATGAGCACTCCTTCGTGTCGAGACTCAGTCAGGGCTGGTAGGTGAAGACGTTCGAGTCGAAGTGGTTGTAGGCCGCGTAGTCGGTCAGCTCGTACAGCCGCGCGCGGGTCTGCATCTCGGGAACCAGGTCCGCCTGGGTGCCCGACGCCGCGATCTGGTCGAGTGCCCGTTCGGCGGCACCCATCGCGATGCGCAGCAGGGTGACGGGGTAGATCACGAGCCGCGCCCCGGCGTCGTGCAGCTGCTTCGCCGTGAAGAGCTCGGACTTGCCGAACTCCGTCATGTTGGCCAGCACCGGCACGTCGAGGGCCGAGGCGACGGCCTCGAACTCGGCGAGGTCCTTCATGGCCTCGGGGAAGATCGCGTCCGCCCCGGCGTCGGCCAGGGCCTTCGCCCGGTCGATCGCGAGCCTGAGCCCGCGCTCGCCCGGCTCGGTGCCGCGCACGTCGGTGCGCGCCATGATCAGGAAGTCGGGGTCGCGACGGCCGTCGACGGCGGCCCGGATGCGCCGGACGGCGTCGCCGAGCCCGACCACCTCCTTGCCGTCGAGGTGGCCGCATCGCTTGGGGTTGACCTGGTCCTCGACGTGGATGCCGGCTACGCCGGCGTCCTCCATGGTCTGGACCGTGCGGGCCACGTTCATGGGCTCGCCGAACCCGGTATCGGCGTCGGCGAGCACGGGCAGGTCGGTGACCCGGGCGATCTGCGCGGACCGGCCGGCCACCTCGGTGAGCGTCGTCAGGCCGATGTCGGGCAGGCCGAGGTCGGCGGACAGCACCGCGCCGGAGACGTAGACGCCGTCGAACCCCTTGTCCTGGATGAGCTTGGCGCTCAGCGGGTTGAACGCGCCCGGGAGCCGCAGCAGGTCCGGCCCGGCGAGCGCCTCGCGGAAGGCGCGGCGCTTCGCGGCGGGGGTGAGGTGCGAGTTGAGCATCAGGCACGCCCCAGCTCGAACAGGCCCGTCGGGGCCGCCACGGTGTCCAGCACCCCGGGCGCCGCCACGATCGTGAGCTCGCGGACCTCGGCGGGCGTGAGCTCCGGCAGTCGCTCGGCCAGGTCGAGGAAGCGCTCGATCTCGGCGTCCGTCAGGACACCGCCGGCCAGGGTGCGGAACTTGGCGACGTAGTTCGCGCGGGCGAACGGGCGGGCGCCCAGCGGGTGCGCGTCCGCGACGGCGATCTCGCGGGTCACCGTCTCCCCGCTGGTCAGCGTGATCTCGACGCGGCCGCCGAAAGCCTTCTCCGCGGGGTCGGTCGAGTGGTAGCGGCGCGTCCACTCCGCGTCCTCGGCCGTGGTGACCTTGCGCCACAGCTCGACCGTGTCGGGTCGCTGCGCGCGCTCGGGAGCGTAGGAGTCCACGTGGTGCCAGCCGCCGTCCTGCAGCGCGACCGTGAAGATGTAGGGCACCGAGTGGTCCAGGGTCTCGCGCGACGCCGTCGGGTCGTACTTCTGCGGGTCGTTCGCGCCGGAGCCGATCACGTAGTGCGTGTGGTGGCTGGTGTGCAGCACGATCGAGACGATGTTCGCCGGGTCGCGCAGCTCGGGGCGCTCGTTGCCCAGCGCGCGGGCCATGTCGATGATGGCCTGCGCCTGGTACTCCGCGGAGTGCTCCTTGGTGTACGTGTCGAGGATGCCCGTGCGCGGCTCGCCGGCCTCGGGGAGCACGACGTCGTAGGCCGCGTCCGGCCCGTCCAGGAGCCAGGCGACCACGCCGTCCTCGCCCTCGTAGATCGGCTCGGGAGAGGTCTGGCCGCGCATCGCGCGGTCCACGGCCTCGACCGCGAGCTTGCCCGCGAAGGCCGGCGCGTGCGCCTTCCACGTGGAGATCTGGCCCTTGCGGCTCTGCCGCGTGGCGGTCGTGGTGTGCAGGGCCTGGCCGATCGCCTGGAACACCGTCTCGGTGTCCAGCCCGAGCAGCGTGCCGATGCCGGCCGCCGCCGACGGTCCGAGGTGCGCCACGTGGTCGATCTTGTGCTTGTGCAGGCTGATCGCGCGGACCAGGTCCACCTGGATCTCGTAGCCGGTCACGATGCCGCGTACCAGGTCCCGGCCGTCGCGGCCGGCGTGCTGGGCCACCGCGAGGATCGGCGGGATGTTGTCGCCCGGGTGGGAGTACTCGGCCGCGAGGAAGGTGTCGTGGAAGTCGAGCTCGCGGACGGCGACTCCGTTGGCCCATGCCGCCCACTCGGGGCTGCTCGTGGCCTCGGCGTCGAGGCCGAAGACGGTGGAGCCGGGCGTGTACGGGTGCGCCTGCGCCTGCGACCGGGCGGCGACGGCGGGGCCGCGCGTGAGGCTGGCCGCCGCGACCGCGGCGTTGTCGATCACGCGGTTGATCACCATGTCGGTGACCTCGGCCGTGGGCTCGACGGTGTCGGTGGCGAGCTCCGCGAGCTTCCAGGCGAGCTGGTCGGTGCGCTTGAGCGGCTCGGCGGACGGGTAGACGCGCAGGTGGTGCGTGTACGGCATGGTGACTCTTCCTCGATTCACGTGGACCGTCGTGTGGTCCGTCGGTCTGCCCGGACCGTCGGGCGGGCATCGGGTCGCGACCGCTCGGCTGGTGGACGGCGGATGCGTCCTTGACCTTCTCATACTCCGCGTCCTAGGTACACGGACCAGACCCGTGCCAAGTTCCCGGTGCCGGCGATCCCCGGCCCGATGTCAGTGGGGATCGTTAGTGTGGCGACGTGACCGTCAGCGAACGCGAATCCGAGAAGCACTCCAAGAATGCGCCGGAGAGCAGGCTGGCGCTCGTGCGCCGGGCGCGGCGCATCAACCGCACGCTCGCGCAGACCTATCCGGACGCGCGGGCCGAGCTGGACTTCCGCACGCCCCTGGAGCTGTTGGTGGCGACCGTGCTGAGCGCGCAGACCACCGACGTCCGCGTCAACCAGACCACGCCCGAGCTGTTCGTCATGTACCCCGACGCGCAGGCCTACGCGGAGGCCAACCCGGAGGAGCTCGAGGAGATCCTGCGGCCGCTCGGCTTCTTCCGGGCCAAGGCCCGGGCCGTGATCGGTCTGGGCAAGGCGCTCGTCGAGCGGTTCGACGGCGAGGTCCCGGGAAAGCTGAAAGATCTGGTCACGCTGCCCGGCGTGGGGCGCAAGACGGCGAACGTGGTGCTCGGCAACGCGTTCGGGGTACCCGGGATCACGGTGGACACGCACTTCGGGAGGGTGGCGCGCCGCCTGGGCCTGACCACCGAGGAGGACCCGGTGAAGGTCGAGGCCGAGGTGGGCGAGCTGTTCCCGAAGAAGGACTGGACGATGCTCAGCCACCACCTCGTGTGGCACGGGCGGCGCGTGTGCCTGGCCCGCACCCCGGCGTGCGGGGCGTGCAGCATCAAGGACCTGTGCCCGTCCTACGGGGCGGGCGAGACCGACCCCGACAAGGCGGCCAAGCTGGTGCGGCCCGCGCCCGAGCGCTCGGCCCTGGCGGGCCTGCCGCTGAAGTAGCTACGCCACCCGCGCCAGCCAGTCCAGCAGGATCTCGTTGACCCGGTCGGGTGCCTCCTCGGGGAGGAAGTGCCCGGCCCCGGGGACCAGCTCGTCCACGTCCGCGCGATCGGGCCGCAGGAACCCGTCCAGGCCCCCCTGGACCTGCAGCGCGGGCACCTCCAGCGGGCGGCGCAGCGCGGCGCCGAACCGGCGCCCGTCCATCCGGGGCCTCGACCGCACCGCCCAGCGCAGGGCCTCGGCCGCGGAGTGCGCGGCGAACGGGATGCGCATGACGGCCCGGTAGAGGTCCACGACGTCATCGGGCAGCGGGGCGCCCGCCCCCAGGTCGAGGGTGCGGCGCACCAGGTCGCCCTTGATCAGCGCCCGCTCCGGCAGTGTCGGGACCTGCACGAACGCGAGCGCGCGCAGGGCGGCGGGCGTGAGCGCCCCGCCGTCGCGCGGGCGCACCCTGGCGGGGTGCGGGCTCGCCAGCGCGGCGACCGCCGTCGTCGTGCCCGGGTGGAGGGACGCGACGGCCCAGGCGAGCGTGCCGCCCGTGCCGTGCCCCACGACCACCGCCTGCTCGCGTCCGAGCGAGCGCACCACGCCGGCGACGTCGGCCGCCCGGGCGGGCACCGCGTAGCCCGACGGCGGCTTGTCCGAACCACCCACGCCACGCACGTCCATCGCGGCGACGCGGTAGCCGGCGTCGGCCAGGGCGGGTATCTGCGCGCGCCACGCCCACCAGAACTGCGGGTAACCGTGCAGCAGGAGCACCAGGGGAGCGGAACGGCCCTCGGGCCCGGCGACCGCCACGTGGAAGCGGGAGCCGCCGGAGGACACGAACTCGTGCTGCCACGGCCCCTCGACGAGGGCGCACGCGTAGTCGCTGGCGGCTGCCGTGCGGACGGCCGTTCTGGCCGAGAGTGCGGTCACAGCTACGAATTTACGTGCTCACCGCGTGGTCTGCCCGGGTTCGGGGCCGGGTCAGTTCCCGGCCTGCGCCACGCGCTTCCCGGCGGGGCCGCCGTTCGGGTCCTCGGCCTGCTTGGCGTCGGACGCCGGCTTGTTCTCCGGTGCCGGTGGCTCCTCGACCGCGCGCTCCTTGGGCGGGTCGAACCGGTAGCCCACGTTGCGCACCGTGCCGATGAGCTGCTCGTGCTCGGGGCCGAGCTTGGCGCGCAGGCGCCGCACGTGCACGTCGACCGTGCGGGTGCCCCCGTAGTAGTCGTAGCCCCAGACCTCCTGCAGCAGCTGGGCCCGCGTGAACACGCGGCCCGGGTGCTGCACCAGGTACTTGAGGAGCTCGAACTCCTTGTAGGTCAGGTCGATGGGGCGGCCGCGGAGCCGGGCGGTGTACCCGCCGGCGTCGATCGCGAGCTCGCCCGCGGAGATCTCCTGCTGCGACTCCTCGGCCGGGCCACGCGCCGAGCGCTCCACCACGAGACGCAGCCGCGCCTCGACCTCGGCGGGCGACGCCGACTCCAGCAGGAGGTCATCGGCACCCCACTCGTGGGTCACGACCGTCAGGCCGCCCTCGGTGAGGATCAGGACGAGCGGCACCGTCAGGCCGGTGGCGTGCAGCAGGCGGCAGGTGGTGCGGGCCGCGACCAGGTCGCGGCGGGCATCCAGCAGCACGACGTCCGCGTCCGGGGCGTCGACGAGCGCGGAGGGCTCCATCGGGAGCACCCGCACCCGATGGGACAGCAGTCCCAGTGCGGGCAGTACCTCGGCCGACCCGCCGGTGGCGGGCGTGAGGATCAACAGCTCTGCCATTGACGCACCTCCTCTCGGAACCGGCGTCCTGCTACCGTCCCTGGCTCGGGTCTCGCTGCAGCGAGACGTCCGTCGCGTCCAACTGGCTCTGCGGAAGTCTGCCCTGTTGCTTGTTGCGTGCATGTTACACGCCCTTTTCCTGAGCACCACCATGCTGGTCAGGAGCCGTGACGTTCGCATGACGCGAGTGTTGCTCGTCTCGCTCAGGCCCGGGATATCGGGCCTTCCGCGCCGCGATTGAGGCAACTCGTGAACTCTCTGGAAAACTCTGAGCCGTGTCCGTCTCCACCCGCGCCGTGACGACCGCCGCGCTCGCGGCCCTCGTCGCCGCCGCGTCCTACGTCCAGCCCCGGCCCCTGCCCCTGGTGGGCGCGGTCGTGGTCCTGGTGGTCCTCGTCGCGCTGGGGTGGCCGTCGCTGCTGCGCCTGCCCGCGTCCGGGAGCACCCGGGTGGTCGTGGCGCTCTGCGGCCTGGGGGGTGCGGGCGCCGTGTACTTCACCCAGGGCGAGCCCGTGCTGCGGCACCTGCCGATGGTGCTGGCGGGCGCCGTGGTGCTCGCCTTCATCGCGCAGATGCTCCGGCGCGACGGGCGCCCCCAGCTCACCGAGTCCGTCTCGGGCACCGTGGCCGGCGTCGTCGTGGCGATCTCCGCCGCCGGCTGGATCGCCGCCGCCCGGTCCGACGCCGGGGCCGCTCTCGTCGTGACCAGCGCGGTGGCGCTCGCGGTCGCGGCGGCGGTGTCGGCGCTGCCGGTGCGTGGCTGGGTGGCGCTCGGCATCTCCGCCGTCGCCGCCGTGGTGGTGGGTGGGGCGGCCGGCACGCTGCTGCCGAACATCGACACCGTGAGCGGCCTCTGGTGCGGCCTGGTCGCGGGCATCGTGGTGGGTGCGCTGCACCTGCTGCTCGAGCGGCTGCCCGCTCGCGGCGCGCGCCTGGCCGGGCTCTCGGCGGCCGCGCTGCCCGTCGCGGTGTGCGGCATCTTCGTGTTCGTCGTGGGTCGGATGGTCATCCTCTGAGGTGACCGGCCCGGTCCGCCTCAGGACTGGCGGATCATCTCGCCCGCGATCTCGATCCGGACCTTCTTGGCGACCAGGACGCCGCCTGCCTCGAGCGCGACGTTCCAGAGCAGGCCCCACTCCTCGCGCTCGATCTCGCAGCTGCCGTGGAAGCCGAAGATGTCCTGCCCGTAAGGGTCGTGCCCCACGCCGCCGAACTCGCACTCCAGCGTGACCGGACGCGTCGTGCCGCGCACGGTCAGCAGGCCGTCCATGACGAACTTGGTGAACGAGCCGTCCGCCTGGGTCGGGTCGTGCGGCCGCCGGCCCGCGGTGCCGGCCTTGAGGCGCGCCCACGAGAAGATCGGGTCCACCTGGGTGCGCATCCGGAACCCGGTGCTGCGGAACTCGATGGTGGGGTGGTTCTCCACGTCGAGGAAGTCGGCGCTGCGCAGGTGCGTGTCGCGCTCGCCCACGTGCGTGTCCACGGAAGCTGCCTGGATGGTGCAGGTGACCTGCGACATCAGGGGGTCCTCACCGACGGTGACCGTCGCGGTGCCCTCGGCGAACTCGCCCCGGACGGGGCTGACCATCATGTGCATGGCGAGGAAGCCGAGCCGCTTGTGGTTCTGGTCGATCTGGTACACCCCGGCCGCCGGAATGGTCAGACCATTCCACGTTCGAGTTGGCAAAACTTCCATCCTAGACAATTCTCCTATATATGCGGATGCATGCACGCTACCACCGGGGCCTCGTCGGGCCGGGTGGCGTTTCGGCACCAGAAATACTGCTCCGACGGGTTGTGCAGACCAGGGAATCATGTGGACGGGCACCCGAGAAGGTCAGGTGCCCCCACTGTGACCGGCCTCATTGCCCATCCATATCGCGGATCAGGACTTGTCTGGACGAGCGAGGCACGGCAGGGTGGGCTAAATGTTGGGACAGGTGATTGCGCTGGTCGTGCTCGTGCTGGGCACGGCAGTGCTCGGCGTGTGGTGGTCGGCGCGGCAGGGGGCTGTCCGTGCACCCCGTGAGACCCCGGTCGGCATCGACTGGGCGTCCTCCGGGATCGCGCTGGCCGACCGGGTGACCTTCGTGCAGTTCTCCGCCGAGGTGTGTGCCGCGTGCCGCTCCACGTCACGGGTGCTCGGAGGGCTGACCGGCAAGGGTGACGGCGTCGCGCACCGCGAGGTGCTCGTCGACGACCACCTCGACCTGGTGCGCACCCTCGGCGTGCTCCGCACGCCCACGGTCCTGGTGGTCGACGGCGGTGGGCGCGAGGTCGCCCGGATGAGCGGCGTCGTCTCGGACACCCAGGCGCGGCAGGCGCTGAGCCGGGTGTCCAAGGGGGCGCTGGAGACAGAGGGGGAAGCGCGCTCATGAACGCGAGCAAGGGGATCGACCCGCGCGGGCCGCGGGTCGGGGCGAGCATCACGGCGGTGCTCCTGGCCGCCGTCGTCCTGCTGGGTGCGAGCACCGCGGGGCTGTGGCTGCTGACGTTCATCATGCTGAGCTTCGTGCTCGGCACGGTGCGCGGCGCCGAGGGCTCGTGGCAGGGCATGCTCTACAAGCGGTTCGTGCGGCCGCGGCTCGGCCCGCCCACGGAGATGGAGGACCGCCGCCCGCCGCGCTTCGCGCAGGGCGTCGGCCTGTTCGTCACCGGCGTGGGCGTGATCCTCGGCTTCTTCGGTGTGCTGCCGGCGGTGCCGATCGCGGCCGCGGCGGCCTTCGTCGCCGCCGCGCTCAACGCCGTCGTCGGGCTGTGCCTCGGGTGCGAGCTGTACCTGCTGCTCCGGCGGTCCGGCCTGGTCCGCGCCTGAGCGCCGCCTAGTAGACGAGTGCCTGGGCGCCGTCGCGCAGGATCTCCTCGGTGAACAGGGCCGAGCCCGCGATCCGGACTCCGGGCAGCACGTCGGCCTCGGTGATGCCGCGCCGCGCCGCGCACTGCGTGCAGACCGTGACGGTCCCGGCCGACAGGATCACCTCGATCAGGTCGGGCAGGGGCGTCGCGTGCTCCAGCTCGAGCTCGGCCGCGCGGCCGGGCAGCGCGAGCCAGGCGGACTCGCCGGTGAGCCACAGGCTCACCTCCGCGCCCGACGCGACGGCCGCGGCGGCCACGGTGAAAGCCTGGTTGGTGGCCTCGGGGCGGTCCAGGCCTGAGGTGGTCTTGATCACGAGCTGGCGCATGGGCCGACTGTAGGCGGTGGACGTTAGGATCGGCACCATGTCGATCCACGCCCTTGAGCTCATCTTCACCGGCCTCATCGTGGCGGTCGCAGTCGCGGTCGCCTGGTTCGCCGGCTACGTCGTCTACAAGCTGTACACCGGCCAGCGCTGATGACGTTCACCTTCCCGGACGGTCTCTCGCCCGAGGTCTACCCGCTGGCCTGGCTGGTCGGCCGCTGGCGCGGCGAGGGTGTGATCGACTACCCCGGCGTCGGCAAGAAGACCTTCGTGCAGGACCTGGTCTTCGACCACGACGGCGGCCCCTACCTGCGGTTCGAGTCCACGCTTCGGGTCCTGGAGAGCGTCGTCCCCGACAAGCTGCCCGCCGACGGCGAGTGGCCGGCCCCCGTGGCGGACCCGACGGACGCCGAGGCCGAGGCGCCGGAGACCGCCGAGGTGGGCGGGCCCGGGACGGTCTGGTCGACCGAGACCGGCTACTGGCGTGTGTCCACCGACCGCCCCGAGGGGCTCGAGGAGAACAAGCACGCGCTCGAGGTGCTCGTGGCTGACGCCTCCGGGCGCATCACCGTCTACATCGGCGCCGCGGGCAACGGGCGGATCGACCTCGCCTCGGATGCGATCGCGCGGACGTCGACGGCATCCGAGGTGCGCGCCTCCAAGCGGCTGTACGGCCTGGTGCAGGGCCGGCTGCTGTGGGTCGAGGAGCTCGCCGCGTTCGGCGAGCCGCTGCGTTCCTACGCCTCGGCCGAGCTGGACCGGCAGTAACCGAACACCGGCGGGAATGCCCCGCCCGTTCCCGACGCTGCACCTGAGGTGAGCATGGATTACGAGAGCCCCCTGCTGAGCCGGCGCGGCGCGGTCGCCGCCGCCGGGCCCGACGCCGGGGTCGCCTGGCACTACGGCGACCCGACGGCCGAGCAGCGCGCGCTGTCGCGCGGCGGGGCCGTCGTCGACCAGTCGCACCTCGGGATCGTCCGCGTGGCCGGGCCCGACCGGCTGAGCTGGCTGCACTCGATCACCTCCCAGCAGCTCGAGGGCCTCGCGCCCCGGACCAGCACGGAGCTGCTCGTCCTGTCGCCGCAGGGCCACATCGAGCACGTCGCGGGCGTGGTGGACGACGGCGAGGCCACCTGGCTGATCACCGAGCGCGAGGCGGCGCCCGGCCTGGCCGGCTGGCTCGACCGCATGAAGTTCATGCTGCGCGTCGAGATCACCGACGTCACGGACGAGTGGGCTGCGATCGGCGAGCCCGTGGCCGCCGAGGGCGCGGAGGGCGAGCCGGTCACCTGGCACGACGCCTGGCCGAACGTCGTCGGCGGGGGCACGCGGTACGGCCCGGCCGAGGGCGAGCACCCGGGCGCGATGCGGCCGTGGCGGCTCGTGCTGGTGCCGCGCGCCGACCTGGAGTCCGAGGTCGCGGCCCGTGAGTCCGCGGGCTGGCCGCTCGCCGGTACCTGGGCCACCGAGGCCCTGCGGGTCGAGGCCTGGCGCCCGCGTCTCGCGCGCGAGGTCGACGGCCGCACCATCCCGCACGAGCTGGACTGGCTGCGCACCGCCGTGCACATCAACAAGGGCTGCTACCGCGGCCAGGAGACGGTCGCCCGGGTGCACAACCTCGGCCGCCCGCCGCGGCGCCTGGTCATGCTGCACCTCGACGGCTCCCAGCACCTGCTCCCGGAGGCGGGCGCGGAGGTGCGTCTGCCCGGGGCGGACGGCGCTCCCGGCAAGGTCGTCGGCACCCTCACGTCGATGGCCCGCCACCACGAGCTGGGGCCCATCGGCCTGGCCGTGCTCAAGCGCAACGTCCCGGAGGATGCCGAGCTCCTCGTCTCGGGCGATGTCTCGGGGCAGGCCATCGAGGTGTCGGCGGCGCAGGAGATCGTGGTGCCCGGCGACGGCATGTCCGTGGACCGGCCGGAGTCCCACGGCCCGCTGACCCCCGGCCTGCGCGGCCCGGCCAGCCTCATCTGACGCACCCGTGAGGGCGGGTGGCAGGATGCCACCGTGACCTCACTGCCCGGCCCCGCCGACGAGATGTGGCGCAAGGCCATGCGCACGCTCATGCTGCGCACCCGGCTGCGGCAGGGCTGGACCCGCGCGCGGGCGAGCCTGATCCCGATCGCACAGGCCTCGCTCGCCGCCGGCGTCGCGTACCTGATCGCGCGGTACGTGCTGGGGCACGAGCAGCCCTTCTTCGCGCCCGTCGCGGCCTGGGTGCTGCTCGGGTTCACCGCGCAGCGGGACGTGCGCCGGGTGTCCGAGATGGCCGTGGGCGTGGCGGTCGGCGTCGCCATGGGCGACCTGATCGTGCACCTGATCGGCTCCGGCTGGTGGCAGCTCAGCCTGGTGCTGTTCATCTCCGCCGTCGCCGCGCGGTTCATCGACCGGGGTGCGCTGCTGGTCACGCAGGCCGGGGTCCAGGCGATCATCGTGGTGGGCCTGCCGCAGGTCTCCGGGGGGCCCCTCGGGCGGTGGACCGACGCTCTGGTCGGTGGCGCCGTCGCGCTCACGGTCGCGCTGCTCACCCCGGGCGACACCCGGCGCCGTCCGCGGGCGCTCGCCGAGCGTGCCGTGACCGAGCTGGCCGAGACCCTGGAGACGCTCGCCCGCGGCCTGCGGTCGGACGACGCCGACGACGTCCGCGCGGCGCTCGTGCGCGGCCGGGCTTCGGAGCCGGTGCTCGCGGAGTGGCAGGAGGCCGCCCGCGACGCCCGCGAGCTGGCGCGGATCTCGGTGGGCCGCATCCACCGCGGCGAGCTGGCCCGGTTGGAGGACCAGGCGGTGCTCGTGGACCGCGTGATGCGGTCCGTGCGGGTGCTGGCCCGCCGCGTGCTCCCGGTGGTTGAGGGGGACCACGACGTCCAGCCGGTCGCAGAGCTGGTCGAGGGCTTCGCGTCCGGTGTGCGGCTCCTCGCCTCCGACTTCGGCTCGGGGGGCGACGGCGCCCGCGGGCGTGAGCTGCTGACTGCCCTGGCCGCCCAGCTGGACCCGCGGACCGTGGGCGAGGGCGACTGGCAGGTCCAGTCCCTCGTGATGCTCCTGCGCTCGCCGGTCGTCGACGCCCTGGAGGCGTCGGGCGCCGGCCCGGGCGAGGCTCGCGAGGCGCTGCCGGAGCTGTAGCGCGCGGTTGTCCACAGCCTGTGCAGAATTCGTTGTGGTCAGGTACTTGATCAGATACAGTAATTGGCGTGATCCAGAAATCGAGCGGTCCGACGCCGGAGGGCGGGACCGATGCCTTCGCCGCCGACCTCCTGCGCGGCCACACCGACACGATCGTGCTCGGCGTGCTGCGCTCCCGGGACCGCTACGGCTTCGAGATCTACAAGGAGATCCGCGACGCGACCGGCGGCGACCACGAGATCAAGGAGGCCACGCTCTACGCGGCCTACCGGCGGCTCGTGAAGGACGGCCTGGTCGAGGCGTACTGGGGCGACGAGTCCCAGGGCGGACGCCGCAAGTACTACCGCATCACCGACGCGGGCCGCGCCGTCTACCGGCGCAACGTGGACGCGTGGGTCGCCACCCGGCGCACGATCGACTCCCTCCTCGACCTGAAGGGCTCCCGCTGATGAACACCTCGGTGCACCGCCTGCTGGACGAGGCCTTCGCGGGCCTCCCGGCGACCGACGACGTGCAGGACCTCAAGGAGGAGATCCGCGCGAACCTCCTGGACCGTGTGGCCGAGCTGACGGCGAGCGGCGTGGACGGCGACGCCGCGGCACGGCGAGCGGTGGACGAGCTCGGGGACGTGCGCGCGCTGGTCGACGGGGCCGACGTCGCCGCCGAGGTACCCGCCGCGCCGAGCCCGGGCGTGGCGAGCGCGGCGGCCGCGGCCGCGGGGCGGCCCCCCGTACTGCCTCGGCGCCGCGACGTCGCCGGGTTGGTGGTGGCGATCGGGGTGGTGCTGCTGGCGCTTGCTCCGCTCGTGATGATCGGCGGGTTCGTGGTCGACGCGTTCGGGAGCCACCGGCTCGACCATCTGGGACCCGCGCTCCCGTTCCAGCTCGTCGGCCCGCTCCTGATCGGTCCCGTCGTCGGCTGGATCGTCGGCGCGGTGCTCGTGCGGGAGACCGCGACGCGGTACGGCATGCCCCTCCGCCGGGCGGTGGCCTACGGGATCGCCTCGGCGCTCCTCGTGCTCGGTATGGTGGGCGGGATCGAGGCGGGCGTGCTGTTCGAGCGGGCTCGCGTGACGGTCCAGACGGCCGTGCCGCTGCTCGTCGCCGGCGGCGCCTGGCTCGCGTACCTGCTCGCGAGCCAGACCAACCGGCGCAAGCCGTGGGTCCTCGAACAGGCCCGCTCGGACGGCGGGTACCGGCCGTCCCGCAGGTACGTCACCGGGGTAGTCATCGCGTCCGCGGTGGTGCTCTCGCCGTTCGTGGGGGTGCTGATCGCCCTGGCGGGCAACATCTACGGCATGGTCCCGCTGCTCGTCGGTGCGCTCCTGGCCGGGCCTGCGATCGGCTGGATCGTCGGGGCGACGCTCGTCCGTGAGACGAGGACCAGGTACGGGATGCCGCGGCAGCGGGCGATCGCCTACGGCTTCGCCTCGGCGCTGGTCGCGCTGTCCGTGTTCGTCGGGACGACGGGTTACACGAGCTCCATGAACCCGTTCTACGCCATGATGATGTTGCCCGTGCTCCTCGTCGGCGGCGCCTGGCTCGCGTACCTGCTCGCGAGCCAGACCAACCGGCGCAAGCCGTGGGTCCTCGAACGGGCCCGGGAGCGGGCCGGGTCGCGGGCGTCCGGACCAGGCGATTCGCGCCCCGGCTTGCCGTAGGCTCGTGCTGTGTTCGGAGCTCTCCAAACGTTCGTCTTCATCGTGCTGGGCGTCATCGTCTTCGCGGTCCAGGTCATCGCCCTGGTCGACGCGATCCGGCGTCCCGCCCACGCCTACACGTCCGAGGGCAAGCTCTCGAAGCCGATCTGGCTCGCGATCCTCGGCGTCGCGGCGGTCTTCGGCCTGCTCGGGCTGCCGCCGAGCTTCATCACGGCGAGCTCGTTCCTCAACGTGATCGCGGTGGTCCCGGCCATCGTGTACTGGGCCGACGTGCGCCCCCGCCTCCAGCCGTACGGCACCGGCAACAAGCCGCGCGGACCGCAGGGCGGATGGTGAACGCGCCGATGGACGCCGGTCCCGATGCCGGCCCCCTGGCCGAGGTGATCCGCGGCGACCTCGTGGAGTCGGTGCACCTGGGCCACCTCGTGGTGCTCGACCCGTCCGGCCGGCCCGTGGTCCAGGTGGGCAACCCCACCGCGCCGATCTGGCCGCGGTCGTCGCTCAAGCCGCTGCAGCTCCTCGCGATGCTGCGCGCGGGCCTGGAGCTGCCCGACCGCCTGCTCGCACTGGCCTCGGCCAGCCACAACGGCGAGCAGTTCCACCTGGAGGGTGTGCTGCAGATCCTGGGCTCCGTGGGCCTCGGCTCCGGCGCGCTGCGGAACACCCCTGATCTGCCGCTCTACCCGCCTGCCGCGCTGGACTGGCACATCGCCCCGCACGACGGCGGTCCGGGCCCGGCGCCGCTCGCGCAGAACTGCTCGGGCAAGCACGCGGCGATGCTCGCCACGTGTCTCACGCAGGGCTGGGACATCGAGACCTACCTGTCGCCCGAGCACCCGCTGCAGCGGGCGGTCCGCGGCACCATCCTGGAGCTGACCGGCGACACCGAGCTCGTCATGCACACCACCGTCGACGGCTGCGGTGCGCCCCTGTTCTCCACGACGCTGCTGGGCCTGGCCCGCGCGTTCTCGACGCTGGGCGCCGCGCCGACGGAGGACGTGCGCTCGCACGAGGCGCGCGCCGCCCGCGCGATCTCCGCGCACCCCGAGATGGTGGGTGGCACGGGCCGCGACGTCACGCTCGCCATGCAGGCGGTGCCGGGCCTGGTCGCCAAGGACGGTGCCGAGGGCGTCTACGCGGCCGGCCTGCCCGACGGCTCCGCGCTCGCGTTCAAGGTGCTCGACGGCTCCGCTCGCGCGCGCCCCGCCATCCTCGCCGCCGCGCTGCGCGCCGCGGGTGCGGCGGGCCTGCCGGGCGTGTACCCGGGCGGGCTCGACGGGCTGGGCCGCGTGCCAGTGCTCGGCGGCGGCCGTCCGGTCGGCGAGGTCCGTGCCGTCTTCGCGGACGCCTACGCCGAGGGCCGTCGATGAAGGCGGTGCTCCAGCGCGTCACCCGGGCCTCGGTGACGGTGGACGGCGAGGTCGTGGGCGCCATCGACAAGCCCGGCGTCCTGGCGCTGGTCGGCGTCACGCACGACGACGGTCCGGCTCAGGTCGAGACCATTGCCCGCAAGATCGCGGACCTGCGGATCCTGCACGACGAGCAGTCGGTGGCCGACGTCGGCGCACCCGTGCTCGTCGTCAGCCAGTTCACGCTCTACGGCGACGCCCGCAAGGGGCGCCGCCCCACGTGGAACCAGGCGGCGCCGGGGCCGGTCGCCGAGCCGCTCGTGGACGCCGTCGTGTCCGCGCTGCGCGAGCGCGGCCTGACGGTCGAGACGGGCCGGTTCGGCGCCGACATGCAGGTGGAGCTGGTCAACGACGGGCCGGTGACCATCCTGCTGGAGGCCTGACGCCGCGGGGCCTACCCCCGCAGCGCCAGCACCGCCAGCTCCGTGCGGGACCGCACCCCGAGCTTGCGGAAGACCCGCCCCAGGTGCACCTCCACGGTCCGCACCGACACGTAGAGGCCGGCCGCGACCTGCCGGTTGGTCCGGCCCTGCACGACGAGCCGCGCGACGTCCAGCTCGCGCTCCGTGAGCAGGTCGGTCCACTGCCCGCACAGCTCCTCGCCGACGTCGACCACCGGGGCGCCCGCCGGTTCGTCCCGCGGCCGCGTGGGGACCGGGGCGGACGTCACGGTAGACGGTGGGGGAGGGCTCGCCTGGCGGGGCGGCGCCTCCCGCACGAACCCGGGCGTGGTGAGCGCCTGGTCGGCGATGTGCTCCCAGGCCTTGGCACCCGACTCCTCGAACAGCTCGTGCGCGCCGAGCAGGTGTGCGGCGGCGTCCCCGGGCAGGCCGAGTCGGGCGAAGGAGCGCGCGGCCACCAGCTCCGTGAGGCCGCGCTCGAACGTGGAGCCCACGCGGAGCGACGCCTCGACGGCCCGCTCGCGCGCCCGGTTCACGCCCGACGCGTCGGCGAGCGCGAGCTCGGCGCGGGCCAGGTCGAGGCGACGTCGGCGCATCGGGCCGCCTGCGAAGCCCGCGCTCGACACGCCGGACCCCGCGAGCCCGGCGCCGTTCGTGCCCGAGACCGCGTGCCCCGGCCCGGCGTGGCCGGCCCCGGCCGGAAATGCCCCGGCCGCGTCCGTGCCGACGGACGGCAGCACGCGCAGCCGCAGGCGTTCGTGGGAGCGGCGCGCGGCGCGGTCCTGTCCGGCGAGCACCAGCAGCTCCACCGGGTCGGGAGTGGGCAGCCAGAGCCGGCGCAGCTCGTCCCCGCCGCGCTCGGCGGCCAGCCCGAGCAGGGTAGCGGCCTCCACCCAGCGGCCGTCGAAGACGGCGGTCTGGGCCCGGTCGCCGAGCGTGGCCGCCCGCACGACCGGCGCGACCTGGCCGGGCACCGACGCCTCGAGCGCGGCCGTCGGACGGCGCAGGTGCCCGTCCCGGACCAGGTCGAGGCGCCTGGCGAGCGCGATCCCGAGCCCGCCGAAGGCGAGGGCCACAGGGAGGCGCTCCACGGCGTCGTCGAGCACCGAGGCGGCCCCGGTGATGTTGCCCAGGCGCAGCGCCAGGTACGCCTGCGCCACCCGGAGGTGCGCCTCCGCGAGCGGCGTCAGGGCCTCGTCCGGCCCGTCGAACCACCAGCCCGGCGGGCGAGCGGGGGCCAGCTCGGCCACCTCGGACAGGATCGCGGCGGCCTCGCCGGGCGCGCCGTCGAGCAGGCGGATCGTCTTGCGGGCGGCGGCGATCGCCGCGCGGTCGGGCCCGGCGGCATCCTCCGGGACGACGGCGTCGGGCCGCCCGTCCAGCAGCGCCAGCGCCACGCCGAGCGAACGCGTGGCATCGGGTGCGCCGACCGCGGACGAGCAGCTGTCGGCGGGACTGGTCGCGCGCCGGAGGTACACGACGGCGTCGTGCACGTGCCCCGCCCACAGCGCGGCCCGGCCGGCCACCGCGAAGGCGCGCGCCCGTACCCGGTCGGTGCCGTGGCTCGCGGCCTCGCGCGCCACCTCGTGTGCCCGGTGCACGTCGCCGCGCGCGAGGTGCTGCTCGGCGAGCTCGACCAGGCCGTCCGCCAGCAGGGGGTCGCCCGCGAGCGTGCTCAGCGCCGTGTGCCACATCGCGATGAGCGGCTCGTCGGCCTTGCGGTGCACCTCGGCCAGCGCGACGTGGGCGGCGGTGCGTGAGGCGAGGTCGGCGTCGTCGTGCACCACGGAGCGCACGCGCGGATGGTGGAAGCGGAACCGGCCGCCCACGAGATGGAGGTGGCGGCCGGCGGGGCCGGCCATGAGGGTGTCGATGTCTGTGCCCGATGCGGCGAGCAACAGCTCGGTGCGGTCCACCACGGCGACTGCGGCGACGAGCAGCACACGGCGTGCCTCGTCGTCGAGGCCGAGCGGGCCTACGGCCTCGCGGACCGCACGTGCGGCAGGCAGCGGGTCCGGCATCAGCGCCGTCCCGACCAGATGCTCCTCGTCGAGCATCCGTGCTGTCTGGTCCACACATCCAGGTTCGTCACCCACCACACGCGCGAGCTCGCACGCGACGTGAGGGGCCACGGTGCGGTCACCGAGGGGGAGCGGAAAAACGACTTGCTGCGGCAGCGCGGTCATCGTCGAGCCTCCCGGATTCGTTCACGGTGCTCGCAAGTATGACCTCCACACGTTTCACCCGCATCAACCTGAGCGTGCGACTTTTGGTGCGCTCCGGCCCCGGGGCTGGCATCCTGCCCCGCCCCGGGTGGGTGGAGTACGTGATACCGCACGACGTTGTTTCGGTGGCGAAGGTTTTACACCGTAACAACCGCGTGCGGTTCGCCCCTTACCACTACGTAGTCCCACCGTGTGGAATCCCCTTATTTCCCGTTAACGCAGGTTTCCTTACTTTTAACGGAGCATGACCAGCGCGACCACCGTTACCGGAGCAGTGCCCGGACCAGAGAGGGAAGACGATGGACTCGACGTACGAACCGCTATCAGGCGCCAGTAAGACCACCCGACGGATACTCGCGGGGGTGGCCGCGCTCGCGGTGGCGGCCTCCGCCGTCGTGGCGGGCGCGAGCATGCGCGAGGCGAACGCCGCCGAGGCCGAGCCCGCCGCCGGGGCGAGCAGCTCCGCCATCAACGGCTTCCGCAGCGTCGGCTACTTCACGCAGTGGGGCGTGTACGGCCGCGGCTACCCGGTCAAGCAGATCGACACGTCCGGCGTGGCCGACGAGCTGACGCACATCAACTACGCGTTCGCCAACATCCACCACCAGAACCTCGAGTGCTTCGAGGCCAACAAGGCGCAGGGCGAAGGTCCGAACGGCTCCGACGGCGCAGGCGACGCCTGGGCCGACTACGGCATGGGCTACACCGCGGCCAACTCGGTCTCCGGCGCGGCCGACACCTGGGACCAGCCCCTGGCCGGCTCGTTCAACCAGCTCAAGCAGCTCAAGGCCAAGCACCCCGACCTCAAGGTCATGATGTCGATCGGCGGGTGGACCTGGTCCAAGAACTTCTCGCTGGCCGCCGCGACCGACGCCTCGCGCGAGAAGTTCGTCTCCAGCTGCGTGGACATGTTCATCAAGGGCAACCTGCCGGTGATCGACGGCCGCGGCGGCGCCGGTGCCGCCGCCGGCGTCTTCGACGGGTTCGACATCGACTGGGAGTGGCCCGGCTCGCAGAACGGCAACGTGGGCAACCACGTCGACGAGGTCAACGACGCCCGCAACTTCAAGCTCCTGCTCGCCGAGTTCCGAGAGCAGCTCGACGCCGTCGGCGCCCAGACGGGCAAGGACTACGAGCTGTCCGCGTTCCTGCCGGCCAACCCGGCCGACATCGAGGACGGCGGCTGGAACGACCCCGAGATCTTCGAGTCCCTCGACTTCGGCAACGTCCAGGGCTACGACCTGCACGGTGCCTGGGACCCGGCGCTGACCGGCCACCAGGGCAACCTGTACCACGACCCGGCCGACCCGCGGGAGGAGGCCCGGCAGTTCAGCGCGGACCTCGCGGTGAAGTCGTACACCGACGCCGGGATCGCCCCGGCGCAGCTCGGCCTCGGCCTCGCGATGTACGGGCGCGGGTGGACCGGCGCGTCGTCGTCCGACGCGTGGGGCACCGCGACCGGTGCCGCCCCCGGCCAGTGGGAGGCCGGGATCAACGACTACGACGTGATCAAGAACGTCGGCACCGGCTACTACGACGCCGACCTCGGGGCCGCCTGGCGGCACGACGGCAACACCTGGTGGTCGTACGACAACGACCAGTCCGTCGCGAGGAAGGCGCAGTACATCCGGTCCGAGGGCCTCGGCGGCGCCATGTGGTGGGACCTGTCCGGCGACCGGTCGGGCGCGCTGACCGGCGCGCTGTGGAACGTGCTCGGCTCCGGGAACCCGGGCCCCGTCGAGGGCGGCGACCCGACCGACCCGACGGACCCGCCGACGGACCCGACGGACCCGCCCACCGATCCGACCGACCCGCCGGAGGAGGCCTGCGCCTCGGCCGCGTGGAGCGCGTCGTCGACCTACGTGGGCGGCAACACCGTGTCGCACGGCGGCCACGAGTGGCGCGCCAAGTGGTGGACGCAGGGCGAGACGCCCGGCACCACCGGCGAGTGGGGCGTGTGGCAGGACCTGGGCGCCTGCTGATCGTCCCCGCGAGATAGAACGCCGGCGAGGGTTCTCCCTCGCCGGCGTTCTGTTTGTGCCCTGGGTGCAAGGAAGCCGGCATCCGCGACAGAGTGAGGGCGTGGACGACAGCCCCGGCGCCCCGCACGACGAACCGCCGCAGCATGACGAGGCCTGGTTCGGCGCGCTCTTCGACGCGCACTCGCGCGCCCTCTACTCCTACTTCGTGCGACGGCTGCCCGACGGCGGCCGCGCCTCCGACGCCGAGGATCTCGCCGCCGAGGTGCTCGCCACCGCGTGGCGCCGGCGTGACGACGTGCCGGACGCCGCCGAGCTGCCCTGGCTCTACCGCACCGCCGGCTACGTGCTGGCGAACCACCGGCGCAAGATGCGGGCGCTGCCCGTCGCCGTCGTCCCGGACGAGCCCGACGACGTGGACCCCGCGACGCTCGCGGTGGACGACGACGCCGTGCGGCAGGTCCTGTCCCTGCTGTCCCCGCGCGACCGGCGCATCCTCCTGCTCGTCGCCTGGGACGGGCTGTCGGGCGACGACCTGGCCCAGGTGCTCGGCGTCTCCCGCGGCGGCGCCGACGCGGCGCTGTCCCGGGCCCGGGCCCGGCTGCGCGAGGCGTGGGACGCCCACGAGCAAGCGGTGGACGCATGAGCACATATGGAGGGTGTGCGCGGCGCGCAGCCGGGCACGGCACGGAGGGACAGCGATGAACGAGCACCAGCGACCGGAGGACCAGGCGTTCGAGCGTCTGACGGCGGCGGACCCGGCCCGGCGCGCGCCCGGCCCGGCCGACGACGTGCTCCGGGCCAAGGTCGACGCGCTGATCGCCGGGTCGGGCGGACGGCTGCCGCTGCCGGGGCCGGCGGCCTCGGAGTCCGTCGCGGCCCCGCCGCCCGGCGCGCCGTCGGTGGACGAGCTCGCGGTGCGGCGGCACCGCAGTCGGACTCCGTGGCTCGTGGCGGCCGCCGTGGCCGGCGTCGTCGCGGTGGGGGGTGGCGGCTACCTCCTCGGGGAGTCCGGATCGGGGGCGCTGCCCGCCGCGATGGACAGCGGGGCCGAGACCGGGGCGGCCCCGGAGGCTCGCGAGGACGGGCCGTCGGTCATGGGGGCGCCGGACGAGTCCGGGGCCGCGGCCGAGGGCGTCGAGCCGCTCACCGCGGGGGGCGACCTGGGCTCCGCGACGCGTCTCGTGTTCCACGCGGGCGTCGGTCTGACGGACACGCCGGGGACGGCCGGGGTGCGCACCGCCGCGGGCGAGAACCTGGGCGAGTACCCGGTGGTCAGCGAGGAGGACGCCGTGGAGCGCCTGGGCGACCCCCGGTTCGCGGGCCCGGCGCCGAGCGCCCGGCAGTCCGCGCCGGACGAGGACGCCGCGCCGTCACCCGCGCCCGGCGGCCCGATCGCCTGGCCCGTGGAGGACGTGACGATCGTGTCGGCCGAGCTGACCGAGGTGCGCTACACCCTGCCGGACGGCGCGGTGCTGGTCGTGCCGGCATACGAGCTCGCGGACGCCGCGGGCAGCAGCTGGACCGTGCTGGCCGTGGACGAGGAGGCGCTCGACTTCACGCCGTGACGCGACCGCCGGGCGGGCGTCGTAGGGTCGGGCACGCAGGGCCTCGTCCGAGGTCGCACCGCGATATTCAAGGAGTGCACAATGCCAGCACGTACCGCTCGCACCGCCTGGAACGGCACTTTCCAGGAGGGCTCGGGCCAGGTCGAGCTCTCGTCGTCGGGCGTGGGGACGTACGACGTGTCGTTCCCGGCGCGCGCCGCCGAGGAGGCGAACGGCGTCACCAGCCCGGAGGAGCTGCTCGCCGCCTCGCACTCGTCGTGCTTCACGATGGCCTTCACGAACGAGCTCGGCCAGGCCGGCGCGACGCCGGAGCAGATCGAGGTCACCGCCGTGGTGACCCTCGGGCCGGACCCGGCCGGCGGCCTGTACATCAGCAAGAGCGCGCTGACGGTGCGCGGGTTCGCCTCCGGCATCGACGAGGAGGGCTTCAAGGCCGCGGCCAAGGCCGCCAAGGTCGGCTGCCCGATCTCGAAGGCGCTGACCGGCGTGGGCCAGATCACGCTGGACGTCACCTTCGAGGGCTGACCTCGTCCCGGCGTTCACGGGCGCGGCACGCGCCCGTGAACGCCTGACGCGATCCGGCGCCTCGTGGTGCGAGAATCGCGAGGTGCCACCGCAGACCCACGACGCCCGACCCCTGAACGGCATGAACGACAAGGGTCACACCGCTGACGACGCCGAGGCCGCCCGCACCGCGCGGGAGCAGGCCGAGGCCCGCGCCGCCGAGGAGGCGGAACGCCGCCGCGCCGAGAACGAGCAGCGGCGCGACACCGCGCGCCAGGAGGCGAGCCACGCCGCCGAGGCCGCCCGGACGGCGGTCGCCGACGCGCTGCGCACCGTGGTCGGCTGCGAGGTCGACACGAGCACGCGCCGCCGCGCGGAGTACTCCACGGACGCGTCGAACTACCGCGTGGTCCCCGAGGCCGTGCTCTTCCCGGAGAGCACCGACGACGTCGTCGCCGCGCTCGGGGCGCTGCGCGAGCTGTCGATCCCGGTCACGGCGCGCGGCGCCGGCACGTCCGTCGCGGGCAACTCGGTGGGTCCGGGCGTCGTGATCGACCTGGGGCGCCACCTCAACCAGGTGCTCTCCATCGACCCGGAGCGGGGCACCGCCCGCGTCCAGCCGGGCACGGTCATGTCCACCCTCCAGGCCGCGGCCAAGCCGCACGGCCTGCGGTTCGGGCCCGACCCGAGCACCCAGAACCGGGCCACGCTCGGCGGCATGATCGGCAACAACGCGTGCGGCCCGCATGCCGTCGCCTACGGGCGGACCGCCGACAACGTGGTCTCTCTCGACGTGGTGGACGGCACGGGACGGCGGTTCACCGCGGGCTCCGGCGACCCGGAGTTCGCCGACGTGCCCGGGCTCAAGGAGCTGGTCCGGGACAACCTCGCGCTGATCCGCACGGAGTTCGGGCGGTTCGGCCGGCAGGTGTCGGGCTACTCGCTGGAGCACCTGCTGCCCGAGAACGGCTCGAACCTCGCCCGCGCGCTCGTGGGCACGGAGGGCACCGTCGTCACCGTCCTGGAGGCGGAGCTCAACCTGGTCGAGGTGCCGGGCGCGCCGACGCTCGTCGTCCTCGGCTACCCCGACATGGCCACGGCCGCGGACGACGTCCCCCGGCTCCTGGACCACAAGCCGCTCGCGATCGAGGGGCTCGACGCCCGCCTGGTCGACGTCGTGCGCCGGGCCAAGGGTGCCGCGTCGGTGCCGCCCCTGCCCGGGGCGGACGACCCGCACGTCACCGGCTGGCTCATGATCGAGGTGGGCGGATCGTCGCAGGCCGAGGCGCTGGGCCGCGCGGACGCGATCGTCGCCTCCTCGTCCGCGCTGGACTCGACGGTGCTGCCCGCCGGACCGGACGCCACGAAGATGTGGCAGATCCGGGCGGATGGCGCAGGCCTGGCCGGGCGCACGCCCGCGGGGGAGCAGGCCTGGCCCGGCTGGGAGGACTCGGCGGTCCCGCCCGAGAAGCTCGGCCCGTACCTGCGCGACCTGCAGGAGCTGATGGACCGGTACGGCGTGGACGGGCTGCCCTACGGGCACTTCGGCGACGGCTGCGTGCACCTGCGCATCGACATCCCGCTGGAGACGTCGGGCTCGGTGCTGCGCACCTTCATGACGGAGGCGGCGGAGCTCGTGGCCCGGTACGGCGGGTCGCTGTCCGGCGAGCACGGCGACGGCCGGGCCCGGTCCGAGCTGCTGCCGCTCATCTACTCGCCCGAGGCCATCGCGCTGCTGGAGCGGTTCAAGGCCCTGTTCGACCCGAAGGACGTGCTCAACCCGGGCGTCGTCGTGCGGCCGCGGGCCGTGGACGCCGACCTGCGGCGGCCGGCCGCGGCCCCCGTGCGCACCAAGCTGCCGCTGGCGGGCAAGGGCTCCGGGCACGGCGTCCGGCGCAAGGCCGGGTACGAGGGCTTCTCGTTCGCACACGACCACAACGACCTGACCACGGCCGTGCACCGCTGCGTGGGCGTGGGCAAGTGCCGGGCCGACAACTCGGCCGCCGGCGGGTTCATGTGCCCGAGCTACCAGGCCACCAAGGACGAGAAGGACGTGACCCGCGGGCGGGCCCGCGTGCTGCAGGAGGCCGTGAACGGCACCCTCGTGGGGGGCCTGTCGGCGCCCGAGGTCCGCGAGTCGCTCGACCTGTGCCTGTCGTGCAAGGCGTGCTCCAGCGACTGCCCGGCCGGTGTCGACATGGCGCAGTACAAGTCGGAGGTGCTGTACCGCACCTACCGGGGCAAGCTGCGCCCCGTCGACCACTACGCCCTGGGCTGGCTGCCGCGCTGGGCGCGGCTCGCGGGCGCCGTCCCCGAGCTGGTCAACGCGCTGCTCGGCGTGAGGTGGATCGGCAAGGCCGTGCTGCGGGCGGGCGGCATGGACACCCGTCGGTCGATGCCCAAGTTCGCCGAGGTGCCGTTCCGGCAGTGGTGGGCGCGCGGCGGCGCGACCCACGGTGTTCCCGGGCTGCCGGTCACGGGCGAGCCCGGACGGGAGGGCCGGACGGCGGCGCGGCTCGCGACCAGGCCCAAGGTCGTGCTGTGGACCGACTCGTTCAGCGACGCGCTCTCGCCCACCGTGCCGCAGGCGGCGCTGAAGGTGCTGACCTCCGCCGGGTTCGACGTCATCGTGCCCGACGAGCAGGCGTGCTGCGGCCTGACCTGGATCTCCACCGGGCAGCTCGACGGCGCGCGCCGTCGGCTCCTGAAGCTCCTGGAGGTGCTGGGCCCGTACGCGGTGAACGGCATCCCGATCATGGGCCTGGAGCCGTCCTGCACCGCGGTGCTGCGCTCCGACCTGCTCGACCTGTTCCCGGACGACCCGCGTGCGCAGGCCGTGGCCCGCATGACCCGGACGGCGGCCGAGCTGCTGACCTCGGACGACACCCCCGACGAGTGGGAGCTGCCCTCGCTGGCCGACGTCTCCGCCGTCGTGCAGCCGCACTGCCATCAGCACTCCGTGATGGGGTACGCGGCGGACCAGGCACTGCTGGAGCAGGGCGGCGCGCAGATCGAGGTGCTCGCGGGCTGCTGCGGCCTGGCGGGCAACTTCGGCATGCAGAAGGGCCACTACGAGACGTCGGTGGCGGTCGCGGAGAACGCGCTGCTGCCGGCCCTGCGGGACGCCGCCCCCGGCACCACCTACCTGGCCGACGGCTTCTCCTGCCGTACCCAGGCGCTGGACCTGATGGGCGTCGAGGGCAAGTCCCTGCTGGAGGTCATCGCCGACCGGCTGTAGGGGCTACTCCAGCCACTCCGTCTCGAAGCGGTCGTTCGCGTGGATGTGGACGGCCTCGTAGAGGTCGGCGCCGAGGGTGCGGAACTTGTGCGGCACCATCGCCTCGACCACGAGGATCTGGCCGCCCACGGCCTCGAACTCCTTGCCGTCCACCGTGAACAGCGCCCGGCCGGAACGGATCACGAAGGTCTCGGAGTAGGGGTGCCGGTGCAGGCGGGGGCCGGTGCCGTCCTCGGCCACCCGCTCGAAGATCACCGAGACCTCCGAACCGTGGAGGTACCCCTCGAAGTTGCCGTGCGGCAGCGTCGCCTGCTCGATCGCCTGAAGAGTCATGGTGTCCAGGCTGACTGCCGTGGGGCCGCCGAGCAACCAGATTCGTGGGTGACCGAACGTAGGGATCGTCGCGTCATGAGCGGCCATGGTGCGACTGTGCCTACGTTCGTCGCCGTCGGACGACGATGTCTACGTTCGCCGTCGCCGTCGGAGGAGAATGCCGCCATGGAGTTCCAGGACGTCGTGCGCACGCGGCGGATGCACCGAAAGTTCACCGACGAGCCCGTGGCCGCCGACGCCGTCGACCGGATCACCCGCAACGCCGTCCGGGCGCCGAGCGCCGGGTTCAGCCAGGGCTGGGCGTTCGTGGTGCTGGAGACCGCCCAGGACCGGGACCGGTTCTGGGCGGCGTCCACGCCGCAGGGCCCGGAGCGCTCGGAACGTGACATGAGCGCCTGGCTCGCCGGGATGCGCACCGCGCCCGTGATCGTGCTGGCGCTCGCGTCCAAGGCCGCCTACCTGCGGCGTTACGCGGAACCGGACAAGGGCTGGGAAGACCTCGACGAGGCTCGCTGGCCGGTCCCGTTCTGGCACGTCGACGTCGGCATGGCGTCGCTGCTGATGCTGCAGACCGCCGTCGACGAGGGGCTGGGCGCCTGCTTCTTCGGCGTCCCGCCGGAGCACGTGCCGGCGGTGCGGGCCGAGCTCGGCATCCCGGACGAGTACGAGATCACCGGGGTCGTCGCCGTCGGGCACCCGGTCGACGGCGGCGCGAAGGGCTCGCCCACCCGCCGACGGCGCAAGCCCCTGGACGAGGTGGTGCACCGCGGCGGGTGGTGACCCGGCGTCAGGCGGCGTCGAGCCGGGCCCGCACCTCGTCGTCGAGCACCAGGTCCGCCGCGCCGAGCGCCTCGTCGAGCTGCGCCACGCTGCTCGCCCCGAACACGGGGACCACCGGCACCTCGCCGCCCAGCAGCCACGCCAGGGCCACCTGGTTGGGCGTCGCCCCGAGCTCGGCTGCCACGGCCCGGAGCTCGGCGATCCGGGCGCGGGAACCCGCGTGACCGGCGCCGTCGTAGAAGGGCTTGTCGTCCCGCGTGAACACGCCCTGGTGCAGCGGGGAGTACGCCAGGACCGTGAGCCCCGGCCGGCCGTCGGTGCCGGTGGACCGGGCGTAGTCGAGCAGCTCGGGCGAGGCCCAGTTGGTCCGGATGGGCTGCGGGCGCGGGTAGAGGTAGCTGTGGCACTGCTGCACCGCCCCGTACGGCGCCACCCCGAGGCGTGCGGCGGTCTCCCGCGCCTCGACGACGCGCCACAGCGCGACGTTCGAGATGCCCGGGATGCCGACGATCCCCTCGTCGACCAGCTTGCCGAACGCGCCGACGGTCTCCTCCAGCGGCGTCTCCCGGTCGTCGACGTGCCCGTACAGCACGTCGATGTGGTCGACGCCCAGGTGGCGCAGGCTCTCGCGGGCCTCCCGGTCGACCGTCGAGGCGGCCAGCCCCTGGTAGTTGGTGGGCGGCGTGCTCGACAGCGGCAGGGCGGGGTCCTTCTTGGCCGCGCCCAGCTTGGTCGCGATCCGCAGCTCGTCCCGGTTGCCTCGCGCGGCCAGCCAGCGGCCCAGCACGTCCTCCGAGTCGCGGCCGTAGCCCTCGCCCCAGTCGTTGTAGTTGTTCGCCGTGTCGAGGAACGTGCCCCCGGCCTCGACGAACCGGTCCAGGATCGCGAACGACGTCTCCTCGTCGGTCCGCGTGCCCATCCACATGGTGCCCAGGCACAGCGTCGACACCTCGAACGACGTGTGCCCGTTGTCCAGCGTGCGGTACTGCATGGTCAGCTCCTCCGAAGTCCGGGATACCGGCGGTCGCCCGCCCGACAGCCACCACGCTAGGAGCGAATCGGTCTGGTGTTACGGTCCAATGCCATGGCCACGGACCAGACCAATTCTGCCGCCGAGGTGCTGCTCGCGCCGGTCCCCGGCCCCGGTCCCCTGCGGCAGCGGCTGGAGCGGGCGATCGTCGGCGACATCGCCTCCGGCCGCCTCACCCCCGGAACGGCACTGCCGCCCAGCCGCACCCTCGCCGACACGCTCGGCATCTCCCGCTGGGTGGTCACCGAGGCGTACGGGCACCTGGTGGGCAAGGGGGTGCTCGAGGCGCGGACCGGCTCGGCGACGCGGGTGGCGGCGGTTCCTCCGGGGGCGTCGTCGGTCGATCCTGTCGAGATCAGGCCCCGACAGGATCGACCGGCAGCTCCGGGTCCTGGGCTCGAACACGCTCCCGGCCGCGCCACCCACGACCTCGCCCCCGGTGTGCCCGACCTGCGGCACGTGCCCCGCGAGGCCTGGGTGCGCGCCGCCCGCGACGCGCTCGCGGAAGCGACCAACCAGGACCTCGGCGCGCAGCCGCCCGCCGGGCACCCGGCCGCACGCGCCGCCGTCGCGACCCACCTGCGGCGCTCACGGGTCGTCTCCGGGCCCGACGCCGCCGTGGTGCTCACCCGGGGCGCCGCCGACGGCATGTCCCGGATCGCGGCCGCGCTCGCGGCGGCCGGGCACACCCACCTGCTGGTCGAGGACCCGAGCTGGGCCGCGCTCCGCGACGTCGCCACGGGCGCGGGCCTGGTCCCGGTGCCCGTCCCGGTGGACGACGACGGGATCGCGCCCGAGCCGCTGCGCGCCGAGGCCGCCCGCACCGGGGCGCGGGCCGCGCTGCTCACGCCGGCCCACCAGTTCCCGCTCGGCGCCGCGCTGCCCGACGACCGGCGCGCGGCACTGCTCGACTGGGCTCGCGAGGTGGACGGGCTGATCATCGAGGACGACTACGACGCCGAGTTCCGCTACGACCGCCGCCCCGTGCCCGCGCTGCAGGGCCTCGACCCCGACCGGGTGCTGCTGCTCGGCTCCACGAGCAAGACCCTCGCCCCGGCGTTCGGGATCGGCTGGATGGTGGTCCCGCCGCGCTGGCGCGCCCCGGTGCTCGACGTCTCGGTGCGGCGCGGGCCCGCGCCGGGCCCGGCGACGCTGGACCAGCTCACGCTCGCCCGCTTCGTGGCGGACGGCGCCTACGCGCGCCACCTGCGCGCGGCCCGCACCCGGTACGCCAGGCGTCGCGCCGCGCTGCTGGCCGGCCTGGAGCGTGAGCTGCCCGGCGCCCGGATCGGTGGCATCGCGGCCGGGATGCACGTGACCGTGGACCTGGCCGGGGTACGGGTCGGGGCGGACGCTGACGCGGCCGACGCCGTCGTCGTCGATGCTGCCGCCGTGGTCCGCGAGGGGGCGGCCCGCGACCTCGCGCTGGTGGACCTGAGGCGGTACCAGGCGACGCCGTCGGCCCGGTCGACCGTGCTGGTGGTCGGCTACGGGAACCTGGCCGACGCGCGGCTGCCTGCGGCGGTCCGGGGCCTGCGGGCGGCCGTCGAGGCGGCGGCAGGCTAGGTCAGCACAGCCCGGGCACCTGTTCGCCCACCACGGCACGGACCTCCTCCGGTAGCTGCGACCAGTCGTCGGCGGTGTCGAGGTCGACGGCGGTGCCCGGCCGGTCCACGACCGTCGCGGCCAGCCCGTGGGCCGCGGCCTCGTCGAGGTGCGCGGCGAGGGACCCGGCGCCGAACCGGAACCGGAAGCCCCCCTCCCCTTCGAGGCCCGGGTTTCTCCTCTTTGCGGCCGCCGAAAGCGAAGAAACCCGGGCCTCGAAAGGGAGGAGCAGCAGGTTGGTGCCCGCTCTGTAGCGGTCCGTCGCGATCACCACCGGGGCATCCACGGCGAGGAGCGCGGCGACGTCCTGACGGGTCAGGGCGGGGAGGTCGGCGTGCGCGACCAGGAGCCGGGACCCGACGGCGTCCGCCGTCCTGTCGTCCGCGGCCAGGCCGTCCGCCTCCGCGCCGTCCGCCGCACTGCCGCCCGCCGCCAGCGCCTCCCGGGCGTGCTCCAGCGCGCCGTTCAGTCCCGGCCGGTCCGCCGGCTGTTCCAGCACCTCGACCGCCAGGCCGGCCAACGTCTCCCGGGTGAAGACCGGGTCCGCGGTCACCACGACCACCCGCTCGATCCCGTCGGCCGCGAGCAGCGTCGACACCACGTGCCGCGCCAGCACGCGCACCAGCCGGCGCCGCGACCCGGCGTCCAGCACGGCGGCGAGCCGGGACTTGCCCGAGACGCCGTCACGCAGCGGCACCAGCGCCGTCGTCACGCCAGCGCCAGCAGCTCGCGGGCCAGGCGCTCGCGGCCTGGCGCGCCGCCCATGATCGTGTCGGTGACGTGCACCGTCAGGCCGAGGTCGGCCACGGGGCCGGCGAGGTGCGCGTCGCGCTCGTCGATCACCATGACGTCCACGAGGCCGGCGTAGATCCGGGCCACGCCCAGGGCGGAGACCTCGTGCCCCAGCGACTCCAGGATCTGGGCGGCGGGCCCCTTGATCGCCTGCCCGCCCACGATGGGGCTCACCGCCACGCGGCGCCCGCGGGCCCCGGTCAGCGCCGCACGGACGCCCTGAACGGCGAGCAGCGGCTCGATCGACAGGAACGGGTTGGACGGCGCGAGCACCACGAGGTCGGCGGCCAGCGCGTCGAGCACGCCGGGGGCCGGGCGGGCGGCGTCGGCCCCGTCGAAGCGCAGGCCGAGGACGGCGTCCGCGTGCCGGCGCCCCACGAAGTACTCCTGGAAGCCGAGGCGCCCGGACGGTGTGTCCACGAGGGTCGCGAGCCGGTCGTCGGTCGCGGGCAGCACCTGCGGTCGCACGCCCATCGAACGGGCCAGCCCGGCCGTGACGGAGGACAGCGGCTCGCCGCGGCGCAGGCGCGCGGTGCGCACGATGTGGGTGGCGAGGTCCTTGTCGCCGAGGGTGAACCAGGTGTCCTCGCCCAGCTCCTTCAGGGCCGCCAGCGTCGCGTACGACTCGCCGCGCAGGCCCCAGCCCCGCTCCTCGTCGTTGAGCCCGGCGAGGGTGTACAGGACCGTGTCGATGTCGGGGGAGATGGCCAGGCCGTGCAGCTCGGTGTCGTCGCCGACGTTCACGACGACGGTGAGGGAGGGGGTGTCGAGCGCGAGATCGAGGCCGTGCGCGAGCCGCGCACCGCCGACCCCGCCCGCGAGAAGGGTGACGTTCACGCGTCGAGCCTACGTGCGTCCTGGGGGAGGATGGACCCATGGCCGTCTTCGCGTTCTCCGTCGCCCCCATGACCGCCGGCGAGTCCGTCGCCGAGCAGGTCGCCGAGGCCGTCCGCATCGTCCGGGAGTCCGGGCTCCCGAACCGGACCACCTCGATGTTCACCGAGATCGAGGGATCCTGGGACGAGGTGATGCCGGTGATCCAGCGCGCGACCGACTCCGTGGCGCGCGGCGGGCACCGGGTCTCGCTCGTGATCAAGGCCGACATCCGCCCGGGTGCCGCCGCCGGGCAGCTCGACAGCAAGATCGCCCGGGTCGAGGAGCGCCTCGCCGCCGACGAGTCGGAGACCGGCCACTCCTGAGCCGCCGGGCGGTAGCACGGCGTCAGCCGACGAGCACCACGACCGCCAGGACCACCATCAGGGTGGACGACGCCAGCGCCGTGCCCAGCCGCCCGCGCGGCCCCGACAGCACGCGCCCGAGGAGCGTGCCGCCGAGCGCCAGCGCGAGCTGCCACGACGCCGACGCCACGAACGCGGCGAGCCCGAACACGGCGGCGGCGACCGTGCTGCTCCCGCCCGCCGTCGTGTCGGGCATGAGCGCGCCGCCGGTCACGACCACCGCGAAGAACAGCACGGTGCCCGGGTTGATCGCGGTGATCGCCACGAACCGCGCGAAGGCGCGCGGCGCGGTGAGCGGGTCGGCGCGCGTCTCGCCGTCCGACGCCGTCCGCTCGCGCCAGGCGGTCAGCGCGCCGTGGGCGGCGAGCAGCACGAGAACGCCGGCGGACACGATCCGCAGCGGCCCCGCGACGGGCCGTACGTGGTCGGCGACCAACGTGCCGAACAGGCCGGTGACCAGGGCGTACGCGCCGTCCACGGTCGCGATGCCCAGCGCGCCCGCCACGCCGACGCGCCACGGGTGCCGGGCGGCCAGACCCACGAGGTAGGACGCGACCGGGCCCACGGGCAGCGCGACCGCGTACCCGGCCACGAGGCCGGCGACCAGGACCGGCCACAGCGCCTCCGGCGACGCCGCAGCGCTCGTCATGGGCGGGACCCTAGGTGGGCCCACGACCCGGGGGCAAGTCTCACTAACCCTTCACCCCCGTGTTTCCGGACTCTTGCCCGCGGCCTTTAGGCTAAGGCGGACCGATGCCGCAGGACCCGGGGAGATCACGAGATGCCATTGTTCGAGGTCGATACCCAGCGGCCACTCCTCGTGACGTCCGCGAACGGCCCGGACGGTGGGGAGCCAGGTCTCAAGACCACGGCCAACCAGGTGGTCGACTCGCACATCGACGGCCTGCTCGGCGAAGAGGTCTTCCCGATCGCGCAGGGCTCCGGCCCGGACGAGCCCCACCTGCTGGCCCTCGACGCGTCGGGCTCGCCCGTCGTCGTGGAGCTCGTGGCGGACCTCGACCGCGAGAACCTCGCCAAGGCCCTGGACCACGCCGGCGCCGCCGGCCGCCTGACCCGCGCCGAGCTCGCCGCACGCTACCGCGGCGGGGCCAGCTCCTTCCAGCACGACGTCGCCGCCTTCTACGACAGCGTGCCGATCACGCGCACGCAGGCCGGGAAGAACGGCGGGGGCGGCGCGCGGCTGATCATCATCTGCCAGAACGCGCCCGACGAGATCCTCAACGCCGTCGACTTCCTGCGCCAGCCCTCGATGCCCGTCGAGGTACTGAAGATGGGCGTGGTGAACTCGAACGACGGCCGCAAGTTCCTCGACGTGTCGCCGCTGGTGGTGCACCTGCCCCCCGGCCTGCCGGCCCCGAAGTCGGCGCCGATCGGGGGCACCATCACGAGCTCGATGAAGGGCTCGGTCAGCACGTCCATGGACACCGGCGTGACCGGCGGCGTCACCGGCGGATCGTCGGGGCCCAAGGACGCCTTCGAGGAGGGCGTCAAGGTCGGCTACGCCCTCACGGGCAAGATGCCGGTCGTCGCGCAGGCGCCGCAGCCCCGGTCCGAGCGCCCCGCACCGCCCAAGCCGCCCGTGGCCGACGGCCCGCCGGCGCCGGCCGGACCCACGAACGCGGCGACCGGCCTCCGGTCGGGGCTGCGCGCCGCGGGCACCCGCGCGGGCCGCCGGGCGCAGGCCGCTGCGGCCTCGTCCGAGGCCACGCCCGCCCCGGCGCCGCCCGAGCCCGCCGCGCCGTCGAGCGCCCCGGTCCCGCCCGTCCCGCCGCCCGCCCCGAGCGCGGCCGTGCCGCCGAGCGCCCCGGTCTCCCGGGTGCGCCCCGGCGCGGAGTCCCGCCCGACGCCGAGCACGCCGCCGCGCCTGTCCGCGAGCCGCTCCTCGCTCGGCGAGCCCGGCGCGGCCGCGCCCACGCCGCCGCCCGCACCCCGCGCCGAGCCGCCGGCCGCGCCGGCCCCCGCGGTGCGCCGCCGCTCGCGCACCGACCGGTTCGCCGCGTCCAGCCAGCCGGACGACCCGGCGTCGGCCTACCCGGCGTCCGGGCCGACGCCGTCCGCGGAGCCGGCCTACCCGCCGCCGCCCGCGGCGGACGCGCCGTACTCGCCCCCGCCCGTGCCGCAGCCGGCCGAGGAGAACCTCTGGCAGCCCGCGCCGTACGACGAGGCGCCCGCCTACGGCGGCTCGGCCGAGAGCGAGCCACCGGACTTCGAGATCACCCGGCCGCGGTACGAGCGCGAGCCGTCGTCGTTCGCCCCCGCCCCCGCGGCGCCCGCGTACGACTACTCGGCGGAGGCCGCCGGCGGTTACGGCGACCAGGGCGGCTACGGCTACGCCGAGCAGTCCGGCTACGCGTCGCCCTACGCCGACGGCGGGGCCGCCGTGGTCGTGGAGCAGAGCCCCTGGGAGTCCGGCGGCTACCTGGCGGGCCCGGACGACGCCTACGGGCAGACCACGTTCGCGTCCGACCCGTACCCGTCGAGCGCCCCCGAGGCACCGGCCCGCCCGGTGCCGCCGAGCGAGAGCATCCGGGCCAGCACCCCCATGCTCTTCGAGGAGGAGGACGACCCCGACCTGGAGGCACTGGCCCGCAGCATCGGCACGCCCACCCGGATCGTGTGGTCGCGCCCCCGGCGCAACCAGCACTTCGAGGCGATGCTCCTGCCGGACGGTGCCATCGAGCTGGCCAACGGCGCGCGCTACCGGCACCCGGACTCGGCGGCCACCGCCGCGTCGGGCTCGTACACCGCGGACGGCTGGAGCGTGTGGCGCCTCGGCGACACGGGCCCCACGCTGGTCGAGGAGTTCTCCCGCCGGTTCGCCTGAGCCGGCCGGCAAGGGTCAGCCCGACGCACGCACCACGAGCTCGGGCACGAACGTCGCCGACCCGCCGGGGGCCTCGCCGTCGAGGGCGGCGAGCAGCAGCCGTGCCATGGCGCTGGCCATGTCCTCGACGGGCTGGCGCACGGTCGTGAGCGGCGGGTGCGCCTGGGCGGCGACGCTCGAGTCGTCGAAGCCCACGACGGCGACGTCGCGCGGCACGTCCCGGCCGGCGGCCCGGAGGGCGGTCGAGACGCCGTCCGCCATGAGATCGTTCGCGGCGAACACGCCGTCGACGTCGGGCCGGACGGCCAGGAGGGCGCGGGCGGCGGCCTCGCCGCCGGGCCGTGTGAAGTCGGCGGGGACCACCTCGGGCTCCCGTAGCCCCGCGGCGCGCACGCCGTCGAGGAAGCCCTGGAGCCGGGCGTGCCCGAACGGGGCGTCGGTGGGCCCGGCGACCACCGCGAGCCGGGTGCGGCCCGCGCCCGCGAGGTGCTCGGCCGCCAGCCATCCGCCGGCGGTCTGGTCGAGGTCGACCCAGGCGACGTCCGCCAGGTCGGTGCGGGTGGACAGCACCAGCGGCACGGCGAGGCCGGCGAGCCGCCCCGGCAGCGGGTCGGCCGAGCTGGACGTGATGAGCAGGACGCCGTCGACGTGCCCCTGCCGCACGTACCGGACCACCTGGTCGTGGGCGGGCGGGTCGGCGGGGATGATCGCGAGGTGGATGTCGCGGGGCCGCAGCACGTCCTGCGCACCCGCCGTCACGCGTCCCAGGTACGGGTCGGTGAAGAGCCGCTCGAGGAACGGCAGTGGCGAGCGTTGCTCGGGCGGCTCCGAGACCACGAGGGCGACCGAGCCCGTGCGTCGCGTCACGAGCGTGCGGGCCGCGAGGTTGGGCACGTAGCCGGTCTGCTCGATCGCCCGCCGCACGACCTCGGCGATCTCGGGGTCGACGGTGGGTACCTCGTTGATCACGCGCGACACGGTCGCGCGCGACACCCCGGCAACGGAGGCCACGACCTCCAACGTAGGACGAGCTGGCACCCGCCCTTTATACCCGTCCCCACCTGCCGCCGGGAGCCGGGTCTCCGCCTTCCTGCCTGCGCGGGGACCCGGCACCCGACGAGCGGGTCACTGGTAGACGCGGACGTAGTCGACGAGCATGCGGGACGGGAACGGGGTGCTCGCGTCCGGCGGGCCGGGCCAGTCACCGCCCACCGCGAGGTTGAGGATCAGGTAGAACTCGTGGTCGTAGACCCACGGCCCGCGCGTCGACTCCACGGTGTCCCGGTCCGCGTAGAAGACGTCGCGGCCGTCCAGCGAGAACTGGATGCCCTCGCTGTCCCACTCCGCGGCCCAGGTGTGGAAGCCGTCGGAGATCTTCGAGCCGTCGGGCAGCGCGTAGGCCCCGCCGTAGCCCCCGCCACCGTTGTAAGCCGGGGCGTGCAGGGTGGAGTGGGCCTGGGTCGGGTTCTGGCCGATGAACTCCATGATGTCGATCTCCCCGTTGTACGGCCACGGGCGGCCGTCGAGGAAGTCGGAGCCCATCATCCAGAACGCGGGCCACAGGCCGCGGCCCTCGGGCACCTTCACTCGGGCCTCGAACCGGCCGTACTGCGCGTGGAACTTGTTCGAGGTGTTCATCCGGTGCGACGTGTACTGCCGGCCGTCGCGGTCCTCCCGCCGTGCCTCCAGCACGAAGTTGCCCTGGCCGTCCTGGAACCCGTTGCCGCTCGGGGTGTAGACCTGCTGCTCGTTGTTCTGCGGCAGGCCGGCGTCGATGGTCCACCTCGAGCCGTCGGCCGCGGCACCGGCGGGGCCGTTGAACTCGTCGCTCCAGACCAGGTCGAGGTCGTCGAAGTCGGGGTCGGCGGGCTCGGCCGGGGGAGCGGTGGGCGCGCCACCCGTGCCGTAGACCTGGAACTCCCAGAGCGAGTAGCCGTAGGGACCGCTCCGGTCGCGCATGTGCACGCGCACGTGCCGGCCGTCGGCGTCGAGCGGGACGGTCTGCTTGAAGCCGGTGCCGTTCGTGGTGCTGTGCACGGTGCGCCACGTGGTGCCGTCGTCGGACACCTCGATGTCGAAGGCCGTCGCGAACGCCGGGTCCCACTGCAGCACCACGCTGGTCACGTGCGCGGCTGCCCCGAGGTCGACGGCGATCCAGCCGTCGTCCACCCAGCCGGTGTCGGGGCTGACGGCCCAGCGGCTGGCCGGGTCCAGGTCGAAGGCCTTGTCGGGGGAGCAGAGCCAGCAGTTGCCGTCGTTCTGCGAGCTGGAGGCGCTGCCCTGCTTGCCGTAGGAGAGCAGCGAGGCATCGGTGGGCGTGCCGCCCCCGGCGCCGAACACCTGCAGCTCCCACAGCGAGACGCCCCACTGGGTGGCGCGCTGGGTCACCCACAGGCGCAGGTAGCGGCCGGTCCCGTCGACGTCGAGGTTCTGGTCACCGCCCGTGCCGGTCGTGGTCGAGTAGACGGTGGACCACGCGGCGCCGTCGGCGGAGGTCTCGATGCGAAAGCCGGAGGCGTACGCCGCCTCCCAGTCGAGGACTACCCGGTCGATCGCCTGGACCGAGCCCAGGTCGACGCGGATCCACTGGTTGTCGGCGGCGGCGCTGGACCAGCGGGTGCCGGGGTCGCCGTCGACGGCGGCGGCGCCGGTGCTCCAGCCGAACTCGGTGCTGGACGTGGTGACGGGCCGGCCCTGGGAGAGCGGTTCTGCGGCGGCCGATGCGGTGGTGACCTGGGTGATCGCACCCAGGGCGAGGAGGGTCGCGGCGGTGGTCGCCGCCGCGAGCAGGCGGAGGTGTCTGCGCATCTGACGTGCTCCTTCGAACGTCGGTCTGGCACTTCGGGCAGTGTGAGAGAGCGCTCTCTCACACTGTCGCGGACATTCCGGACTCCGGTCAAGACTTTCGGCGAAGTTTGCTGACCGGCCTGTAAGCGCAGGAGGTCAGGGGCGGACGACGACCTTGCCGAACTGCCCGCCCTCGTGCAGGCGGGCGAGGCCCTCGGCGGCCTCGGCGAGCGGCACCTCGGCGTCGATCACCGGGCGCACGCCGGTACGCGCGCAGAACCGGGCGAGCGCGCCCAGGTCCTCGCGGGTGCCCATGGTGACCCCCTGGACCCGGATCTCCTGGAAGAAGATGCGGGTCAGCTCGGCGGGGGGAGCGTCGCCCGACGTCGCTCCGCACACCAGCACCGATCCGCCCGGCCGCACGGAGCGGATCGAGTGCGCCCACGTGGCCTGGCCCACCGACTCCAGCACGGCGTCCACGCGCGCCGGCAGCCGGGCCCCGGTCTCGACGGCACCCGCGGCGCCGAGCTTCAGGGCCCGCTCCCGCTTCTCCGCGGAGCGCGACGTCACCCAGACCTCCAGGCCGGCCGCCACACCCAGCGTGACCGCCGCCGTCGCCAGGCCGCCGCCGGCGCCCTGCACCAGCACGCGGTCGCCCGGCGCCAGCCCGCCCTTCGTGAACAGCATGGAGTAGGCGGTCAGCCACGCCGTCGGCAGGCAGGCCGCCTCCTCGAACGAGAGCTCGGCGGGCTTCGGCACCAGGTTCGCGGCCGGCACCGCCACCCGCTCGGCGAGGGTCCCGGGGTAGCGCTCGGAGAGCAGCGACCGCGGTTCCTCCGGACCGACGCCGTGCCCGTCGGCGCCGATCACGCCGTGCACGATCACCTCGGTGCCGTCCGGCGCCACGCCCGCGGCGTCGGTGCCGAGGATCATCGGGAGCTGCTGCTCCCTGAGGCCGACGCCGCGCAGCGACCACAGGTCGTGGTGGTTCAGGCTCGCGGCCCGCACCTCCACGGTGGTCCAGTGCTCCGGGGCCTCCGGTTCGGGGCGGTCGCCCACCTCCAGGCCGTCGAGCGGGCTGTCGGGCGAGAATCGGGTCACGTAGGCGGCAAGCATCCGTTCAACCTACCCGGCCCCGGCGGCGATCACCGGAGCCGGGCAGGACGACGAGAGGTCACCCGGCGGACTGCTCCGTCCCGATGTCGAACATCCACGAGATGCCGAACCTGTCGGTGAGCGCCCCGTAGTAGTCGCCCCACGGCGCGAGCTCGAGCGGCTGGCCCGGGGTCGCGCCGTCGGACAGCTTCTCGTAGGCGTTCTTGATGTAGTCGTGGTCGTCCGGGCCGCCGGTCAGCGAGACGGTGACGCCGCTGGTGGGCGCCACGTACTCCATGAACGACGGCGTGTCGGACGCCATGATCGTGAGGTTGCCCGGGGCGTCGAGCTGCCCGTGCATGACGAGGTCCTTGTCCTCGTCGGGGGTCGGCATCCCCTCCATCGGGGTGTCGCCGAAGGTGCTGACGGTGAGCTCGCCGCCGAGCACGGACCGGTAGAAGTCCAGGGCTTCCTTGGCCTCGGACTTGAAGCTGAGGTACGGGTTGAGCTTTGCCATACGGCCACGCTAAGCCTGGGCCGCGCGGTCCGCGCGGCGGTTACCCGAGGAACTCGCTGACCATCGGGCCGATCTGGTCGGCCTCGACCAGGAACCCGTCGTGGCCCACGTCGCTGGTCACGATCCGCAGCGGCTCCGCCCGCGGGATCCAGCGCGCCAGCCGCGCGGACTGGGTGGGCGGGAACAGCCGGTCGCTGTCCACCGCCACCACCAGGGCGCGCGCGGTGATCTGGCTGAGCGCGCCCTCGACGCCGCCGCGGTCGCGGCCCAGGTCGTGCGACAGCATCGACTCGGTGAGCACCAGGTAGGAGTTGGCGTCGAACCGGCGGGCCAGCTTGTCGCCGTGGTGCTCCAGGTAGGACTGCACGGCGAACCGGCCGCCCGCGAAGGGGTCCTCGCCGCCCTGCGGCAACCGGCCGAACCGCTGGTCGAGCTCGTAGCCCGTGCGGTACGTCGTGTGCGCGATCTGCCGGGCGATGCCCAGGCCGGTGTGCGGGCCGTCGTCGTCGGCCGCGTCGTAGTAGTCGCCGCCGCGGAAGCGCGGGTCCACCCGGATCGCGGCGAGCTGCGGGTGCGCCCATGCGATCTGGTCGCCGCCGGTCTGCGCGGTCGTCGCGATGGCGGCGACGTTCCGCACGGCGATGCCTGACTCGGGGCCGAGCAGTGCCCACTCCAGCACGCGGAGCCCGCCCATCGAGGCGCCGATCACCAGGTCCCACGACCTGATCCCGAGCTCCCGGGTCAGCGCGATCTCCACGGCCACCTGGTCGCGGGTCGTGATGTAGGGGAAGCTGCCGCCCCAGGGCCGCCCGTCGTCCGCCGTCGACGACGGTCCCGTGGTGCCCTGACAGCCGCCGAGCGCGTTGGGCGCCACGACGAAGTACCGGTCGGTGTCGATGGGCCGCCCCGGGCCGACCATCTGTGCCCACCACCCGCTGGTGACGTGCCCCGGGCCGGCCTCGCCCGTGACGTGCGAGTCGCCCGTCAGGGCATGCAGCACCAGCACGGCGTTCGAGCCGTCCGCGTTCAGCGTGCCCCACGTCTCGTAGGCCACGCGGACGGCGGGCAGGCGCCCACCCGCCTCGAGCTCGAAGGAGCCGACGTCGGCGAACTGCCGCCGTCCCGGGTCGTCGCCCTCCCGCCACGCACCGCTCGCCGGCACCGGCGGCTTGCTCCGGGCGCGCGAGGTCCCGGCGGGTCCCGCCGGGGCGACGTCGCCCTTCTCGCGCCGGCCTGCGCCGTGGGCGTCGTCCGACACGGAGAACGGCACGCTCGCGGTGCGGAGGGTCTGCTCGGGGGTGCCGTGCTCGGCCTTCGGGGTGGTGACGGCCATGGCTTCTCCTACGGCTCGGGGTGCGGAGCGGGCACCGGAGGGTTCCCCGGTGCCCGCTCCAGGTACGGACGGGACGATCAGCTCTCCTCGCCCAGGAGGTTCTTGGCGGCGGTGAAGCCGAGCTCCAGGTCCGCCAGGATGTCCTCCACGTTCTCCAGGCCGACCGCCAGGCGCACCAGGCCGGGCGTGACGCCCGACAGCGCCTGCTCGTCCGGCGTGAGCTGGGAGTGGGTCGTCGAGGCGGGGTGGATCACGAGCGACCGGACGTCCCCGATGTTCGCCACGTTGGAGTGCAGCTGCAGCGCCGAGACGAAGGCCTGGCCCGCGTCCGCACCGCCGTCGAGCTCGAAGGCGAGCACCGCGCCGGCGCCCTTGGGCGCGTACTTCTGGGCGTTGGCGTGCCACGGCGAGCTCGCCAGGCCGGCGTAGTGCACGCCGCGGACGTCGTCCCGGGCCTCCAGCCACCCGGCGACGTGCTCGGCGTTGGCGACGTGCCGCTCGATCCGCAGCGACAGCGTCTCCAGGCCCTGGGCGAGCAGGAACGCGTTGAACGGCGAGATCGCCGCGCCGAGGTCGCGCAGGAGCTGGACGCGCGCCTTGAGCACGAAGGCCAGGTTGGCGCCGAGCGCGCCGTCCACGCCCAGGTCCCGGGCGAAGACGATGCCGTTGTAGCTCGGGTCCGGGGTGTTGAAGCCGGGGAACCGCTCGGGGTCGGCCGCGAAGTCGAACCGGCCGCCGTCGACGATCACGCCGCCGATCGCGCTGCCGTGCCCGCCCAGGTACTTCGTCGCGGAGTGCACCACGATGTCGGCGCCGTGCTCGAACGGGCGGATCAGGTACGGGGTGGCCACCGTGTTGTCCACGATGAGCGGGACGCCGGCCTCGTGGGCCGCGGCCGCGACGCCCTCGATGTCGAGCACGTCCGCGCGCGGGTTCGGGATGGTCTCGCCGAAGAACGCCTTCGTGTTGGGCCGCACGGCGGCGCGCCAGGCGTCGAGGTCGTGCGGGTCGTCCACGAACGTGGTCTCGATGCCGAACTTGGGCAGCGTGTGGTGCAGCAGGTTGTACGTGCCGCCGTACAGGCTCGCGGAGGCGACGACGTGGTCGCCCGCCTGCGCGAGGTTCAGGATCGCGAGGGACTCCGCGGCCTGGCCGGAGGCGACCAGAAGGGCGCCGACGCCGCCCTCCAGGCTGGCGATGCGGTCCTCGACGACCTGCTGCGTCGGGTTGCCGATGCGCGTGTAGATGGGCCCCAGGTCCTTCAGGGCGAACCGGTCGGCCGCGACCCCGGCGTCGGGGAACACGAACGAGGTGGTCTGGTAGATCGGCAGGGCGCGTGCGCCGGTCGTGGGGTCGGGCTCCTGGCCGGCGTGGATCTGGCGGGTCTCGAACGACCACTGGGGCTGCGTCATGGCTCTCCTGCTTCCTGTGCGGGGTGGCGTGCTTCTGGCTGAACTGACCGAGCTGAGCCGCGGCATGCCCCGTGGGGCCTGCGCATCAGGAGGGGTCCGCGGCGGGTTGAGGGCGCGCACGCGGAGGTCGGCCGGGCGGCCGAGGGCAGGCGAACGTGCGCTGGATCAGCAACAACACATTCGACGAGTCATGGTGCGACCGTAGACGGCCGCGGGCGAGGGCGAAAGCCATGTCTTGAATCGTGAGATGCAGAAATGAGACAGGGTGGGCGACTCTGGACCCGTGTCGGCGTATGCGCCGTTTTGCCTTCCGGATGCGCACTTCGGAGGCTCGGGGCACATTTGATCCCGTAACAACGGAGTGATTCACAGGATCTGCGCAAGGCGACACGCCGGAGTGGCGCGGATCGGAAGGGGGATCATGCAACGGATCCGAGCTCTGGACGAGTCCGCCGGGTCGGAGCGGCACCGGCACGGCGGCGTGCTGGTGGTCCGTGCCCTCGGTTCGGCGGTTCTCGCCTTCACTCTGGTGTTCCCCTGGGGGCCCGGCGCCGAGGCGGACCCTCCCGCTGACCCGCCGTCCGCGCCGTCGGCCCAGGACGTGCAGGACGCCCGCGACGCCGTGGCTGCCGGGACGCTGGACGTGCACCAGGCCGAGGCGGCCCTGGTGGACCTCCGCGCGGAGCTCGAGGCCGCGCAGGTCCGCGTCCAGGTGGCCGGCGCCGACTACGCCGAGGCGCAGCAGGCGGTCGAGCAGGCGAAGGCGGAGGTCGCCGCGGCCCGGAAGGCCGCGGCGAAGGCGCACCGGGGCGAGGTGGCGGCGCGGGGGAGCCTGGCCGAGGTATACCGGGCGTCGTCGCGTGACGACGGCCTGGGGCCGCTCGGCGTGGCCCTGCGTGCCGACTCGGTGCCCGACCTGGTCGGACGCAGCGCGGCCGAGCGCGCGGTGCAGCGCAAGGTGGGCGGCGCCCTGGCCGGGTACCAGGACGCGCGCGCCGCCTCGGAGTCCGCCGATGCCCGCTGGTCGGCGGCCAAGGAGGAGCTCGACGCGGCGGCAGAGCGGGCCGAGTCCGCGTATGCCGCCGCCCAGGCAGCCGCCGCGGACCTCGAGGCGCGCACCCGCTCGGCCGAGGCCGAGCGGCAGGCGCTGGTGGAGCGGCTCGCGGAGCTGCGGCAGACCAGCGTGCGGATCGAGCGGGAGCGGGAGGCCGCCGAGGCCGCGGCCGCTGAGGCCGCCCGCGAGGCGGCCGCGCGGGCGGAGCTCGAACGGCAGCAGGCGGCGCGTGAGGCCACCGAGGCGGCGGCGGGTGAGGCAGAGGCCGCGCCCGCGGAGCGTGGCTCGGGCGGCGGATCAGGCGGCAGCTCGGGTGGTTCTGGCGGCTCGCGCGGCTCCGGCAGCTCCGGCGGGGGCGGCGCGACCTCGGCGAGCCCGCCCACGCCGGCCGTGCCGCCCACGTCGGGGGTCACCGTGGGGTCGGGGAGCCGCGGCGTCGGCGCCGTGGCCTGGGCCCGCACGAAGATCGGCGCGCCGTACCTGCTCGGTGCCGCGGGTCCGTCGTCGTACGACTGCTCGGGGCTGACGATGATGTCGTGGGCGAGCCAGGGCGTCGACATCACGCGGACGTCGCGGTCGCAGTACCTGGCCGTCGGCAAGGTGGGCTACGGCGCGCTGCGGCCCGGCGACCTCATCTTCTACGGCTCGAACCCGAGCGACCCGTCGTCGATCTACCACGTGGCCATGTACACGGGCGGCGGCATGATGATCGAGGCGACGCTGCCCGGCCACCCGCTCTCGGAGAACCCGCTGCGCCTCTCGAACGCGATGCCGTACGCGGGCCGCCCCTGAGCCGGGACGGCACCGCAGCGAGACAGATCTCCGGCGAAGCAGGACCAGGGCGAAGCAGAGCTGGGGCGGAGCGACCGACCGGTCGCTCCGCCCCAGCTCTACCTCGCCGGCGTTCTGTCCCGCCCCGGTTCTACTCGCAGGGTTCTGCTGCGGCGAGGTCAGTGCTTGTCGTAGTAGCCCGTGTCCTTGGCCCGCTGGATCGAGCGGACGATCTCGGCCTCGGCCTCGGCGCGGCCCACCCAGTGGGCGCCCTCGACGGACTTGCCGGGCTCCAGGTCCTTGTAGACCTCGAAGAAGTGCTGGATCTCCAGGCGGTGGAAGTCCGAGACGTCGTCGATGTCCTGGCGCCACGCCGCGCGCTGGTCACCGGTCGGCACGCACAGCACCTTGTCGTCGCCGCCGGCCTCGTCGCGCATGCGGAACATGCCCAGGGCGCGGCACCGGATCAGGCAGCCGGGGAACGTGGGCTCCTCCAGGAGGACCAGGGCGTCCAGCGGGTCGCCGTCCTCGCCGAGGGTGTCCTCGATGAAGCCGTAGTCGTCCGGGTAGCGCGTCGAGGTGAAGAGCATGCGGTCGAGGCGGATGCGTCCGGTCTCGTGATCCACCTCGTACTTGTTCCGCTGACCCTTGGGGATCTCGATCGTGACGTCGAACTCCACGCCGATGTGCTCCAGTTCTCGATGATGGTCGCCGAAGTGTCTTACCGCGGCGGCGGTCTTGCGCCTGTCCAGTGTGCCATGTGTCTTGTGTCCCGACCGTTACCTGTGGTCAGAACCACTGCCGGTGTTCGGCATAATTCGCAACGTGCGCGACGCGCGCGGGAATCTGCGGCACAGGTGGGTGAAATTTCCCGTGAACGGCCGTCGTCGTACGCGCCACGTCGTTTGCCGCGACTAGAGTTGGCTATGGCTTTCACGTGACGATCGAGAGGATGCCCATGGAGTGGGGGTTGCGCTCCGGCGCTGCCGTCGCCGCGGTCGTCGCACTGTTCGGTGGGTACCTGGTCGCGGACGCGTACGACGTCGTCCCCGGCATGCTCACCACCGCCGCACCCTGGCCCGAGCCGAGTCCGTTCCCGTCCGCGCCGGGCGCCGTCGACGGGCCAGAGCCCGCCGCGCTCCTGAGCGACCTGCCGGCCGACGCCCCCGTGCCGGACAGCGTGGAGATGCAGCGCCTGGTGAGCGACCTGGCCAAGGACAAGCGGCTCGGCTCGCGCGTCGGCGTGGTCGTGGCCGACGGCGCGTCGGGTCAGGTGCTCGGCTCGTCCAGCCCGGACAAGCTGATGACCCCCGCCTCCACGCAGAAGCTCTTCACCGGCGTCGCCGCGCTCTCGTCGTCCATCGCGAACAGCACCCTGCAGACCAAGGCGGTGCTGGTCGACGACAACACGGTGGTGCTCGTGGGTGGCGGCGACATGATGCTGGCCGAGGGCAAGGGCGACCCAAACGCGGTTAACGGTCGCGCCGGGCTCGCCGATCTCGCCCGGCAGGTCGCCGCCAAGATCAAGGTCACCGGGGCAACCGAGGTGCGGGTCGCGCTCGACGACACGCTCTTCACGGGCGACGAGATCGCCCCCACCGTCGCCAGCCCGGACATCGCGGCGGGCTACATCGCGCCCGTCTCGTCCCTCGGCATCAACGTCGGTCTGCTGGGCGACGACTACACCGACAACGGGCCCCGTGCCTCGGACCCGGGCAAGTACGCCGCCGAAGCCTTCTCCGCGGCCCTGGAGAAGGAGGGGCTGACGACGGCCGGCGCCGTGATCGACGAGACCGCGCCCGACGACGCGCGGGTGCTCGGCGAGGTGAGCTCCGCCCCGCTGGCGGAGGTCGTCGGCTTCGCGATGCAGTACTCCGACAACACCATCACCGAGGTGCTCGGGCGCCTGGTCGCGGTGGACGCCGGCCTGCCCGGCTCGAACGACGGCGCCACCCAGGCCGTGATCGCCCAGGCCAAGCGGCTCGGCGTCGACATGACCGGTGCCCGCCTGCGGGACTGCTCCGGGCTCGGCGACGGCTCGTACCTCAGCGGGCAGCAGCTCGTGGACCTGCTCGGGGTCATGGTCGACCCCGCGCGCCCCGAGCTGCGCAGCGAGGCCGTCGGCATGCCGATCGCGGGCCTGACCGGCACGCTCGACGTGTCCCACGGTCGCTTCACGGGGGCCAACCCCGCCCGCGGCCTGGCCCGGGCCAAGACCGGCAGCCTGCCCAAGGTGCGTGCGCTCGCCGGGACCGTGGTCACGGCTGACGACCGGCTGCTCGTCTTCTCCGTGCTCGCGGACTCGATCCCGGCCAAGCAGACGGCGGGCGCCACGTCCATCTACGACGGGTTCGTGGGCGACCTCGCGGCGTACTCCACCCAGGGCTGACGCGTCACCACCCCGGGCCGTTACCGTGGTGCGGTGACCCAGGCCTCCGTATCCCCACAGATCGTCGACTGGTCGGCAGCGGCGCAGATCGCGGCGCGCCTCGCCGCGCCCGGACCCGTGGCCGGGCGGGACGAGCTCGCCGCCCTGGTGGCCGGCCTGCGGACGGCGGCAGGGGACGCCGTCGGGCACGTGCTGGAGACCACGCGGATGACGCCGGCCGGCACCAACGGGGCCGACGGCGCCGGGCTGAGCCCGATCGCGGTGGTGGACCGCGCGAGCTGGGCCCGTGCGAACACCCAGTCGATGGCCGTCATGACCGACGGGATCGGCACGGCGGTCGCGGAGATCTCCCGGAGCGCCACCTCCGCCGGCGCCCAGATGGCCGGCGCCGCCGAGATCGGAGCCGTGCTCGCCCTGCTCAGCGGCCGCGTGCTGGGCCAGTTCGACCCCTACTCCGGCTCCGGCCGGCTGCTGCTGGTGGCCCCCAACGTGCTGCAGGCCGAGCGTGCGCTCCAGGTCCCGGAGCAGGACTTCCGGCTGTGGGTCTGCCTGCACGAGCAGACGCACGCCCTCCAGTTCGCCGCGGCACCCTGGCTCGCCGGCCACCTCAGCGGACGCACGCGGGGCCTGGTCTCCGGCATGGCCCGCACCTCCGCCGAGCTGGCCAAGGCCCGGTTCGACCGCAAGCTCGCCGTCATCGGGCGCAGCGTGCTCGGCGCCCTGCGGGGCGAGGGCGGCACCCTCGTGGACGGCATGCTCACCCACGAGCAGAAGGCCGAGCTCGCCGACATCACCGCCGTCATGGCCCTCCTGGAGGGCCACGCGGACGTGATGATGGACGCCGTCGGGCCGCGCGTGGTGCCGTCCGTGCGGCGCATCCGCGCCAAGTTCGAGCGGCGCCGCGACGGCGAAGGGCGCAGCACCTTCGACGTCGTGGTGCAGAAGCTGCTGGGCATGGAGGCCAAGCTCGCGCAGTACCGCGACGGCGCCGCGTTCGTGCGCACCGTGGAGCGGACCGTCGGCCGAGACGGGCTCAACGCCGTGTGGGCCGGGCCCGAGAACCTGCCGAACGCCCGGGAGATCGCCGACGCCCGCGCGTGGGTGCGCCGGGTGCACGGATGAGCGGGGGCACCTGACCGTGGCCCGCGTCGACCCCGCCGTCGCCGCGGCGCGCAATGCGGTGCGGGCGGCGCTCGCGGGCCTCGGCCCCGACGACCTGGTGCTCGTCGCCTGCTCGGGCGGCGCCGACAGCCTCGCGCTGGCCGCGGCGACGGCGTTCGAGGCCCGCCGCGTGGGGCGCTCGGTGCGCTCGCGCGGCTACGCCGTCCGCGCCGGCGCGGTGCTCGTGGACCACGGCCTGCAGGCCGGGTCGGGCGACGTCGCCGCGCGGGCGGCCGAGCAGTGCCGGGCGCTCGGCCTCGACCCGGTGCTGGTCCGGTCCGCCGACTGGTCGGGCACGGCGCTCGACACCGAGGGGCCCGAGGGCGCCGCCCGGACCGCGCGCTACCGGGCCCTGGAGCAGGCCGCCGCCCGGACGGGGGCCGCGCGGGTGCTGCTCGGGCACACCCTGGACGACCAGGCGGAACAGGTGCTGCTGGGCCTCGCGCGCGGGGCCGGCGCCCGGTCGCTCGCCGGGATGCCGCGGGAGCGGGGGATCCTCCGCCGGCCCTTCCTCGGCCTGCGCCGCGCCCAGACCGAGGCCGTGTGCGCGGCGTCGGGCCTCGAATGGTGGACCGACCCCACCAACCTGCTGCCCGGCGCCGGGTCCGGCGCCGGGGCCGAGCCCGGCGGGTTCACGCCCCTGCGCTCGGTGGTCCGGGGCCGGGCGCTGCCCGTGCTCGAGGACACCCTCGGGCCCGGCGTGGCCGAGGCGCTCGCGCGCACCGCGGACCAGCTGCGGGACGACGCCGACCTGCTCGACTCCCTCGCGGCGGACCTGCTGGCGCGGGCGCAGGTCGGGAACGCCGAGACCGAGGAGGGGGAACAGGCGCTCGACGCCGAGGTGCTCGCCCGGGCCCACCCCGCCCTGCGCCGCCGGGCCCTGCGTCTCGCGGCGCTCGCGGCGGGCTCCCGGCCCACCGACACCACGACGCGGCACGTCGACGCGCTGGACGCGCTCGTCGTGTCCTGGACCGGTCAGGGTCCCGCCCAGCTCCCGGGCGGGACACGGGCACGGCGCGCGTGTGGCAGGCTTTTCCTGCGCGCCGCGCCGACCGGGAACTCGGACGGCTGGACCGGCGTCAGACCCCCCACCACAACTCAGGAGTGACTCGTGGACCAGTCCGACGTCGGACCCGACCTCGCAGAGGTGCTGCTCACCGAGGAGCAGATCGGCAAGAAGCTCGACGAGATGGCCGCGCAGATCGACGCGGACTACGCGGGCAAGGACCTGCTCCTGGTCGGTGTGCTCAAGGGTGCGGTCATGGTGATGGCCGACCTGTCCCGTCGCCTGCACCACAAGGCGCAGATGGACTGGATGGCGGTCTCCTCCTACGGCTCGGGCACCAAGTCGTCCGGGGTGGTGCGCATCCTCATGGACCTGCGCTCCGACCTGACCGGGCGCAACGTGCTCATCGTCGAGGACGTCATCGACTCGGGTCTCACGCTGTCCTGGCTGGTCTCCAACCTGCGCTCGCGTGGGCCGGAGTCGGTCGAGATCGCCTCGATGCTCCGCAAGCCGGACGCCGCGCAGGCCGACGTGGACGTGAAGTACCTCGGGTACGACATCCCGAACGAGTTCGTCGTGGGCTACGGCCTGGACTACGCGGAGAACTATCGGAACCTGCCGTTCGTTGCCACCCTGGCACCGCACGTCTACGGGGGCTGACCTCTCAGTCCACGAGGCGCCGCGAGATGCCCGTCCCTGGCGGTTCGTCGCGTCTGGGCGAGTGTGGTCCAGGAGTCACATGCTCTGGGCGAACACTCGGGGCTCCTCTCAGGGAGACCATGTAGTTTCGACGGATACATACTGCGCGAGCGGAGGGAAACGGGGCCTAGTCCCCGTCGCCGATGAACATCAAGAAGCTTCTGAGTGGGCCTGTCATCTGGATCCTGGTCGCCTTGGTCGTGGTGACGCTGGCCATCTCGGCACTGAACCAGCCCAATGTCTCGCGAATCGAGACGTCACAGGGGATCGAGCTGCTGCAAGGCAGCACAGTCGAGCACGCCCTCATGGTCGACGGCGAGCAGCGGGTCGAGCTCGAGCTCACCAAGGCGTACAAGTCGACCGAGGGTAAGGGCGACGCCGCCGAGGAGGTCGACCACGGCAAGACGGTCGAGTTCTTCTACACGCAGCCGCAGGGCGACCGTGTCGAGGACGCCATCGTGAAGTCCGACCCGTCCGGCGGGTTCGACTCGGAGGTGCCGCAGCCCAGCTTCTGGTCCTCCATGCTGTCGGTGCTGATCCCGTTCCTCCTGATCGGTGTCGTGTTCTGGTTCCTGCTGTCGCGGGCCCAGGGTGGCGGCAACCGGGTCATGGGCTTCGGCAAGTCCAAGGCCAAGCTGGTCAGCAAGGACACCCCGCAGGTGACCTTCGCCGACGTCGCCGGTGCGGACGAGGCCGTCGAGGAGCTCCAGGAGATCAAGGAGTTCCTCGCCGAGCCCACCAAGTTCCAGGCCGTGGGTGCCAAGATCCCCAAGGGCGTGCTGCTGTACGGCCCGCCCGGAACCGGTAAGACGCTGATCGCACGCGCCGTCGCCGGTGAGGCCGGGGTGCCGTTCTACTCGATCTCCGGTTCCGACTTCGTCGAGATGTTCGTCGGCGTGGGCGCGAGCCGTGTGCGTGACCTGTTCGAGCAGGCCAAGCAGAACTCGCCGGCGATCATCTTCGTGGACGAGATCGACGCCGTCGGCCGCCACCGCGGTGCCGGCATGGGCGGCGGGCACGACGAGCGCGAGCAGACGCTGAACCAGATGCTCGTCGAGATGGACGGCTTCGACGTCAAGACGAACGTCATCCTGATCGCCGCGACGAACCGCCCCGACATCCTGGACCCCGCGCTGCTGCGGCCGGGCCGCTTCGACCGTCAGGTCGCCGTGGAGGCCCCGGACCTCAAGGGCCGCGAGGCGATCCTGAACGTGCACGCGCAGGGCAAGCCGATGGTCCCCGAGGTCGACCTCGCGGCCGTGGCCCGCCGTACGCCTGGCTTCACCGGTGCCGACCTGGCCAACGTGCTCAACGAGGCCGCGCTGCTCACCGCTCGCAGCGGTGCCCAGCTCATCGACGACCGCGCGCTGGACGAGGCCATCGACCGCGTCGTGGCCGGCCCGCAGAAGCGCACGCGCGTCATGCAGTCCAAGGAGCAGAAGATCACCGCGTACCACGAGGGCGGGCACGCCCTGGTGGCCGCCGCGATGCGGTACACGGACCCCGTCACGAAGGTGACGATCCTGCCGCGCGGCCGGGCCCTGGGCTACACGATGGTCATGCCGCTCGAGGACAAGTACTCGACCACCCGCAACGAGCTGCTCGACCAGCTCGCGTACGCCATGGGTGGCCGCGTGGCCGAGGAGATCGTGTTCCACGACCCCACCACGGGCGCCTCGAACGACATCGAGAAGGCCTCGGCCATCGCCCGCAAGATGGTGACCGAGTACGGCATGAGCGAGCGCGTCGGCGCCATCAAGCTCGGCACCAGCTCGGGCGAGCCGTTCCTGGGTCGTGACTACGGGCACGAGCGCGACTACTCCGAGGCCGTGGCCGGCACCATCGACAACGAGGTGCGCAAGCTCGTCGAGGCCGCGCACGACGAGGCGTGGGAGGTGCTGACCCAGTACCGCGACGTGCTCGACGACCTGGTGCTGCGCCTGCTCGAGAAGGAGACGCTGAACCAGAAGGAGCTCGCGGACGTCTTCGCGCCCGTCGAGAAGCGCGCCGCGCGCGACGTCTGGCTCTCCAGCGAGCAGCGCACCGTGCACACGCGCGGCCCCGTGCTGACGCCCAAGGAGCTGGCGGCCCAGAACGGCCACCCCGCCGTCGTGCCGCAGGACGAGGCCGTGGTGGATGCTCCGACGCCGTCGGACGACGCACACCCCGACCAGTCGAACTGACCGGAGCACCACGATGACCGACGGGTCCATCACACCCCTGTCCACGCCCGTGCGGCGTGCGACGGACGTCCCGCCGTACGACGCCGCACGGGCCGAGGCGGCAGTACGCGAGCTTCTCCTCGCCGTCGGCGAGGACCCCGAGCGCGAGGGCCTGCGTGAGACGCCGGCCCGCGTCGCCCGGGCGTACCGGGAGATCTTCGCGGGCCTGCGGCAGGAGCCCGAGGACGTGCTGACCACCACCTTCGACCTCGGGCACGAGGAGATGGTGCTGGTCAAGGACATCGAGGTGTACTCCACCTGCGAGCACCACCTGGTGCCGTTCCACGGCGTGGCGCACGTGGGGTACATCCCGAACGTGGACGGCCGCATCACCGGGCTGAGCAAGCTGGCCCGGCTGGTCGAGGTCTACGCGCGCCGGCCGCAGGTGCAGGAGCGCATGACCACGCAGATCGCGGACTCCCTGGTGGAGATTCTCGAACCGCGCGGCGTCCTGGTCGTGGTCCAGTGCGAGCACCTGTGCATGTCGATGCGCGGCGTGCGCAAGCCTGGCTCCCGGACGGTCACCTCCGCGGTGCGCGGCGTCATGCGGGACGGTGCGACGCGAGCCGAGGCGATGAGCCTCATCCTCGGGAAGTGACGGTGTCCGCCGTCCCGCCCCACACCGCCCGGGACGCCCGGGTGCACGGCCTGCCCGAGCTTTCCGGGGCAGGCCGTACCCTCGTCATGGGTGTGGTCAACGTCACCCCGGACTCGTTCTCGGACGGCGGCGAGTGGTTCGAGCCGTCAGCCGCCGTGGCGCACGGGCTGGAGCTGCTCGGCGAGGGCGCGGACATCCTGGACGTGGGCGGCGAGTCCACCCGGCCCGGGTCGGTGCGCGTGCCGCAGGACCAGGAGCTGGCCCGGGTGCTGCCCGTGATCGAGCAGCTCGCCGCGCGCGGCGCGGTCGTGAGCGTGGACACCACGCGCGCTGCCGTCGCGGAGCGCGCGGTGGCCGCCGGCGCGCGCATCGTGAACGACGTCTCGGGTGGCCTCGCCGACCCCGAGATGGGCCGCGCGGTCGCCGAGACCGGCGCCGCCTACGTGGCGATGCACTGGCGCGGGCACGCGGACGTCATGGACGACCTCGAGGTGTACGACGACGTCGTGGCCGACGTGCGTGACGAGCTCGCGGCCCGCATGGCCGCGCTGCACGACGACGGTGTGCGGCCGGACCAACTGATCCTGGACCCGGGCCTGGGCTTCGCCAAGGCCGGCGTGCTGAACTGGCCGCTGCTGGCCCACCTCGACGCGCTCCACCAGCTGGGGCGGCCGGTGCTGGTGGGAGCCTCCCGCAAGCGGTTCCTGGGCCACCTGCTCGCGGACCCGGCGGGCCGTACCGCGCCTCCGCGGGCGCGCGACGACGCCACGGCCGCGATCTCCGCGCTGTCGGCGGCCGCGGGCGCCTGGTGCGTGCGTGTGCACACGGCGCGGGCGAGCGTGGACGCCGTCAAGGTCGCCGCCGCGTGGTCCGCCGCGGAGGGCGCACCCCGGGTAGGGTCGCCGGGTACCTCTTCCTCATCCTCCCCATCCGCACCGGAGGCATTGACTTCCACCGTGGCCTTGACCACAGAATCGTGGACGGCCGGGGGACAAGACATGCCAACCTGGCAGGATTCCGGTGCACGCAACGACGATGGGGGAGGACCACGGTGACCACAGCGTTCGGAACGGGCGTCACAGGCCCGGACGGCCGCGCGCTGGACCAGATCCAGCTGAGCGGCGTGAGCGCGCGGGGGTACCACGGTGTGCTGCCGTCGGAACGGCAGACGGGCCAGGAGTTCCGGGCCGACGTCGTGCTGTACATGGACACGCGCCCCGCTGCCGCCGGTGACGACCTGACACAGACCGTGAGCTACGCCGATGTCGCGGCCGACGTCCACGACATCCTGAAGGGCGACCCCGCCGACCTCATCGAGACGGTCGCGGAGCGGATCGCCGCCGCGGTGCTGGCCCGCCCGCTGATCGAGGCGGTGGACGTGCGCGTGCACAAGCCGCACGCGCCCATCCCGGTGCCGTTCGCCGACGTCGAGGTGGCCATCCGCCGCGACCGCGTCCGCATGCCCGTCGTGGCCGTGCCGGCAGGGCTGCTCGCCGCGCACCCCGCGCCGGAGCAGCAGGTCGAAGCCGTCCCGGCCCAGCCCGAGCCGCAGGACTTCGAGCCCGTGGCACGCCCGGTCGCCGAGGAGCCGGAGCCGTTCCGGCCCGAGCCGTACGAGCCCTACCAGCCGGCCGAGCCGGCGCAGTTCGCGGCCGAGCCGTTCGGCTCCGAGCAGTTCGGCGCCCAGAAGTACGAGGCCTTCGAGGCGGAGCCGCTCGTCGAGCGCGCCCCGTCCGCCCCGGCCGCCGAGGCCCCTGCCGAGGAGCCTGAGCCGCTCCCGGTGCCCGAGCTCATCGCCCCCGAGCCGCTGCAGGTCATCCCCGCGGCATGGGAGCTGCAGGCCGAGGCCCCGGCGGAGGCCGAGCAGCGCCCCGCCAAGGAGCCCGTGTTCCAGCAGGGCGACCAGTTCCAGCAGGGCGACCAGTTTCAGCAGGGCGACCAGTTTCAGCAGGGCGACCAGTTCCAGCCCGAGGAGCAGTTCAAGGCCGAGCCCGCGTTCGAGCCGGAGCCCACGTTCGAGCCGGTCCAGCAGTACGAGTCCCTCCAGGGCCTCGACCAGCGGCCAGGTCAGGACCAGCCGAACGCCTTCGAGCCGCAGCAGTCCTACGAGCCGCCCCAGCCGGCGTTCCAGCAGCAGTCGTTCGAGCAGCAGTCGTTCGAGCAGCCGCAGTACGAGCAGCCGCAGCGCGACGCGCAGCCGAACCAGTACGACCAGATGTTCGAGCAGCAGTACGACCAGGGCGACATGGAGGCCACGCGCGTCTCGGCGGCGGTCCCTGACTCCGCCGTCGGGCAGCCGGAGGCGGCGTTCGCGCAGGAGCAGCCGTACCAGGCCGAGCCGCGCGACCGGTTCGACGAGATGCCCGCCGGGTACGTGGACGTGGTCATCGCGATCGGAGCGAACCTCGGCGACCCGCAGGCCACCATGCGTTCGGCGGTCGCCGAGCTGGACCGCGTGCCGGGCGTGCAGATCACCGACGTCTCGCCGCTGGCCCGCACGGCCGCCGTCGGCGGGCCGGAGGACCAGCCCGACTACCTGAACGCCGTGCTGCTGGCCCGCACCACGCTCTCGGCGCGCGGGCTGCTGCACGCGTGCCTGGAGGTCGAGAACCTGCACGGCCGTACCCGCGACGAGCGCTGGGGCGCCCGCACGCTCGACGTCGACCTGATCACCTACGGCACCCTGACGGACTCCGCCGAGGACATCGAGATCCCGCACCCGCGGGCGCACGAGCGCGCCTTCGTCCTGGAACCCTGGTCGCAGATCGCCCCCGAGGCCCTGCTGCCCGGTCTGGGCGGCGGCCCCGTGGGCCAGCTCGCGGCGACGGCGCCCGACCGGACCGGCATCCGCTGGCTCGCGCTCGACTGGCTGACGGACCCCGAGCCCGAGCAGGGGGGTGGCGGCACCACCGCCTCGAACCACCCCGCGGTGCCCGACGACGCCGGGCAGGACGCCCACCCCGTCGAGATGCCCCCGGCCCTGCCGCCGTCGCTCCCGCCGAGCGGGCGCCCGCAGGCCTCGCCCGGCGGCCCCGTGGTCGAGGTGCCCGGAGGCGGTCAGCCGCAGACGCACCACAGCGGTCCCGTGGACCTCGACGGCCCGAACGGCAGCCCCCAGGACCCTTACCAGGGCGGTCACCCGCAGGCCTACTCCAGCGGGCCGGTGCCGGGCCCGGGCGGCTCAGTGCCGATCCCGCACCAGGCGCAGGCGGCTCCTGTGCCCCCGCGGCCGGCCCCGCTGATCGGCGTGCCCGCCAACGGGTCCGTCGTGCCCCCGCCGGAGGAGGCACTCGTCCCCGCGCCGATCGCACCCCGCGCGGTCCGGGACACGGCGCACGAGGAGCCGGAGCACGAGTCGCCCCCCTCGGCGCCGGCCAAGCCGGTGTTCGCCCCGGTCAACCCGTCGCGGCAGCAGAGCGGCGTGTTCCCGCCGGTGAACGGGGCCCCGCAGGAGCCCGCCGCGGCGGTGTTCGCCCCGGTCGGCAACCCCCCGCAGGGTGCGCCGGACCCGGCCTCGAACGGGCACGTGAACGGCCAGTCCGCCGGCCACTCGAACGGGCAGCTCCCGGGCTACGACAACGACCACACCGTGATCCGGGTCCCGGGCTACGCGACCGAGCAGTCGATCGCGCCGACCGACGGCCCGATCGACTCGGTGCCCTCCTGGGTGCCGGTCCGGGACGAGCGGGGGCGCGACGCCTGAGATGCGCAGAACCCCCGTCAGGACCCTGATCGCAGTCCTCGTCGCAGTCGCGGTGGTCGGCTGGCTCGTGCTGCGGGCCCTCGAGTCGCGGGGCGTGTACCTGCCGGTGGTGCCGTGGCTCGTCGACGTGGCGATCCTGGCGCTGGCCGGCGTGGTGTTCTGGATGGGGTGGGCCGTGCGGGCCTACCAGAAGGGCAAGCGGCCCTCCCTCGACGGCATCCGGGCCGCCCGGACGCTCGTCCTGGCGAAGGCCGCCGCCCTGACGGGCGCCCTGCTCGGCGGCTGGTACCTGGCGCAGGTGCTGGTGGTGCTGGGCGACCTCGCGATCGAGCCGCGCCGCGACCGGGCGGTGGCCGCCGGCATCGCCGTGCTGTGCTCGGTGGTGCTCGCCGCGATCGGTCTCGTGGTGGAGAAGTTCTGCGAGCTGCCGCCGTCCGACAAGGACCGCACCAGCTCGGAGGAGGGCGAGTCCCCGGCCCCGGCCTGAGGCCCGCTACCCAGCGCAACCGGTCTGCGGAACAATGGCGAGCATGACCAGCCCATTCGAACCGCATGACGTGACCTGGAACAGCGTGTCCCCGCGACTCGTGACGGCCCGGCTGGTCCCGGGCACGATCAGCCTCGGGATCCCGGCGGTCGCCGGGATCGTGCTCGCGGTCACCGTGAGCCCGTGGTTCTGGATCCTCGCCGGCGTGCCTGCCTTCTTCCTGCTGTGGTCGATCCTCCTGGTCCCGCGTCAGGTCCGGGCGATCGGGTACGCCGAGCGCGACGACGACCTCCTGATCCGCAAGGGCGTCATGTTCCGGTCGATGGTCGTGGTGCCCTACGGCCGCATGCAGTACGTGGACGTCGAGGCGGGCCCGCTCGACCGCCGGCTGGGCCTGGCCAAGGTGCAGCTCCACACCGCGTCCGTGGGCACGGACGCCCAGATCCCCGGCCTGCCGCCGGACGAGGCGGCGCGCCTGCGTGACCGCCTCGCGTCCCGCGGCGAGGCCCGGCTGGCGGGGCTGTGAGCACGCCGGAGCACGAGGTCGACCGGGCCCCGGCCCAGGGCGAGCCTGCCCCGGATGCCACCGAGGAGCTCGAGTGGCGGCGCGTCCACCCGATCACCCCGCTGGTGCGGGGCTGGGCCGTGGTCGGCGCGGCCGTGGTGATCCTGGGGCAGCAGAGTCTTGACGGCGGGCCGCGTGGCGGCCTCATCACGCTGGTGTCCAGCGGCTACTGGTGGACGCTGCTGGTCGCGCTGGGCGCCGTCGCCCTCGTGGGCTGGGGCTACTCGGCGCTGGCCTGGCGCATGACGTCGTTCGCCGTCGGGGAGGAGACCGTGCACCTGCGGCGCGGCATCCTGTTCCGTCAGCAGCGGCACGCGCGGCTGGACCGGCTGCAGTCGGTCGACATCCGGCAGCCGCTGGTGGCCCGGTTCTTCGGGCTGTGCGAGCTCACGCTGGAGACGGCGGGCGGCACCGACTCCGGCGTCGCCATCGGGTTCCTCAAGGGGTCAGACGCCGACGAGCTGCGCGCCGAGCTGCTCGCCCGCGCCGCGGGCCTGAAGGTCGCCGGCAGGCGCCCGGCGGTCGCGCAGGCGCCGTCCGACGCCGTCGCCGACCAGGAGGGTGCGCCGGCCGCGGACCCCGCCGTCGCGCCGGGCGCCGAGCAGCCGCTACCGGTGGCCAGTCTCGAAGCACCCCAGGTGCCCGTCCTCACGGTGCCACTGGGCCGCCTGATCGCCTCGGTGGTGCGCTCCGGCGCCATGATCACGCTGCTCCTGTGGGCGGCCGGGGTCGTGGTGGTCATGATCGTCACGGGCGAGTTCGCCGTCATCTCCGCGTCGCTGCCTGCGGTGCTGGGCGCCGGCGGCTACCTGTTCAACCGGGTCACGGGCGAGTTCGACTTCCGCGTGGCCATCTCGCCCGACGGCGTCCGCCTGCGGCACGGCATGCTGGAGACCCGCTCCCAGACCATCCCGCCCGGCCGCGTGCAGGCCGTCCGGCTGGTGCAGAGCGTGCTCTGGCGGGACCGCGACTGGTGGCGCGTCCAGCTCAACGTCGCCGGCTACGGCAGCGAGAGCGAGGAGAAGAACAGCGTGCTGCTCCCGGTGGGCACCCGCGAGGAGGCCCTCACGGTGCTCTCCCTCGTGCTGCCCGACCTGGGCGTCGACGAGCCGCGCCGCGTGCTCGACGCGGGTCTGGACGGCGACTCGCGGCACGAGAGCGGCTACGTCACAGCGCCCCGGCGCACCCGCATACTGGACCCTGTGGCGTGGCGCCGCAACGGGTTCACCGTGACCGGCCGGGCGCTGCTGATGCGCCGGGGCCGCATGGTCAAGATCCTGGACGTGGTGCCGCACGAGCGCACGCAGTCGCTGGCCCTGAGCCAGGGCCCGTGGCAGCGCAGGCTCGGCGTGGCCTCGTTCCAGGTGCACTCCACGGAGGGCCCGGTGCACCCGGAGGTGCCGCACCTCGACGCGGCCGACGCGGCACGGCTCATGACCGAGCAGGCCCGGCGCGCCCGCACCGCACGTGCGGCGGCGGGCCCCGAACGATGGATGGAAAGACAGGGGGAGTGACCGGTGAGTGACCCCGACGAGGTGGGCCGCAGGCCCGGCCGGCTGGGTGTCGGTGTGGTCGGAGCGGGTCGCGTGGGGGCGGTGCTCGGCAACGCGCTGCGCGCCGCCGGCCACGCGGTGGTCGGCGCGAGCGGCATCTCGGAGGACTCCCGGGAGCGCATCGAGACGCTCCTGCCGGGAGTGCCCAACCTCGAGGTGCCCGACGTCCTGGAGCGGGCCGAGCTGGTGCTCCTCGCGGTGCCCGACGACGCCCTGGGCCCCCTGGTCTCCGGCCTCGCCGACACCGGGGCCTGGCAGCCGGGGCAGCTCGCGATCCACACCTCAGGCCGGTACGGCACGGACGTGCTGGAGCCCGCCCGGCAGGGCGGGGCGATCCCGCTCGCGATCCATCCCGCGATGACGTTCACCGGGACCAGCCTGGACCTGGCGCGCCTGGAGGGCTGCACGTTCGCCGTGACCGCGCCCGCGCCGGTGCTGCCCATCGGTCAGGCGCTGGTGGTCGAGATCGGCGGCGAGCCGGTGGTCGTGGACGAGCACGCCCGCGGCCTCTACCACGCGGCCCTCGCGCACGGCGCGAACCACCTCGTGGTGCTCGTGGCCCAGGCCGCACAGGCGCTGGAGGCGGCCGGCGTGGAGCTGCCCGGCCGGGTGCTCGCGCCGCTACTCTCGGCGGCCCTGGAGCAGGCGACCCGGTCCGCGGACGCGCGCGACGGCGTCGGGCCGGGAGCGATCTCCGCACTGACCGGACCGGTCTCCCGGGGCGACGTCGGCACCGTACGCCGGCACCTGACCGAGCTCAGCGCCCTGGCGGCCGCCAGCGGCGCCACCGACGTACCCGACAGCTACACCGAGCTCGCCCGTGGGGCCACGCGCCGCGCGCTGGCGAGCCACCGCATCGGCGACACCGCCGCACAGGCCCTGCTGGACGCGCTGGACGGCGCCAGCGGGGAGTCGCCCGCCGAGAGGAAGACACAGTGAGCACCGAACCCGCGCAGCGCACCCCGCTCGTGGTCCGCACCCGTGAGGAGCTGCGCGACGAGCAGATGCGCTGGGCCCTCGCGGGGTCCCTGGAGGCCGGCGACGAGCCCGGCCGGCGCGCCGTCGTGATGACCATGGGCGCGCTGCACGAGGGCCACCTGGAGCTCGTGCGCCGGGCGCGCGCGGAGGCCGGCCCGGCCGGCCAGGTGGTCGTGACGATCTTCGTGAACCCGCTCCAGTTCGGCGCGGGCGAGGACCTGGAGAAGTACCCGCGTGACCTGGACGGCGACGTCGCCAAGCTGGCGGAGGTCGGAGCCGACGTCGTCTTCGCGCCCACACCCGACGTCGTCTACCCGGACGGCGACCCGGTGGTCCGCGTGTCCGCCGGCCGGATCGGGGAAGTGTTGGAGGGCGCGTCCCGGCCCGGGCACCTGGACGGCGTGCTCACCGTGGTGCTCAAGCTGATGCACCTGGTGCGGCCCGACGTCGCCCTGTTCGGCGAGAAGGACGCCCAGCAGCTCCTGGCCGTGCGCCGCATGGTGCGCGACCTGGAGGTCTCCGTCGAGGTCGTGGGCGTGCCGACGGTGCGCGAGGCCGACGGCCTGGCCCTGTCCTCGCGCAACGCCTACCTCTCGCCGGAGGAGCGGGAGCGGGCCCTGGCGCTGTCGCGCGCCCTCCGCGCCGGCGCGGCTGCCGCGGACCGTGGCGCGGCGGGTGTGATCAACGACGCGCGCGAAGTGCTGGACGGCGCCGACGGCGTCGTGGTCGACTACCTGGCGCTCGTCGACCCGGTGACCGTGGACGCGGTCACCGACGACTTCTCCGGCCCCGCGCTGCTGCTCGTGGCCGCACGGGTGGGTTCCACCCGCCTGATCGACAACCAGGCCGTCGAGGTCTCGCCAGAGGTCCAGAGGTAACACCATGAGCACCACCGAGCACCGTCCGCCCGTCGCCCGCCCCGCCTCGCTGCAGCGGCCGATGATGATCTCCAAGATCCACCGCGCCACCGTGACGCAGGCGGACCTGCACTACGTCGGGTCCATCACCGTGGACGCCGACCTGCTCGACGCCGCCGACCTCGTGCCCGGCCAGCAGGTCGACGTCGTCGACGTGACCAACGGCGCCCGGCTGACCACCTACGTGATCCCCGGCGAGCCCGGCTCCGGGCAGATCTGCATCAACGGCGCGGCCGCCCACCTGGTCAGCCCGGGCGACGTCGTCATCCTCATCGGCTACGGCATGCTCTCGGACCACGACGCGCGCACGTTCCTGCCGCACGTCGTCTTCGTCGACGGGGACAACCGCATCGTCGAGATCAACGACGAGCCCGGCCACGTGCCGGACGGCTACGGGCTGGAGGAGAGCGGCCTGCCGATCGAGCCGTTCCAGCACGCGGGCCTGGTGCGCACGGCGTCGGGCCGGGCGTGAGCACCACGCCCGGACCGGGACCTCGCCTGGCGCGGTCCCTGGCGGCTCCTGCGCCTGGCTGGACCGTCGAGGCCGACGCGATCGTCGTCGGCTCGGGCATCGCGGGCCTGACGGCGGCGCTGGAGCTGCGCACCCGCGTGCCGCGCGTGGTGCTCGTGACCAAGGGCGAGCTGTCCTCCGGCTCGACCGTGTGGGCGCAGGGCGGCATCGCCGCCGCGCTCGACCCGTCAGACTCGCCCGAGGCGCACCTGGCGGACACGCTGGCCGCCGGAGGTGGCCTGGCCGACCCGGAGGCCGTGCGGGTGCTGGTCACCGAGGGTCCGGAGCGGGTCCGCGAGCTCGTCGCCCGCGGCGCGGTCTTCGACAGGGCGGCCGACGGCGACATCGCGCTCACCCGCGAGGGTGGCCACCACGCCGACCGCATCGCGCACGCCGGCGGCGACGCCACGGGCGCGGAGATCTCCCGCGCGCTCGTGGCGCAGATCGAGGCCGTGCGGCACGACCCCGGCATCGAGGTCGTGGAGAACGCGCTCGTGCTGGACGTGCTGACCACGGCGTCGGGCCGGGCCTGCGGCGCCACCCTGCACGTGCGGGGCACCGGCTCGCGCGACGGCGTCGGCGCCGTGCTGGCCCCCGCCGTCGTGCTGGCCACGGGCGGGATCGGGCAGGTGTTCCGGTCGTCCACCAACCCGGCCGGCGCCACGGGCGACGGCATCGCCGCGGCGCTCCGGGCGGGCGCGGTGCTGGGCGACCTGGAGTTCGTCCAGTTCCACCCGACGGTGCTGTGGCTCGGCTCCGGCGCCAAGGGGCAGCTCCCGCTCATCTCGGAGGCCGTGCGGGGCGAGGGCGCGCTGCTGCTCGACGTCAACGGGCACCGGTTCATGCCGGGCGTGCACGAGATGGCCGAGCTCGCGCCGCGGGACGTCGTCGCGCACGCGATCGTGCGGCAGCTCGCCGCCACCGGGGCCGACAACGTGCTGCTCGACGCCCGCCGCCTGGGCCGGGAGTTCCTGCGCACCCGGTTCCCGACGATCAACGCGCGGCTGCTGGAGGCCGGCATCGACTGGTCCGAGGAGCCCGTGCCCGTGGCGCCCGCCCAGCACTACCACTCGGGCGGCGTGGTGACCGACCTCGACGGCCGCTCCTCGGTGGACGGGCTGTACGCGGTGGGCGAGGTCGCCTGCACCGGCGTGCACGGCGCCAACCGGCTCGCGTCCAACTCGTTGCTGGAGGGCATCGTCTTCGCCTCCCGCGCGGCTCGCGACATCGCGGCGCGGACCGACGCCGGCGACCTCGTCCGCGGCGAGCCCGCCGAACGTGCCGGTGGCGCGGCGCTGGTCGCGGCCGCCGCCCGGTCGCGCATCCAGAAGGTCGCCTCGGCGGGCGCCGGCGTGATCCGCTCGGCCCGCTCGCTGGCCGAGGCCGACGAGCGCCTGGGCGCCGTCCGCTCCGACGCGCACCTCGCGGCCGAGGTGGTCGCCGAGCCCCAGGCCGCCGAGTGGGAGACCACCAACGTGCACATGGTGGCGCGCGCGCTGACCCGCGCGGCGTGGCTGCGCGAGGAGACCCGCGGCGGCCACTACCGCACGGACTTCCCGCGGCCGGACGACGCCTGGCGGCGCCGGGTGCGGGTGTGGCTGGACGGGGACGGGGTGCTGACGGTCGCCTGACCTAGCATCAGCGCCATGGGCTGGGAATTCTGGATCGACCGCGGCGGCACCTTCACCGACGTCGTGGCGCGGCACCCGGACGGGGCGCTGACGACGCACAAGCTGCTCTCCGAGGACCCCGACCGCTACGCCGACGCGGCAGTGGCCGGCATCCAGCGCGTCCTCGCGGCAGCGGGCCCGGCGGGCACGGAGCCCGTCGACGCCGTCCGGATGGGCACCACGGTCGCCACCAACGCCCTGCTGGAGCGGGCGGGCGAACCCACGGTCCTGGTGATCACCCGAGGTTTCGGGGACGCCCTGCGGATCGCGTACCAGAACCGCCCGCGCATCTTCGACCGGCACATCGTCCTCCCTGAGCCCCTGTACTCGAGGGTCATCGAGGTGGACGAACGGATCGACGCGGACGGGACCGTGCTGCGCGCGCCGGACCTCGACGCGCTGGCGGTCGAGCTCGACCAGGCATATCGCGACGGCTACCGCGCGGCCGCCGTCGTCTGTGCCCACGCCTATCTGTACCCGGAGCACGAGCGCTCGGTCGCGGCGCTGGCGTCCCGGACCGGCTTCACCCAGGTCAGTCGCTCCGCCGAGGTGAGCCCGCTGGTCAAGCTGGTCCCGCGCGGCGACACGACAGTGGTCGACGCCTACCTCTCCCCGGTGCTGCGCCGCTACGTGGATCGAGTGGCGAGCGATCTGACCGGGGTGCCGCTCCAGTTCATGCAGTCGAACGGAGGACTGACCGAGGCGCACCGGTTCCGCGGCAAGGACGCGATCCTGTCCGGTCCGGCCGGCGGGATCGTCGGCATGGTGCGGATGTCGGCGCTCGCGGGCCTCGATCACGTGATCGGGTTCGACATGGGCGGCACCTCGACCGACGTCTCGCACTACGCGGGTGAGCTCGAGCGGGTCTTCGACACCGACGTCGCCGGGGTGCGGGTGCGTGCCCCGATGCTGGACATCCACACCGTCGCCGCAGGAGGCGGTTCCGTGCTGCACTTCGACGGCAGCCGGTACCGCGTCGGCCCCGACTCCGCGGGCGCCGTCCCCGGTCCGGCCTGTTACCGCGGCGGCGGTCCGCTGACCGTCACCGACGCGAACGTGCTGCTCGGCCGGATCCAGACGCACCACTTCCCGTCGGTGTTCGGTCCGCGGGGCGACCAGCCGCTCGATGCCGACGTCGTCCGGCGCAAGTTCGCCGAGCTCACGCGGGTCATCGGCGACGGCAGGTCGCCCGAGCAGGTCGCCGAGGGCTTCCTCGCGGTGGCGGTGGCGAACATGGCCGGCGCGGTCAAGCGGATCACCGTGCGCAAGGGGCACGACGTCACGCGGTACGCGCTGACGACGTTCGGCGGCGCGGGCGGACAGCACGCGTGCGCGGTCGCCGATGCCCTGGGCATCGAGACGGTGCTGGTGCCCCCGATGGCTGGCGTGCTCTCCGCGCTCGGCATCGGTTTGGCCGACACCACGGTCATGCGCGAGCAGGCGGTCGAGGCCCCGTTGGAGCCCTCGGCCCTGTCCGGCCTCGACCGGACCGCCGGTGCCCTGGAGGCCGCCGCACGCGCGGACCTCGTGGCGCAGGGTGTGGCGGCCCGCGCCGAGGTGGTCGTCAAGCGGCGGGTGCACCTGCGGTACGACGGGACCGACACCACCGTGGTGGTGCGGCTCGACCGGCTCGACGCGATGGTGGCCGAGTTCGAGGCCGCGCACCGGACCATGTACTCGTTCCTCCTGGACCGGGCACTCGTCGTCGAGGCGATCTCCGTGGAGGCAGTCGCGCTCACGCCGCAACCCGACCTGTCCGCCGCCGCCGCGGGGTTCGGCGGCGCCGTTCCCGAGCCGCCGGTGGAGACCGTTCGGATCTTCGCGGGCGGTACATGGAACGACTGCCCGTTGCACAGGCGGGAGGACCTGGCGCCCGGTCAGGTCGTGACCGGGCCGGCGGTCCTCGTCGAGGACAACGCCACCACCGTGGTCGAGCCGGGATGGCGCGCCGAGGCGGCGGACACGGGCCACCTGGTCGTCCGCAGGGCCGAGCCGCGAGCCCGCGACGAGGTGTCCGCGGTCGCCGACCCGGTGCTCCTGGAGATCTTCAACAGCCTCTTCATGTCGATCGCGGAGCAGATGGGGTCGCGTTTGGAGGCGACGGCTCAGTCGGTGAACATCAAGGAGCGGCTCGACTTCTCGTGCGCGCTGTTCGACCCGGACGGAAACCTGGTGGCCAACGCGCCGCACATCCCGGTGCACCTCGGTTCGATGGGCACGTCCGTGAAGGAGGTGATCGCCCGCAGGCACGGGACGATCCGGCCGGGTGACACCTTCGCGGTCAACGACCCGTTCCACGGCGGGACCCACCTCCCGGACATCACCGTGATCACACCGGTCTTCGCGGAGACCGGCGCGGGGCCCGACGAGATCCTGTACTACGTCGCCTCCCGCGGCCACCACGCCGAGATCGGCGGGATCACCCCGGGTTCGATGCCCGCGAACAGCACGGACATCCACCAGGAGGGCGTGCTCCTCGACAACTGGCTGCTCGTCCAGGGCGGGCACTTCCGCGAGCACGAGACGCGCGACCTCCTGGCCTCGGCCCGCCATCCCTCCCGGGGGATCGACACCAATCTCGCCGACCTGCGGGCCCAGGTGGCGGCGAACGCCAAGGGCGTCGAGGAGATCCGGGCGATGGTGACGCGGTTCGGGCTCGACGTCGTCCAGGCGTACATGCGGCACGTCCAGGACAACGCCGCCGAGGCGGTGCGCCGTGTGATCGACACCCTGTCCGACGGCCGGGTCGAGTACCTGACCGACGGCGGCGCCACGATCGCGGTGGAGGTCAGGGTCGACCGGGCCGCCCGGAGCGCCACCATCGACTTCACCGGCACGTCCGACCAGCTCGCGACGAACTTCAACGCGCCGTCGTCGGTGGCCACCGCAGCGGTCCTTTACGTGTTCCGGACGCTGGTCGCCGACGACATCCCGCTCAACGACGGCTGCCTGCGGCCGCTGACCATCGTGATCCCGCCCGGCACCATGCTCTCCCCGCGGTACCCGGCCGCGGTGGTGGCGGGCAACGTCGAGACGAGCCAGGCGATCACAGGTGCGCTGTACGCGGCACTCGGCGTCCAGGCCGAGGGCTCGGGGACCATGAACAACCTGACGTTCGGTGATGCGACGCGCCAGTACTACGAGACGATCGCGTCCGGCTCGGGGGCAGGCGACGGGTTCGACGGGGCGTCGGCGGTCCAGACGCACATGACCAACTCACGGCTCACGGATCCCGAGGTCCTGGAGCTGAGATTCCCGGTGCTGGTGCGGGACTTCTCGGTGCGCACGGGCTCGGGCGGCGCGGGCCGGTGGAACGGGGGCGACGGCGTCACACGGGCACTGGAGTTCCGCGAGCCGATGAGCGCCAGCCTGCTCACCGGCCACCGCCGCGTGCCGCCCTACGGCATGGCCGGGGGTGCCCCCGGAGCGCTCGGGAGCAACGGGGTGCGCCGGGCCGACGGCAGCGTCGAGCACCTCGCCGGCTGCGACCGCGTCGAGCTCGGGGCAGGCGACGTCCTGATCGTCGAGACCCCCGGCGGGGGTGGCTACGGCGCCCCTCACAGGCCGGATACGGTGGCCCCGTGAGCACCCTCCCCGTCTTCGCCACCCCCTCCACGGTCGCCCCGGGCCTCGACCCCGACTGGGTCGCCGGCACCGTGCGGATCGCCCTCGACGAGGACCTGGGCACCGCCCCGGGCCGGGACGTCACCTCGCAGGCGACCATCCCGCCGTCGGCCACCGGGGTGGCCGACCTCGTGGCGCGCGAGGACGGCGTGGTCGCGGGTCTCGTGGTGGTGCAGGACGTGCTGGACCAGGTCGCGTCCCGGCTGGCGCTACCCGCCCCGACTGTCGTGTTCCACGCGCAGGACGGCGACGCCGTCGTCGCGGGGCAGGTGCTGGCGAGCCTGGAGGGCCGCACGCAGGTGCTGCTCGTGGCCGAGCGCACCCTGCTCAACCTGGCCAGCCGCGCGTCCGGCGTCGCCACGGCGACCCGCGCGTTCGCCCGCGAGCTGGAGGGCACGGGCGCCCAGGTGCTCGACACCCGCAAGACGACGCCGGGCCTGCGCGCCCTGCAGAAGTACGCCGTGCGCGCCGGGGGCGGCACCAACAAGCGCATGGGCCTGTACGACGTCGCCATGGTCAAGGACAACCACGTGGTCGCCGCCGGGTCGGTCGCGGCCGCGATCCGAGCCGTCCGCGAGATGTTCCCTGACGTCCAGATCCAGGTCGAGGCCGACACGACGGACCAGGCGCTGGAGGCCCTGGCCTCGGGCGCGGACTTCCTGCTGCTCGACAACATGGACCCGGCCCGCCTCGCGGAGACGGTCGCCGCCGTCCGCGAGCGAGAGGGGCACGACGGCGTCCCTGCGCACGTCGAGCTCGAGGCCACGGGCAACCTGACGCTCGGCAAGGCGCGCGCGGTCGCCGCCGCGGGCGTGGACTTCCTCTCCGTGGGCGCCCTGACGCACAGCGCGCCCATCCTGGACCTGGCGCTCGACCTGCGCGCCTGATCCTTTTCTCCCCCGATTCCTGGATATCCGCCAGGACCGGTGTGTCCAACCGGGCGGACAAAGAGAACTCGGCGGCTGATGCGCACCGATAGAATCGGCTCCGTGACGACCGAGAACCCCGCTGCCTCCAGCGCCGCGACCCCGCCGACCGATGACCTGCCCGAGCAGCTGCGGATCCGGCGCGAGAAGCGTGAGCGCCTCCTGGCGCACGGCACCGAGGCGTACCCGGTCAGCGTCCCGGTCACCCACACCCTCGCGGAGGTCCGCGAGAAGTACGACCACCTCGAGGCGGGCCAGGAGACCGAGGACGTCGTCGGCGTCGCCGGCCGCGTCGTGTTCGTCCGCATCGGCGGCAAGCTCTGCTTCGTCACCCTGCAGGACGGCGAGGGCAACCGCCTCCAGGGCATGCTGAGCCTGGCCGCGCTCGGCGAGGAGGCGCTGGCCGCCTTCAAGACCGACGTCGACCTGGGCGACCATCTCTTCCTGCACGGCCACGTCGGCGCGTCGAAGCGCGGCGAGCTGAGCATCTTCGCCGACGAGTGGCGCATGGCGGCCAAGTCGCTGCGCCCGCTGCCGGTGCTGCACAAGGACCTGTCCGAGGAGGCGCGAGTCCGCCAGCGGTACGTGGACCTCATCGCGCGCCCCGCGGCCCGCGACATGGTGCGTCTGCGCTCCGGTGTGGTGCGTTCCCTGCGCGAGAACTTCTATCGCCGCAGCTTTCTCGAGGTCGAGACCCCGATGCTGCAGACCATTGCCTCGGGCGCGTCCGCGCGGCCTTTCTCGACGCACATGAATGCGTACGACCTGGAGCTGTTCCTGCGCATCGCGCCGGAGATCTTCCTGAAGAAGGCGGTCGTCGGCGGGGTCGAGAAGGTTTTCGAGATCAACCGGAACTTCCGTAACGAGGGCGCGGACTCGTCGCACTCGCCGGAGTTCGCGATGCTCGAGGCGTACGAGGCCTACGGCGATTACAACACCATCGGCGCGCTCACCCAGGATCTGGTGCAGACCGCGGCGCAGGACGTTCTCGGCACCACCCTCGTGACCCTTCCGGACGGTTCGGAGTACGAGCTGGGCGGCGAATGGGCAAATCTGCGGATGTACGACTCGCTCTCCGAAAGCCTCGGCGAGGAGATCACCGCTGCCACGTCGGTCGAGGAACTCGAGAAGATCGCGGAGCGCCTGGATGTCGAGGTCGGCAACAAGAAGATCCTCAATCACGGAAAGCTCGTCGAGACGCTCTGGGAGCACCGGGTGGGCGACCACCTGACCGCGCCGACGTTCGTGCGGGATTTCCCGGTGGAGACCTCACCGCTCACGCGCGACCACCGCACGGAAAAGGGTCAGGTCGAGAAGTGGGACCTGTACGTGCGCGGCTTCGAGCTGGCCACGGGCTATTCCGAGCTCGTGGACCCCGTGATCCAGCGGCAGCGCTTCGAGGCGCAGGCCAGGATGGCCGCCGCGGGCGACGACGAGGCCATGCTGCTGGACGAGGATTTCCTGACGGCCATGGAATTCGCGATGCCCCCTTCGGGCGGAATGGGCATGGGGATCGACCGCCTGCTCATGGCGCTGACGGGCCAGGGAATCCGGGAGACCATCCTTTTCCCGCTGGTCAAGCCGCAGGCCTGAGATATCGACCGCCCAGATGAGTTTGTGAGGATCTTGTGATGGATACGACGCTTGCGGTGCTCGCCGGGCTCACGCCCTCAGTCGGCGTGGGTCTGCTGTTCTGGTTTGCGATGCGTAAGATCCTGCGGGCGGACCGGCACGAGCGTGAGGCACTCGAGCGAATGGATCGCGAGGCCATGGCAGCGGCGGCGGAAAACACCGGGAATTCCGCTTCGCACTGATCCGGGCGGGCGAGATTATCGGGGCGGACCTGCGGGATCAAATCCGTGCACTTCACGTACCCGGGTGAAGTTTTCGTGATCGGTGTCACATGCCCATTATTGACATGTCAATATTGAGTGCGGCATGCTCGCGAACTAACCCCGGAATTTGTGGCGCGGAAGGGAAGTACCCGTATGGTTCAGAAGGTTCAGCTTGTTCTCGAAGACGACATCGATGGCGGTGCCGCCGACGAGACCGTGAACTTCGGCCTCGACGGCGTCTCCTACGAGATCGACCTCAATGCCGAGCACGCGGCCCAGCTGCGTGATTCGCTCGCTTCGTGGGTCGGCCACGCTCGCAAGGTGAAGTCCGCGGTCGCGCGGACCACCACCACGCGGCGGTCCCGCTCCGGGAGCGACACCGCCGCGGTCCGTGAATGGGCCAAGGCGAACGGCTACACGGTCAGCGACCGCGGCCGGATCGCGGCCGAGGTCCAGGACGCCTACGCGAAGGCGAACGGCTGACGCCGACGTACGCACGACGTTGGATTGCGCCCCGGCGCCCCTCGACGAGGGGCGGCCGGGGCGCCGTGCTTTCGCGGCAGGAGCATCCGTCGCACGTCATTAGGCTGATCGCATGAGCAACCCCACCATCGCCCTGTGGATCGGCACCTATCCGAAGTCCGACGCCGCACCGGGCACCGGTGAGGGCGTCTGGCGCGTCGGCATCGGCGCCGACGGCCGGTTCACCGGCGGCGAGCTCGCCGCCCCGGTCGCATCGCCGTCCTTCCTGGCGTCGGCCGTCCCGGGACGCACCCTCCTCGCGGTCACCGAGACCGAGCCGGGCACGCTCACCTCCTTCCACGTGGCCGACGACGGCGCGCTCACCCCCGTCGCGACAGTCACCTCGGGCGGGTCGAGCCCGTGCCACGTCGTGGCGACGCCGGCCGCGGCCTGGGTCGCGAACTACGGCGACGGCGTGGCCGCCGTCGTGCCGCTGGCCGAGGGCGGCGCCCTCGGTGAGCCACGGACCTTCCCGCACGCGGGCACCGGCCCCGTGACCGACCGGCAGGAGGGGCCGCACGCCCACTTCGTGCACGTGTGGGGCGACCGCGTGCTCGTCGCCGACCTCGGCACCGACGAGCTGCGCACCTACCCGCTGGACGGCTCCGGCGCGGGCGAGGTCGCCGCCGTCCTGCCGCCCGGTACCGGCCCGCGCCACCTGGTCGAGCTGCCCGACGGCACGATCCTGCTCGCCGGCGAGCTGGACTGCCGCCTGCACGTGCTGGTCCCCGCGGGGTCCGGCCGCCTGGAGCACGTCGGCTCGGTGGCGATCACCGCCCGCACCATGGCCGACGGCGCCCCCGGGTACCCCTCGCACATCACGGTGGCGGGCGACCTGGTGCACGTGGGCGTGCGCGGGCCGGACGTCCTGTCGGTGCTCCGGGTCCAGGCCGCCGGTGACCTGGCCATCGAGAACGTCGCCGACGTCGACCTCGGCGCGGGCGCCTGGCCCCGCCACCACGCGGTGCTGGCCGACGGCGAGCTCGTCGTCGTCGCAGCGCAGAACACCGACGAGCTGCTCGCGGTCCGGTTGGACCGTGCGTCGGGTCAGGGTGAGATCACCGACCGGCTGGAGCTGCCCGTGCCCGCGTGCGTCCTGGAGGCGTGATGCGCGACAGCCTGCCGCCCGATCTGGACGAGCCGGACGCCGCCCGTCCGCTCCGGATCGCGATGGTCTCGGTGCACACGTCACCGCTGGAGCAGCCCGGGACGGGCGACGCCGGCGGCATGAACGTGTACGTGCTGGAGCTGTCCAAGGCGCTGGCCCGTCGCGGCGCGCAGGTGGAGATCTACACGCGGGCGACGTCGTCCGCCCAGCCCAAGGTGACCGACGCCGGACCCGGCGTCCGCGTCATCCACGTGGCCGCCGGGCCGTACGAGGGGCTGGACAAGAACGACCTGCCGGGGCAGCTCTGCGCCTTCGCCGCGGGCGTGCTGCGCGCCGAGGCGCACCGCCCCGAGGGCTGGTACGACGTGCTGCACACGCACTACTGGCTGTCGGGCCAGGTGGGCTGGATCGCGGCGGAGCGCTGGGACGTGCCGCTGGTGCACACCATGCACACCATGGCGCGCGTCAAGAACGCGTCGCTCGCCCCGGGCGACGCGCCCGAGCCGCAGGGCCGGATCATCGGTGAGGAGCAGGTGGTCGCCGAGGCCGATGCCCTGGTCGCGAACACGGACCAGGAGGCCGCCGATCTCGTGCGCGACTACCGGGCGGACCCGGCCCTGGTGCGCGTGGTGCAGCCGGGCGTGGACCTCGGGGTGTTCGCGCCGCCGCGGTGCGCGGTGGACCCGGCCGAGCGCGACCGGCAGCAGGCCGAGCTGCGCGAGCGGCTCGTGCTGCCCGCGGACCGCAAGATCGTGCTGTTCGCGGGCCGCGTGCAGCTGCTCAAGGGGCCGGACGTGCTGGTCCGGGCGCTGGGGGAGCGGGTCTGGTCCGAGGGCGACGGGCAGCCGCCGCTGCTCGTGGTGCTGGGCGGGGCGTCCGGGCGGCCGACCGCCGTCCGTGAGCTCGAGGCGCTCGCCTACCAGGAGGGTGTGGCCGCCCACGTGCGCGTGCGGCCGCCGGTGCCACAGGAGGTGCTGGCCGACTACTTCCGCGCCGCCGACCTGGTCGCGGTGCCGTCGCACAGCGAGTCGTTCGGCCTGGTCGCGGCCGAGGCCCAGGCCTCGGGCACGCCCGTCGTCGCCGCCGCGGTGGGCGGACTGTGCACGGTCGTGGATGACGGCGTCTCCGGAGTCCTCGTGCCCGACCACGAGCCCGAGACGTGGGCCCTCGCGCTCAAGAGCCTCCTGGACGACGACGAGCTGCGCGCGCGGCTCGCCGCGGGTGCCCGGCACTCGGCTACTCGGTTCGGCTGGGACCGCGCGGCCGACGAGATGCTGGACGTGTACGAGCGGGCGCGCAAGCATCACGCCGAGGCCCGCCGGGCCTGAGGGCCGCCCGGCCCGGGGTCATGCAGGTCCAGGGTCTGAGACCACTGCCTGCGGCTTCGTCGACGCCCCGGGAAGTGCGGCAGGATGGAGCCATGACCTACACCCTCGTGCTGCTCCGCCACGGCGAGAGCGAGTGGAACGCGAAGAACCTGTTCACCGGCTGGGTGGATGTCGCCCTCTCCGAGAAGGGCGTCGAGGAGGCCAAGCGCGGTGGCGCCCTCCTGAAGGAGGCCGGGGTGAACCCGGACGTGCTGCACACCTCGCTGCTGCGCCGCGCGATCATGACCGCGAACCTCGCGCTCGACGTCGCCGACCGCCACTGGATCCCGGTCAAGCGCAGCTGGCGTCTCAACGAGCGCCACTACGGTGCCCTGCAGGGCAAGGACAAGAAGCAGACGCTCGAGGAGTTCGGCGAGGAGCAGTTCATGCTCTGGCGCCGGTCCTACGACGTGCCGCCGCCCGAGATCGAGCTGGGCTCGGAGTTCAGCCAGGACGCCGACCCGCGGTACGCGGACGCCCCGGTCGTCCGCACCGAGGCCCTGAAGCTCGTGCTCGACCGCGCCCTGCCGTACTGGGAGAGCGAGATCGTCCCCGACCTCAAGGCCGGCAAGACCGTGCTGGTCGCCGCGCACGGCAACTCGCTGCGCGCGCTCGTGAAGCACCTCGACGGTATCTCGGACGATGCCATCGCCGGGCTGAACATCCCGACGGGCATCCCGCTGGTCTACGAGCTGGACGAGGAGACGCTCGCCCCGGTCAAGCCGGGCGGCACGTACCTCGACCCGGAGGCGGCCAAGGACGCCATCGCGGCGGTCGCCAACCAGGGTCGCTGACCCCCGTTCCGAGGTAGAGCTGTCGCGAGACAGGACCGGGGCGCAACCACCGATCCGTGGTTGCGCCCCGGTCCTGTCTCTCCACAGCTCTACCTCGGCAGGACGGTCACTCCTCCGGGAAGTCGCCCGTGACCAGGAACGTCACGCGGCGCGCGACCGAGACGCCGTGGTCGCCGAACCGCTCGTAGTAGCGGCCCACGAGTGTCACGTCGACGGCCTCCTGCACGGTGCCCTGCCAGCCCGGCGCCAGGAGCGTGTTGAACGTCTCCTGGTGCAGCTCGTCGATGATGTCGTCGTCGCGCTCGAGCGCCTCGGCCACCGTGAGGTCGCGCGTGGCGAGCAGCTTGGTGGTGCGCTGCGCCACGCGGACGGCGGCGTCGTGCATCTTGGTGAAGGTCTCCCGCGCCTCGGGGACGATCGCCTGCGCGGGGTAGCGCCCGCGCGCCACCTGGGCCACGTGCCGGGCGAGGTCGCCCATCCGCTCCAGGGAGGCGCTCATGCGCAGCGCGCTCACGACCACGCGCAGGTCGGTCGCGACCGGGGCCTGCTGCGCGAGCAGGTGCACGCACCGCTCGTCGAGGGAGTCCTCGATGGCGTCGATGGTCTTGTCGGAGGCGATCACCTCCTGCGCGAGCTGCAGGTCGGCCTCCAGCAACGCCGTTCCGGCTCGGGTGATGGCGGACTCGACGAGCCTGCTCATCTCGGTCAGGTCCTCGCCGACCTGCTGGAGCTCGGCATCGAAGATCTGTCGCATCGGTTTCCTCTCGCATCCGGGGCGCGCGAACGGTTCGCGTCCGCTGTCGCGCCGCCACGAGGGCGGGCGGGGCCGACGCACGGCCGGGCCGACCGTCCGGACACGTCCCGGACGGTGCACGGCACAGCTACCGCCCGCACCCACCTAGGTTCAACGGCGCGATGTACTGGGAGGTTAACGCTCTTCCTCCCTGACATGAACAGTAGGCGACGCGATCCTGGAAGCGCCCGCCCACGTCCGCCAGCGGTTGAAACGGCGACCTACCCTGGAGGCGTGGACGGAATCATCTCCGGGGTACCGGTGCTGGTCGCCGGAATTCTCGGCGTGATCGTCGGCGTGGTCGCCACCATCGCGTTCCGCGTCTCCGAACGGCATCAGCACGCCCTGCCCCCGACCGAACCCGACGAGCTCGACGCGGGCCTCGTCCGCGTGCTCTCCGTGCTGCGGTCCGCCGCGGTGGTGCTGGACGGCGAGGACGAGGTCATCCGCGCGTCGCCGCCGGCCTACGCGCTCGGCGTGGTGCGCAACGACGCGCTGGTGCACGCGGCCATCATCGACCTGGTCGCCCTGGTGCGGCGCGACGGCGTGATCCGCGAGCAGGAGCTGGAGCTGCCCCGCGGCCCCGTGGGCCAGGGCACCGTGCTTCTCCAGGTGCGCGTCGCGCCGCTCGGCCTGGACCGGGTGCTGGTGCTCGCCGAGGACCGCACCGAGGCCCGCCGCGTCGAGGCGATCCGCCGCGACTTCGTGGTCAACGTCTCCCACGAGCTCAAGACGCCGGTCGGCGCGCTGGCGCTGCTCGCGGAGACGGTGGCCGACGCCGCGGACGACCCCGTCGCCGTCCGCCGCTTCACCGAGCGCATGCAGCGCGAGGCCGTCCGGCTGTCCGCGCTGGTGCAGGAGATCATCGAGCTGTCGCGCCTCCAGGGTGCCGGCGCCATGCCCAAGCTGACGCCGGTCCCGATCCGCGAGGTCGTGGAGGAGGCGGTCGACCGGGCACGCACCACCGCCCAGTCCAAGAACATCGCGATCACCATGGGCGGCGACCTGGACACCGAGGTCTACGGCGACCACAACCTCCTGGTCACCGCGGTCCGTAACCTGGTCGACAACGCCGTTGCGTATTCCGGGCCCGCCAGCCGGGTGGGCGTGGGCGTCAACGAGCGCGCAGGTCTCGTCGAGATCGCCGTCGTGGACCAGGGTGTCGGTATCGCGGAGGACGCGCAGGACCGCGTCTTCGAGCGCTTCTACCGCGTCGACCCGGCGCGCTCCCGCGACACCGGGGGCACCGGCCTGGGCCTGAGCATCGTCAAGCACGTCGCGGCCGACCACGGCGGCGACGTCCAGATGTGGTCCGAGCCCGGCCGGGGATCGACCTTCACCCTGCGGATCCCGTCCGCCGACCGGCCCGCCGGGGCCGGCCGCGCCGGCCGGGTCACCCCGCCGCCGCTCGCGGACGTCGTCCGCGAGGGCGAGGAGCAGGACCCGCACGACCAGCACAAGGCCGCGGACACCGTGGCCACGAACAACGAGGAGGTAGGTGCGTGACGCGCATCCTGGTGGTCGAGGACGAGGAGTCGTACCGGGACCCGCTGACGTACCAGCTGACCCGTGAAGGTTTCGAGGTGGTCGAGGCCGCGGACGGCAACTCGGCGCTCGCCGCGTACGACGCGGAGGGGGCGGACCTGGTCCTGCTCGACCTGATGCTGCCGGGGCTGTCGGGCACCGAGGTGTGCCGCGAGCTGCGGGCCCGCGGCGACGTGCCGGTCATCATGCTGACCGCGAAGGATTCCGAGATCGACAAGGTGGTGGGCCTGGAGCTCGGCGCCGACGACTACGTGACCAAGCCGTACTCGTACCGCGAGCTGCTGGCGCGCGTCCGGGCCGTGCTGCGCCGCCGGCAGCCCAACGACTCGACCGAGCAGGACGAGGACGGTGTGCTGGAGGTGGGGCCGGTCCGGATGGACGTGGAGCGGCACACCGTCGCGGTGAGCGGGGAGAGCGTCGCGCTGCCGCTCAAGGAGTTCGACCTGCTGGAGCTGCTCATGCGGAACGCCGGCCGGGTGCTGACCCGTGGCCAGCTCATCGACCGGGTCTGGGGCGCCGACTACGTGGGCGACACCAAGACGCTCGACGTCCACGTCAAGCGCATCCGCTCGAAGATCGAGCCGGACCCGGGCACGCCGAAGTACCTGCTCACGGTGCGTGGGCTGGGCTACAAGCTGGCCGACGACGAGGGCTGATCCCCGCTGAGGTGCGCCGCCGGCGTGGCGCACCTCACGGATGAAACACGAACGCCGGCCACCTTCCGTTCACCAGGCGTTTGCTCGCGCGACCGCGCCCATGAGTATTTTCGCGAAACGTGAGCACCCCCCAATACACCCGTCTCGTCTCCGCTGCCACCGCTGGCGCCCTCGTGCTGCCGTTCGCGGGCTGCGCCGCGATCGGGCTGCCCGGTTCGGAGGCCGACGCCGCCCCCACCTCCGCGGCGAGGGTGGTCGTCTCCGGCAGCTTCCAGGGCGCCGGCGCCTCGTCGCAGGAGTCGGCGATGGAGGCGTGGATCACCGGTTTCCAGGAGCAGCACCCCGAGGCCGACATCAGCTACGACCCCGTCGGGTCGGGTGACGGCCGTGAGGCCTTCCTCGCGGGCGGTACTGCCTTCGGCGCCTCCGACGTCGCGCTGAGCGACGAGGAGATGGCGGCGTCCGGCCCCGCCTGCGACGGCGGCAACGCGATCGACCTCCCCGTGTACATCAGCCCGATCGCCGTGGCCTTCAACCTCGACGGCGTCGAGCAGCTCAACCTGTCCTCGGACGTGATCGCGCGGATCTTCACGGGGCAGATCACGCAGTGGAACGACCCGGCGATCGTCGCGGCCAACCCGGAGGCGAAGCTGCCCGCCCTGGGGATCACGCCGGTGCACCGCTCCGACGACTCGGGTACCACCGAGAACTTCACCGACTACCTGCACGCGACCGCACCCGAGGCCTGGCCGCACACACCGGACGGCGTGTGGCCGCTCCCGGAGGGCTTCGCCGCGGAGGGCACGGGCGGAGTCACGGACACCGTCCGGTCCACGCCGGGCGGCATCACCTACGCCGACGCCTCGCGCACCACGGACCTCGGTCGCGCCGCGATCCTGGTGGGGGACGAGTACGTGCCGTACAGCGCGGACGCCGCCGCGGCCGTCGTCGACGTCTCGCCCCGGATCGAGAACCGGTACGAGCACGACCTCGCGTTCGTCCTCGACCGGACGATCGACAAGCCCTTCGCCTACCCGATGGTGCTCGTCTCCTACCTCGTCGTCTGCTCACGCTACGAGGACCGGGCCAAGGGCACCTTCGTCAAGGAGTTCGTCGACTACGTCGCGTCCACCGAGGGTCAGGAACGCGCCGCCGAGGCCGCGGGCAGCGCCGTCATCTCGCCGGACGTGCAGGACTGGATCGGGGCGGCCGCCAAGGCCATCTACCTTACCCAGGAGCGCCCGGAGGAGCAGGCGGGCTGACGGTCCCGGTCGGTGACCGGCAGGTGAGGCGAGCCATGACGTGCCATGGTGTGGGTGTTGCAGATCACCCCCTCCGTGATGGCTTGTTCACCTTCTGTTTACCTAGTCCTGGGGATCAGGTCATTCCCGCTCCCTAGCGTCCCCACTGACGCCGCGGCGCTCGCCGCGCGTAAGACTTGAACAGGATGGAACGACACGTGAAGATCAGCCGATTCCCCCGCGTTGGCTCCGCTGTCATGGTGGGCGCGCTCGCGCTGAGCCTCGCAGCCTGCGGGTCCGACCCGACCACCGGCGCCGAGCCCAGCGAGGCGGCGGGTGGCGAGGCCATCTCCGGCGACTTCGCCGGTGCGGGTGCCTCCTCCCAGGAGTCTGCGATGGAGGCCTGGGTCGCCGGCTTCCAGAGCGCCAACCCGGACGCCACGATCAACTACGACCCGGCCGGTTCCGGCGCAGGCCGTGAGCAGTTCCTCGCGGGCGGCGTCCAGTGGGCCGGCTCGGACTCCGCGCTCGACGACGAGGAGCTCGCCGCCTCGGCCGAGGTCTGCGGCCCCGACGGCGCGATCGACCTGCCGATCTACGTCAGCCCGATCGCCGTGGCCTTCAACCTGCCCGGCGTCGACTCGCTGAACCTCTCCTCCGAGGTCATCGCCAACATCTTCAACGGCGAGATCAAGAAGTGGAACGACGACGCCATCAAGGCGGACAACCCCGACGCCGAGCTCCCGGACACCGACATCACGCCGGTGCACCGCCTCGACGACTCGGGCACCACCGAGAACTTCACGGAGTACCTCTCCGCGACGGCCCCCGAGGCCTGGACCGACGAGCCCGACGGTGTCTGGCCGCTCGAGGGCGGCGACTCCGCCGAGGGCACCTCCGGCGTGGTCGGTGTCGTGACCGACACCGAGGGCGCCGTCACCTACGCCGACGCCTCCAAGGTCGGCACCCTGGGCACCGCCTCGATCAAGGTCGGCGAGGAGTTCGTGCCGTTCTCGGCCGAGGCCGCCGCCGCCACGGTCGACGCGTCCGACCGCATCGAGGGCCGCGCCGAGCACGACTTCGCCATCGAGGTCAACCGCACGCTGACCGACCCCAGCACCTACCCGCTGGTGCTCGTCTCCTACGCCATCGCCTGCACCAACTACGCGGACGAGGCGCAGGGCAACTTCGTCAAGGCGTTCCTCGCCTACCAGGCTTCCGAGGAGGGCCAGCAGGCCGCGGCCGACGCCGCGGGCAGCTCGCCCATCTCGGCGGCCACCGCTGAGCAGGTCAACGCCGCGATCGAGTCGATCACGGTCGGCTGACCGAGCAGCTGAACACCGGCCGGTGGCCGGACCGGCGGCGCTCTCGGCGCCGGCCGGTCCGACCACCGGCACAGCCATGTAGCCCTGTCAGTCACTGATCCCCCACACCGAGCGATGAGCATCGAGGAGCTCTTGTGACCACCACCGACAGCCCGCCGGACGCCAAGCCCGGCCGGCTGAAGCCGCCCACCCGACGGCGCAACCACGGCGACACCGAACGCGGCTTCAGCCGGGTGTTCCGCTGGATCACCACCGGGTCCGGCGCGTTCCTGCTGCTAGTCCTGGCAGCCGTCGCCGTGTTCCTCATCGCCCGCGGCCTGCCCGCGCTGACGGCGTCGCCGGAAGAGCTCAGCGGCAAGGGTGGCCTGCCCACCGGGATGAACTCGCTCTGGGACCTGGTCGGCCCCCTCGTGTTCGGCACGCTCCTGGCCGCGGCCATGGCGCTGCTGCTCGCGACGCCGGTCGCCATCGGGATCGCGCTGTTCATCTCCCACTACGCGCCGCGCCGCGCCGCGTCGGTGATCGGCTACGTGATCGACCTCCTGGCCGCGATCCCGTCCGTGGTGTTCGGCCTGTGGGGCGGGCGCACGCTGGCCCCGATCATCAGCGACGTGTGGGTGTGGATCGCCGGGGTGCTCGACTTCCTGCCGTTCTGGACCGTGAACGTGACGAACACGGGCCGCTCGCTCGCGACGGCGTCCGTGGTGCTCGCGGTGATGGTGCTGCCGATCATCACCGCGGTCTCCCGCGAGGTCTTCCTGCAGACCCCCACGCTGCACGAGGAGGCCGCGCTCGCGCTCGGCGCCACGCGCTGGGAGATGATCCGCACGGCCGTGCTGCCGTTCGGCCGGTCCGGCGTCATCTCGGCCGCGATGCTCGGCCTGGGCCGTGCGCTCGGCGAGACGATGGCGGTGCTGATGATCCTGTCGCCCGGCATCCTCTACTCGTTCCAGATCTTCGACTCGGGCCAGCAGCAGACCATCGCCGCGTTCATCGCGTCGCGGTTCGCCGAGGCCAGCGGGCTCGCGGTGAACGTGCTCATCGCCACCGGCCTCGCGCTGTTCGTCATCACCATGGTGGTCAACATGGGCGCCCGCGCGATCGTCGCGCGGCGCAAGGAATTCTCGGGAGCCAACTGATGAGCGCCACGACCTCGATCACGGACGACGCCGGCGCCGTCGAGCGCACGCGCGCCCTGCTCACCGCCGCCGACAGCGGCCGCAGGCGTACCGACCGGGCCATGACGGTCCTGATCTACGGCGCGTTCACGCTCGCCGTCATCCCGCTCGTGTCCCTGCTGTGGACGGTCGTCGTCAACGGCATCGAGCGGTTCAACGGCGACTTCCTCTTCACGTCGATGCGCGGCGTCTTCGGCGGCATGGACATGGGCGGCGCCTACCACGCCGCCGTGGGCACGCTGATGATCACGCTCACCGCGACGGTCATCTCGGTGCCGATCGGCCTGCTGGTCGCGATCTACCTCGTCGAGTACGGCCGCGGCGCGCTCGCCCGGGCCACGACCTTCTTCGTGGACGTCATGACGGGTATCCCGTCGATCGTCGCGGGCCTGTTCGCGTTCGCGCTGTTCACGATCTTCCTGGGTCCGGGCGCCAAGCTCGGGATCATCGCCGCGGTCGCACTGAGCGTGCTGATGATCCCCGTCGTGGTCCGCTCCTGCGAGGAGATGCTCAAGCTCGTCCCGAACGAGCTGCGGGAGGCGTCCTACGCGCTGGGCGTGCCCAAGTGGCTCACCATCGTCCGGGTCGTGCTGCGCACCTCCGTGGCCGGCATCACGACGGGTGTGCTGCTCTCGATCGCCCGAGTGATCGGCGAGACCGCCCCGATCCTCATCACCGCGGGTGTGTCGGACTCGATCAACTTCAACCCGTTCGACGGGCGCATGATGACTCTGCCGGTCTACATCTTCAGCCAGTACCGACAGGGACCGGTGCCCTGCCGGGAGGACGCGCTCGACTGCCTGGTCGGCATCAACTTCGACCGGGCCTGGGCCGCCGCCCTCCTGCTGATCATCATCGTCATGCTCCTCAACCTCATCGGGCGCCTCGTGACCCGGTGGTTCTCCCCGAAGCTGCGCTGACGCGCAGACCCGCCTCAGCCGCAGCTCACACGAAGGAATGATCCGATGGCACAGCGCATCGACGTGAAAGACCTGAACATCTACTACGGCGACTTCCTCGCCGTGGAGGGTGTGTCCATGACGATCGACCCCAAGTCCGTCACGGCCTTCATCGGGCCGTCGGGCTGCGGCAAGTCGACGTTCCTGCGCACCCTGAACCGCATGCACGAGGTGATCCCCGGGGCCCGCGTCGACGGCTCGGTCGAGCTCGAGGGCGTCGACCTGTACGGCGACGACGTCGACCCCGTGGCCGTGCGCCGCACCGTCGGCATGGTGTTCCAGCGCCCCAACCCGTTCCCCACGATGTCCATCCGCGACAACGTGCTGGCGGGCGTGAAGCTGAACAACAAGCGGATCTCGAAGTCCGACGCCGACGAGCTCGTCGAGTCCTCGCTGCGCGGCGCCAACCTCTGGAACGAGGTCAAGGACCGCCTCGAGAAGCCGGGCTCCGGCCTGTCGGGCGGCCAGCAGCAGCGCCTGTGCATCGCCCGCGCCATCGCGGTGAAGCCGCAGGTGGTGCTCATGGACGAGCCGTGCTCGGCCCTGGACCCGATCTCCACCCTGGCGATCGAGGACCTCATCCAGGAGCTCAAGAAGGACTACACGATCGTCATCGTGACGCACAACATGCAGCAGGCCGCCCGCGTGAGCGACCGGACGGCGTTCTTCAACATCGCGGGCACCGGCAAGCCCGGGCGCCTCATCGAGATGAACGACACCGCGACGATCTTCTCGTCTCCCGCCGAGAAGGCCACCGAGGACTACGTCTCGGGCCGCTTCGGGTGAGCGTCCGCTGAGCGGGTACGACAAGAGCCGGTGGGTCCGACCCACCGGCTCTTCGTCGTTCCTGCTGTGCTTACTCCGTGGGGGAGGCCGACGGCTCGACGACCTCGACCACGTCGACCGGGACGTAGTCCGCGTACTCCGGCAGCGTGCCGTCGAACACCGGGAGCTGGAACTCCTTGCTGTCCGCGCCGACGCTCAGGGTCGCGTCCAGGAAGTCGCCGGGCGCCGCGGTGACCAGGTCGATCAGGGCGGGCTCGCCCGCCTCGGAGTTCAGGTACACGGTGTCGCCGGCCGGGACCTCGACGACCAGCGGGCCGGCGCCGGGCGACTGGAGCGTGAACGTGGCGTCCTCGGCGCTGGTGTTGGACAGGGCGCCCAGGACGTTGCCCGGCTCGCCCTCGGCGGCGGACACGACCAGGAGGTTGATGCCACGCAGGTCCGTGTTCTCCGCGCCCAGGACGGAGACCCCGACGCCGTCGGACGGGTCGTAGTTGAGCGTCGTCGTGGTCGGGGCGCAGGCCGCCAGGAGGAGGGCCCCCGCAGCGGAGACCCCCGCGACGGCGATGGTGCGGGCGCCTCGGGCGGCGGTGGCGCGACGGGACACGGTGAACTCCCTGATGTTCGTCTGGTTCGGGCGGGGGCGGATCCCCGCAATATCCTAGTGGGCCCACAGGCGTGCCCGCGCATCGCCGAAGGTGACGAACCACCCGGTCAGGGAGTGGCAACGGTCACGGCTGCGGAACGATCCGACCGGGGGTGAAGGGGTGGTGACCACCCTCCATCCAGGCACGTGCAACGCTCTGACCTGCGCAAACGCAGTTCGTTCCGGGTCCGGGCGAACCCCAAGGGTGCAAGTTCTCCAGATCACGCCGTGGTAACCTGGTTTCAGGGAAAGGGGACATCTGCAGATGACGTTCACAGTAGGCGAGACGGTTGTCTACCCGCACCACGGCGCGGCGCTGATCGAAGAGATCAAGACCCGCAAGATTCGCGGCGAAGAAAAGATGTACCTGAAGCTCAAGGTTGCGCAGGGCGACCTCACCATCGAAGTCCCGGCGGAGAACGTCGACCTCGTGGGGGTACGCGACGTCGTCGGCCAGGAGGGTCTCGACCGCGTGTTCGAGGTGCTCCGTGCGCCGTACACCGAAGAGCCCACCAACTGGTCGCGCCGGTACAAGGCGAACCTCGAGAAGCTGGCGTCCGGCGACGTCATCAAGGTGGCCGAGGTCGTTCGCGACCTGTCCCGCCGTGACGCCGACCGTGGTCTCTCCGCAGGTGAGAAGCGCATGCTCGCCAAGGCACGGCAGATCCTGGTGTCCGAGCTCGCGCTGGCCGAGCACACCGAGGAGGAGAAGGCGGAAGCCATTCTCGACGAGGTCCTCGCTTCCTGACTTACCCACAGGGTCCCCACCACCTCGGACGGGCCGGCCGGGCCACCGGCGCGCGCACCCCACGGGATCCTTCGCTTCAATCATGATCCTGTGGGGACCCGCGACGAGATGACGACCCTTGCAATCCTGACGGCCGCCGGCTCGGGCACCCGACTAGGACGTGACCTGCCCAAGGCCCTCGTGGAGCTGGACGGCTTCCCGCTGGTGCTCCACGCGGCGCGCCGCCTGGCGGCGTCGGGGGTCGTGGACTCCCTCGTGGTCACCGCACCCGATGGTCTGACCGACGTCATGACCGACCTCCTGGCGAACGACCCGCACGTGCAGGTCCCCGTCCAGGTGACCGACGGCGGCCCCACGCGACAGGCATCCGTCGGCGCCGGTCTGGCCCTCGCCCGGTCCGGCGACGACGTGGTGCTGGTGCACGACGCGGCCCGGCCGCTCGTCCCGGCGGACCTCGTGCGGCGGGTCGTGGGCGCCGTCCGCAGCGGCCACGGCGCCGTCGTGCCCGGCCTGCCCGTCACCGACACGGTCAAGCAGGTGCGGCCGGACGGCGACGCCGAGCTCGTCACCGGTACACCCGACCGTGCGCGGCTGCGCGCCGTCCAGACGCCCCAGGGCTTCGCCCGGGACCTGCTGGTGCGCGCGCACAGGACCGGTGCCGCCCGGGCCCGCGCGGAGCACCTGGCGGCGACCGACGACGCCGGCCTCGTCGAGGTGCTCGGCGAGCCGGTGCACATCGTGCCGGGGGACGCCGCCGCCTTCAAGATCACCACCGAACGCGACCTGTGGCTCGCGTCCCTCGTGCTGCAGGAGAGCAACGCATGACCGACCCGTCGAGCACGCCCGACCTCACGGTCGCGGCACCGTACCCCCTGCCGCGTACGGGGATCGGCGTCGACGTGCACGCCTACGCGCCGGACGGCTCGGACCGCGAGATGTGGCTCGGAGGCCTGCACTGGCCCGGGGAACGCGGCCTGGCCGGCCACTCCGACGCCGACGTCGCCGCCCACGCGGCCGCGGACGCGCTGTTCTCGGCGGCGAGCCTGGGCGACCTGGGGTCGCACTTCGGGACCGGTCGTCCCGAGTGGGCGGGGGCCTCCGGTACCACGCTTCTTGCCGAGGCCGCGAGGCGCGTCCGGGCTGCCGGGTACATGATCGGTAATGTGGCTGTTCAGGTGATCGGAAACCATCCGCGTGTCGGCACGCGACGCGACGAGGCCCAGGCGGCGCTGTCTGCCGCTGCGGGCGCGCCCGTCTCGCTGACCGCGACCACTACGGACGCGCTCGGGCTGACCGGGCGTGGCGAGGGGGTCGCGGCCATCGCGACCGCGCTCGTCGTGCCCGACAGCAGGGCGGCGGCATGAACAAGCGGAAGCCGCTGGACGAACGTCGTGCCGAGATCGTCGAGGCCGGGCTGAGCGTCGCCATGCGCGAGGGCGTCGAGTCCGTGACCGTGCGCCGCGTGGCCCAGGAGGCCGGGATCTCCCTGGGCACGGTGCACTACTGCTTCGACGACAAGGACGCGATGCTGCGCGCCATGGGCCGCGCCATCGCCATGCGGGCGTCGGAGCCCATGATCTCCGCGCTGTCGGCGGGCCCGGACCGCGCGACGCTGGCCGAGACCGCCGTCGACGCCCTGCTGACGGGTTTGAAGCAGCACCAGCACATGCGGCTGCTGACCTTCGAGTTCGCGGTCTCGGGCGCGCGGACGCCGGTGCTGCGCGAGGTCGCTCAGGCGCACCTCAAGCAGAGCATCGTGATGACGCGGGAGTACCTGCAGAGGCTGGCCGACGTCGCCGAGGCCAAGTACCGGACCGACCTCGACGCGCTGTCGCGGACGGTGGCGATCCGGATCGACGGCATCGAGCTGGCCTGGATGGTCGACCAGGACGACGCCGCCGCGCGCTCCGCGTTCGCCGACCTGACGCACGACGTCTTCGACGACATGACGCCCTGAGCCGGCGACCTCCGGCCGGGCGTCATCCCGCGAAGACCCGCTGGGTGTAGGGGTTGGCGAACACACCCTGGGGGTCGGCTGCCTCGCGCGCCCGGCGGAAGTCCTCGAAGCGGCGGTACTGGCCCGCCAGGTACCCGGCGTCGCGGGTGTGCATCTTGCCCCAGTGCGGGCGCCCGCCCACGGCCGTGAAGATCTGCTCGGCGGCGTCGAAGTATCGCGCGTACGGCAGCTTCCAGTACTGGTGCACGGCCACGTACGCGGTGTCGCGGCCGTAGGCGGTCGACAACCAGACGTCGTCGGCCGGAGCGAAGCGCACCTCGACCGGGAACGGGATGTTCTCGCCGGTGGACCGCTGCCAGGCGTCGAGCTGGTCGAGCACCTGCACCACCGCGGCCCGGGGCACGGCGTACTCCATCTCGCGGAACCGCACGCGCCGGTGCGTGCAGAACACCTCGTGCGACGGCGCCGTGTAGCGGCGCGAGCTCAGGGCGCGGGCCGAGATCGCGTTCAGCGTCGGGGTCGCCGCCGGGACGAGCGTGGCGATTCGGTTGACGGTGCCGAACAGCGCGTTGGACAGCACCTCCTCGTCGATGAACGAGCGGACGGCGCCGGCCGCCTTGCGCAGGCCGTGGCCCAGGCCGGAACCGGCGTTCGTCCCGGCGTCGACCCGCGTGTTGCGCAGCGTCAGGGCGCGGCGCGTGGCGGGGAACCAGTAGAACTCGAAGTGGTCGCTGCCTGCCACGAGGTCGTCGAGCTCCTCGAACACGCGGTCCAGGGGCCAGGGCTCCTCGACGGCGAGCAGGTCGAACGCGGGGACGGCCTCGATGGTCACCGTGCTCAGCACGCCCGTGGCGCCGAGGCCGAGGCGGGAGGCCTCGAACAGGTCGTGCCGCTCGGTGGGCGCGGCGCGCACGACGTCGCCGTCGGGCCCCACGACGGTCAGGGCGCGCACACGGGTCGCGAGGCCGCCGAACCGGGCGCCCGTGCCGTGCGTACCCGTCGAGATGGCGCCCGCGACCGACTGCCGGTCGATGTCGCCGAGGTTCTGCATGGCCAGGCCGCGCTCGGCGAGGTGCCGGTTGAGCTGGTGCAGCCGCATGCCCGCGCCCACCGTGACCAGGGCGTGCCCCGTGTCGGGGTCGCGCTCCACGCGGTGCAGGGCGTCCAGGTGGTCCAGGTTGAGCAGCACGCCGTCGGTGGCCGCCGCCGGCATGAACGAGTGCCCGGCGCCGACGGCGCGCACCGTGTGCCCGTCCTTGACGGCGCGCCGCACGGCGTCGGACAGCTCGTCCTCGGAGGCCGGCTGCTCGAGTCGTGCGGGCGTGGCGGTCACGTTGCGTGCCCAGTTCGTCCAGATCACGGGAGCACTATCCCACGGGCCCGCTCAGGGGGACAGAACCGGAGTAGCGTTCGGGCATGAGCTCCGCAGCAGACACCGCCGCGCGGCTTTCCGCCGCCACGTCCGGCCTGCCGGCCCCGGTCGCCGTGGTCGACCTCGACGTCTTCGACACCAACGCCCTCGACATCCTCAAGCGGGCCGACGGCATGCCTGTGCGGGTCGCGTCGAAGTCCGTGCGGGTGCGCTCCCTCGTCGACCGGGCGCTCGGGCACGGGTTCGCCGGTGTCATGGCCTACTCGCTGCGCGAGGCGCTGTGGCTGGTCGGCCAGGGCACGCACGACGTGCTGGTCGGGTACCCGACGGTGGACCGGGAGGCGCTGGCCGCGCTGGCCGCCGATGCCACGGCACGCGCGGAGATCACCCTGATGGTCGACGACGTGGCCCACCTCGGCCTGATCGCCGCCGCCGAGGAGCGGGCCGGGGCGGGCGGGCCGGAGGCGGCCGCGTCGGCCGCGCGGCCGGTCCAGGTCTGCCTGGACGTCGACTGCTCGCTGCGGGTCGGCGCCGGGCCGCTCGTGGCGCACCTGGGCGTCCGCCGCTCGCCGCTGCGCGAGCCCGGCGACGTCGCCGCCCTGGCGACAGTGGCCCAGGCCAAGGGCCTCGCGGTGCGCGGCCTGATGTTCTACGAGGCCCAGGTGGCCGGTCTGCCGGACACCAGCCCCGCGGTCCGGGTCGTCAAGCGACTCACGATGCGCGAGGTGAACGAGCGCCGGGTGCGGATCCTCGCGGCGGTGCGCGACGCCGTCGGGCACGAGGTGGAGCTGGTCAACGCGGGCGGGACCGGGTCGATCGAGGTGAGCGGCAGCGCGCCCGGAGTGACGGAGGTGACCTCCGGCTCCGGGCTGTTCGTGCCCGGGCTGTTCGACGGCTACCGCTCGTTCGAGGCGCGGCCGGCGGCGTTCTTCGGCCTGGACGTGGTCCGCGAGCCCGCTCCCGGCTGGGTGACGGCGTTCGCGGGGGGCTACGCGGCGTCGGGCCAGGCCGGCACGCTGCGGCTGCCGCGCCTGTTCACGCCCGGCTACACGCTGAGCGGGACCGAGGGCGCGGGCGAGGTCCAGACGCCGCTCAAGGCCACCCGGGCGGGCGGCGGCATGCTCCGCACCGGGGACCGGGTCTGGCTCCGGCACGCGAAGGCCGGCGAGATGATGGAGCGGTTCGACCAGGTGCACCTCGTGCGGGGCAGCGAGATCACCGAGACCGTGCCGACGTACCGGGGCGAGGGCCGCAACTTCGGCTAGGCCGCCGGTGCGGGATCGGGTAGAACAAGCCCATGCCCACACTGCACCACCGCAACCGGCCGATGACGGGTCGCGACCCGCACGAGCCGTCGCGCACGGCGACCCCGCTGGAGCTGCTGTTCGACCTCACGTTCGTGGTCGCGTTCGGGGTGGCCGGCGAGCAGGGCGCGCACCTGCTCGCCGAGGGGCACGCCGTGTCCGGCGTCGTCGGGTTCGCGTTCTCGATGTTCGCCATCTGCTGGGCGTGGATCAACTTCACCTGGTTCGCCTCCGCGTTCGACACCGACGACTGGTTCTACCGCGTCACCACGATGGTGCAGATGATCGGCGTCGTGATCCTCGCGCTCGGGCTGCCCGAGATGTTCCGGTCCCTCGACGAGGGCGACCGCGTGCACAACGAGGTCATGGTCGCCGGGTACATCGTGATGCGGCTGGCCATGCTCGTGCAGTGGCTGCGCGCGGCCCGGCAGGCGCCCGAGTACCGCGCCACCTGCATGTCGTACGTGCGCACGCTGGTCATCACGCAGATCGGATGGCTCGTGCTGGCGGTCGCCCCCGTGACGGTCCCGGTCTTCTTCGCGGGCGGCGTGCTGCTCGGGATCGCCGAGATGGCGGGACCGTACGTCGCCGAGCGGTACCGCACGGCCGGCCCCGGCCAGAAGAGCACGCCGTGGCACGCCCACCACATGGCGGAGCGCTACGGGCTGCTCGCCATCATCACGCTCGGCGAGGGTGTCATCGGCACCGTGGCGTCGCTGTCCGCCGTCGTCGAGCACTCGGGGTGGACGCTCGACGCCGCTCTCGTGGCGCTCGCGGGCACGGGCCTCACGTTCGGCCTCTGGTGGACGTACTACCTCACGCCCGACGCCGAGCTCCTGCACCGGCACCGGGAGCGGTCGTTCACCTGGGGCTACGGCAACATCCTGGTCTTCGCGGCGCTCGCCGGCGTAGGGGCCGGGCTGCACGTGGCCGGCTACTACCTGGAGGGGCACTCGCACCTCGGCGCCCTCGCGACGGTGCTGGCGGTCGCCGTGCCGGTGCTGGTGTTCGTGGTGGCCGACTACGTCCAGTTCTGGATCCTCAGCCGGGCGGTCAGCCCGCTGCACCTGTACCTGGTGCTCGGCACGGTCGCGATGCTCGCCGTGGCGGTCGGCGCCGCGGCGGCGGGCGTCGGCATGGCATGGGCCCTGCTCCTGGTGATGCTCGCGCCGGCGATCTCGGTCGTCGGGTACGAGGCGCGCGGGCACCGGCACGTGGCCCGGCTGCTCGGGGAGGGGACCGATCAGGAACTCGGGCAGGAAAAGGGTGCCTGACCGCCGGTACCCTTGACAGGTGACTATTCGCCTGTTTGACACCGCTGCGCGCGAGGTGCGCGACTTCGACCCCATCACCCCGGGCGAGGTCGGCATCTACCTGTGTGGCGCCACCGTGCAGGCACCCCCTCACGTAGGCCATCTGCGCCCCGTCATCGCGTTCGACGTGCTGCGGCGCTGGCTCACCCGCCGGGGCCTGAAGGTCACCCTGATCCGCAACGTCACCGACATCGACGACAAGGTGCTGGCCAAGGCGGCCGCCGCCGGCCGGGAGTGGTGGGCGCACGCCGCGCTGTACGAGCGCGTGTTCACCGAGGCGTACGACGCGCTCGGCGTCATCCCGCCTACCTACGAGCCGCGGGCCACCGGCAGCGTGCCCGAGATGATCGCGCTCATGGAGCGTCTGGTCGAGAAGGGCAACGCCTACGCCACCGGCGAGGGCAACGTCTGGTTCGACGTCCACTCGTGGCCCGCCTACGGCGAGCTGACCCGACAGCGGGTCGAGGACCTCAGCCCCGAGGAGGGCGCCGAGGCCACGGCAGGGACCGCCGCCGCGGCCAAGAAGAACCCGCACGACTTCGCACTGTGGAAGGCTCCCAAGCCCGGCGAGCCCGAGTCGGCGTCGTGGGACACCCCGTTCGGCCGCGGCCGGCCGGGCTGGCACCTGGAGTGCTCCGCGATGGCCCGCCGCTACCTGGGCGAGACGTTCGACATCCATGGCGGCGGCCTCGACCTGCGGTTCCCGCACCACGAGAACGAGCAGGCGCAGTCGCGGGCCGCGGGCTACGAGTTCGCCCAGCGCTGGATGCACGTCGCGTGGGTCACGCAGTCCGGCGTCAAGATGTCGAAGTCCCTGGGCAACGGGCTGCTGGTCAGCGAGCTGCTGGCCCAGGCGCCCGCCCCCGTCGTCCGCTACGCCCTGGTGGCCGTGCAGTACCGTTCCATGCTCGAGTGGGCGCCCGACACCCTGGAGGAGGCCCGCACCACGTGGGAGCGCCTGTCGGGCTTCGTCACGCGCGCCTCGGAGCGTGTGGGCGACGTCCCCGCGGAGGAGGTCGCCAAGGCCGAGCTCCCCGAGGCGTTCGCCGCCGCGATGGACGACGACCTCAACGTGCCGCAGGCGCTCGCCGTCGTGCACGAGCACCTGCGGGCGGGCAACACGGCCCTGGCCTCGGGGAGCGACGCCGCAGTCCGCGACGAGCTGGTGACGATGCGTGCGATGCTGGACGTGCTGGGCCTGGACCCGGCCGACCCGCAGTGGTCGACGTCGGGCGACGACCGGTACGCGACCGCCCTCGACGGGCTGGTCGCGGCCGAGCTGAAGGCCCGCGCGGAGGCGCGGGCCGCGAAGGACTGGGCCACCTCCGATGCGATCCGGGACCGCCTCGCGGCCGCCGGGATCGAGGTCCAGGACTCCGCCGACGGGGCCCGCTGGGCCCTCTCCTGATCTGACACCCCGGCTGAGAGACGAGACACAAAGATGGCAGGCAACTCCAAGCGCGCCGGTGCGGTGCGCAAGGCCGGCTCCAAGAAGGGTGCGCAGGTCGGCACCGGCGGGCACAGCCGCAAGGCGCTGCGCGGCAAGGGGCCGACGCCCAAGGCGGAGGACCGCACCTACCACCCCGCGCACCAGCGCAAGGTCGCGGCGGAGAAGCGCGCCGCCACGGGGCAGCGCCGGCCGGGCGGCCCGGGCGGTCGCGGTGCCGGACGCAAGGGCGCCGGCGCGCCCGAGGTGGTCGCCGGGCGCAACTCCGTGCTGGAGGCGCTCCGCGCGGAGATGCCCGCCGAGGGCATCTACCTGGCCTCGCGCCTGGAGTCGGACGACCGCACCAAGGAGATCCTGGAGATCGCGCACGCGCGCAGCCTGCCGATGTTCGAGGCGTCCCGCGTCGACCTGGACCGGCTCACCGACGGCGCGGTGCACCAGGGCGTCGCCATGAAGGTGCCGCCGTACGACTACCGGGACGCCGACGACCTGCTCGACGTCGCGGCGGAGGCGGGCCAGCCGCCGCTGATCGTGGCGCTGGACGGCATCACCGACCCCCGCAACCTCGGGGCCGTGCTGCGGTCCGCGGGCGCGTTCGGCGCGCACGGCGTGCTGGTGCCGGAGCGACGCGCGGCGGGCGTGACGGCGTCGGCCTGGAAGGTGTCCGCGGGCGCGGCCGCGCGCGTGCCGGTCGCACGTGCGACCAACCTGGCCCGTGAGCTGGCCGAGCTGAAGAAGTCCGGCTGCTTCGTGGTGGGCCTCGACGCCGGCGGCGACATGCCGGTGGGCGAGCTCGCGTACGCGAACGACCCGCTGGTGCTGGTCGTCGGCTCGGAGGGCAAGGGCCTGTCACGCCTCGTGCGCGACGCGTGCGACGCCGTGCTGTCGATCCCGATCGCGGCCACGACCGAGTCGCTGAACGCCGCCGTGGCGGCGGGCATCACGCTCTACGAGGTGGCCAAGCAGCGCGCGGACGCGAGCTAGGCCCTAAGCCTGCTGCTCGGCCTCGCCCGGTGCGAGGCCGAGCAGGGCGTCCTCGTCGGGGCGGTGCCGCAGCACGTTCTCGACGTAGGACTTGGCGGCCTCGGGCAGCGGGATGTCCCGCTGCGCCTGCTGCGAGATGAACCAGCGGTGGTCGAGGATCTCGTGGAAGAGCTGCGCGGGCTCCAGCTTGCGTCGCATCTCCTTGGGCACGGCGTCGATCGTGGGGCGGAAGACCTGGCGGACCCAGGCGTGCGCCACGATCTGCTCCTGGTCGTTCTGCCGGTCGGTCGCGGCCCGGAAGCTGTCCAGGTCGTTGAGCATGCGGCGCGCCTGGTTCTCCTGGACGTCCAGGCCCGTCAGGCGCAGCAGCCGGCGCGAGTGGTGCCCGGCGTCGACCACCTTGGGCTGGATGCGCACCTTGGTGCCGTCGATGTCCGTGGTGATCTCCAGCTCGCCCACGTCGAAGCCCAGGTCGTTGAGCCGTTCGATGCGCGCGGCCACCCGCCAGCGCTCCTCCTGGTCGAACGCCTCGGAGATGGTCAGGGCGGCCCACAGCTCCTGGTAGCGCTCCACGAGGGCGTCGCCGATGGACACCTCGTCGACGTCCTCGTCGAGCAGCTCGCCCGCCGCGAGGTCCATCAGCTCGCCGATGATGTTGGTGCGTGCCAGGTCGACGTCGTAGTTGCGCTGGCCGTCGGTGAGCTGCCGGTGCATGTCGCCGGTCTCCGCGTCCACCAGGTAGGCCGCGAAGGTCTCGGCGTCGCGCCGGAACAGGGTGTTGGACAGCGACACGTCGCCCCAGTAGAAGCCCACGAGGTGCAGGCGCACCAGGAGCACCGCCAGGGCGTCGATGAGGCGCGTGGCGGTATCGGGGCGCAGGTCCTGGCTGAACAGGGCGCGGTACGGCAGCGAGAACGGCAGGTGCTCGGTGATGAGCACGGCCTCGAGCCGCTCGCCGTCGGGCGCGCTGCGGCCCGTGATGACGCCCACGGGCACCACGGAGGGCACCTCGATGCGGTGCAGCTGCCGCAGCAGGGCGTACTCGCGGTAGGCGACGGTCTCGCCGATCTCCTTGATGGCCAGGACCCGGCCGCCGTGGTTGACGAACCGGACCACGTGCCGCGAGATGCCCTGGGGCAGGGCGGCGAGGACCTCGTCGGGCCACTCGGCCAGCGGGACGTCCCACGGGAGGTCCAGCAGAGTGGGGTCGGGCGCCACCGCGGTGATCTGGAGGTTCTGCTGGGGCATGGGCACCATTCTGCGCTGGGCCGGCCGGGCGGCCGGGCAGGCGGGGTCCGCCGGGGGCGGAGTCGTGAAAGGCCTGCGGGGTGTGTTGCTCGGAGTAGACATTGTCTACCCCGAGCAACACACCCCGAGGATGTCACCGTTCCCCGGCGAGCCGGGGGAGCAGGCCCTGGCCTATGTGGCCGGGCCTGCCGTCAGGCGTCGGTTCAGCCGAGGCGCTCGCCCGTGGTGGCGGAGAACACGTGCGAGTGGCCGGCCTGGATGGCGACGGA